>CAZAYP010000073.1:0-25137 GCA_964489425.1 uncultured Verrucomicrobiota bacterium | reverse complement strand
CGATGACCCCCTGTTTTACAGGCCTTTTCGCATAGCGCCGGGGAAGTCAGGCTAAACTCCGGGGGGGTGGGGGCATAGCCCCCAAGAGCAGCGCGACAGCCGGATGGGATTTTGACATGATAGCGGGATGAAAAAAAACAGCTCTGCAATCGGTTGCCGCCGATCTTCATCCGGGACGTGTTAAAGGCCTTCAACGCGGGGAACGTGACGCGGCCACCGCGGCGCACGACTTGGGGGTGGGCCGCGCCCGGCTTTATCAACTCCGGACGGACTATCTGCGAGCGCAGGATGCCTACGCGCCCAGCGTCAGCGTTGGGGGGCATCGGCCGAACTGGCCCGCATCGGTCCTGGCGTTCTTGGAAGAGTTTCTTCCCCTGCACAAGATTGCCTTTACGCAAAAACCACTGACCGCATGGGGCGGCGCGTGTGCGCTGATGGGGAAATATCTGGAGAAGGTCGGGTTTGGTTTCACGCGCTCCTTGCGCAGGTAGGGTTACACCCCATGGAACCGGGCCAGTCCGCAGGCTAACCTACTATCAGAAAAAGAAGAGAGATGGGCATGAAGAAGCCAAACCTAATTAGGAGCGTACCATGAGCATCCAAAAAAATATCGGCATGATCCTGCTTGCCATTTACCTGATCGTTGTCGGGCTGATCGGGCTGTTTGGTATCAGCCTCGGCCAGTTGAGCATCATCATCCCGATCCTCGCGCTGGCCGCCGGGATCCTGATTCTGATCGGCAGGTGAGCCGGCCGCGCCTGCGATTTGAACGGAGTGTGCGTATGGGAGAAAACATGGCAACGCGTTGATGAGCATGGCCGGTTCGGCCCGCTGCTTTGGCGCGCTGCGGATCGGCAGAACCTAAAAAGGAGAAGTAACATGCACTGCAAACTGGCTATCGTTATCGTCACGGGATGCCTACCCCTGTTCGCTTGGGGCGAGGCCGAAAACATTAAAGCGACCGAGTTCCCCGGGCGGGAGCTACCCGCCGGGTCAACCGTGGTCGCCCCCGCCACGAATCAAGCGGCCGTGGCCGTCCGGCTGAAAGTCATCTGCCGCAGCGGGGCGGTGGTGATTCTCGACAACGCCACGCTGGTGGAACGGGGCCGGGACAAAGGGTCCAATCCTGTAGCACTCGCCGGGGCGCCGGCTCCGGTCGTTCGCCTGAACATGCCCGATGGGGGTACGGTCACGATACCTTGGAATGAAATTGAGCGGATCGTCGTTGGCGATCGCGCCGCTGCGCAGAAGGTCTATCCCGTCGAAGTCACGCTCAAGAACGACCCGCAGCCGAAAGTGGGCAAAACCTATGGCTATGACAATACCATTGTCGGGCAGTCCCCCGATGGCGAGTTCAGCATTCAACTGAAGGACGTCAAGGAAGCCATCGCGTTGCCGTCGGGTGCTGAGAAGTAGCGCCAAGAGAGCTGGTCCGGTTCAGCGGGCCCGGGCCAAGGCGCTGCTGGAAACGGAAGGGGAAGGGCGGGCGTGACGGTCGAAGCCGCCGGCGTCTTCGAGGTCTTGCCGGCGGCCGCCCGGCATGGGTTGGCAAAGTCGAATGAAACTGAATAACAAGAGCAACGACGTATGGATGCCCGTTCTGAAATTAAGAAGATCGCATTTCTAGGCGATTACCTGCCGCGCAAATGCGGGATCGCCACGTTCACCTCCGACGTGCTGACCGCGGTGGCTGCGGAACACCCGCAAAGCCAATGCATCGCCGTGCCGGTGAACGACCAGGCGGGCGGCTACGAGTATCCGGATGTTGTCAGCTTCGAGATCGAGGAACAGGACCTGCCCTCGTACCGGCGCGCGGCTGACTTCCTGAATATCAGCAACGTGGATATCGTCTGCGTGCAGCACGAGTTCGGGATCTACGGGGGGCCAGCCGGCAGCCATCTGCTAGCGTTGTTGCGCGAGTTGAACATGCCGGTGGTGACCACCCTGCACACTGTCCTGGGCACACCCAACGAAGAGCAGCGGCGCGTGATGCAGGAGTTGATTGCGCGTTCGACTCGGATGGTCATTATGAGCGAGCGGAGCCGGCAGATGCTGTGCGAGATTTACCAGGCGCCACCGGCGAAGCTGGACTTGATCCCGCACGGCATCCCCGACATCCCATTCGTGGACCCCAACTATTACAAGGACCAGTTCGGGGTGGAGGGCCGGGTGGTGCTGCTCACCTTCGGCCTGCTTTCGCCGAACAAGGGCATCGAACAGGTGCTCCAGGCGCTACCGGCCATCCTGGCGGAATATCCCGAGGTGGTCTACATCGTGCTCGGCGCCACGCATCCGAACGAACTGCGCGAGCAAGGCGAGGTCTACCGCCTGGGTCTTGAGCGCCTGGCGAAGAAGAACAAGGTCCAGAAAAACGTCATATTTTACAACCGCTTCGTGGAACTTGAAGAGTTGAAGGAGTTTATCGGCGCGGCCGATATCTACATTACGCCCTATCTCAACGAGGCGCAGAGCACCTCGGGCACCCTGGCCTATACATTCGGCGCGGGCAAGGCGGTGATCTCGACGCCGTACTGGCACGCGGCCGAGTTGCTGGCCGAAGGGCGCGGCGTGCTGGTGCCCTTTGGCGATGCTCCGGCCATTGCGCGCGAAGTGCGCGGCCTGCTGCGCGACGAGACGCGCCGCCATGCCATGCGCAAGAACGCGTACAAGCTGGGCCGCGACATGGTGTGGAGCAACGTGGCCCGGATGTATATGCAGGCGTTTGAAAAGGCGCGGATCGAAGGCGCTGTCCAGTCGCGCAAATCGTTTGCCACGAAAACCCTGGACGAGGCGCCGCGCCAACTCCCGGAGCTGAAGCTGGATCACCTTTCGCGTATGACCGACTCGACCGGCATCTTCCAGCACGCCATCTTCACCGTGCCGAATTTCTCCGAGGGGTACTGCACGGACGACAACGCGCGCGCCTTTATACTCGCCATCCTGCTCGATGTCCTGAAAGAGGAACCCATACGCATGCGCACGCTGGCCACGACCTATGCGGCGTTTCTCCACCATGCCTTTGATCCTAAAACGAAGCGGTTCCACAACCACCTGAGCTTCGAGCGCCATTGGCTGGACGAACAGGGGTCGGAGGATTGCCACGCGCGCGCGCTCTGGGCCTTGGGCCTGAGCGCGGGCCGCTCGCCACATCGCAGTTTCCAGGTCATGGCCGGCCAGCTGTTCGCGCAGGCGCTGCCCGCGGTGATGAACTTCACGTCGCCACGCGCGTGGGCATACGGCCTCATGGGCATCCACGAATATCTCCGCCGGCTGAATGGCGACCGGGCGGTCACCCAGACCCGCGACTCCCTCACGACGCTGCTCATGGGGTTATACGACCGAACGGCCCAGCCGGATTGGCCCTGGTTTGAGGAGGAACTGGCGTACGACAATGCCCGGCTCGCGCACGCCCTGATTCTCAGCGGGCGCGGCACGGGCCAGCCTGCGGTGCTGGAGCGCGGCTTGCAAACCTTGCGCTGGCTGGCGGATGTGCAGACCTCGGAGAACGGGCACTTGCGCCCGATTGGCAGTAACGGGTTTTACCGCCGCGGCGGGCCCCGCGCCTGCTTCGATCAGCAGCCGATCGAGGCGTATGCCATGGTATCAGCCAGCCTTGCGGCCTACCGGGCCACTTCCGACCCGTGGTGGTTCGAGCAGGCGCAGCGCGCGTTCGACTGGTTCCTGGGCTGGAACGACCTGGGCTTGGAGCTGTATTCCCCCAGCACCGGCGGCTGCCGGGATGCGCTGCACGTGGATCGCGTCAACGGCAACCAGGGCGCGGAATCGACGCTCGCCTTCCTGCTTTCCCTCGCGGAAATGCAACGCATGCAAAACACGGCCACGATCCTCAACCAACCCGCGCGCAGTCCATCATGAAAACCATTCCGCTCCACCGTACGAACCTGGTATTGCATCCGGACCGCACCCGGGTACTGCTCCGTCCGTTTCTGCAAACCGGGGACCCGCGCGCCTACCGGATCTGCGCCCAGGTCATGGACCTGCCCGAAAGCCAGGTTCACGCCCTGTGGGCGGAGGTGCGCGCCGAATTCAGCCAGCGGCATGCAAAGATAGACGAGTTCCTGCTGCGCCGGTTTGAGCAGGTGCGGCCGTGCCTGCGCAGCGCCCGGAAACTGTCCCGGGAACGCGCGCTGTTGCTCGGCGCCTATTTCAGCCATGAGTACTCACTCGAAGCGGCGGCGCTGTTCAATCCCTCCATCGTGCCGCACCCGGATCAGACGCGCCTGCCGCGTGGCGCCCTGCGCTTCATCCTTAGCCTGCGGGCCACGGGCGAAGGGCATATCTCTTCGATCACGTTTCGTGCCGGAATCCTGGATGCCGGGGCCAATATCAACGTCACCCCGCCCAAACACTACTGCCTGGAGCCTGCCCAGGCGCCGAATGCGTCCTACGATAAGCGCTTGTTTGGCCGCAAGCTCCAGGAACTTGGGCTGGAAGGCGGTCTAAGCCGGCGGGCGCTGCACGACCTGCCCGATGCGTTCACCATGGAAGATCTGCGCGCCAGTGTGCATCGTGCCGCGCGCCGGCTGCGGGCTCGCAAGCAGGAGGCCGCGGACGTGGCGCGCAAGGTCGTCATGCTGGCCCAGTCAAACTATGAGGTGCACTTCGCGCCAGGTTCTGACCTGTCGGAACGCGTGCTGTTTCCCACCACGCCTTCGCAAAGCAACGGCATCGAAGATGCCCGCTTCGTGCAGTTTCAAAACGAAGACGGCACGCGGACCTTCTACGCGACGTACACCGCCTATGATGGCCGCATGATCCTGCCGCAATTCATCGAGACGCCGGACTTCCAACACTTCAAGTTCATCACCCTGAACGGGCCGGCGGTGCAGAACAAAGGCATGGCGCTGTTCCCGCGTAAGATCAACGGCCGCTACGCGATGCTGGGCCGCCAGGATTACGAAAATATCTACGTGATGTTTTCGGACCACCTCCATTTCTGGCACTCCACGCAAGTCGTCCTGCGGCCAAAGTTCCCCTGGGAAATCATCCAGATGGGTAACTGCGGATCGCCGATCGAAACGGAGGCCGGCTGGCTCGTGCTCAGCCACGGCGTCGGCGCCATGCGGAAATACTGCATCGGCGCGTTCCTGCTCGACCGGGAGGATCCGACCCGGGTCATCGGCCGCTTGCGCGAGCCGCTGATCAAGCCGAATGAGAATGAGCGCGAAGGCTATGTGCCCAACGTCGTCTACTCGTGCGGCAGCCTGTTGCATGGCCGCCAGCTCATTATCCCTTACGCCATGTCCGATTCCGCCACCACGTTTGCCACGCTGCCGCTCGCCGACGTGCTGGCGGCCATGGAATTGGAGAAATGAGGGCTGGCTGCGAAAAACTGATTACAATCCAATGCCCTGACGGAGGTGACATCCATGAAGAACAACGGTAAAAGGAACCGTACGCCCAGCCACAAGTTGCCAGCGGGCCCTGTGGTTTCCGAACGGCGCGAGGGCGATGCGCAGTTCCGGGAGCTGATGGCCCACCTGCAGCAGGTTTTCTGGGTCAAGAACGCGGCCGACGATGCCGTGCTTTACATCAGCCCGGCTTACGAGACCATTTGCGGCCGCACCTGCCAAAGCCTCTACGACAATTTCCAAACCTTCCTGGACGCCGTTCACCCCGAAGACCGCGCGCGGGTAGCGGGTGCGTTAGCCGGCCAGAACGCGACCGGTGGGTTCGAAATGGAGTACCGCATCGTGCGTCTCGATGGGACGATCCGCTGGATCTGGGCGCGGAGCTATCCGGTGCGCGATGGGCAAGGCCAGATCATCCGCTTTGCGGGCATCGCCGAGGACATCACCGAGCGCAAATCGCTCGAGCAAGACCGGGCCCGGTTGGCCGCCATTGTTGAATACTCGGAAGACGCCATCATCAGCATGTCCGTGGACTGCGTCATCATCAGTTGGAACCGCGGCGCTGAACTCCAGTATGGATACACGGCCGAAGAAATCATCGGATGTTCGCTGGCGGTTTTGTTTCCTCCGGATCATTACGACGAGTACCTGCGGATCTTGAAAAACGTGAGGCAGGGCAAGCCGGTGGCGGCTTGTGACACGGTGCGCCGGCGCAAGGACGGATCGCTCGTCAACACGTCCGTGAATATTTTCCCGATCGAGGTCAGGAATCGGGAGGTCGTGGGCGCTTCGAAAATAAGCCACGAGGTGACGGCGATCAAGAAGCTGGAGGCGCAGTTCATCGAAGCGCAAAAAATGGAAGTGGTGGGCCAGGTCGCGGCCGGCATGGCGCATGACTTCAACAACCTGTTGTCCGTGATCCTGGGCTGCAGCGAACGGATGATGGAAACCCTCAGCACCATGACGCCCATGCGCAAACTGGTCGAGACGATCCGCGAGGCCGCCCAGCGGGCCGCCGGATTGACCCGCCGCCTGATGGTCTTCAGTCGCAAGGCCATCGCCGCGCCCAATGTGCTCAATATCAACGAGGTGGTGGTAAACCTGGACCAGATGCTGCGCCAGCTCATCGACGACAACATTGATCTGAATATTGTCCGCGAAGAGCACGTCGGACGAGTCAAGGCCGACTCCGGCTATCTCGGGCAAGTGTTGTTGAATCTGGTGATTAACGCCCGTGACGCCATGCCCAGCGGCGGGCGCCTTTCCATTACCACGAGCAATGCCAAGTTGGATGACAACTACACGCTCGCGCATCCGGGCGTGGCTCCGGGCCCCTACGTGCTGCTCACGGTCAGCGACACCGGCACGGGTATCACCGATGAAGTAAAAGCTCATTTGTTTGAACCGTTTTTTACGACCAAGCCCAAGGGCAAAGGCACGGGACTGGGGTTGGCGACCTGTGAAACCATCGTCAAGCAATGCGGCGGTCACACCACCGTGACCAGCGCCGTGGGCCAGGGCGCCACATTCAACGTGTATTTTCCGGCCGTGGATGAACCCTTGGACGCCGCGCAGCCGCTATTCCAGGTCGGAGCGCCGCTGCCACGCGGAACGGAGACCTTGTTGGTTGTCGAGGCCGAGCGCAGCGTGCGCGATTTAATTGGCCACATATTGGAAGCGCAGGGCTATACCGTTCTGCGCGCCTTCAATGGCCAGGACGGACTGCGCAAGGCTTGCGAAAATGATGGCCCGCCGGTTCGCCTGGTTATCACCGATGTTAATCTGCCGTCGATGTGCGGCAATGGAGTGATCGGCCGGATGAAATTAGCTGGCCCGGAACTAAAGATTCTCTCGACGTCGAGCTGCGTGGACGATGCCAGTATGGAGCCGGGCCGGGTCGCGGCAGGACGCGGTTATTTGCCCAAACCTTTCACGCCGGCAGAACTCGCCTGCAAGGTGCGTGCCATGCTGGATCAATCGGTTACCAATCCTCCGCAATAGGGTTATACCCCATGGAGTAGCGCAAGTCGGTCGACTACAGTTGCAGTCATGAGATGGCCTTAATATATCGCCATCGCCCGAAAATTGAAGGGGACAGAGACATGAAGACAAACAACATGATGCGCCTCAATCCGCATGGGATCTGTTCGATGCGGGCACATGCCCCACGGGCCCTCAAAATGAACGGAAGAAAACAGATCCTCATGGATCTTGCCTTGGCCGTGGCCATGATCGTCCCGCATGGGATGCTGATCGCGGCCGGGCCGGCGCCAGTCAATCTGGGCTCGACCGCCCATTTCACGATTCTGGCCGGCGCCGCGATCACCACCACGGGGGGCGGACCCATTAATGGGGATGTCGGAGCAAGTCCGATCACCGGGGCGGCCATCGGCTTGACCGCAGCCCAAGTGAACGGGACCATCTATGCCGTCGATGCCAGCGGGCCGGCAGGTTCGGTGGTGAATGCCGAGTTGTTAACCGTGGCCAAGGGCGATTTGACCACGGCGTATATCGAGGCCAGAGATCGAACCCCCGTACCTACGGGGGATTTCCTGAACCCCGGCGCCGGGAATATCGGCGGGATGAACCTTGTCCCCGGCCTCTATAAGTTCACGGGTACGGCTTTGATAACCGGAGCGGATGTCACGCTCACGGGCGGCCCCGATGATGTCTGGATTTTCCAGATCGCCGCCGATCTGCAAGTGGGCAGCACGATCCACGTCATCCTGGCCGGCGGCGCACAAGCCCGAAACATTTTCTGGCAAGTGGGCACTTCCGCGACGATCGGAACATTCGCCGTGTTCAAGGGGACCATCCTGGCGGATCAAGCCATCACCATGGATACCAGCAGCACAATGGAAGGCCGGGCCTTGGCGTTCTCTGCCGGGGTTACCTATAACGGCGCGGGCGGTAGCCTGCCAACGCTGGAGGAGCCCTGGTTTACCGACATAGGCCGACCAACGACTCTGGAACGGTCGACCTCAACACCACGCCGTATTTTCTCCTGACACTGGAAACCAGCCCCGATCTATCCCCCACGAACTGGACGGCGATCGCCACGCATACCCCGGTCGCCAGCCCCTGGACGTTCACCAACGTCACCGTAATGGCCAGCGTGACCCAATGTTTCTACCGGGCGTTCATCACCCCTTATATTGACGTTCCATAAATCCCGGCCCAACGGTTCGACCATGGCAACAAACCGCAAGGAGCCCCAAAATGAAGACACGAATGTCGATGCTACCCAACAAGCAAACTCCCGGTTCGATCCAAGTGCACGCCCGATTGGCACTTAACGTGAACCGGACGAAACGGCTCCTCGTGGGCCTTGTCCTGGCGGTGGCTGTGATGGCCCCGTACGGGATACTGTACGCAGCCGGTCCGGCACCAGTCAACTTGGGAACGACTTCCAATTTCACCCTTCTGGCCGGCTCCGCGATCACTACGGGGGGCGGTACCATTCAAGGGGATGTCGGGCTGAGCCCGACCACCGGGGCGGCCATCACGGGTTTGACCGCGGCGCAAGTGGCTGGGATTATCTACGCGGTCGATGCCGCTGGGCCGGTCGGCTCGGTGGTGGATACGAACCTGTTAACCGTGGCCAAGGGCGATTTGACCACGGCGTACAACGATGCCCGAGATCGAACCGACCCGGATGCCGTGGATCCCGGTGCCGGGGATATCGGCGGGATGAGCCTTGTTCCGGGCCTCTACAAGTTTACAAGCTCGGCGGCGATCACGGGGGCAGACCTCACCCTCACGGGCGGGGTAAATGATGTCTGGATCTTCCAGATGGGAACCACGTTAACCGTGGGCAGCGGGATTGATGTCGTCCTGGCGGGCGGCGCCCAGGCCCAAAACGTTTTCTGGCAAGTCGGGTCTTCGGCGACGATTGGAACGTTCGCCGTGTTCAGGGGAACCATGATGGCCGATCAATCCATCACGATGAACGCCAGTAGCATTCTGGTAGGCAGAGCCTTGGCGATGGTTGCCGCGGTTACATTCAGCGGTTCGAGCGCCAGTCGGCCCACGCGCGTGGTATTGTACGATTTCTACCTGCGCGAGGAGAATGGCCAGGTGATGGTCTGCTGGCAAACGGCGTCCGAAGATCAGACCCTTGGATTCGACCTGTTTCGGGATATGAACGGTTCCTGGGTCAAGGTGAACGACAACATGATCGCCGCGCAGGGCTGGCCCAACGGCGGGATCGGCGCGGCGTATGGCGTGGCGGATGCCGGGGCGAACGCGCAGGACACTTTCCGCTACAAACTGGTGGAATATGAAACCGATGGCGGCATTCAGGAGTACGGGCCCTATGACCGCGCGGTTTGGACGCCGCGGGTTGGACCGGTTGCGGTCACCCGCATGGGCGTGGAGATCCACTGGCTCAGCCGCGCGGGCGAGACGTATGACGTGATGAGAACGCTTGATCTTAGATCGGCGTTCTTGCCCATCGCCACGGATCTAATAGCGACGCCACCGGCGAACACGTACACCGATCCCTTGAATGAAGCGCCTGCCGCCTATTACCGGATCAAGGCCCGCTAGCCGGTCCGGGCGCATACGCGGCCACCCGCAGGGATTGCGCGATTTCCGACTGGCGGCCCTATTAAGTTGCATAACCAGTTGCATTCAACGAAGGTGGGTGCGCGGCGCATAGCTTCGCATGAGAAGCAGCGGTTGCTATGCGTTAGATCAGCCCAACCAAGGAGCAACATGAACGGCAACGGTTATTTCAGGGCAGCGAAGCGGTTTTCGCGCGGTATGCTGTTGGCGGGCGCCCTGTTGGCCGCCGGCTTGGCCGTGAAGCTTTTGGCCGCGGATAACCATACGGTGGTGGGCCCCGTCACCTTGCTGCTGGCGGAGGACGCCACGCCCGGCCCCACTCCCACGCCCACGGCCACCACGGCGCCTACCCCCACCCCGACCCCCACCTTGATCCCTGCCCCGGAAGGCATGGTCACGATCCCGGAAGGCGAGTTTACCATGGGCGACGCTTTCAACGAAGGCTGGTTTGATGACGAAAAGCCCCGGCACCAGGTGTTCGTGAGCACGTTCTTCATGGACCGCTACGAAGTCACCGCGGCCAAGTGGCAGGATGTTTACCTGTGGGCCACCAACCACGGCTACAGCTTCTGGGGGGACGGCTTGCCCCGTGGCAAGGCGCCCAACCATCCCGCAGCCTACGTGGTTTGGCGCCAGGCGCTGACCTGGTGCAACGCCCGCAGCGAAATCGAGGGGTTGACGCCGGTTTACTATACCGCGACCAACCACAACCCGGCCACGGTCTATAAAGGCGGCGAATCCGTGCCGCTCACCAACTCCTGGGTATGGTGGACCGCCAACGGGTATCGTTTGCCCACGGAGGCGGAGTGGGAGAAGGCGGCACGCGGCGGCGCCGCCGACACGCGGTTTCCCTGGACCGATTTCACGAACAATATCGCCTGGCCCAAGGCCAATTATGGCAGTTCCTGGATCGATGGCCACCCCGAGTATGCGTATGACATCAACCCGGTTAAGGGTGCTGATCCCGCCTACACCAACGGCGGCTTTCCCTGGACGAGTCCCGTGGGCAGCTTTGCCCCCAACGGCTATGGCTTGTACGACATGGCCGGCAACGTGGAAGAGTGGTGTTGGGATGCTTTTTACCGCTCCAATTATCCCAGCGCCTCACAAGTGGATCCCCAGGGGCCGACCTTTGGCTCTAACCGTATCCGGCGCGGTGGGGCGGGCTCGCTGACCGCCTTTGAAAGCCGGGTGGCGGGTCGCCAGACCGGATTTTACTGCTGCGAGCTGGACGACTTTGGCCGGCAGGGGTTCCGGTGCGTGCGGCGGCCTGACCCCGAGTAGGCCGGCGCAGTCCCCGCCCGGCGGCCGCGCGACAAAGCATCGTCAACCCCACTGACCACAGCCACGGCATGAAGCCGCCGTCACGGCGGCGTTCCCGAGGGGAAGAAGATGGCCACAGGCTTAAGCCCGCGGCTGCGTGGGCGGGGATTAAGGGGGGGGCACGACGATAAACGCGATTTCTAAAGGACCGTCAAGATGTTCCTTTGCTTTACAACCATCACCTGCAACTATGCTCGGACCGACCCCTTCCCCACAACTATGCTCGGACCGACCCCTTCCCCCGACCCCTTCCCCACGTGCGATGCGCTCAGTCCGACCATGACCTTCGTCATTTCGTTGGCGCGCGCGGTGGTCGAGCGGCGAGGAGGCATGCTGATCCACGGCGCCATCATCGCCCGGGAATACGGGATACCCTGCGTGACCGGTGTGCCCGAGGCGGCGCGCATCATCCGAACCGGCATGCGCCTGACCGTGGACGGCTATCTTGGCCTGGTGCGGGTGCATCCGGACTCTTATGTCACCAAACATCGCGTTTCTACTCTTCCCGCGGCGCGTTGACCAGGAGTAGCCAGTCGTCGATATATCCCGGTGCGAATCCGGCTTCACAGTACGCGAAGTAGTAGTTCCATTTGCGCTTGAATGCGTCGTCAAACCCCATGCGCCGCAAATCCTCGGCGCGGGCATTGAACCGCCCGCGCCAGGCCCAGCAACGCCACCAGTCCCACCAGCATGTGCCTTCTCATAATCCCTCCTTGCTGTTGGGGCGTGTTATAAATGGAACCGCTGCGACACTCCACATCAAATTACTGGCGTTGGCGGTTCGGGCGGGAACAGCTGGTGCAGGCACTGGACCACGCGCAGGTAGAGGTTGATGAGGTCGAAATAGAGGCGGCGCGCGGCGTCGTCCATGGCCGGCTGGGATTCCAGGTACAACTCCCGCGAACTCGTTACGACCTCGCCGCGGTTGGCGGTCATGGCGCGCAACATTTTTCGATCCTGCGCCGTTCCCTGCCGGGCTTCCGCCGCGGTTTGGAGCAGGAATTCCAGGCTTTGCACGCAAGCGTCGGTCGCCTGGGGCGGCAGGCGCCCGGCATCGCCGGCAAGCAGGCCGCCAAGGTCTTCCACGGCGGCCTGCAAACAAACCAGGTCATCCAGCTGGCGGCTCAAGTCCGCCAGTTCTTCCGACTGGCGGCGGCCGATCGGCCGCGCGCAGAGCCCGGCCAACTCGGCGGCGCACGCCGGTTGCGCGGCGCCCGCCTCCTGGCGCAGGCGGGCCCAGGCGTCCGCGCTGCGCCCGGCGAGCGCGGTGGCCATGCCGGCCAACCGCGCGAGCTGCTCGTCCAGCTGGCGCTCCAGGCGCTGCAGGCCGAGGTGTGTTTCCGCGAGGGCACCGTCCTCCAGTGACAGGACGCGGTCAGCCACGTCCAGTATGCGGTGGTCGTGCGTGACCAGCAGGACGCCGCACCCGCGCTCGCGCGCCAGCCGCCGCAGCAGGTCAACCACGTCGTGCCCGGACTGCTTGTCGAGCGCGGCGGTCGGCTCGTCGGCCAGGATCAGCGCCGGCTGGCGCACCAGGGCGCGGGCAATGGCGACGCGCTGGTTCTGGCCGCCGGAAAGCTGGCGCGGCTTCTTGTGGGCGTATTCGGCCAGGCCCACCTGCGCCAGGCAGTCCAGGGCGCGGGCGCGGGCCTGCCCGGTCGCCAGGCCGGGAACGACGGTTAGCGCCAGCTGGACGTTTTCGCGCGCGGTCAGCGAGGCCAGCAGGTTGTGGCTCTGGAAAATGAACCCGATGGCGCGGCGCACTCCCAGGCGGCGTTCGTCCGACGCGCCGGCCAGGTCCGTGCCCAGGGTTGTCACCTGGCCGGATTGCAGGCTGCGCAGGGCGCCGGCCAGCGTGAGCAGGGTGGTTTTACCGGCGCCGGAGGGGCCCATGACGATCACCATTTCGCCGGGGAAAAGCTCCATGTCAATGCCGCCCAGGATTTCGCGCCGCAAGGCGCCCTCGCCAAAGGCGTGGCGCACGTCCCGCATGCTGACTATGGGCGCGGTGGCCATCAAAACACCTCCGCGGGGTCGGCTTTTCTCAGCTTTTTCAGGGCCAGCAGGCCTGAGGCGACACACATGCCGGCCGACAGCGCGAACACCAGCATCACGGCCGACGGGGTCAGGCGGGTGGGCAGGCCGCCGAATGCCCGGCCCAGCGCGTTCAGCAGTTCCGTCAGCAGCGCGGCCGGCACGAAGCTGCACGTCTGCAGGATGGCCACTTCCGCGAAGACCAGGCGCACGAAAAAGCGCTGGTCCATGCCGATGGCCTTGAGGGTCGCGTATTCCCTGAGATGGTCGCTGATGTCGGTGAACAGGACCTGGTAGGCCACCAGCGAGCCGACCAGCAGCCCGACCAGCATGCCGGCCAGCGTGATGAAGCCGATCGGCGTCGAGTCGCGCCAGTAGACCTGCTCGCGGCGGGCAAACTCGGCCGGGGTGATGACTTCCACGTCGTCCGGCAGGGCGGCGCGCAGTTGTTCGGCCACCTGGCGCGGCGCGGCGCCCGGGGCCAGTTCAACCACGCCGACATTGATGGCGCCCGCGGCGCGCCCGGGGTCGATCCGCTGCCAGCCGCGGTCGCCGATGATGACATGGCCCACGTAGGCCAGGGTTGCGCCCATGGTGAACAGGCCGGCCACCTGGACCCGCCGGTGGGCCAGTTCGCCCGCCACGGTCCCGTCGCGCGCCCACCACCCGGCGACGGGGCCGTATTCGGCGTCGGAGGCGCGGTCAAACAGCACGTTCTCGGGATTGGCCAGCGCCGGCGCCTGGCGCGCCACCGCGCCCAGGCGGAAGGGATTGGCGGCCGGGTCGATCACCAGCACGCCCAGTTCCTTGGAGCGGCCGGTGGCGGGGTTGCGCCACATGGCCACCACGGTGCTGAGCGGAAAGACGCGCGCCACGCCGGCGTGCGCGCGCGCCTGGTGCAGCCGGCGCAGCGTGAACGGCTCGCTGGAATAAAAATAGTCGTAGTTCCGGCTGACGATCACCAGGTCGCCCCGCAGGGCGCGCAGCGGGAAAACCACCATCTCCATGAACGCGCCGTACAGGCAGTACTGGAAAAGCATCAGCAGGGTCCCGAACAGGATGCCCGCCAGCGCCGCCGAAAACCGGCGCGGCTCCATGGCCAGCTGCCGCCAGGCCAGCGGGATCCCGCCGGGCGCAAAAAAAGCGGGCAGGCGCGGCCGTCTCATGGCGCGATCGAGATGAACAGCCGGCTGTTAACGAAGGTCCGGACCCGCCCGGCGTCTTGCAGGGCGATGCGCGCGATCACGATCCGGCGGTCGGCGAAGGCCGTGGGATCAGCCGGGTAAACGGCGCTGTCGCCGACCAGGGGGATGACCTCGCTGACAACGCCGTGCAGCGTCCCGGTGAACGACTCGCCGGTCATGGATGCCGCGGCGCCCGTCTTCAGGCGGGGCGCATCGGTCACGTAAACCTCGGCCTCGGCGAAGAGGTTGTCCGTATCGCCCAGCTCCAGCAAGCCGTCGCGGCCGATGGCCTCGCCGGGCCAGGCGTGAATGGCCAGGACGCGACCGGCCAGCGGGGCGCGCAGGATTTGCAGTTCCGCCTCGGCCTGCGCCTGCTCCAGGTGGGCCTGGGCGGAAGCCAGGCGCGCGGCGGCCACGGCCACTTCCTCGGGGCGCACGGTTTTCATGAAGTTCAAGTACGCCTCCTCGCGTTGCAGGGCGGCCTCTTCCGCCGCCACCAGGCTTTGCAGCTCATCGAAGCGGGAATCGGAAATCAGCCTTTGCCGGCTGAGATCCTCGTGGCGGCGCCGTTCTTTTGCCGCGCGGACGCAGACCGCCTGCTGGCGGTCGCGGAGCGCGGCCTGGGCGGCGACCTCGTTGGTGTGCCGGCCGGCCCGCACCAGGGCCAGTTCCGCGGCGGCCACGGCCACCTGCTGTTCGGCGGCGGCCACGGCGGCCCGCGCCGCGGCGAACCCGCGCAGGGTGGCCAGCGCCGCGCCGGCCGCCACGCTCTCGCCGCGCCGCGTTTGCAGGTCGGCCACGATGGCCCCCTCGGGCGCGGAAACGCGCATGAGCTTTTCGCCCGGCACCAGCCGGCCAAGGCAGGTGATGGCGGCCGGGTCTTGCGCCATGAGCGCCCATGGGAGGGCGCACAACAGCGCCAATATGGCGCCGGCCAGCCCTGGTCCCCGTCCCATGCCTTTGGTGCAGGTCGCAATCATGAAGCCGTCTCCTGGACTATATATATGTTGCCATTGTACGCGGCGACACCCGCACACGGTCCCAGTAATGCGCGAGCGTGGGCAGGACGTCGAAGTGGGATGGCACCTCGCTGGGCTCCAGTTCCAACTCGCGCACCATGCGCGCCTGGTCGAACCGGACATTCATTTCCACAAACTGGTAATGATGATACAGACTGCCGGCCAGCTTGCGCAGCGACGGCGACAGGTCCGCGCGCGCGGCAGCCCAGTCCGGGCCAAAGACCGGCAAGGCCAGATAGTTCAGCGCCGCCTGGTTCCCGTTGGCCCGCAAAAGGTCTTCCAGCCGCGTCGTGAATTCATGGAAGGTGCGCGCATGCCCGAGCCCCGCGGCGATGAAGTACTTGTCGTGCCGGCAAGCCGGTTTCAACGCCAGCCGCACAATCGCCCGGGCGCCAAAATCGCCAGGCAGGGCGTCGATGCCGGCCTGCCGGCCCAGCGGCGCCACGCCAATCAGGAAGAACGCTTTCACGGCCCAGAAAATGTTGTCGCGCAGCGGGGGCAGGTCGGCTGCGCAGCTCATCATGATGCTGGGTTTGAGCGTGCGGATTTCAAACGGCCAGGAGCCGCCGTAGATCGCTTGTTCCGCCAGCGCCTTGGAGTGGGTGTAAGCGGTCAGGTGCTGCGCACGTTCCAGGGGGAGGGGATCGTCCTCGCGAATGAAGCCGCTGGGTTGGATGCCGCAATTCATGGCCGTGCCGAGGTAAACAAACCGGCGCAACCCCGGCACTGCGCGCAGGGCCTCCAGCCAATGGAGCGCGCCGTGGTAATTCACCGTGTAACACGCCTCCTCGTCCAGGAAATTGGTGTTGGCCGCCAAGTGCATCACGACCCCGTTGAACGCCTCCGCGCGCAAAATGGCGGCGGCGGCGCGCAGGCTTTCGGGCTGGGTCATGTCCGCCCTGATCACCTTGAGCGAGCGCGGGAAACTTCGGATCCTGCGCCGGGCGAGCACGAAAACACGCTGGATATCCGGCCGCCGGGCCAGTTCCCGCAGGATGCGCAGGCCAATCTCGCTGCTGGCGCCGGTCAGCATGACATCCGGGGTGGTCGGGTTGGTCGGCAGGGTTGGTTGCGTCATGGTGGCGGGGGTTCCTTGCGCGGCGGCAGCAGGCTGATCCGGACCTCGCTGCCGGGGATCTCGGCGGCTATGGCTTGCGTCAGGTGTTGGATCGCTTGCAACGCTTCGGCCACCCGCTTGTTGTCATCAAAGCCCAAGTCAATATCAATGAACGTCTGGCCGCCGGCGCGCCTTGAGCGCACCCCGTAAAATGCCTCGTAATCATCGAAATGCTCGGCCAGTTTGCGGACGATCCGCATTTGCAGAGATTCCTCCAGAGTGCGGTCCATCAAGTCGTGGAGCGAACGACGGACAACCGTGAGATAGGAGGCCAGCACATTGATGGCGATCAGGATTGCCACCAGGGGATCGATATGGATTGACCAGGAATGGTCCGCCAACATGACCGACAGGGTCAGCGAGACCAGGATGCCCACGCACATGAGGGTGTCCCCACGGTTCATGCGCCACTGGGTCTCCATCAACGGCGAATGCTCCAGGCGCGCCAGCCGGTAATTGCGCCGCCACAACCAGATGTTGAAACCCAGTTCGAGCACATATTCAGCCACCCCCAGCCAGGTGATCGGCGCGTCGAGACTGACCGGGTTCCGCAGGCGCCACACACCCGAGCCAATGACAAGAATGAGGCCGATCACCACCAGGATGGTGCAGAGCATGGCGCTGACGCTTTCCATCTTGCCCAGGCCGTAATCGTAATTGACGTCCCGGCCGCGGGCGATGTGGCGCAATGTCAGCCAGGACAGCAGGTTGGACATCGTGCTGTTCAGATAGATGAGCCAGTCGGCGTATAGCGCCAGCGAATTGACCAGGGTGGCCACCACCAGGAATGGCGCCAGGGAAAGCACATCGAGAATCAGGACCAGGCGCACAGCGCGCTCGCGTTGCTGGGCGGCGGAAATTTGCTGGCCCTTCAGACCACCAGTCTGCCGCCCTGGGACGGTTTGTCTTTCCATGCCGTGATACTACAACAACTCGAGGCCTACACAAGCGAAAGCACTTCATCCACTTCGTCCAAACAAGCATGATGTCCACGCCCTAAATCCGTATTGGTCGTGTTCAAAATGTTACTGTCATCCCATAGCACTCTGAAATCTCGGTTTAGGCGGCCGATTCCCTAATATTTTTCACCCCTTGGCCCGGAATGCATTTACGATTTCGCTGCGGGGTGTTTGCTGGATGGCGATTGGCTGTCGCACAGGTTTATTCTCCGACCGGGGCCAGGCCCGGTAAATACGCCTGTTCGGGCCGCGCCAACATACGGAAGTGGCCGCCGGCTGTCCCATAGCTTTTGAGCAGGCTCTGCAGACACCAGCGATTCCACAACGCGGCCCGAATCACGGTGAAGCTGCGGGTGAAACTGTGGGCCCAAGTATGCAGGAACGCCAGATACCGCAAGAGCAGGTGCACCAGCAAACCCATCCACACTTGCCAGCGCACCGCGTTGGCGCTTTGGCCGAGAAAGTCAGCCAGTTGGAGGGTCTGCTTGATCTCCTTGAAGAACACCTCGATGTCCCACCGGCAGCGATACAGTTCGACCACGCTGGTCGCGCTCCAGGTCAGGTAGTTGCTCAGAAAGACCAGTTCCACTTCTTTGCCATTCACTTCCTCCAAGGCCCGGACCCGCCGCAACTCGTGCGGATATTCCCGCTGCGTCTTGACGCCGGTCAGCTGAATCACCTCGGCGCTCAAGATCCGCGGATTGTCCGTGGTCTTGAGTTTCCGGACCACCTGATACTGCAGGTTGGTTTTCGCCCGGGTCACCCACCACACCCCGCGCTGGTGCAAATCCGCCAGGTGGTCGAAGTCCACGTAGGCCTTGTCAAATAGGGCGATTTCGCCTTCCCGCAGCGCCGCGCACAGCTTCCAAGCCTGCTTGGAATCATGATGCTTGGCCGTATCGATCACCGCGCAACTCGGGAGAAAGCTCTGCAGGTTCAAGCGCAAATGACACTTGGCTGCCGCTTTGCGGCGCCGATGCTTGGCCCAATCCATGCAATTGGCCACCAACTGGATCGTCGTTGAGTCTACGGCGTGAATCGCCGCCTTGAATCGTTTCATGTACCCACGCCCGCGCCCCTTGGCAAACTTCGGACTTACGCTTTGCAGGTGCTCCAGCATCTTCCAGTACAAGGCCTCGGCCATGCCCGCCGTGCGGATCTTGTTGGCGAGCGATAGATTGTTCCGTGTCGGGGGCGTGGCCCCACGAATCGTCGCCAGCATGGCGCGATGCTGCTGCAGATTGTCGCAGACATCATTGAGCCCAAGCGCATGGGTCAACTGGGCCGTGCACAACGTCACCACGTGACTCCATTCGTCGAAGGTTCGACATGGCTCTTCAATGCCATGCTCCTTGGCCAGGTTGGATACCATATGTCCAGGAATCAGATTGCATACCTGCTTGATGATGGTGTAAGGATGCCGCGTTGGATTGAGTTTTTTGGCTTTTTTCATCCCTGCCTTGTGGCAGGTTCAGAAAATTCTTTCCAACTTTTTTGCCCGCCTATGGGATGACAGTGGGCCTAATCCTCAACTTCCGCCGTGCTCGGCTGGAGTGGAAACGGGTAATCAACACGAACCGCGCGGAAGAGAACCGCGGATAAACGCAGATGAACACGGATAAGAACAAATCCAATCCTCCCGATCCCCATCCGCGTTCATCCGCGTCCATCCGTGGTTCTGCCTTTGCCGAATTCCTTCCGCGTTTAGCCGTGGAAATGCTCGCGAACTTTCGCGGCGATCTGGCGATCCGTCATTTTGTCGGTCGTTTCTATGGTCTGGATGCGTTCCCCAAGGTTGGCGTGCTCAAGCCGTTTCTTGAGTTCGCCTTTGGCTTCGCCGGGGCCAAAGATCAGAATGGCTTCGGCATCATGAATCGCCGCGATCACCACATCGTAGTAGCGGTGGAGTTCTCCCGTGAACCGCCGTTCGCGCGAGTCGTCGGCCGGGACTAGCTGTGGCTCGTAGGGCGTGGTGGACCGCGCCCCGGCCGAACGGCCCAACTGCTTATCGACGTTGGACCTGATCTCCAGCGTTTCTTCCCCGTTGGCCGAGATAATTGCAATCACGGCTTTTCGATGATCAATCCACAACCCCGCAGATGTTTTCATGTTCTTCTCCCGCATTGAGCGCTTTCAGATATGCCGGATGCTGTTCATGGATCCCAGGCCGTTAGCGGCACAGACGGCGCAGTTGGGATCCTGGGTCCAGACACCATTGACCACGAATTTGTATTCGTGGGTCCCGGAAGGCACGCGCAGGGCGGCCTTGTAATGCCCGCTGTCCGGGTTGTCCTTCAGCGGGCTTGCGGTCGGGCTCCAGTGGTTGAACGTGCCGGCCACAAACACGTGGCTTCCCGGTTCCGCCGCCAGTTCGAACTGCGCCATTTTTCTTGTGTGTGCTGGCAATAGCTGCATTGGGCACGCTCCTTATCCTGGGGCCGTGTTCCGCTTGCTTTCCGCCGGGGCGCCGGCCCCGGCGCCTGCGGGGAATGCCGCGCCTATTTCTGCATATCGGCGCCCGTCTGCTTCACGGCGCCACCGGCTTTCTCCAAGGCTACGCCGGTTTTCTCGACCACCAGGTTGGCTCCGTCTTTGGCCGCCGCGGCGGTTGCTTTGGCCGCCTCGGTGGTTTGCGCGGCGATATTGGTGGCCACGGCGACGGTATGGGCGGCGATGTTGGTGGCGACGGCCACGGTTTTTACCACGGCCTGATCCAAGGCCGCGCCGGTTTTCTCCGCGACTCCGGCGGGTTGGGTCGGCTCTGAATTGGCTTTCTGTGTGCAGGCCCCCAGCGCCACGATCCCCGCAACGGCCACGGCACCCAGAACGCGGGTCATCTTGATCTTCATACGCATTCCTCCTCTTGGTTTGTCTCGGTTCTCTAACTCTTCGCCGGATATCTTGCGCCCCTTGTTGTTCCCCCTCCATGGGGTGTAACCCTACCTGCCGCAAGGCCAGCCGATCAGGAGCATTTCATAGCAGGTGACCGGCTGCGTGGCAAGGTGATGGCGGGGTAGGGTTATACCCCATGGAACGTAAATGCGGGCCGGGCGATAGTGGTTCTGGAAAGTAAGGAAGAATTTAAGAATCACGGGATGACGATGGCGAACAAGGCTACATGGGCGCGGAGTTACCTGGCCGCCTTGCAACAGCACCTGCAGCGCGGAGCGGGTTCCGGCGCAGCGTCCGCGCAGGCGTTGGGGCGGCAGGCCGTGGCGCTTGGCCTGGACACCATGGACGTCATGAAGCTGCATGAGCGGGCCGTCGCCCGCCTGGTACGGCCGGCCCGCGCCGGGGATGGCCATGCCAGCCAGGCCCGCCGGGCGGAACAATTTTTCGCCATGATGGTCACGCCGATCGAACAAACCCATCGCGCCGCCCGGAGCAGCCGGATCCGCATCAATCGCCTGAACCAGGTGCTGGCGCGGCGGACGCGGACCCTGGCCACCTCGCGGTGGCGCCTGCAACGGGGCATCCGCCAGCGGGTGGCCGCGGAAAAGGCTTCCCAGCAAAGCGGCCGGCGCCATGTCGAGCTGTTGAAGAAAGCCCGGATCCTTCAGGATCGGTTGCGGCGGTTGACGCGCCGGTTGCTTGTGGCGCAGGAAGAAAAACGCAGGAAAATCAGCCGCGATTTGCACGACGACATCGCCCAGATGCTGGTGGGCATCCAGGTCCGGCTGCTGACGACCAAGGTGGAGACCACGGTCAACGCCGCCGGGCTGAAAAACGACATGGCCAACATGCAGCGGTTGGTGGTAAAATCCATGCGTATTCTAAGACGGTTTGTGCAGTGATTCGGTAGCCTGGCATGAAAAGTAAAACCAAAGAGTTGCTACGACGATACCAGCCGGCCTTGCGCAACTTTTTGCAGCGCGGTCCAAAGGCCAGTGTCCGCCCGGCGCAGATCCTGGGCCGCCAGGCTCTGGCCCTTGGGCTGGAAACCCTGGACCTGGCCCGGGTCCATGAGTTGGCCCTGGTTCCCCTGGTGTTGCCCGGTGGCCCGGCGGGCGTCCAGGCGGACATGATCCGGCGGGCCGGATATTTTTTTGCCGCGGCCCTGAGCCCCATCGAAAACAGCCATCGCACGGCGCGCGAATCCAACCTGCGGCTTGGCCACCTCAACCGCAGCCTCCACCAACGCAGCGTGGCGCTGGTCACCGCCAACCAGCAGCTGAAACAGGAAATTGTCCGGCGCCTGGCCGCGGAAAGTTCGCTCAAGAAGAGCGAGCAGCATTACAGCCGGTTGCTGGTGCAGTCGCAGCACC
The DNA here is from genome assembly GCA_964489425.1 of uncultured Verrucomicrobiota bacterium. GTDB lineage: Bacteria > Verrucomicrobiota > Kiritimatiellia > RZYC01 > CAZAYP01 > CAZAYP01. The sequence goes on along the minus strand of CAZAYP010000073.1, from coordinate 3,298 downwards.
TGCAGGAGCAATTGCGCTCGTTGTCCCGCCAGCTCCTGCTGGCCCAGGAGGAGGAGCGCAAGAAGATCAGCCGGGAACTGCACGATGAGGTGGCCCAGGTCCTGACCGGCATCAACTTGGAATTGGTGGCGCTCAAGCACGCGGCCACGATCAATACCGCGGACATCCGCCGGAAAATTGCCAACACGCAGCGGCTGGTGGAAAAGTCGGTGAACATCGTGCACCGCTTCGCCCGCAACTTGCGGCCGACGATCCTGGACGACCTGGGGTTGATCCCCGCCCTCCATTCCTTTGTCAAAAGCATTGTGAAGCGGACGCGCATCCGGGTGCACATGCGGATCTACGCCGGGGTGGAACAGTTGGACAACGCCCGGCGCACGGTGATGTACCGCGTGACCCAGGAAGCGCTGACCAATGCCGTGCGGCACGCCCAAGCCACCCGGGTAACCGTGGACATCCAGCAGCGCGGCCGGACCATCGGCTTGGCCATCCAGGACAACGGCCAGTCTTTCGATGTGCAGAGCATTATGCGCTCCAAGGGGAAGCAACGGCTGGGGCTTCTTGGCATGCGGGAGCGGGTGGAGATGGTCGGCGGGCAGTTCAGCATCGAGTCCGCGCCGGGCCAGGGCACGACGATCCGGGCGGATATCCCGGCCCACAACGGCTTAAAGCGGAAAAAAAGCGCGGCCCAAGGAGACCGGGTGCCCGGGCCAAGTCCATGAAAAATATCACGATCCTGCTGGTGGAAGATCACGTTGTCGTCCGGGAAGGATTCCGAAATTTGCTGATTTCTGAAGCCGGGTTCGAGTTGCTCGGCGAGGCGGAAAACGGCCGCCAAGCCGTGGCCATGGCCGTGAAACTGCGGCCCGACGTGGTGGTCATGGATATCGCCATGCCCGAGCTTAACGGCTTGGAAGCCACCCGGCAAATTCTCAAGACCCTGCCCGCCACCAAGGTGGTCATTCTTTCCGCGCATAGCGACTACGCCTACGTCGAGCAGGCGTTGGACGTCGGCGCGACCGGGTTTCTGCTGAAGCACAACTCCGCGCACATGCTGTTCGATGCGATCCGGGAAGTCTATAGCGGGGCCATTTACCTGAGCCCCTCGATTGCCCGCCATCGCGATCGCAACCGGCAGCAGGCGCTGGATCGCGAGGGGCGGATCAAGGCGCAGGCCGTGCGCCTGACCTCCAGGGAGACGGAGGTGCTCCAGTTGGTGGCGGAGGGCCGGGCCAACAAGCAAATCGGGGCGGACCTGGGGATCAGCGTCAAGACGGTCGAAAAGCACCGGGACCACCTCATGCATAAGCTCGATATCCACGACACCGCGGGGCTGACCCGGTACGCCATGGCCGCAGGTATCATTGAAGGCGGCGTCAACCTGACCATCGTGTAGCCGCCGGCCCGGCTGGCGTTGCGATCCAAACCCGCATGGCGGCCGCGGCGGCACGCAAAGATCCGCTGCTGCATGGTAGGGTTAGACCCCATGGCGATCCTGCGCCGGATCGCGCAGTCTGTTTTCAAAAAGAGGAGCGTGTGTCATGAATATCCTTTTGATTTATCCCGAGTTTCCGGACACCTTTTGGAGTTATAAGCATGCGCTGGCGTTCGTGGGCAAACGGGCGGCGCTGCCGCCGCTCGGGTTGCTGACCGTGGCGGCATTGCTGCCGCGCACATGGTCTTTGCGCCTGGTGGACACCAACGTGCACGACCTCACCCCCCAGGACATGGCCTGGGCGGACTGCGCCTTTGTCAGCGCCATGGCGATTCAGCGGAAATCGGCCCTTCAGATCATTGCGCGCTGCCATGCGGCCGGCCTGCGCATTGTGGCTGGCGGCCCGTTGTTCCAAAGCGCCACGGAGCAGGTCGCAGAGGTGGATCACTTCATCTTGAACGAGGCCGAACTGACGCTGCCCGAGTTCCTCTCCGATTGGGCGCAGGGCCACCCGCGCCGGGTCTATGCGACCGACCAGTTCGCGGACCTGCACCAAACGCCAGCGCCCCGCTGGGATCTGCTCAACCACAAACGCTATGCCAGCATGGGCATCCAGTTTTCCCGGGGCTGCCCGTTCAACTGCGATTTCTGCAATGTCACCGCCCTGCTGGGCCACCGGGTGCGCATCAAGACGTCGCAGCAAATTATTGCCGAGTTGGACGGTCTCTACGCCCAGGGCTGGCGTGGCTCGGTTTTTTTCGTAGACGACAACTTCATCGGGAACAAGCCGTTCCTGAAAACCGACCTGCTGCCAGCCCTGATCGCCTGGCGCCAGGGCAAAAAAGGATTTGCGTTCAACACCGAGGCGTCCATCAACCTGGCCCAGGACCCGCCCTTGATGGATATGATGGTGGAAGCCGGGTTTGACGGGGTGTTCATCGGCATTGAGACGCCGGACGAGGATTGCCTGGCCGAATGCAGCAAACACCAAAACAAGAACCGCGATCTGGTCGAGGACGTCAAAATAATCCAGCGCGCCGGCTTGCAGGTGCAGGGGGGCTTCATCGTCGGATTTGACAGCGACCGGCCGTCCATTTTCCAGCGGCAAATCGAGTTCATCCAGAAGAGCGGCATTGTGACCGCCATGGTCGGGATGTTGCAAGCCCCGCCCGGTACGCGGCTATACGCGCGCATGATGAAGGAAGGCCGCTTGCGCGGGGAGGTCACGGGCGACAACGCGGATGGCTCGACCAACATCATCCCGGCCATGAGCCTGGAAACCCTGCGCGAAGGCTACAAGAAAATCCTGCAGCACATTTACGCCCCGGAACACTACTACCAGCGCATCCGGACGCTGCTGCGGGAATACAAGCCGCCCAGGTTGCGCACCCCGATGCAAGGCGCGGATATCCTCGCGTTCCTCCGCTCATTGTACCGGCTTGGCATTGTCGGCCGGGAGCGCTTGCATTACTGGAAGCTGTTGGGCTGGATACAGTTCCGACATCCGCGGCTTTTTTCCAAGGCCATCACCTTGGCTATCTGCGGCTACCATTTCCGCAAGGTTTGCGAGCGCACGTGAACTGAATCCGAAGCGCGCCCCTCCAAAATCCTTGAAAAAGGCTGTTTCTTGCGCTTGCAGGGACATCCCATCTGATTCTGCTTCGCGATCTTGGCGTCTTGGCGTGAGAACAAATGCAATTTTCGGGTTTATGCCGGATGGTTTCCCGCGGAGGCGCAGTGACGCAGAGCAGAGGCAGAATGAACATGGATGAACAGGACGGACAGGATGAATGCGAAAGGGTCCCCCTGCGCCTCAGCGGCTCTGCGGGAGAATATTCTGGGGTGTCCGGAGCTCGTATGCTT
>CAZAYP010000072.1:0-26199 GCA_964489425.1 uncultured Verrucomicrobiota bacterium | reverse complement strand
TCACCCACCCGGTGCCCGACAACACCGGCTACATCACCGAGGGCCAGTTCTACCTGCGCAACGGGCGCATTGAGCCGTTCGGCTCCCTGAGCCGCCTGAAGCAGCAGGTCAACGGCAAAACCCGCGAAGATCACCGCACGATCATGAACACCATGATCCAGCTCTACGCCGGCTACAAGTCCACCCTGGAAAAGCAGGCCATGGGCTTCCGCATGAGCCATTGGGACCGCAAGCTGCTGAAATACGGCGTGCGCTTTGAGCAGGAAATGATGGAGCTGAGCGTGAATATTCCGCTCGAGCAGGCGCTGGACCTGGGGTGGCGCATCCTGGCCGACTGCTTTGACCAGGCCGAGACCGGCATGCCGACCAAGCTGGTGGACAAGTTCTGGCCACACAAGGGCTAAATGGGCAAGATCAAGAACACCAAGAACGAGCTCAAGGCGCAGCGCGACGCGCTGAAGCGCTTCGAGCGGTTTCTGCCCACCCTGCAGCTGAAAAAGATCCAGCTGCAGGTCGAGGTGCGCCAGCTCGAGGCGCGCATTGAAGAGAAAAAGGCCGAAGAGGAACACCTCTGGCAGCAGCTGGGCGCCTGGCAGAAGCTGTTCGCGGAACCCTTTGATTTTGACGCCTACGTGCAGCTGGAAACCGTCACCCTCGGCATCGGCAACATCGCCGGCGTGGAGATCCCGGTCCTGGACGGCGTCAAGTTCAAGACCGCCGTGCCCGACCTGTTCGCCACCCCGGCCTGGGTGGATGACGGGATCAAGGTGCTCGAACACCTGGTCCGGCTGCGCGCGGAGCAGCTCGTGATGCATGAGCAGGAGCGCTGCCTGCGCGAGGAGCTGCGCACCACCAACCAGCGGGTCAACCTGTTTGAGAAGGTGAAAATCCCGCAGTGCAAGGAAAACATCCGCATGGTCCGGATTTTCCTGGGCGACCAGGACACCGCGGCCGTGGCGCGCGCCAAGATTGCCAAGAAGAAAACCGTGGAGCGGCATTGAGTTTTATGGAAAAGGCGGGCTGAACCATGATCGTGCCCATGAAAAAAGTGACCGTGCTCTGCATGGCCCAGGACCAGGCCCCGGCGCTGGACCGGCTGCGCGAACTGGGCGTGGTGCACCTGGCACACGTCCGCCCCCCTGCCGGCGAGGGTTTGGACCAGGCCCGCGCCCGGTTGGATCAAATCCTGCGCGTAGCCGACACCCTGGTCCCGGCCAAGACCAGCCGGCCTTCCGGCCGCGCCGCCGCCGAGGTGTTCCAGGATCTGGCCGCGAAGCTGGAAGAGAAGCGGGCCTTGGAAGCGCGGCGCGAGACCCTGCTCAACGAGGAGCGCCGCCTGGCGCCCTACGGCGCGTTTGATCCGGCCGCGGTCCGGCGGCTGGCACAGGCGGGGGTAACCGTCAAGTTGTACCAAGCCGATCTCAAAGCCAGGGTGGCGCTGCCAGACCATGCGGTGCGCGTGGACCTGAACCGTGGCAAAGACACGGTCTACTTTGCGGTGGTGGGCCGCGGGGAATTCAGCGTGGAGGCCACCGAGCTGCGCCTGCCGGGCGCGGGCCTGGCGCACGTGCGCCAGGAACTGGCGGAGATCGCCACGCGGCTGGCGGCCGCGGAGCAGGCCGTCCGGGATACCGCGGGCGACGTGGACGCGCTGCACCTGCTGGCGCGCCAACAGCGCGATGAAGTGGCGTTCCTGGAGGCGCGCGCGGGCATGGGCGCCGCCCCGCACCTCAACTACTGGAGCGGGTACTGTCCCGAGCCGGCGGTGCCGGCCTTGCAGGCCGCTGCCCGCCAGCACGGGTGGGGCCTGGTGGTTACCGATCCGGACCCGGACGACCCCACCCCCACGCTGCTGCGAAACTCCATCTGGGTCAAGCCGATCAAGGCTATGCTGGACATGACCGGCTTGTTGCCCGGGTACAAGGAAGTGGATGTCAGTGCGCCGTTCCTCTATTTTCTGACGATCTTTTTTGCCATGCTGGTTGGCGATGCCGGGTATGGTCTGGTGTTTCTGGCGCTGACGTTCATCGCGCGCAAGAAACTGCCCAAGGCGCCAGCCTACTTTTTCCATATGATGTACCTGATGAGTGGCGCCACCATCGCTTGGGGCGTCGCCACGGGCTCGTATTTTGGCATGGATAAAGCCCGGTTGCCCGTGCCCTATAGCACGTGGCTGAGCAGCGATAATAACGTGATGTTCCTATGTTTCCTGCTCGGGGCCGTGCATATCACAATCGCCCACCTATGGAACGTGATCCTGCAACGCCGCAGCACTGTCGCCCTGTCACATATCGGCTGGACCTGCACCACGTGGTTCATGTTTTTCATGGCCTGCCATTTGGTGCTGGGGTACGGCATGCCCCAGTTCATGTACTACGTGTTCGGGGTCGGGGCCGTGCTGATCATTTTCTTTATGACCCCGGTGAAAGTTTTAAAGGACGAGTGGTTCAACCATGTCATGTTGCCCCTGAACCTGATCAGTAATTTCGTGGACGTGGTGTCCTACGTGCGTTTGTTCGCGGTGGGATCAGCCGGCTATGCCATGGCTAGCGCCTTCAACACGATGCTCTCGCCCCTGTTCGGCAGCGTGCTGGGCGGATTGGCGGGTGCGGTGCTGCTATTCCTTGGGCATGCGCTGAACATCGCCTTGGCTTGCCTGGGCGTTCTCGTACACGGCGTCCGGTTAAACACCCTGGAGTTTTCCAACCACATGGGTATCCAGTGGAGCGGGCGGCCCTACGAGCCGTTTGCGCGGCAGGCACCGCCGGCGGCAAAGCCCTGACAGGCTGGTCATAAGGGGTTGGATTTGGAAGGCAACATCCGGTGAAACAAATAGGGAACAAGAACAGGTTCAAGAAAGGATAAACATATGGATCCAGCAGTCATGATAGGATGGGGTAAGTTCGGTGCGGCGGCGGCGTTGGGCTTGTCCGCAGTAGGCTCGGCCTTGGGCGCGGGCGCGGGTGGGCCGGCGGCCATCGGCGCATGGAAAAAAGCCTATGCCCAAGGCAAAACCGCGCCATTCACCCTGATCACCTTCGTGGGGGCCCCGTTGTCCCAGACCATTTATGGCATGATTCTGATGCTGACCATTGCGAAGGCGGCAGGCCAGGTACCTACGCTTTGGCCCATGCTGGTCGCGGTCGGGATCTTCAGCGGCTTGGCGATCGGCTTTTCGGCCTGGTATCAGGGAGTTTGCGGCGCGGCGGGTGCGGACGCGCTGGGAGAAACCGGCAAAGGCTTTGGCAACTACCTGATGGTCCTCGGCATCGCGGAAACCGTGGCTCTGTTCGTGCTGGTGTTCGCCATGATGGCGGTCAACGGTGCGGTGGCGGCCGCGGCCCAGACCGCCGCTGGGTGATGGTCCTGTCCGGCGCGGAGTGAGCTTGCGCAGCGGGTCAGGCCGGGCCTTGGGGCCCGGCCGCTTGCCGTGACCGGACCTCAGGGTTGCGCCGGGGCCACCGGCGTGGCCAATCCCTGTCCCACTTTCTGGCGCAAGGCTTGAAACCTGGGTTCCGGGTTCAGGGGCGCGAACTCCTTGGCCTGCAGCCACGTGTCGATAAACGCAGAATCGTACAACTCGGCCGCGCTTTCCAGGACCGCCATGGCGTTGGTGGAGTCCGGCTGCCGCACGTAGCACAGGGCGAGGTTGTAAAACACCGCCGAATCCGCCTTGGGTTGTTGTGTCAGCGGTTTGTATAATTCAATCGCCTTGTTGAGTTCGCCTATTTGCATGTACGCCATGGCGAGCTTGCCGACGGCATCGGCGTTTTCCCGATCCAAAGCGATAATCCGGTCCAGCAGGCGGATGGCGTCCTGGTAATTCTGGCGCGCCAGGGCAATCGAGACCGCGCAGTCCAGCGCCGCGGAGGAATAGGGGTCGGCCGGCAAGGTCCAGTCGATGATGACTTGGGCCGGGTGCAGGTTGTTGCTCGCGAAATACGCATGCGCGAGCTTGAGGCGGGCCTTCATGTTATCCGGTTGGGCCTGCAAAATGGCGGTCAGGAGTTGGATCGTCTGGGGGTACTGCCGGTCCTGCAGGAACAACTCGGCCCGGGCAAATTGAAGCTCCAAGTGGTCGGGATACCGGGCCAGGGCGGCGTCAAGTGCATCCCGCGCCCGATCCTTGTTCTCGCGGGTTTGCTGCACCTCGGCGGTGGTCAGGGCCTCGCGGGCCGCCAGCGCCCCGGCGACTAATTTCTCGGCCGCCTGCTCGTCCCCCGGGGCAGCGTTGGCGGCGGGTCCCGCGGCTGCGGCCTTCTTGTCCGGTTTCGTCTTGCGGTCCGCCTTGGCTTGTTCGCCGCGGAAATAGCTGAAAACCAAAAACCCCAGGTAGAGCACCAGCAACACCGCCAGCGCCAGCCACAGGACCCCCTTCCAGCGCCCCCCTTCCGCCCGCTTGGCGTGGCGGCGCCAGTGCCGGGACGAAGATCCGGAACCCAGCGTTTCTCCGCTGGGTCCGCCGCTGCCCGCCCCCGCCCCGGCGGCCCGTGCCTCGTAGTTTCGCCGCCGGTCGGAGCGCCGTCGGCGGCGCGCCATGGGCGGAATGCTCTCGGCGTTGTAAATATCGTCCGGGCGCTTCATGCGGGCCAGCCTGCCGGTGATGGGCCCTGCCTATTAATACAGGCCATCCGTGGGCGGATACAGCTCATCAATGGCTTCCTTGACCCCCGGGGTGGCCAGCACGATGGATATGGCCCGCGCCCGCAAGGCGGCCTTGGGCGGGGCGTTCCCGCGCAACGTGACCACCCCGTCGGTGACCATCACCCCGAATTGAAAGGGCCGGGTGATCGGGTCGTTTTGAAGGCGCAGCACGATGTCCGCCGTCAGGTCGCGGTCGGATACCGGGCCGATGGTGGTCGCGCAACCAGGCCCCATGCCCATCAAGATGGCCACTGAAAGCCACATTACCAAGCAAGTCCATTTCATCAGCCGGCTCCTTTGTCAGGGTGACAGCACCCTTGCTTATCTACCGGGCGCCGGGCGCGGGTCAAGCTCCATGATGGTTTATTTGCTTGATCCTGCCCAGCGCAGTTTCTGCCGCAAGCGCTCAAAATAGCTGTAGCCCTGGGGCTGCACCAGGCGCGCCTGGTGGGGGCTTTTGCGGACCACCAGGCGGTCCGCCTGCTGCAGGCTGTGGTGCCCGCGCCCGTCGGCGGCCAGTAGCAACTCCTTGGCCGTATGCGTGATCAGGATGTCGATCCGACAGTGGTCCGGGATAACCAGCGGCCGGTTGCTGAGCGTGTGCGGACAGATGGGGTTGAGGACAAAGGCGCTCATGGCGGGGTGGAGAATCGGCCCCCCCGCGGCCAGGGAGTGCCCCGTGCTGCCGGTGGGCGTGGATATGATCAGGCCATCGCAGTCGTAATCCGTCACCGTTTCGCCGTCGATGCGGACATTGATGGTTACCATGCTTGAGCTGAGGCCCCAGCCGATCGCCAGGTCGTTGAGCGCGTGGTGCTGTTCCGCCGGTTGATCCTGGCGCCAGATCGTGCCCAACAGCATGGCGCGCGGCGAAATTTCGTAGGCCCCGGAAACGAGCAGTTCCAGCGCCGCTTCCGGCCGATCGCCGGGCACCGCGGTCATGAAGCCCAGGCCGCCCATGTTGATCCCGAGCACCGGGATGGATCGGCCTTGCAGCATGGCCACGGCGCTGAGCACCGTGCCATCCCCGCCCAGGCTGATCAACGCTTCGGCCCGCGCCAGCAGCTCCGCCTGGGAGACGGCCGCAATGCCGTCCGGCACCGGCTCGCTCGTGGCTTCCACCAGCAGGGTCACCCCCATGGTCCGGGCGCCGGCCGCCAGGCGCGCCAAGGCCTCGGTGATCCCCGGCCGGTGGTGAAAAGTGATCACGCCGACGTTCATGGCTTGGTCCACAAGGAAAGGAATTCCTGGTTGCCGGCCGGCCCGGTAATCGGGGACACGCACCGGCCGCGCCACGTCAGCCCGACGGTTTCTTCGCCAAAGGTCCGGATGCCCTGGATCACCTGCTCGTGGACTTGCGGGTCGCGCACCACGCCGCCTTTGCCCACCGCATCCCGCCCGGCCTCGAACTGGGGCTTGATCAGCGCGACTATGACGCCATGTTGCACAAGCAGTTCTTTAACAGGGGGGAGAATTTTCGTCAAGGAGATGAAGGCCACGTCAATGGTCGCCACCGCCGGGGCTTCGCCCAGGTCCTCCAGGCAAAGTCCGCGCGCGTTGAGCTGGTCGTGGATGACCACCCGGGGGTCCTGGCGCAGTTTCCAGTGCAGTTGCCCGCGGCCCACGTCCACGGCATGGACCTTGGCCGCGCCATGCTGCAACAGGCAGTCGGTGAACCCGCCGGTCGAGGCGCCAACATCGAGACACACCCGGCCGGCGACGTCCAGGCCGAAGTGAACAAAGGCCGCTTCCAGTTTCTCGCCGCCGCGGCTCACGAAGCGTGGCGGGGCCGCCACCTGCAAGTCCGCCGTGTCGGCCACCAGTTGGCCCGGCTTGGCAACGGCTTGCGTTCCCATGCGGACCGCGCCGGCATGGATCAAGCGTTGGGCCTTTTCGCGGCTTTCGGCCAGGCCGCGCGCCACCAGCAGCACGTCGGCACGGGTTTTAGGAGTCGCCATCAGGCTTGTACTGGCTTAATCCCAGCCTCGGGGTCCGGTCACGCGGCTTACGCGGCCGCTGGGATCCAGTTCAACAAAGAGTGACGCCCGCCGCGGCGTCCAGCCCATGAACACCAGGTGCAGCCGACCGGGTGCGCTGTTTGATCCGCCCATCAATCCGGCGGCAAAATCAGCCTGCGACCTTGCGCGCCATGTTCCGGCTTCCTGCGCTTCGTAAAAACAGAAATGCCGCCCGGCGGCTTGGAGTTGCGCATCCCGCCAGTCCATGCCCATCGGGATCCTGGCGCCGGCCGCCCGCGCGCGCCGGTTCGGTTCGCCCGCAAGGTAGGGAATCGCGACCGCCACGCCGATCATCAAAATCAGCGTCACCCAGCATCCCAGCCGGCGGCGGTTAGGCCGCGGCCCTGCCTGGTCCCCAGATCTTGAATCCTCAGCCATGCAGTCCCTACCCAACTCCATGACCCCTCATGATGTGGCGCAGTCCATGCGCCGGCAGGAAAAGTGCCCGGATCGGCGGTGCCATTTGGCGGCGGACCACAGCTCCGGGCCTGAAGGTAAAGGGCTATTTCTTAATCAGATCGTCAACTTTCTTGGTGAGCCTGACCACCTGGATTTGGAGCCCCAGGAAAATCAGCAGCAAAAAAATGACCGTGAACACGTTGATATCCAAACTGAACTGCATAGTAATCCTCCTCAATGGTTGCAGGGAGTTTAGGCATTGGCCCGGTGAAACGCAAGGGCAAATCACGAAAAAAAGGCATTTTTCGGTTCATTCGGGAAGTTCCTGTCTGACGACCGATCACCACGGCGTGGCCCAACCCGGACCAGAATTCTGGACAGGATAACCAACTGAACAGGATGCCCGAATCTTGCCCTGTCCAAGATCCGTGGAACCATCTCGGAACCCAGGTGCCACCCGTTCAAGACGCGGCCTGAGGCCGCAAACCAAGAGAATAATTTGAACCACGGATGCACGCGGATTAACACGGATATTTCAGGGCAATCCGCTATCTTCCCCGATTCACATCCGCGTCCATTCGTGTCCATCCGTGGTTGTTTGTCTGCTTCCATTCGCACCTGCTTTTTTAAATCCAGACAGGCACTTGTCGGATGATCCCATTTTTCGAGGTGCACGGCGCTTCCTGCTGTCGTCGCAGGATGTGCCGCCCGCCTGGGAGATCAAGCCGGGGGCCGCTTTTCGTTTTGGAGGGCTTTCAGGCGCGTGGCAGCTTCTTTCATTTTTTCGTCCAGAAATGCACGCAACGCCCGGCCGCGATAGGATTCCAACCGTTGTTCGGCTGCGGTTTTCGCGGCCAGGATCCCCACCGACGCTTGGATGATGGGCGGCAAATCGTCCGGGCTCAGGGCTGCCCGCGGCGTCAGTGTCGACATCTGGTGCATGGCGTCGCGCAGTTCTATCAGGTTGCCCGGCCACGTGTAGGCCTCGAGATACAATTGCAGGGTTTTTTCAAATTCCGGGGCGATCGTGCCTGGCGGCCATGTCTGGCTTAGGAAATAGCAGGCCAGCGGCAGGATATCCTCGCGCCGGTCGCGCAGCGGCGGGATTTCGATGCCTGAGGTCCCCAGGAGTTCCTCCCAGTTCTGCAGCGACACCTGGCCGGGTGGCGGGCTTTCCCGTCGCCCGCCCGCAAGGACGACCAAGCGGAAAGGCAGCGTCGGGCGCCGGCCAATTTTCTCGCGGGGCGCCAACCCATCCAGCGCGCGGGCAATCGCGTCAACGGTATCCAGCGGGAGTGCCTGGGCATCCTCGATGCACAACATGTCCCCGGCCCGGGCCGCCTGCAGTGCGGCCAGGACCTGCTCGTGGGTCTGCTGATCGTGGCGCCGGCCGCCGTACAAAATGACGTCGGTGATGGATTCCGGGTACCCCAGGCAGGAGATCACCCTGAAGTGGGCTGCGGTTCCGCCGACTGCTGCATGGATCAACCGGGCCAGCGTCTTGCGGCCGGTGCCCCATTCGCCGCGGATCAGCAACGGCCCGCGGTGGGCGCCGAGCGTGGGGATTTGCGCGCACAGGTGGCGCATCCCGGGGCACTCGGCAATCAGCTCGGGGTAGCGTGGGTGCTGCAAATACATGACCTGGCCGCGTTCCAAGCCTTTTTTCAGCCGGCGGTACTCGAGGGCATGCTGGACGGACGCCAGGAACTCCGCCATTTTGATCGGCTTGACGACGTAATCAAAAGCCCCTTCCTTCAAGGCCGCCAGGGCGCTGGGAATGGTCGCCCTGGCCGTAACCAGGATGACCGGCAGGCCCGCATCCCGGGCCGCGAAATCATGCACCAGGCGGACGAGGGCCGCTTCCCCCTCCAATCCGAGATCGGTGACGACAAGGTCGAAGGCCCCGGCGGCGCAGCGGGCACGGGCCTCGGTTGCGCTGGTCACCGTGGTTACGCGGTATTCGGCCTTGGCCAACACTTTTTGCAGGATCTGGAGCATCGCCGCATCGTCGGCCACGAGTAAAATATCAGCCATGGTGAGCCCTTTTGATTGCTGAATTGCTGACAGAAACCATTCCCCGCGTCAATGGCATTCCATTCAGGCGCTGGCGATGAGCGTTGCCGTTGCGATCCGGTTCTTCATGCAGTACTTCATCAGCTGCATTCCTGGGGTTGGGCTTCCCCGTTTCAACCTTACTGCAACAGCAGCCACCACGGCGGGAACGCGCTGCCGCTGCGCGTGCCGGCGTTGCCGGCCTGCGCGCGGAACGTCCGCCAGGGCCCATGCGCCGGGAAGGGCGCATTGCGCGCCGTGAGCGGGGCGTACAGCACGCGCGCGCGCCAGCGGTACAGCGCCTGTGGCTGCAGCGCGCCGCACATCAAGGAAATCTCGGCCCCGCCGGCACTGGTCGGGGTAGCGACCCATTCGGGGCTGGTGAACTGCAGCGTGCCGGCCGCGCCCGGCATCCGGCCGGCGGGGACCGCCTGCACCTGCAGCTTGACGCGCGCGCGGCCCCATGGGGCATAACCATTGATCCGGGCCCGGAACACGTTGCCGCCGCCGCTCCGGCCCCAGGGCGGGAGGAGTTGATCGTTGCCGCTCTGCAGCGCGCGCAACCGCACGCCGCGCCCGCCGCCTTCGCTGCCGTAGTACACATAGAGTTTGCCCATGGCGTTGCTGTAGCTGGGCGCGGCGGTCACCACGTCGGCGAACCCGTCCGCGTTGAGGTCGCCGGCCCCGGCCACGCCCATGGCAAAGCTGTCCATGTTGTTCTGCCCGGTGACGGTCCACAAGACGTAGCTGGCCATGTGGAAGAAGGGCGAGCCCCGGAACAGGTACATGCAACCCTGCCATCCGCCGGCCGGGTACCCGGGCGCGCCCACGAGCACCTCCGCGTAACCATCGCTGTTGATGTCGCCGGCTGCGGCCACTGTCAGGCCAAAGCTGTCCCCGGCGGCCGTGCCCGTGAACTGCCAGACCGCGCCGGTGGATACGCCGGCCGCGCCGCCGTAAAAGACGTACGCCCGGCCCACGTTGTTGCTGGGGTAGCCGGGCGCGCCCACGATCACGTCGTCGTACCCGTCGCCGTTCACGTCGCCCGCCCCGGCCACGGCCCGGCCGAAGGTGTCGGCTTCGGCCTCGCCCACCGCGCTCCAGGCCGGCTGGATGGCGAGCCCCTGCAGGCCGGCGCTGCTGCCTTGGAATACATAGGCCTTGCCCCGGTACTTGGGCAACGTGCGGCCCCGCGTCGGGGCCTGGAAATTGCGCGCGCCCACGATGATGTCGCCGTACCCGTCGCCGTTCACATCCCCCGCGGCGGCCAGGCTGTCGCCAAACAGGTCGGCCGCGTTCTCGCCCAGCGCGTGCCAGGCCGCCGCCGCGGCCGTGCCGTACACGCCGGCCGCGCTGCCGTGGAACGCGTACACCTTGCCCCGGTACGCCACCGTGCCCTGCCGGCGGGCGTTGAAGAGAACCTGCCCGGCCACCAGGATGTCCGCGAACCCGTCGCCATTGACGTCGCCGGCCCCGGCCACTTCCTGGCCAAACTGGCTGTTGGTCGACTCGCCCACCATGCTCCATCCCGCGTGTCCCGCGCCGTGGTTGGTGATGCCCACGGGGCCGCCGTGGAAGACGTACACCTTGCCCGCATACGTCGCCCCGCCCGCGTTGTAGTTCTCGGCGCCGACCACGATATCGTCGTACCCGTCGCCATTGACGTCGCCGGCCGCGGCGGCGGCCGAACCGAACGCATCGCCCGCGTTCTCTCCCGTGGTCGTCCAGGCCGGCGTCCCGGGCGCGCCGGCGAGCCCGGTGGCGCCGCCGTGGAAGACGTACACCTTGCCGCGCAGATTGTCGTAACGGCTGGCGCTGACCAGCAGGTCGCCGTACCCGTCGCCGTTCACGTCGCCCGCGGCCACGGCCGGGTAGCCCAGGAAATCGGAGGTGTTCTGGCCGGTCATGGTCGCGGCCGCGTGGGTGGGAAGCGCGCTCCATCCGTAGTTCAGCGTGGCCTGCCCGCGGTTTGCCCCGTTGGAGAATCCGGGCGTGCCCATCATCACATCGCCGAGCCCGTCGCCGTCGATGTCGCCCGCCGCGCCCAGGCCCAGGCCCAGCCTGTCGCCGGCCGCACTCCCGGTACGTGACCAGAACGCGCCCGCCGCCGTGGTCGCGGTCACCCCGTTCGAGGTCCCGGGGAAGAAATAGACCTTGCCGTTTTCGGCGCCGGCCGGGAACCCGAACGCCGTCGCCAGGATGTCGGCGTAGCCGTCGCCGTTATAATCGCCGGCCGGGCCCACCCGGTAGCCGAACCGGTCATTGGCATTTTCGCCTGTAATGACGCTTTCGGCGAAGCGTTTAGCGCCCTTGGCCATGGCGTAGCCGTAGGTCACGTAGACCGCGCCCCGGTTGCCGCCCGCATCCCACTGGGGCGCGCCGACCAGGAAGTCCGCGTAGCCGTCGCCGTTCACGTCCCCGGCCCCGGCCACGCTGTACCCGTAAAAATCCTGGGCGGTCCCGCCACCGAGCTTGAAGGGGCAGGCGGCCGCGCTGCCCGGGGTCACGCCGCCGGCGCTGCCGCGGAAAAGGTAGATCCGGCCGCGGTTGCCGTCGAACTTGTAGGCCCCGACCAGGATGTCGTCGAAGCCGTCGCCGTCAAAATCGCCCGCCCCGGCCAGGGCGTGGCCGAAAACATCCGCGGCATGCTCGCCGCTCACTTTCCAGTTGGCCGCTCCGGCGCTGCTCGCGGCCGGGCCGGCCGCGCTGCCGTGGAACACGTAGGCCCGCCCCCAGCCGCTGCCGTTGGTGTAAAGGTACGCGCCCGCCAGCAGGTCGGCGTAGCCGTCGCCGTTGACGTCGCCGGCCCCGGCCAGGGATTGGCCCAGGCGGTCCCAGGGGTTTTCCCCGCGCACGCTCCAGGCCGGGGTGGCCGCCGTGCCCGTGACGCCCGTGGCGCTGCCGTAGAACAGGTAGATTTTCCCATGGTTGGTCGCGTAGCCGTACGCGCCGATCAGCACGTCCCCGTACCCGTCGCCGTTCACATCGCCCGCGGCCGCGGCCGCGTAGCCGAAGTAGTTGTCCAGCGCCTCGCCCTGCGCGCTCCAGGCCGGGCTGGGCGGCGTGCCCTTGAGCCCGTTGGTCGCGCCCAGGAACACGTACGCCTTGCCGCGGTAGCCGCCGTAGCCGTACGCCCCGGCGATGACGTCGCCGCAGCCGTCGCCGTTCACGTCGCCCGCGCCGGTCACGACATAGCCAAACGCGTCCTCGTTGTTCTGGCCGGTGAAGTTCCAGGGCGCCGCGCTCAGCTTGCCGGGCGCCAGGCCCCGGTCCTGCTCCAGCACAAGGCGGATCTGTGCCGCCAGTTCTGGAGCCAACGGCGGGGTGGGCGCCACGGCCTGCACGCCGGCCGCGCCGGCCAGCAGCATGGCGCCGGCCACGGCGTGGCCGGCGGCGGTTTTCCAAACATTGGAAAAATCAGGGACCGGTTTTCCAACCATTGGAAAATTCAGCGGCACTTTTTCCAAACATTGGAAAAAAACACTGGCCGTTTTCCAAACATTGGAAAAAATCCGCCGGCCGCCGCACAACCCAGGGAACGCTAGCATCGCGCACCTCCTTGGCCCAAACCCTAGCCCGTACCGCATGGTCCCACCAGCTAAAAAGCCGGGTAACATTCATCGCCATGGCTGTCCCATAGCGCCTGGTTGAATTCCAGTTCCACCCCGATGTACTGCCCGGCGGGCCAGGTTTGGCGCAGGCTGCGCACGAGGCTGTCGGACCGGCCCAGGTACGGGTAGTTGCGGCGGATCCGGAACGGCGGCGGGAAATATCGCCGGAAAGCCGCGACCAGGGCGGTGGCCAGGCGGACCTCGCCCGGCCGGGCCGGATCGTACAGCACGCCGATCTCGGCCCGGCGCCGCACGCCGGCCAGCATCGGGGTGAAGCTGTGCACGGACACGTGCACCACGCGCTCATGGTCCGCGGCGGCCCTGGCCACGGCCGCGAAGACCCGGCGCCAGTAGGGCGCGTGGTGGCGCGCGGCAATCTGCTGTTTCAGGGGTTCCGGCAGGCTGCGGGTAACCTCGGAGTACAACGCGGGATGGCCCGGCGACCGGTTCGCATCGATCAGCAGCCGGGTGTACGGGTGGAAGAGCAGCGGGGCGTCCAGGCGGCGCGCCATGCCGCGCGCCAGGCGCAGCGCCCCGGCATCGTAGCCGCGGTGCGTGGGCAGGAGGTGGGCGTACGTCCGGAACAGGTGCCGATAAGCGGCCGGCACGCGGGGCGCGGCGTGTTCGCAGGTGACCAGGTACGCCGGCTCATGCCACTTTTGCATGAAGATCGGCACTTGTCTGGGCTCCCCGCCTTTTCAAGGCGGGGGGGACCCGAAGGGTGGGGCGGTTGGTCCGGGTTCCATCCACAGTTATAGCGGGGCGCGGACCATCCACAACCACCCCGGCCTGCGGCCACCCCTCCTTGCAAAGGAGGGGAGCTCGTATGCTTGTTCTCATGCTGACATCGAATCACTCAACTTCGAACATGCGCCCCCGGGCGAGGCAGTCGCACAACCGGCTGTACACCGCGCGCAATCGATCCCGGCTGACCGGTTCGCCGACCGCCAGCGCGATGCGCCGCGCGAGCGCGCCTTGGTTCAGGATGACCTCCAGGGCCGGCCAGGCCGGGTCATCGGCCGGCAGCAGCTGCGTGGCGAGCCGGCGCCACACCGCGGCGGCGGTCAGGGGTTTGGGGCCGCGGATACCGAGCAGCGCCAGGTAGTCGCGGTCGTCAATTACAGCGTCGCCGGCGTCGCGGATCGTGCGTCGGAGCAGCTTGAACAGCGGCGGCACGGGCCGGCGCGCCAGGCGGGCCAGGGGCGCCCAGCGTTCCTCGGCCAGGGCGCGCAGCACGGCGATGATCAGGCCGGCCAGGGCCAGGTCCGCGGCGGGGCACTCCTGCACGTCCAGCACGCGGATCTCGATCGTGTTGCGCTCGAAGCGCGCAATCGCGCCGCGGGCGTTGACCCACTCGTCGCGCAGCACGCCGTCCGGGTCATGGGGCGCCAGGTCGCGGTAAATGCGCCGCAGGATCCTGGCGTGGTATTCCTGGATGCTGCCCACGGGCTCCGGGATCACCTGGCCGGAGATGCTGGGAATCTTGCGGCAGTTGTGGCGGTAAGTTTCGAGGCGGCTGTCCATCAGGCCGGTGCGGTGGCCGTCCTGGAACGGCGAGCTCGCGGCCAGGGCCGGCAGCAGGGGCATCAATACGCGGATCGCGCTGTGCAGGCGCACGAATTCGTCGTCGCCCTGGAACGGCAGGTTGAGGTGGACGGACTGCAGGTTGGCCCACCCGTGGCCGCGGCAGTCAAAGATGCGGTCGAACGTGTTGTAGATCGCCGAGTTGTCGTGCGGCCACAACCGGGTCTGGGTGTCGGGGTCCATCCACGGGTGCGCGGCCGAGGGCATGAGCCGGCCGCCCAGCGGGCCCAGGAGGCGGTTGATGCGGCGGATCTGGGTGCCGAACACGGGGGCCCAGCCGGCGGGCGTACGGGCCGGGCCGCGGGTCTTGAGCTCAAGGACGTGCAATACCAGCTCGTTGGACCAGCAGGTGTGGCGCGCCTCGTACTCCATGACGGTCTTGCCGGCGGCAGCGCGCAGGATTTTGTCGGACACGGGCAGCACGTCCAGCGTGTCGCGCCGGACGATCATGTATTCGAGTTCGATGCCGACGCCCTCGAACAGGTGCAGGGGCGGCTGGGCCAGGAGCTCCCGGGAAGTGCGGCGCATGGGTGGGGCGGGGCGGCGCAGGCTACTTGATCGCTTGCAGGCGCTTGAGGAAAACACCCATGATTTTCAGGTACAGGTCATCCTTGAGCACTTCGTCCTCGACGCCTGAATCTAAATTCGGATTGTCGTTGATTTCCACGGTGTAGAACCGGTCGCCCTTCTGCTTGATGTCCACGCCGTAGAGACCGTTGCCGATCGGGCGGCACGCGCGCAGCGCGGCCTGCACCGCGCCGGCCGGCGCGGCGGACACGGCCATGGTTTCGGAGTTGCCGTCATGTTTGCGTCCGCGCGGGTCGCGGCGGATGATTTGCCAGTGCTTGGGCGCCATGTAGTAGCGGCAGACGTAGAGCGGCTCGCCGTCCAGGATGCCGACCCGCCAGTCAAAGTCCGTCGGCAGGAATTCCTGGGCAATGACCAGTTCCGACTTGTCCAGCATGTCGAGGGCGGCGGCTTCCAGTTCGTCGCGGGTGTTGACCTTGATGACGCCCATGGAGAACGAGCTGTCCGGCCGCTTGAGCACGCACGGCAGGCCCAGTTCGTAGCTGACGATGTCCACGTTGTCGCGGTGCACGATCAGCGTCTTGGGGGTGCGGATTTTCTGGCGGGCCAGCATCTCCGCCAGGTACACCTTGTTGGCGCACTTGATGATCGATTGCGGATCGTCAATGACCACCATGTTCTCCGCCTCGGCGCGGCGGGCGAACCGGAAGGTGTGGTCGGTGACGCGCGTGGTTTCGCGGAGGAACAGGGCATCGAACTCGGCCAGCCGGCCAAAGTCGTCGCGGGTGATCAGTTCGGCCTCGATGCCCAGCTTGTTGCCGGCCTGGATGAACCGCTTCAGCGCCTGTTCGTTGGACGGCGGCTCCTTGTCGTCCGGCTTGTGCAGGATGGCGAGGCTGTACTTGGGCACGATGCGGCGGGTCGAGCGCTGGCCTTTGCCGGAAAAGTACTTGGTGGCCGACTCGATCACAAAACCGAAATGGCTTTCCGGAATGTCGCTGAATCCCTCGGCGTCGAGGTTGCGCAGCTGCCACTCCTTGGTCTTGACGAACTCCGCCCGCAGCAGCGGCGCCGGGAACGCGTTGAAGAGGATGCGCGCCAGCTGGTCATAACGCCGCGCCATGTTGCGGCCGAAATAGATGCTCATGATGAACTTGGTGCCCTTGATGGGCCCCAGCGCATGGTTGATCACTTCTTCAAAGTCTTCAGACACCATGCGCAGCATGGACGGCGTCTGCAGGTCGCGGATGGTGGTGATGTCCGGGATCGGCCGGTGGCCGCGGGCGGCCGCCAGCAGCGAAACGTAATAGCCCAGGCTTTGGTAGCGGTAGGAGCTGGAGAGATTGAAGACGCGAACGTTGGTGAGCCGGGAATAGGCGGGTTCGGTCAGGTAGCGCTTGGCTTGGATGATTTCAACCCCGGGGATCTTCAGTGGCCATTTACGGGGATTGCTGACCACCAAAAAGATTTGCATAAGGTTTAGTTACATCTCCCTGTTGCGCGGCTCAACGATCAACAAATTCGCATCATAAGTTATAATGCCCAGCAGAATAGCGCAGATGACCCGATCAATGTCAATTTCATAATAGCCATCGCTGGAGTAGGGGTTGGCGCGGTACGGATCCGCCACCAGCACCGTCTTGGCGGCCCGGTCATAGCCGCACAGCACGACGAAATGCCCGGCCACCAGGCCGCGAATATCGTCGTCATCCTCGCGCGGGCCGAAGACCCGTTTGCTGCGGTACAGGAAGGTCGAGTTCAAGCCCGCCAGGATCGGGACGCCGCGGTTGAGATAGCGCCGGATGGTGGCGCGGGTCAGGTCCTCGAACCGCAGGCGCCCGCCGCGCTTGAGAAACTCGCAGTAAAACGGCGTGATCATGCGCAGCTTGTGGTTCTTCTTGAACTGGATCTGCTCGAGCAGGCGGGCGATGATCTCGCGGCGCCGCAGGTCGAACCACGTGGGGTCAAAGGTCTGCAGGTTGTAAGTGAAAATCGTGGCCCGGTACCCGCGCTGCACGGCATGGCAGCCGAGAATCACGCCAAACGTGCCGCCATCCTTCATGTGCGGCACTTCGCGGGCAATCTGCGCGAGCGGCAGTTCGTCACCGAAATAGCGGTAGATGGCGTGCAGGCAGGTCGGCCCACAGCTCATGTCGTCGGGCTGGGGCAGCACTTCCAGCAGCAGGCGGGCTTTCTCTGACCGGGTGTGCCGGCGGCTCATAGGGAAAAATCCAGCACCAGGGGGCAGTGGTCGGACAGCGCCACCTGCGGGATCCAGAACCGCTCGGTTTGGATCTCCGGGCTGTGCAGGATGAAATCCAACTGCCGGCGCGGGTTCCAGCTCGGAAAGGTCGGCGCGTTCTCGCGGTTGGGATTGACCAGCCCCGTGGCGGCCAGGAACAGGCGGATTTCGCGGTCGCCCCAGTGGGCGTTGAAGTCGCCGGCCACGATCAAGGGCTTGTCGGCGTCCTTGACCAGCGAGTACAGGTCGCCCAGTTGCGAGTGGCGGGCGCGGTAGGTGAGCGCCAGGTGGACGAGGAAGATGGTCAGGTTTTCCAGTTCCAGCTCGATCACCAGGCGCTTCATGCCGTCGCTGAAATAGTGGTACTGCTCGTCGGCAATGGTGTCGCGCGCCAGGAACGCGTTGCCCTGCTTGCTGAACACGGGCAGGCGATTGGCCCAGCCCGATTCGTCGTACTTGCACCGGTAATAGTGGTAATGGCCCAGGGCCTCGGCAATGTCCTGGGCCTGGTTGCGGCGGTTGGCGCGGTAAGACCCGGCGTCCACCTCCACCAGCCCGACAATGTCCGGCGCCAGGGGTTGCATGAACTCGATCAGGTTGGGCAGATACCGGTGCGTGCGCTGGAACAGCCCGCTCCACGGAAACCGCCGCCGGCATTTCAGCGCCGTACCGTACCGGATGTTATAAAGCAAAAACCGCATACAATAACCGGTGGCATGATACCCCCGGCTGGCGGCCGGCCGCAATATGGAATTCGCCCCGCGGAATTTGCTTCTGTCAGGCCGGACCGGCCCCCCGCCGGACGCTGATCATTTCCGCCAGGATGCTGATGGCGATCTCAAAGGGCGTGAGGGCGCCGATGGTGATGCCAATGGGCGAGTGCACCCGGGCCAGTTGCTCATCGGTCACGCCTTCGCCGCGCAGGGCGGCGTAGACGCCGTCGCGCTTGCGGCGGCTGGCGATCATGCCGATGTAGCGCGCCGGGGTTTTCAACGCCGCGCGTAGCGCGGTCAAATCGTGCTGGTGCCCGCGGGTGACGATGACCAGGTAGCTGCTGGCGTCCACCCCGTCGGTCAGCCGTGCCGCGGCGAACGAGTCCAGCACCACCACGTCGTCGGCGTCCGGAAACCGCGCCGGGCTGGCAAACTCGGCGCGGTCGTCCATGACCACGGTGCGGAAGTCCGCGCGGGCGCAGAGCGGCGCCAAGACCTGGCCGATGTGGCCGGCCCCGTAGATCCAGGCCGACTCGGCGATGCCCACCGGGTCCAGGAACAGGCGCGCCTCGCCGGCGGCTGCCATCTGCGCCAGGCCGCCGCCCGCTGCCGCCAGGTCGCGCAACCGCTGGGCATCGGCGGCCACGGCGTCCGGCAAGCTGCCGCGCTCAAAGAAATCCGGACCCACCAGCCCGCGGCCAACGGCCACGTTTTCACCGCTGCCGGACAACGCGGCCGCGAAGAAGACCCCGCGGCGGCCGGCGCTGCGCGCGCGGTCAAGAAGCGCCGGCCACGTGGTGTCGTCCGGCCGGATGGGTTCCATCAGCACCTCCATGGTGCCGCCGCAGATCATGCCGCAGCTGGTGGCGGCCTGGGGCGTAAACTGGAACGTGCCGGTGCGCGGCTGGCCAGACTCGAGGCATTGCGCGGCCGCCTGTTGCACGTTGAACTCCAGCCCGCCGCCGCCGATCGTGCCCAGGCTCTCGCGCGGGCTCAACCACAGCATTTTCGCGCCCGGCTCGCGCGGCCCGGACCCAGTGCGCGCGATGACCGTGCAGAGCACGGCGGATTTCCCCGCGCGCAGGGTGTCGGACAGTGACGTGTAGATGTCGGTTTCCCGGTTCATGTCTTGCTCCTCTTCCAAGTGTGGGACAGAGAGTAGCCGATACGGGTGCGGCAAAGCAATCCCGGGAGCGTTGAACTCATGGGGCCCGAATCCGTGGCTAGAGCATGATAAAATATATCGTAGCCGTAGTCCGTTGCCTGGTATGGAGCGACATCCCCTGACGGCGGGTCCGGCGGCCCCGCCCCACCTTGCTGCCCCGCTCGTTCCGAAGGTAGGGCGCGGGCGCCGCACGCGCCATCTGGTGGCTATGAAATAGGTTAATGCGCTATAGTGCGCCGCTTTGTCCCGTTAAACCCGCGGTCACGGCGGCGGAATATAGGTCACGCCGTCATCGCTGACCCAGATGGTGTAATAGTTGGTCACGCCATTGGCCAGCCCGGTGTGCTCGAAGCAGTTGCTGGCGCCCTCGTAAACCAGGGTGCCGTTGGTAATGCTGTCGGGATAGTTGGTGATGCTGGACCGCAGCATGACGGTGTTGGTGGCCAGGCCGCAGGCGACCGGGCTGGTCCAGCGCAGAACGGCGTTGTTGGTGAGAGCAAACGCCCGGAAGGTGAACGTGGCCAAGGGGCTCGCCACATCGGCAAACGTGGTGCCCACGCGCAGGTTGTCAATCGTCATGACGCCAATACCCGCGGCTTGGCGTAAATACAGCCGCTCCGGAATATTGACGGAAGCGACGGTGCTGGTGACGCAAACGGACGATTCATTCACCGGATTCACCCATAGATAGTTTGAGTCGGTATCCAGATCCGCGCGCACCACAACGCGATAGGTAACGCCTAACGTCAAATCCGAGTTCCAAGTGGCTCCGACCGTTGACCCATTGCTTATGCCCAGGCGGTATTTCGAGCCGGTGCCTTCGCAAGCAAACACGCGGGCCCGGAAAAACGAGGTGCCAGAGCCCAGCATGACAAAATAGGTGCCACCCAGGCTCGGAATAGAGCTCATTTTGATGGAAAAGCCGTAATAGAGATTGCCGCTTGTGTAACTTTGATCCAAGGCCCGATAATCGTCGCCCCACCGGGAGGGGTAATCCAGTTCCACGCAGTTGCTATTCACGACCATGTCATCTGTACCGCTGTAGTTGACCCAGTGACCGCCTGACTCGGCGGACAGGAGCCCGTTGGAATAGTTGAACGATTCGTTCCATATTAGAACGGCGCTGGCGGCGTCAGCAAATCCCAACGCTGCGATGGAAAATATCAGCAGACCACACCGTCCCGGGCTGGCAAGCCAGTTTGTCATGGTTATTCGCACAATCAGAAATTCTATATATAGAATACCCCACGCGCAGGGAATTGTTTACCCATTAACAGTGACTGGTCAAGCGTCCAGAAATGCCTCCATGACGGGGGGAAACGATGGAGACACCTTAGCGTAGCCGCCGGCGTAAGCCGGTGGATGATTGGCTCCTCCGCCACTTTCGCGCAGTTTCCCGCTCATCCACGCGCTCACGCGCGCGGCCACTATGAACGATCTCCCTTCACCGAGGCCTTGCCAAGCCGACTCTTTTATCCTACCCGGTCGGCCGCCGGACTGTTAT
The DNA here is from genome assembly GCA_964489425.1 of uncultured Verrucomicrobiota bacterium. Classification (GTDB taxonomy): domain Bacteria; phylum Verrucomicrobiota; class Kiritimatiellia; order RZYC01; family CAZAYP01; genus CAZAYP01. Next base: position 5,739 of record CAZAYP010000072.1, on the reverse strand, counting down.
CCTTTCTTCATTATTTTCCATTTTCTTGTCAACCGATTGCGCCGCGCCAGCGTAACAGGAAGCAGAAGGGAGTCCGCCCGGAATGGAACAGAACGATGAAGCCTTGATGGGCGCCTTCCAGGAAGGCGACGAGGCAGCCATGGAAGAGCTGATTAGACGGCACGGCGGATCCCTCCTGGGATACTTGACGCACATGACCGGCAACCCGACAGAAGCCAAAGACCTGTTCCAGGAAACATTCCTCCGGGTGCAAACTCGCTCCGCCACCTTCCGCCGCGACGGTCGTTTTAAGAGTTGGTTGTTTGCCATTGCCAGCCACGCCGCCTTCGACTTTTTCCGCCACCGCCGCCGGCAACCCGACCTGGTCCCCCTGCAGGAGGCGGTGGGCAACAGTGACTCGCTCGAAGCCGCCGACCCCCGGCCTGCACCGGACGCGCAGGCTGCCCAGGCGGACCTCGCGCGTGTCGTGCGGCAGGCCTTGGACCGTCTGCCGCCGGGCCAGCGCGCGACCCTGGTGCTGGCCTACTACGAAGGGCTGAGCTATCCCGAAGTGGCCGCGGCGCTGAAATGCTCGGTGAGCACCGTGAAAACCCAGATGTCGCGCGCGCTCGGCGCCCTGGCGCGCATCCTGCCGCCGGCGCTGGCCGCGGGGACCGCGGGAGGTGCAGCGTGAACCCGCACTTGACTGAACAGCAGCTGCTCGATTACCAGTTTGATCTACTGGACCCGGCGCCGCACGCCGCGGCCGCCCGCCACCTCGAAGACTGCGCTGTGTGTCGTCAATTGGCCGACCAGACCCGCCGGAAAATGGGGGCCCTGGACGTGCTCAAGGGCCTGCCGGTGTTGCCGGAGGATTTGGTGGCCGACACACTGCAGCAACTCAAGGCGCGGCGCACGATCAAGCCGGCCATTCGGTTCCCGCGGCCCGCGGCCTGGGTGGGGGTGGCCGCCGCGGCCGCGTTGGTTCTGATCCTGTTCCACGCGCACGTCATCCGGCGGCCGGCCGCGGATTCCGCGCCCCGGCTGGCCATGCGGTCGGCGCACGTGCGCTACGAGCTGGCGCCGCCGCCGGCAGCTCCTGAACCCGTGGCCGATGTTCTTGGCGGTGCCGCCGCCCCGGCAGAAGTCGCGGCCGTGGCCACCGCCCCTGCCGCCCCGCCGCCCATGCTGGCCAAAGCCGCACCCCGGGCGGACGGCGACCTCGCGCGTGCCGTCCGGCCGAAAACGGCCGCCAAAGTTGCGCCCCTGACCATTCCTGCGGAACCCGTGCAACTGGCCAGTCGCCGCAGCGAATCCTTTGCCGGCCAACCGGGGTTAATGGCGGAGCATGCGCTGGCGGCGCGCAGCTTGGCGCCCGCGCCGGTGGCGCCTCCGTCTGCGGCCTTGCCGGCCAGCCCGGCGCCTGTCCCCGCGGCGCAAACCCGAAGGTTCCTCCGCGAAATCGTGCGCGTGGGCCGCGTCCAACTCCAAACCTGGGGCGTAGCGGCCACCAATCCCGGCTCCGCGGCGGCCCGCGTGGAAATCCAGCTCGTGTTCTCCAACGCGCCTTGGCAGGTGTGGTCGTCTGACCCCGCGGTCCAGGTGTCCACCAACAGCGCCACCCTTGCCACCGTGGCGCTGACTTTGCCGGCGGGCGGCCGCCGGGATTTTGATTACACCCTGCAGGTGCCCATTTCCGCGGAAAAGAACAGTGTTCCTGTCAGTGAATTACCATTGCCAACCCAAGAGGAGGAGATGCCATGAAGACGAATGTACGTTGGACGCGGCGCCTGGCGCAAGCGATTGCGTGGGCCACTGGAATCACCATGGTTGTGGCCATGCCCTGGCGCCTGCAGGCCGACGAGGAGCCCAACCCGACCCAGGGCACGATGAAAGTCATGGGCCAGGATGGCGACACGAAAGTCGCAAAAGAGGAGTTGCCGCTCAAGCACACCAAGGTGGAAGCCGAGATCAGCGGCTTCGTGAGCCGCGTGAAGGTGACCCAGACCTTCACCAACCCGTACCAGGAGCCCATCGAGGCGGTGTACGTGTTCCCGCTGCCGCAGGACGCGGCGGTCAACGACATGCAGATCCGCATCGCCGACCGGGTGATCAAGAGCGACATCAAGAAGCGCGAAGAGGCGCGGAAAATCTACGAGGAGGCGCGCGACGCCGGCAAGACCGCGGCTTTGCTGGAGCAGGAACGGCCCAACATTTTCTCGCAGTCCGTGGCCAATATCATGCCCGGCAGCGATATCCTCGTGGAGATCACCTACGACGAAGTGCTGAAATACGAGAAGGGCGGATACGAGTTTGTGTTCCCCATGGTGGTGGGGCCGCGGTTCATCCCGGGCACCCCCACCGGCCAGCAGGGCGGGGGATGGGCGCCGGACACGGACAAGGTGCCGGACGCTTCGCGCATCACGCCGCCGGTGTTGAAGCCCGGCGAACGTAACGGCCACGACATCGAGCTGAGCGTCAAGCTCAACGCCGGCTTGGCCGTGCGCGCGGTGCGGTCGCCCTCGCACCAGATCGAACTGGCGCCGGAACTGCCGGAAGTTCCCGTTGCGGACGGCGTGGTGAACGGCCCGTGCCAGGTGACGCTCTCACCCGCGGACGCGATCCCCAACAAGGATTTCGTGCTGCGTTATGACGTGGCCGGCGCCAAGCCGGAAGTCGGGTTCCTGGCCCACCGCGGCGATCTGGGCGGCTACTTTCTGCTCATGTTCCAGCCGCCGGAACAGGCGGACGCGGCCGACATCACGCCCAAGGAGATGGTGTTCGTGGTGGACACGTCCGGGTCCATGTCCGGCGAGCCGATCGCGCTGGTCAAGCAGGCCATGCGCCACGCCTTGAAAAATCTGAACCCGGACGACACGTTCCAGATCATCCGGTTCTCCGAGTCCGCCTCGCCGTTCGCCAAGGAACCGCTGCCCAACACGCCCGAAAACGTGCGCCGCGGCTTGTCCTACATCAATGGCCTTGAGGGCGAGGGCGGCACCATGATGATCGAGGGCATCAAGGCGGCGCTGGACTACCCGCTGGCCGACAACCGCCTGCGCATCGTGTGTTTCATGACCGACGGCTATATCGGCAACGAGTCCGAAATCCTCGACGCCATCCAACGTAAAATCGGCCGCCAGACGCGGCTGTTCTCTCTCGGCGTAGGCTCGTCCGTCAACCGCTACCTGCTGGACCGCATGGCCGACGTGGGCCGCGGCGCGGTGCAGTACGTGGTGCTGAACGAGAAGCCCGACGAGGCGGTCAACAAGTTCTATGAGCGCGTCCGCAACCCGGTGCTCACCGATATCCGCGTGGACTGGGCCGGCTTGGACGTGCGCGACCTGATCCCCGCCCGCATCCCGGACCTGTTCACCGGCCAGCCGATTTTCGCGCTGGGCCGGTTTGAGCAGGCCGGCAGCGCCACGGTCAAGGTCCAGGGCCGGGTCGGCGGCCGCGAGGTGACCTACGACGTGGCCGTGACCCTGCCGGCTGAATCGGCCGCCAACGCCGCGCTGGCGCCGTTGTGGGCCCGCGGCCGGATCAAGGAACTGTCCGCCGAGCAGTATGGCGGCGAGAACCCGGACGTGGTCAAGGCCATCACCGACCTGGCGCTGAAATACCGGCTCATGTCGCCCTACACCTCGTTCGTGGCCGTGGAAGAGAAGGTGGTCAACGAGGACGGCAAGCCCAGGACCATCCAGGTGCCCGTGGAAATGCCCGAAGGCGTATCCTACGAGGGCGTGTTCGGCAACGACGGCCAGCAGTATCCGGGCGCCCCGGCGCAGTTGTCGCGGTTTGGTGGCGGCGTGGCCAGCCGGGCCGTGTTTTGCATGGCTCCGGAGCCAGTCGCGAAAAGGGTGGCGCCGTCGACAGCGCCCACGGCCATGCCACGCGAGGAAAAGGAAGACTTTGACGTGGTGGCTGTTGAGACCACGCCCATGCCGCAGTTTGCCATCGAATGGCAGACCCAGTTGGATGGCCAGGCGGTGATCATCGAGCTGCGCCCCGGCGGTGAGTTGTGGAAAAAGAATGCGGACCCGGCCGCCGCGCCGCAGTCCGTGCTGCTCGGCCGCCTGCGCCAGGCTGACCTGCGCATGCTGTGGGTTTACCTGGATCTGGCGCTCAAGTCTCAGGCGCGCACCGGCATCGCCGACCCGGCGAGCACGCTCAAGGTGCGGATCCTGGACGACCAAGGGCAGGTCAAGGAAGACATCACCGTGACCTTGGACCCGCAATCGTCTGCTGCGTCCGCGGAATGGACTGCGGTCCTGGACTTCCTCAAGAAGTCGATCTGATCGCCGCCCGCATTCAAGGCGGGAAACTTGCGGCGGCCGTGGCCCAGCGCCATGGCCGCCGCTGTTTTTTGTTTATTTGACGCCCGCGGCTCATTGCGCCGGGTGTTCGGTCATCCAGCGGCGGACGGTGCCGGCGGCCGGATCGTTGGGTGCCTGCTTGAGGAAGATCTCGTAGTGCTGGCGGGCCTGGGCGTGGGTGGCGGCGCGGCGGGCGTAGACCATGCCGAGCAGGTAATGGGCGCTGGTGTTGGCCGGCTCGGTCTGCAGGATTTGGCGGGCCTGGTCTTCCACAGTGGTGTAGTCGCGCAGTTCCCAGGCCACGACGGCCAGGTTGTAGCGGGCGTTGACCAGGTCGGGCTGGAGTCGGATGGCCTCGGCGTAGGCCTGGCGGGCGAGGTCGTAGTCGCTCTTCTCGGTGAAGGCCACGCCAAGATTGAAGTAGGCGCGGCCAAACATGGCATCGTTCTCAATGGCGCGTTGGTAGTGAAAAATGGCCTGGTCCCATTCGGACCGGCTGTGGTGGAAGGTGCCGCGGTTATAGGCCTGCACCGCGGCCCGGGTGTTGCGCGGCCCGGCCGCCGGGATGCGCAGGATGCGGTTGGTGGGCGGCGCATAGGATGGCGTGGGCGTGGGCGGCGCGGACGGGGTGGGCGCCAGCATGACGGCCTCGGCCTTGTCGGCGATCTGCTGGCCGCGGATTTGCTCCTGCAGCGCGTTGAAGCGGCGGCGCGCCTCGAACACCCGCTTGTCTTCCGGGACCTGGCGCATGAAGTCGCTGTACGCCTGGGCAGCCTCGATCGGCAGGTCCATTTTCTTCTCGTAGAGCAGGGCGCTGGCCCAGATGGCGTCCGCATTCTGCGGGTCCATGTCGCGCACTTTCTTGAGGGCGACCAGGGCGGTGTCGTATTCCTCGCTTTCCAGCGCGGTGTTGGCCAGTTCCAGGTACGCCTGGACCCAGTCCGGCCGGATGGCAATGGCCCGCTTGAAAAAGGTGAGCGCTTCGCGGGCGTTGTCCTGCTCGATCTGGTACTGCCCATAGGCGAAGTACGGCTCGGCCTGGTCCGGGCCCGCGGCCAGCGCGCGCTTGAGCGCCTGGTGGCGCAGGTCCGGCAGGGCCTGCTCGCGGGCCAGGTCGGCCGCGGCCAGGAAATCGGCCGTGGCGGCCGTTGCTTTTCCGGCGCGGCCGGCGGCCTCGGCCCGCCGGAGCAGAATCTCGATTTGCTCGCGCGGGGGCACCGGCGTCAGGGGCGGCGTGGCGAGCGGCTGGGCCGTGGGCGGGAGCGTGCCCGCGGCCGTGGCGTCCGGCGGCGGGGTGGCGCCGGGGCCGATCGGCGTGGGCGGCGCGGCGGGGGGGGGCGCGGGCGCGCGCGTGGCGGCGGCGCGGGCCAGCGCGGCGAGTTGCGCGAGCGCGGCGCGGGCCCGGTCGGCGTCTCGGCCAGTGGATACACGGACCAGGTACTGC
>CAZAYP010000071.1:0-26406 GCA_964489425.1 uncultured Verrucomicrobiota bacterium | reverse complement strand
TTTCCATCCCTCCTGCATTCCAAGCTTTCGGTGTCATTAATTGTGACGCAACGCGTACACTGCTGCGAAGAGATAAAAGCTATGCCTTCACGATGTAGTTTCATGGTATACTTGCGCGGGTGGAGGTAAAACGATGAACAACATTGATCGGATAACATTTGACCCCGAGGTCATGGGTGGAAAGCCATGCATCCGGGGTATGCGTGTCACGGCCGGGATGATTGTCGGCCTGATAGCCGCCGGGCAAACCCGAGACGAGATCCTCAAGCTCTACCCATACTTGGAAAAAGAGGATATCACACAAGCCTTGACCTATGCCGCATGGCGCACCGAGGAAGTCGAGATCCCCCTTGTACCTGCATGAACATTGTAGTGGACATGAACCTTTCGCCGGATTGGGTGCCAGTGCTGACCCGTGCGGGACATGTCGCCAAACACTGGACTGCGCTTGGGGCACCCGCTGCGACCGACCGGGAGATCCTCACGTGGGCGCGTGAAAACGCGCAGGTTGTATTCACGCACGATCTTGATTTTGGCGCAATTCTGGCCGCCACAGCGGCTAATGCCCCCAGCGTTATTCAAATACGCACTCCAGACCCCACCCCGCAACACTGTACGGATGCGATTCTGAGCGCTCTATTGCGGCACGCCGCGGCCCTCGAAACCGGAGCGCTCGTTTCCGTGGATGAGCATCGGGCCCGCATACGCCTGCTCCCTCTCGATCGTTCCGCGAATTTAAGTTAGCAGCTCCACCTAGCCCGCCCCCCGCCATATCCCGCGCATTTTGCGGTTGCCCCGCCGGCTGCGGCTGGAGTATGAATGCACCGCGCGACCCGGCCGGCGGCCGGGCCGCGGGTGACGAAATGGTTTTAGCTTTTATCTAAGGAGATCGTATGCCGGAAACCCTCATGGACCAGTTGCGCCAGAAAGCCCGGGCGCTCAACCGCAAGATCTGCCTCACGGAAAGCGACGACCCGCGCAACCTGGAAGCCGCAGCCAAGCTCAAAGCCACGGGCCTGGCCCAGCCCCTGCTGGTCGGCGACGCCGCCGCCATCCGCGCCCTGGCCGCGGCCAGCCGGGTCAACCTGGACGGCGTGGAGATCGTGGATGTCAACGCCAGCCCGCGCCTGGCCGCCTACGTGGCCACGGTGGTGGAGCTGCGCAAGGCCAAGGGCCTGACCGAGGCGGCCGCACGCGAATGGCTCAAGGACACCTGCGTGTTCGCCGCGGCCATGGTGTGCGCCGGCGACGCCCACGGCTACGTGTCCGGCGGCGGCAACCCCAAGGGCTACAACCACAACACCGGGGCCAAGACCCGGCCCGCGCTGCAGCTGTTCCGCACCCGCGCCGGCATCCAGACCGCCTCCTCCTTCTTCATCATGCAGATGCCGGACCCGCGCTGGGGCTTTCGCGGCGCGCTCTTTTACGCCGACTGCGCGCTGATCATCAACCCCACGGTCGAGCAACTCGCGGACATCGCCGTGATGACCGCGCGCTCCTACCGCGCGCTGACCGGCGACGAGCCGCGCGTGGGCATGATCAGCTGCTCCACCAAGGGCTCGGCCAAGGACCCCATCGTGCAGAAGGTCGTGGACGCCACGGCCCGCGCCCAGGCCATGGCGCCGGACCTGAAAATCGACGGCGAGTTGCAGTTCGATGCCGCCGTGATCCCGGACATCGGCAGCCGCAAGGCGCCGGGCTCGGCGGTGGCCGGCCGCTGCAACGTGCTGGTCTTCCCGGACCTGAACTGCGGCAACGCCATCTACAAGGCCACCGAGCGCCTCGCCGGCGCCACGGCCATCGGGCCGATCGTGCAGGGGCTGCGGCGGCCGTTCATCGACGGCTCGCGCGGGTGCTCGGTCGACGACATCGTGGACTGCGCCTGCATGGCCGCCATCACCGAGTGGGCGGAATAACCGGGACCCGGCAAGGGAGCTGACCGCATGAGAGTGCCGATATCGTGGCTGCGTGAATACGTGACGTTCGAGGACGACGCCAAGGGGCTGGCCGCCCGGCTGACTTTTTCCGGCACCGAGGTCGAAGGCCTGCGGGTCGTGGGCGCGGACCTGGCCGGCATGGTCGTGGGCGAAGTGCGCGCGGTGCGGCGCCACCCCAACGCGGACCAGCTCGTGCTGTGCGACGTGTTCGACGGCTGCGACCTGCTGCCCGTGGTCTGCGGCGCGCCCAACGTGCAGGCCGGCGGCAAGTACCCGCTGGCGAAACTCGGCTGCGTGCTGGCCAACGGCCAGAAGATTAAGAAGGTCAAGCTGCGCGGCGTCGAGTCGCTGGGCATGTTGTGCGCGGAAGACGAGCTGGGCCTGTCCGAGGACCACGCCGGGCTCCTGGCGCTGGACGCCGGGCTCTCCGCCGGCACCCCCCTGGCCGACGTGCTCGGCGGCCCGGAAACCGTGCTGGTGCTGGAGATCACGCCCAACCGCCCGGACTGCCTGGGGGTCATCGGCCTGGCCCGCGAGGTGGCGGCGCTGTACGGCACGGCGCTCCGGCGGCCGGAGATCCGGCTGGCCGAACAGGGCGCGCCCGCGGCGGAGCGCACCCGCGTGGACATCGCCGATCCCGACCTGTGCCCGCGCTACACCGCGCGCGTGCTGGACAACGCCGCGATCAAGCCCAGCCCTTTCTGGATGCAGCGGCGGCTGAGCCTGGCGGGCGTGCGGCCGATCAACAACATCGTGGACATCACCAACTACGTCATGCTCGAGTGCGGCCAGCCGCTGCACGCGTTTGACCAAACCCTGCTGGCCGAGGGCCGGATCGTGGTGCGGCGCGCGCAGCCCGGCGAAACCCTGGCCACGCTGGATGGCGTGGCGCGCCAGCTGGCCCCGGAGATGCTGGTGATCGCGGACGCGGCGCGCGCCGTGGCCGTGGCCGGCGTCATGGGCGGCGCCGGCAGCGAGATCCGCGCCGACACCCGGACCATTTTGCTCGAGAGCGCTTATTTCCATCCCGCCAGCGTGCGCGCCACCTCCAAGAAGCTGGGTCTGGCCACCGAGGCCTCGTACCGCTTCGAACGCGGCGCGGACCTCGGCGGCGCCGAGTGGGCCAGCCGCCGCGCGGCGGCGTTCATGGTAGACCTGGCCGGCGCGCAGTGCGCGCCCGGCGTGGTGGACGCGTTCCCCGCGCCGCGCGCGCCGCTGCGCGTGCGTTGCCGCTGGCAGCGCCTGGCAGCGCTGACCGGGCTGACCGAGCCGCCGGCGACCGTGAAAAAAGTGTTCACGGCCCTCGAACTGCCGGTAGTGGCCGAAGACGCCGACTCCTGCACCGTGGCCGTGCCTACGTTCCGCCCCGACATTGAGCGGGAGGTCGACCTGATCGAGGAGTTCGCCCGCGTGCACGGGCTGGAGCGCATCCCGGCGCCCGCGCCGCGATGCGTGGTGGCGCCGGACGCCGACGACCGCGGCCCGCGCGCCGTGTTCCGGGCGCGCGCCGCCCTGGCCGCGCTGGGCCTGCAGGAAATCATGAACTACAGCCTGGTGGCGGAGAAGCTGCTCGACCTCTGCCTGCCGGACAGCCGCGCCGCGCGCGTGGCCCTGCCCCACCCGATCAGCCACGACCAGGCCATCCTGCGGCCCGCGCTGTTTCCCCAGATGATCGACACTCTCGGCCGCAACCGCGCACGCCAGGCCCCGGAAGCCGCGCTGTTCGAGTTCGGCAAGGTGTATTTCAAGAAAGACGACGCGGCCGAAGAGCTGGACAGCCTGGCCATCGGCCTCATGGGACCCGTGGGCCGGGGCGCGCTGGACAAGCGCCGGCCGGTGGGCAACGAGGAAATGCTGCTGTGGCTCAAGGGCATCCTGGCCGCCCTGTTCGCGAAGATGAACGTGCGCGGCTGGACGCTGCAGCCGGAAACCGGCCGGCCGGAGTTCCAGGCCGGGGCGGCCTGGTCCGTCACGACTGCGGACGGCGCGCTGGGCAGCCTGGGCCTGGTGCGGCCCGAGCTGCGCGCGGAGTGGCGGCTGGCGGACCCGGTGGCCGTGGCGGAACTGCGCGTGGATCGCCTGCTGCGCCACGCCTACGACCTGCCGGCCGTGGCCGTACCCAACCCCTACCCCTGCGTGGAGCGGGACATTGCCCTGCTGGTGGCGCCGGGCGTCAGCCACGACGATATTGCGGGGGTCCTCCGCGCCGCGGCGCCGCCGGAGCTGGAGGCCGTGGCGCTGTTCGACGTGTACCGCGGCGCCGCCCTCGGCGGACGCCAGAGCATGGCCTACGCCCTGACGTTCCGCGCCAAAAATAAAACCTTGACAGACGATGAAGTCAACCGGTATTTTGACAATATAAAGAACGCGCTGCGCGCCGGGCTGCCGGTGGAAATTCGGGATACGTAACCGGGGCTCGCGCCGGGCGCAAAGTCGGTCTCCGCCAAGCGGAAAAAAGGATTTGAACAAGGTAGAGTATGGACCCCACACTAAACATGTGGCTTGAAATCGCAGGCATGATGCTGGCCGTGCTGGGTGCATGGCCGGTGTTCAGGGTAATCATGGCCAGGATGGACCTGTGTCGCGCAATGCGGCCGCGGGTTCGGCCGGCTTGGGCGCTCGTGGCGCCGGGGCCGTGGACCGGGCACGCGCGGCGCGCGTATACGCGGGTGTATCCGCCGGGGCGCACCGCGCCCCCCGGCCAAGCCGCTTGGCGGCTGCGTTCTTTACTATATTGACGGGGTTGTTTTCGGCCGGGGACCACGCGGTTCCCGACCTTAAAAAAATACCCTGCCTTGTTCGTGATGGGCCAATGCTCTGACCCAACATTAAGCAAACGGGAGCTAGCCGATCTGGCGGCGAGTTGAGTCCCCTCGTGGGATTCGCAGACCTGCCAGCAGCAGCACCCACTTTGGTCAAGAGGATCAGAGGTCAGCCCTAAACCGGCAAGCGCGGGGTATTTTTTTTGGGCGGGCGCGGCATGGAATTCGGCAGCATGGACCTGTTCGAGGCAACAACTACGGAAACGGCGGCCACGCCCCGGGACACCCGGGGCCAACCCCTGTCTGCGCGCATGCGCCCGGCCAGCCTCGAGGAAATCGCAGGCCAGGAGCACCTGCTCCAGCCCGGCAAGCTGCTGCGCCGCGCCATCGAGGCGGACCGGCTCGGTTCGGTGATCCTGTACGGCCCGCCCGGCTGCGGCAAGACCACCCTGGCCGAGGTCATCGCCCGGATCACGCGCCGCCGCTTCGAGCGCACCAGCGGGGTGCTCTCCAACGTGGACGAGCTGCGGCGGCTGATGCGGGGCGCCCAACTGCGCAAGCGCAACTTCCAGCAGGAAACGATCCTGTTCATCGACGAGATCCACCGCTTCAACAAGGCCCAGCAGGACGCCCTGCTCCCGTACGTGGAGGACGGCTCGGTCACCCTGATCGGCGCCACCACCCACAACCCCATGTTCTTCATCAACAGCCCGCTGACCTCGCGGTCGCTGGTGTTCCAGCTCGAGCCGCTCAGCGAGGCGGCCGTGTTCACCGTGCTCCAGCGGGCCGTCCTGGATGCGCGCGGCCTGGCGCCGCACAAGGTGGACGCGGACGACGACGCCCTGCGCCACCTGGCGCGCAGGTCCGAGGGCGACGCGCGCCGCGCCTTGAACGCGCTGGAGATCGCCGCCCTGACCACGCCGCCCGGCGCGGAGGGCCGCATCCACATCACCTGCGCCGTGGCCGAGGAGTCGATCCAGAAAAAGGCCATTGTCTACGACCACGATGAAGACGGGCACTACGACACCATCTCCGCGTTCATCAAGAGCGTGCGCGGCTCGGACCCGCACGCGGCCGTGTACTGGCTGGCCAAGATGCTCCACGCCGGGGAAGACCCGCGCTTCATCGCCCGCCGCCTGATCATCCTGGCCTCCGAGGACATCGGGAACGCCGACCCGCGCGGCCTGACCGTGGCCGTGGCGGCGCTGGGCGCGGTAGAGTTCGTCGGCATGCCCGAGGCGCGCATCATCCTGTCCCAGGCCACCACCTACCTGGCCACGGCGCCCAAGAGCAACGCCGCGTACCTGGCCATTGGCCAGGCCATGGACGACGTGGCCGCCGGCCGCACCCTGCCCGTGCCCGAGCACCTGCGCAGCAAGCCGGTGGTCAAGCCGGCCCAAACCTACCAGTACGCGCACGACCACCCCGGCCACTTCGTGGACCAGGAGTACGTGCCCACGAGCAAGATCTATTACGCGCCCACGGACCAGGGTTACGAGGAGACCATCCGCAAGCGCATGGAACATTGGAACGCCCGGAGGAAGCGGCCATCCACGCCCGAACCCCCAACCTGAAGCCGGCGCTGCGCGCGCGCCTCCGGCCGCAACGCCGGGCGCTGCGGCCCGACTGGGTCCGGCGCGCCGGCCGGCAGATCCTGCGCGCGCTGCGCGCGCTGCCCGACCTGCGGCGCGCGCGCGCCCTGGGCTGCTACCTGGCGCTGCCCGGCGAACCCCCGACTGCGCCGCTGATCGCCGGGTGCCGCCGCCGGGGCGTGCGGGTATGCGTGCCGGCCTGGCAGGCCGTTGAGCGCTGCTACGCGTGGGCCTGGCTGCCCGCCCGCGCCAGGTTGCGCCGCGGGCCGGACGGCGTGCCGGAGCCCGTGGACCCGCGCTGGATCGGGACGGCACGGCTGGAGGCCGTGGTGGTGCCGGGCCTCGCCTTTGATCCGGCCGGCCGCCGCCTGGGCCATGGCGGCGGGAACATCGATCGCCTGCTGGCGCGCCGCAACGGGCTCCGGATCGGCCTGGCCTTTGACTTCCAGATCCAGGCCCGGGTGCCGGCCGCAGCGCACGATGTGCCGATGGACCTGGTCATCACCGAGCGGCGCATCCTCCGCGCCCCGCGCCCACCGTTGTCTGAACCCATGCGCGATGAAACCATGAACACAGAGGAGGTCGTCCATGAACCTGGAATTCTGGGCCGAGGCCCTGGGGCCGCTGGCCGGGGTATTCGTCGGGATCCTGATCGGCGGGCTGATGCAGTACCTGTCCGAACGCCTGAAGCAGATGCGCGCCGAGCGCGACGCCAAGTCCGCGATCGCCAACGCCCAACTGCAGGCCGAGCACATCGTCAAGAACGCCCAACTGCAGGCGCGCGAGGAAGTGCTGAGCGCGCGGGCCAAGTTCGAGCAGGAAACCCGCGAGCATCGCGAGCAGATGCAAACCAAGGAGGAGCGCTGGACCCAGCGCGAGGCCAACCTGGACCGCAAGCTCGCGCTGCTCGACAAAAAAGAGGAAAAAATCGAACAGGAACTGCGGAAGATCGACGAGGATCGCCAGCGCCTGGCGGATCGCGAAAAAGAGCTGGACGCCCTCATCCAGCGCAAGACCGATGAGATCGCCCGGATCGCCGACCTGCCGCGCGAGGAGGCCCGCACCCTGCTGATGAACCGCCTGCAGGATGAGCTCCATGCCGAAGCCGCTACCCTCATCCGCCACGTCCAGCAGGAGACCCGCGAGAATGCCGAGCGCACGGCGCGCGACATCATCGCCACGGCCATCCAGCGCTACGCAGCCGACCAGGCCTACGAGATGACCACCTCGACCGTCCACCTGCCCAACGACGAGATGAAAGGCCGCATCATCGGCCGCGAAGGCCGCAACATCCGCGCCCTCGAAGCCGCCACCGGCTGCGACATCCTGATCGACGACACCCCCGAGGTGGTCGTCATCTCCGGCTTCGATCCCCTGCGCCGCGAGATTGCCCGCCAGGCCCTGGAAATGCTGATCGCCGACGGCCGGATCCATCCCGCGCGGATCGAGGAGATCATCGCCAAGGTCCAGGAAACCCTGGACGAGCGCATTCGCCAGGCCGGCGAGGCCGCCATCTACGAGCTGGGGCTGCACGACGTCAACCCCGAGCTGATGCGCCTGGTGGGCAGCCTGCAGTTCCGCCACAGCTACGGCCAGAACGTGCTGCAGCACTCCCTGGAGATGGCCCATCTCATGGCGATGATGGCCGGCGAGCTTGGCCTGGACGTGACGATTGCCAAGCGGGTCGGCCTGTTCCACGATGTCGGCAAGGCCATCGATCACAAGGTCGAGGGCAGCCACGCCGTGATCGGCGCGGACGTGCTGCGCAAGTACAACGAGCCCGCGATCATCATTAACGCGGTCGGCGCCCACCACGAAGACATGGCGGGCGAGAGCATCTACGCGGTCCTGGCCATGGCCGCGGACGCAATCACCGCGGCCCGTCCGGGCGCGCGCTCCGAAACCACGGAGATCTACCTCAAGCGCCTGGAAAACCTCGAAAAGATCGCCGCCGGGTTCCGCGGCGTCGAAAAGTGCTTTGCCATCCAGGCCGGCCGCGAGATCCGCGTCCTGGTCGAGCCCTCCAAGATCGACGACACCGAGGCCATGCAACTGGCCCGCAACATCAGCAAGCAGATCGAGACCACGATGCAGTACCCCGGCCAGATCAAGGTCACGGTCATCCGCGAAACGCGCTGCGTGGAATACGCCCGGTAACCTGACGGTGGGCCTCCCGGCAGATGCGTTATGGGGCCAGATCGCGTGGCACGGCATGAACCTGCAGCCACTCGGCTGCGTAGGCACGGACTTCTTCGGATGGATCGTTGACCGCGGCCGACTGGACGATGCAGACCACGCCGGTGTTACCGGCCCACGCAACCGTCATCAGGCTGATGGCCTCGATGCGCAGGGCGGGAGTGGCATGATGCACGGCGGTCTCGCGCAGGATGGCCAGGGCATTGGTGCGGGCGGGAGCGCCGGCCACGCGCAGCGCCGTGGTGCGCACCTGGGCGTCCGCGTCATTGGTCAGGGCGTTCATTACCATGGCCTCCGCCACCGGAGAAAATATGCGGTTCAGGCTCCAGACGGCCCGGTCCCGGACATAGGCCTCCTCGTTGGTGTAGGCGCGGGCCACCAGCGGCGGCACCTCGGGCGGACCCAGGTTGGCCACGGTATCCAGCAGCAGCAGGGTCCGACCTCGGTCTTCTGCCGCCGGGTCGTCCGGCAGGCGCCCGATCTGCTCCGCAACGTACGCGTTGATGTCGTGATAGCGATTGGTATCCGTCCCGCGCACGTAGTCGCCCGTGGCGCCCAGGGTGAGCAGCGCGGTGTCGGCCAGCGGCCCGCCCGCCGCGCTGAGCGTCTTGAGCACCGCGTCGGCCTCGGGCGCGGGATGGGTGGTCTGGATGGAGGATTCCAGCGCCAGTTCCCGCGTCTTGAGCGGCCACGACGGATCGGCGATGATTTCGAGCAAGCCGCGGTGCGCATCCGGCGTGTTGGCTGCGGCCAGGACGCCAATCAGTACCGCGGCGTAATCGTGCTCGGTGGGATCGTCGGTCAGGCATTCGAGTAGCACCGCCACGGCGTTGGTGCCGCCCGCCCGCACGGCGGCAATCAACTGTGCGGCCAGCGCCAGTTCCTCGGTACTTTGCGCGCCACCGGCCTCGATCAGGCGCTTGAGCTGCGCCACGAGGTCTTCCATGGATTCCGGAGTGAGCGCGCGATCCTGCTGCGCCCACTGGCGGTCCTCCGCCCGGCGCTGTCGCAGGTCAACGCCCGCGCCGCCCAGTTGCCGGGCCACGTCGGCCGCGCTCAACGCCGCGCCCGCCGCGCGGGTTTCCCGGCCGGTCAACTGGAAGCGGAAGCTGGCCCGACCCTTGATGGAAAACATGCTGGAAGCGACCACCAGCAAGGTCTCGTCGCCCGCGATGGTCTGGGGGTAGGGGTTCAGATCGATGGCGGTCTCGCCCCGGATGGCCGAACTGGGCGGTGGGCCGTCATCTTCCGCCGGGGTGTCCGGGTTCATGGAATGCAGGCTGATTTCCGTGTAGCGCAGCTTCTTTTTCACCAGGTGGCGCGCCGGGCCGGTGCCGGTGCTGCGGTACTGCGCCAGGTAGGATCCAGTCGGGTCTTCCTCGGCGGCTTCCCATTGCAGCGCGGCCGGATCGTCGGCCAGGACCACCTGCCAGCGGGCGAGAATGTCGAGCCAATGGTCCCGGGATTCCTGGGATGCCAGGGCGATGGCGCGGGGCTCCTGGATCCGGCCGGAGCGGGCCATGGCCACCAGCACGGTCCCTTGCGCCAGTTCGGATTCCACGGCTGCCAGGGCCTGCTGCATCTGGCGCTGTTGTTCGGCATCGGACGGCGTGCCGACCTCCATTTCTATTTCAGGGTGCTCCCATTGGCATGCCATGAGCCAGCCGGCCGGCCCGTTCGTGTCATGAATCTCGGCCTGCACCTTCACGACCAGCCGGCCGCGCTGCGTGGTCGTCAGGTTCTGTTCCTGCGTGATGGCGGTCGCGCCCGGACCCTGCGGCGGCTGCCGCATGCCAAGGGTAATCTGGCGCGATTGAGAGAAGTCATAAACCAGCCGTTGCCCGGCCTGGAATCCCAGCCCGCCGGGCGCGGGCTCGTCTGGCGGCGGCACCGCGTTCCGCGGCTCCCGGGAAGCGCTCGGGGTCACCGCATCCGGCGTGCCGGGATGGGCCGTGACGGCGGGCGCCGAGCTATTGGCCGGCGGCCGGGGCGATTCTGATCGGGCGCGCCAAGCCCACCACGCGACCCCCAGCAGGACGACCGTCAGGGCAGGAAGAAACCAGCGGGACCAGGGTGCGCGGGTGTTCCCCATAGGCTACTGGAAGAACGTAACGAGGTCGCGTTCCCATGGATCGCATGTCCACGAGACGAAGGTATGCCGCCAATGTTTGGACCATAGCCAGGCATGAATCTTGAGGGCGGCTGCCACGGGCCGGCAATACAGGACCGCCTTGCCGTTGTAAAAATCCCATTTGCCGACGATATGGATGTTCCCGTCCAGCCCGGTATCCAACAGCAGAATGTGGCACTCCAGGCGCGCGCCGGCGCCCCACATGTCCCAGCCAATGCCGCCCATCACCCTGGCCCACGCGTGCGGATCTGCGTTCAGATGCACAACCTTGTCCGCCCGGCCAAAGAAGCCGTAAACATCATAGGCGTATTCGCCGCTGACGATCCCGGTGAGCTTGATGGGAACAGGTCCCAACCACACCCATTTTGATTTTTCAAAGAAAACTTTGGATCCGCTACCTACGGTTTCTTCCAGGCTTGATCCGTCGGCGCAATAATTGAAGATCGACTTGTTAATTTTCCCAACCAGCCGCAGTTGGGCCGCAAGATAGTTCCGCTCCTTGCCCGAGAGTTTACACATCTGCGCCAGCGCCTCGATGTGGAAGACCTCTTTGGTCAGGCCCAGGACTTGCGCATTGGCGCCCGCCCGCATCTTGGCGCCGACATCCATCTGGGATTGCTCGTTAGGCATCACCGAGTTCCAAGCAGCAGCGTAGGCGTCGGCATTGGCCGAAGCGACGTCCCACCCCCAGGATTTCTGATACGCGTTTTGCTTGGCGAAATACCCGCACGCCGCGCCCGGCAGCAAGGCCAGGCACACGACCATGGCCACCGCAAGATACAGCCCCCTCTTCATGACCGCCTCCTCGATTTGGATCCAGCCCGACACCCTCTTGTCAGGCTCAATGCCATCCGCGCTTTACGTTGCGCCGGGCGCACGGATGATGCAAGTTATTTTTTGGGGGTGTTATTTTGCTTGCGGTTCCGCTAGGCGGGGGGCAGTGTAATTAGCAACATTGAGGAGGGTATCATGCACCTGTTCTGCCAGCCGGCTTTGTTGTCTGTAATCATCCTGCCCTTGGCGGTCTGTGCGGCTGAGCCGGCTGCGCCGGACGTCAAGGAGTTTGACTTCACGCCCAAGACCGTCAATGTCACCTCGAATGCCCAAGTCATCACGGTGGGGGCGGTGATTACGGACGACACGGGCTTCGAATATGGCATGTTTCTGTTCGCCAGCCCGCAGACCAACGAGGTCGTGGCCGCCACCATGGAAGCGACCAACCGCATCTCGGGCTCGGTCACGAATGGTTCGTACCAGGCTGGCATGACCGTTGAGTCGGGTTCAAGGACCGGCACCTGGTCGCTGATTCAGATGTATCTCATGGACAGCGAGTATAACGCGACCAACTGGGAAGGGGCGGAACTCGTCAACTACTGCACCAACCGCGGGTTTCCCCGGCAGTTCACGGTGACGGGCGCCACGGAGGATGATATGTACCCCGTCATGTTTTTCCTGCAGTTCAATACCAACACGGTCGAGGTGGGCGAGTCCGCGCAGATCCTTGACGCAACGGCGCTCATCATGGACTACCCCTACAGCACCAGCCAGCCCCCATCCGGGTTCTCCATCGTGGAATACCGTTTGGCTGCGCCGGCGCCATCCACTTCGCGATCCTTCATGGTGACCTTCGCGCCCGACACCATGGTGAGCGGGACTCCGTATAGAGCGTACTGCCAAACAACCCTGCTGATGCCCCAGGGCAGCGAGCCGGGCATCTGGACGGTTGATTATGTGCGCCTGCTGGACAATGCCGGCAACGGCGTGCTGTACACGGGCGCCGCGGCTTATGCCTATTGCCACAGCGATGCGCATCCGAACGCGTACCAGCTCACCGTCACCTGCAACCCCACGTCGATCGTGCCCCCGGAAATGACGGCGTTTTCCTTCACGCCGCAACGCCTCACCAATTCGCAGACGCCCTGCTACATCTCCATCACCGCGCGGATCGAAACGGTGGCCGGCGATTTTTCCAACGCCTTCGTCGAGTTTGAATCGCCGATCGATATGCCTCCGGATTTTGATACATTGTTTACATACATTTACCCCTCCAATCGCATCTCCGGCGACGCCCGCGATGGTGTCTACGCGGTCAACCTTGAGGTTGCCGCCCCCATGGGTGCGTCGAGGGGGATATGGACCCTCGAACTGCTTGATATTAAAGATACGGGCGGCGGCCGGCTCACCATGTGGGACGCGTGGTCTTACTGTGTCGCGCGCAACTACCCGTACAATATTTACATCTTCGAAGACGCACCCGACACCAATGCCCCACAAATCCATGAAGTGAGCTTCGATCCCGCCAGCGTCAACGTGGGCGGGTCCCAGCAGGATATCGAAGTCAGAACGCGGCTGATCGACGACTCTTCCGGCGTGGACCACGGCCGGCTGACTTTTATGTCGCCGCGCAGTAATCAAAGTGCTTCCGTCAGCTTTGCCCGCCCGGACCGCGATTCGGGCGATAGCTACGACGGCACCTACCGCCGGCCCCTCACGATACCGCAATACGCCGCCTCCGGCACTTGGGCCATAGCTGAAATTGAGCTGGAAGACAACCAGGGCAACCGGCGCGAACTGCGCGGGCAGGACGCCAAGAATTATTTCGCGGCGCAAGGGCTCCCCTCGCTGATCGGAGTGGCTTCCGCAAGCTCTGATGAGGCACCACCCAATATCGCGACCCTCATCGTGGCCACGCCCCTGGTCTTGGTCACCAACGATGAAGGCCAGATCTGGGTGAGCGCGCGCGTGACCGACAACTTGTCCGGCCTGGCCAGCGGCTTCGTCAGGTTTGCCAGCCCCTCCAGCAACGAATTTGTTGACGTGGACATCTCTGAATGGACGCGGATTTCCGGCACCGCGACCGACGCGGTTTATGGGGCTTACTTGAACGTGTGGACCAACAGCGAGCTGGGGTATTGGCCGGTCTGTTCGATTGCGCTGGCCGACAACGTGGGCAACACCCGCGGCCTGGTCGACAGCGATGCCCAGCAACACTGCGCCCTGTACGGCCTTGACCAGGGCTTCACGCTGGTTCAACCATTTGACCTGCAATCCATTTCCAACGCGGCCAGCAACCTGAACGTCCAGTGGCCTTCATTCAACGGGGCCTACTATGCGCTTGAATATGCCGATAAACTGACCGGAGCCTGGCAGCGAACCGCGGCCACCACCCTCGGCAGCGGCGGCCCCATGTCCATCGCCGCCCCGACGAATGCCAGCGCCAAGGGGTTCTACCGCATCAGCATCCTGCCACGCGGAACGCCGGCGCCAACGCCAACTCCTACAGCCACCCCAACCAGAACGCCCACACCTACGCCTACGCCTACGCCTACAGCAACCGCTACCAGTACGCTGACCCCGACGCCTACGCCTACAGCAACCGCTACCAGTGCGTCGACCCCGACGCCAACTCCTACCGCCACCCCGACCAGAACGCCGACCCCGACGCCGACGCCAACGGCCACCCCCACGCCGCCCGCTGGTATGGTGTTGATCCCCGCAGGCAGCTTCGTGATGGGCAACGCGACCAACGTGTTTCCGAGCAGTGAAGGTAATCCCGAGGAGAAGCCACAGCATAC
This sequence comes from uncultured Verrucomicrobiota bacterium, assembly GCA_964489425.1. Classification (GTDB taxonomy): domain Bacteria; phylum Verrucomicrobiota; class Kiritimatiellia; order RZYC01; family CAZAYP01; genus CAZAYP01. The sequence goes on along the minus strand of CAZAYP010000071.1, from coordinate 12,213 downwards.
GGTGCAGTTGAGCGGGTTTTACATGGGCGTGCACGAAGTGACCAAGGCGCTATGGGACGGGGTTTATAGCTGGGCGTTGACCAACGGATACGGCTTTGACAACAGCGGGGAGGGCAAGGCCACCAACCACCCGGTGCAAAGGGTGAACTGGTATGATGTGGTGAAATGGTGTAACGCGCGGAGCCAGAAAGAGGGCTTGACGCCATGTTATTATATGACGGCCTCGCAAGTTACGATCTACAAAACCGGGCGTACCAATCTTGCCAACAACTGCGTCAACTGGACGGCCAGCGGTTACCGATTACCAACCGAGGCGGAATGGGAATACGCGGCCCGGGGCGGCGTGGCGAACCGCCGGTTCCCGTGGGCCTATTCGGACACGATCCAGTACGCCCGAGCCAACATCTGGTGTGAACAAGAAAACGGTACCAATCATTACGTATATGACACAAGCCCTACGCCGGGGTATAATCCGGCTTACACCAATGGCGCCGAGCCCTACACCAGTCCGGTGGGAAGTTTTTCTCCCCATGGGTATGGGCTGTACGACATGGCGGGGAACGTGTGGGAATGGTGCTGGGACTGGTATGCCGGTGATTATTACGGCACATCAACAAGTTCGGATCCGCGCGGTCCGACCACTGGCTTTTTCCGGATACATCGCGGCGGGGCTTGGTCGCACAACGCCTTCTGCAGCCGGGTAGCGTGTCGCGGCTACTGGTACGCGGACACCGCCCCCCATTATATCGGGTTCCGGCCAGTTCGCGCGGCAGGGCCATGAACGCCTGAGCCTGCCGGTTCCCGGAAGGCCGGGACAATCGTGCGGTTAAAGCGCGGAACTGGCAACCCGATATGGATGCCGACCTGTCCGATCGGCGCTGACCTTCAAATATTTAAATGGGCGGCGGTATCGGGGTCGTCCTCGTTGTCGTTGTCGTGATCGCGGACGGCTACGCGTACGTGCACGTGGCGTGAAAGAGGGCATTCGCAACTCCATCGGCTCTTTTTAGGACAACCGATCTCCAGCGCGCCCCCGGTTCATCGTTACCTTGCCCATGGGCCGGCCGTAGGCTACACTGCCGGCTAAATTATTAAGGCAAGGATAGGCCATGGGTTTTAAGCTTTGTCCCAAAATCATCATTGAAGGAACGCGGCTGACGTTCAAGACGGAGCTGGCGTTCGCGTTGAACGAGCACCCGCGCCTCGTGGGCCCGCGCAAGTACCGCTACCACTCGCCGCTGGTCTCCGGCGAATGGTGCGCGTTCACCAATTATCCCTGGGGCCGCGGCCTGATCAACTTCGAGCCCCATGAGGAAGCCCTGGCCATGGAAACCTACGGCACCTGGATGCGCCTGTTCGAGCAACTGCGCTACTATTCCTGGGTCGTGGACCGGTTTCACCTGTCCACCCGGGTGTTCCAGCGTCTGCAACGCGGACGGGAATACGACTTTCGCTGGCTGGAGGAGCGCCTGAGGGCCGTGGGATTTCGCCTCGTGCTGTGCGTGCGCCGGCCGGAAACCTTTGCCGCGGCCCGCGCGGAACGTCTCAAGGTGTCAGGAAAGCCGGACCAGTATAATGACCTTGATCCGTTCATCCGCGAGCAGGAGGAGTTCCGCCGCCTCGCAGGGGCCTCGACCCTGCCCTGGCTGGAGCTGGACATGAGCGACAACAACGTGGCCCGGGCCGCTGACGCGGTGGCCGACTGGATGGAACAGACCGGGGGGCTCGAAGCCCGCTACTGAATGCGACCGAGCCTCCATGTGCGCCAGGGATTGGCCGTGGCCCAAGTAACCGGCCGTGATTTTCTTCGCCAACCCGCGGCGGCCCTGCTGTTGCTGGGCCTGACCGCCGCGATCCTGCTCGTTCCCTTCCTGACCGCCTTCAAGCTGGGCGACAGCCTGCGGTCCGCGCGCGACAGTGTCCTGGCGACCTACCTGCTCGGCGGTCTGGCCCTGGGCGGATTGGCGGGGATCACCGCGCTGGGGTCGCGTGCGCCGCTGGGCGCGCGCCTGGCCATGCTGAGCAAGCCTGCCACCCGCACGGTGGTGTTCCTGGGCCAGGCCGCAGGCCTGGCCGCGGCGCTGGTGCCGGCGCTGGCCGCCGGAGCGCTGGCGTCCCTGGCCGCCCTGCGCATGGCCGACCCGGCACACCTGCCATCCCCGCACATGCCGGGCGCGGCATTCGCCGCGCCGCTCCTCGCCCTGGCCGTGGCGGCCCTGGCGCACAGCCGCGGACGCGCCGCGTTCGGCACGGCGCTGACCGTGGCCCTGCCGGCCGCGCTGGCACTCGCGCTCGTTGCGCCGGCAACAGGCGCCCTGCCCGGCAGCGTGGCGTCCATTCCCTGGACCTTGACGCCGGCCTTGCTGCTGGCCGGGCTGGCAGCCGTGATCATGATGGGGCTGGCCCTGGGCGCGACCGCCGCGGGCGGCGGTTTCGCGGCAGCCCTGACCGGCCTGGCCGCGCTGGCGCTCGGCCTGGCGCTGCCCGCCTGGAATGCACCGGCCGCACTCCGGGCGCTGGTTCCGGACTGGACTCTTTTCTGGGGCGCGGACTTACTGAGCGACGCGGGCGCCATTCCCTGGGGGTACGTGGCCTGCGCGGCGGCGTATGCCGCGGTCTATGTCGCCGGGGTGCTGGGGCTGGGCAGCGTGGCGTTTGCGTGGCGCGAGCCGGCCGGAGGCGCGCCATGACCCTTGCCTGGCGGGAACCGCTGGCCAGCCTGGCCGCGCATTGCCGCGTCTGCGCCGCGGTGCGCGCCTGGGCGCCGTGGGAGCGCTGGGTGTGGCTGGCGCTGGCGGTCCTGGCCCTGGTCCTGCGATTTTACGCGGTGGGCGAACGCGTAATGAGCCACGACGAAGGCCTGCACGCTTACTACTCCTGGAAATACGCAGCCCAGGGCGACTACCAGCACGATCCCATGATGCACGGCCCGCTGCTGTTCCACATGAACGCGCTGGTGTACCGGGTGCTGGGCGACAGCGACACCACGGCCCGGGCGGTCCCCGCGCTCTTCGGCGTGGGCGTGGTGCTGGCCATGGCCCTGTTCCGCCGCTGGCTCGGGCCGGCCGGTGCCCTGGCGGCCGGCTGCCTCGCGCTCATCAGCCCCAGCCTCCTGTTTTACAGCCGCTATATCCGCAACGATATTTACATCTGCCTGTTCATGCAGCTGTGGGTCTATGGGATGTTCCGCTATCTCGAGGCGCCCGCCCCACGCTGGCTCGGCCTGATCACCGCGGCCACGGCGCTGTCGTTCGCCTGCAAGGAAGTCTCGTTCATGCACGTGACCATGGTGGTCGCGTTTCTCGGCGGGCTGATCCTCTGGCAGTGGTGGCGCGAACGGAAGCCGCTGGGCGATATCCCGGCGCTGGACCTGGCCGTGCTGGTCGGCACCTGCGTACTCCCGTTCGCCGTTCCGTTTGGGCATTACGTCGCGGGCTGGAACCCGCTGGACTCCAAGACCGCGGCCGGCCAACTCCACACCTACGCGCTGGCCGGGGGCATGGCGGCGGCCGCGGCGCTGGTAGCCGGGGCCTGGTGGTTCATGGTCCGCACGTGGCGAACGCCCGGGTCACCGGCCCGGCCGGGTTTCGGCTGGTGGGCGGCCCTTTTTGCCGTGTTCTGGGCCATTGAGATCGCGCTGTACACCTCCCTCGGGACCAATACCCGCCAGGGGCTGGCCACGGGGTTTGCGGGCAGCCTCGGCTACTGGCTGGCCCAGCACGAGGAGCAGCGCGGCGGCCAACCGTGGTTCTACTACATCATGCTCACCCTGCTCTACGAGTTCCTGCCGCTCGTGGCCGCCGGCGCCGCCGCGGTGCATTGGGGCCGGGGCTTGCGGCGCCGCCCCCCGGCGGGGGACGCGGCGGACCCATGCCGGTCGCCGCTGGCGGGCCTGTTCCTGCTATTCTGTTTTTGGTGGGCGGTTGCCAACTTCATCGCCTATTCCGTGGCCGGCGAGAAAATGCCGTGGCTGCTGACCCACATCGCGCTGCCCCTGTGCCTGCTGGCGGGAAGTTGGCTGGGACCGTGGCTGGCCGGGTTGGACTGGGCCGCCGCCTGGCGCTCGCGCCGGGTGCTGCTGTGCGCAGTGGTGCCGCTGGCGTTCTACCTGCTGGTCAACTGGCCGGCGGGCGCGCCGCTACAAGGCCGCACGATTCCAGAGGTGCACAACACCATGGCCTGGGCGCGAGTGCTGGCTGCGGCCGGCCTGCTCGTGGCGCTGGGCGCCTGGGCCTGGCGCCGCGCCGCGCCGCGCCTGCGCGGCCGCTGGGTCCTCGCCGGCTTCTACCTGCTGCTGGCCGGGCTGACCGTGCGGGCCAGCCTGATGGCCACGTTCCGCAACTTTGACCTGGCCACCGAGCCGCTGGTGTACGCCCACGGCTCACCCGAAATCCGCGCCGCCCTGGACATCATCCGGACCGTCCAGAAAACGCTGCCCGATCCGCGCAGCGTGGCCGTGGCCTACGACGACGAGTGTTCCTGGCCCCTGGTCTGGTACTTCCGCAATACCCCCAACTTGTTCTTCGTGGCGCCCCCGCCCCCGGACCTGAACCGCGCACCCGTCATCCTCGTGGGCCCGCAGTTGGCCGCCAAGGTCAAGAAGATCGCCGGCGCGGAGTACCGCAGCCGTACAACGCCGTTTATGTGGTGGCCGGTGCAAGGGTACCAGGACCTTTCCTGGGACCGCCTCAAGACCTTGCTCAAGGATCCCGTGCAGCGTGCCGACCTGTGGAGCATCATCAGCCGCCGCGAGTATCCCGGCGTGGACTTTAACGAATGGCCCATGCGCCGCGACTTCACCATTCTCGTGCGCCTGCCCTATGCCCTGGCCTGGCCGGACCTGGTGGCCGCGCCGGCCGCGGAAGCCGCGGTCGAGGCCTGGATCCCGGCGCGGACCAACATCCCGGCCACGCTCGCGCTCAGCGGGCCCTACGCCGGCCAGCCGCTCAAGCAGCCGCGCGACGTGGCCGTGGATCCGCAAGGCCGGATCGCCATTGCTGACTCCGGCAACAACCGCATCGTGGTGCTGGACGCCACCGGCCGCCTCGTGCACGTGGTCGACGCCGCTGCCAGCGCGGCCGACGGGTTCAAGGAGCCATGGGGCGTGGCCTGGGATGCCAGCGGCCGCCTCTACGTGGCCGACACCTGGAACGGACGCATCGCCTGCTTTGACGAGCAGGGGCGATTCCTCAAGGCCTGGGGCGAGTTTGCCGCGGCGGACAAGGTGCTGGGCAACCCCTTGCTCCTGTTCGGTCCGCGCGGCCTGGCCGTGACGCCGGCGGGCGACCTGCTGGTGGCCGATACCGGCAACAAGCGCCTGCTGCGGTTCACGCCGGACGGCGCCTGCCGCGACCAGGCCGGCGGGTACGGCGACAAGCCCGGCGAGATGGATGAACCGACCGACGTGGCCATCGATCCGCGCGACGGATCCATCCTGGTGGCGGACATGTGGAACCGGCGCGTCCAGCGCCTGGACGCCGACTGGAAACCCCTCGCCGAGTGGCCGGTCCCGGTCTGGACCGCCACGGACAGCCGGTTCAAGCCCAGCGTGGCCGTGGCCGCGGACGGCACGGTCCTGGCCAGCGATCCGGAAAACAGCCGCATCCTGGCGTTTGATCCAACCGGCAAACCGCTGTTCTATTTTGACGAGGCCGGGCCACTTTACCAGTATTTCAATGGGCCCAGCGGCCTGGCCATGGACACGGCCCGCAACCGACTGCTCGTGGCAGATGCGTTTAATAACCGTGTGCTTATTTTCCCGTGGGGATCTGAAGCGGCGGCCACAGGACCAACGCGTTGAATTCCAACGGAGGATAAGACGAACCTCCTTATTTGCCCGCCAGCGCAACGGTTGTCTGGCGCAATGTCAAGCCATACATGACCACAGCGAGTTCCGCGACTTGCCGCCGCATTGGAGATGCCGCCTTGAACTGGTCCTGACGCCAATGAAGCTGGCGGCGGATCGCCTTCTTGCGAGCCGTGGCGGGATCTTCTTGCATGCCGGCGCTGGCATAAAGGCCGAACAGTTCCCGGAGTTCCTGCAGTTCCTCGTCCGATAAGGTGCCGGCCGGCATCTGGTCCAGCCACTGCAAGCCCTGGAACTGACGATTGACAATTTCAAGCTCCGCTTGCACGTCTTCCACCTTGGAAAGCAACTCTGTTATCCCCGCGTCCAGCACCTCTGTGTTGTCCTGGGGCTGGTGCTCCGAGAGGAACCGGCGCAGGCGGTTGGCCGTGTCCGACTTGGCCCGCGGATGCTCGATAATGAAGTCCGTAAACTCAAGCAAATCCTTCTGTTGCCGCTGCACTCGTTGTTTGTACTCGTACAGGACCGAGCGCTTGATTTCATCCAGCATGGCATGCAGATCGGACAGGATGCGGAAACACCGCAGCAGCCGCCCGCGCCGGAAAAAGTGATGTTCAAGCAACTGGCGAAGTTCGATAAACCCCGAGAGCGACTCCATGTGAGGGACCACATGCTCGACAGGATGTTCATACAACGCGCAGGCAAACAGCACAAATACCCGCCAGGGGATGCCGGCCAGGCAGGCTTTGCGTTCGGCTACCGGCACCGGACAATCCCCATATTCCCGCAAAAAAGCCCGGTCGCTGGTCAGCATGTGGTCAAGCCTCGTGGCGGATATGGAACGTAACAGCGACTGCAAGTTGCGCAGGCGTTGGCCGTCTTCCTTGAACAGGGCGGTTGCCCGCCACAGCGCGGCAGACACCGGAACCACGGTGTTCAGTTCAGCGGACAGCTTGTCGGCTATGGACTTGGCTAGCTCGTGGCGTTTCTCCAGCACCTGGTCCGACCCATCGATCTTGGACATGACCCCAACGGCATTCAAAGCCCTTGTTTTCCCGGAAGAGGCTTCCTGAAACTCCTGCAAGAAGTCGCGGTTGGTCACATGGGCCACCTGGCCCACCAGGTAAATCACCGCGTCGGCCGCGCCCGCTATGCGCCGGGTCTCTTCGCTGTGGCGCGCCTGAAGCTGCTTGCGCCGCGTGAGCATCTCGTTGGCCACCCGCTGGTGGGCATCGTCATTCTCGCCTACAATGGCGTCGGTCCCGGGCGTGTCCACCAACGTCACTTCGCGCAAATCAGGGTGTGGCAGATAGAACTCCAGGTACGCAATGCTTTCGGCCCGCTTAAGCACTTCGTCGTCCGCCCCTTGCAGTCCGTCCAGAAATTCGCGCGTCTCCCAACTCTGGTGGCCATTGCGCCAAACACAGAGCACCGGCCGGCTTGGATCTTCCGGTACACCATAGCGGAAGTAGTTTATCGTGGCCGTTGTTTCCGTGACCCCCACCCGCGCCAGGTCCTGACCCAGCAGGGCATTGATCAGGGTGCTCTTTCCCGCCTTGACCCGTCCCGCCACCGCCAAAACGCACGGCTCATCCACCTCGGCCCGTAACTGCCGCGCGCGCACAAGATATTGATCCCGCCACGGAGACCGTTCTATGTATTCGGCCGCTTTATCCACGGCGGCGGCGGTGGCGTCACGAAGAATCATGTTACAACAATTTACGAGGAATCAGCACGCTATTCTTGTTCAAAGGAAATGCGTGTTTCCCCAACGAGCCGTTCCGCGCCCAGGCTCTGGCATGGGTTTTGCAGGGATTAAGGATTGATATTTCATACATTAACGGCTCTGCAGAGACAACTTGCCACATCTGATTGAAACATCAATCAATGCAATCCTTTCTTAACCCGACCAACCCATTGAATAGTCTCATTGTCCTTATTATACCGAATGAGGTTATCAGCAGCGTGGCTATACCATATATTGCGCATTCAATATCGTTCAAATATAGTTTGTTGCCGGCCCGCCAAAATATCCAATGTAGTAACCAATATTCGAGAACAACAACGCCCGTCACCAGAGCCGCATTAACAACGATTTGTTTTAATATATTATTCCTCTCCTTACGACAACGCTTCAAAGAGATCTTGATGCATGCGCCTTCGCTCCCAGTATATTGAAGGCGCATGCCACTTTCATTCCATCGGATTTTAGAGGCTTCGATGTAATAAGTGCCGGGTTCGAGATTCAGATCCATCGGAGAAACGCGCTCTTTAATTAAATCACCATTTACGCGGATCGTAGCGCCAGGCGGATCTGTGACAACTCTTAAGCCACTGAATGATTGCAGGGCAATGTTTAACGACTTGTCCTCCCATTCATTGATCGCGACCTTCTGTTGGACAGTGTTAAAACCATTCTTGGTAATTACAAGAGAATGTTCGCCCGCGTTGGTGACCACAGCACATGGCGTTGTCCCAACACGTTTACTATCGAGTAACACTTCCGCTCCTTCGGGAACCGTGATTATTTTCAAGTGAGGTGGCGGCAATTCCTTCAAAGGGGCGGTTGATACCATTTTATGGGGCGTGGACTGCTCCGGGCGGCGTACATTGGATTGGCGGGCTGACGCGGCCGCGCCCAATGCTGCCAAGGTGTCCATATACATGGTTTCCGTGATGGAGACTGGGACAATTTTATGTAATGCACACCGAAGGAGTGGAATTCGGGTGGATCCACCAACAATAAGGACCGTGTCCACCTTGTGGCCGGCAGCGGCCGCCTGGTCCAGAAAGCCGCGAACCGACGCCGTCTGGGCATCGAGGTTGGGGCAGATAAGCGACTCGAACTCATTGCGATCAATGGTCACTTGGACATGAATGTTCGGGCCAGCGATAAAGCGATTCATCTTCGCGTTGCCGGCTACTGCCAGCTTCTCCTTGCAGCGGCGGCATTCGAGCAGCGCCGCAAGGTTCACCTGGTCGGGCGCCGGGCTAAGGCCCTGTCCGTACTTGTCGCGCAGGATGGCGTCCCAGTAGTTGTAAAGGGCCAAATCAGCATCATCGCCGCCAAACTCGCACGCTATCGGCTCCACCGGCACATTAAACACGCCGTCCGTGTCGCGCTGCAGGAACGCCAGGTTAAGTCGGCTGCCCCCCCAGTCAAATACAAGGACCCCGGCGCCAATCTGACCGCCCATGGCCTGGTAGCCCAGGGCCGCGGCCACCGGTTCCTCCAGCAGGCTGACTTCATGGAACCCGGCATTGGTGCCGGCCTCACACAGACGTTCCTTTTCCCTGGCGCTGAAACCCGCCGGATGCGTCAACACCACCCGGCCAATTTCTTGATGAAAACAACGGGATTCTGCGCCAGTCTTCTGATGGGCCAGCATTGCGGCCACCATTTCGACAGGCACCATGGCGCGGCCATCCGGCAAGGCGCGGGGAAGATTGTCTTTCAGCTGGTGTTTGTCGCAGCGGAATGTCCGCGCCAGCATATCGGCCTGCTCCTCGGGAGGAACATGCTCACTTTCGGCCATCTGCTCCAGCGCTGCTTTGCCGAACATCCAGCCGGAAGATTCCATGCACATCCACGACGGTGTGCGCTCGTCGCCGAGTTCGTTGCGGATGATCTCCGGCATGCCGCTTTTTTGATTCCAGAACGCGGCGGTGACAAACGATGTGCCAAGGTCTATGCCGAGAATCGGCTTATTGTTTAAGGTCATAGATGTCCTGTACGTATCCGCATATATTTATTCTTTGGCGCCAGTAGACATCGGCCAATATGTGGGGCATCAACCATACGGCACCTCCTGGCGCGAGGCGGTGCGGTTTGGTTTTCGCCAGGCTCCCCGCCCTCGCAGGGCGGGGTGGCCGCAGGCCGGGGCGGGTTGCGATCTGGCCGGATTCAAACGGTAGTCCAAGGTCAACCGCCACGGAGATCGGTTCCGTAAAACCACCCCACCCTTCGGGTCGCCCCCTCCTTGAAAAGGAGGGGAGCCGGATCCGTCGTGGCGCCGAACTCCTGTTCGGCGTCTGGAATCCACGCCTGCCAGCAGCACGCGCCCGTGGCCGCGAGCAGGCGGGCGTGTGGCATAGGCGTAGCCGTGCGCGTAAGGGCGTGGAGTCACCGCCGGCTGAATCCGGCGACTACAACCACCCCGGCCTGCGGCTACCCCGCCTTCGAAAGGAGGGGCGCCATTATTGCCGGGCCATATACCGGCGAACACGCTGGTGGATGGATCGGGCGCGCTCATTTTCCAAGCAGGCAGTTGGTCCATTCCGCAATCCGTTGCCAGCCGCTGATGTGCAGGTCATGCCACGTTTGCTGTTCCGCGCCACCATAGACGAGCAGGGCCTGGTCGGGCGGGCAACCGGTCAATGCGCAAAACCGTTGCAGCCCGGCAAGGAAATCCGGGTGCATTGTGGCGGACGACTTGATTTCCACTGGGTGCAGGCGGTCGCTGACCTCCAGCAGGCAGTCCACTTCGTGGCCGCCATGATCGCGCCAGAAAAACAGGCTGGCGGCGTTCCGGTGATGCAGGGACTCCTTGAAGAATTCGGCCACGACCAGGTTTTCGAACAGCCCGCCCATGGCGATGTGGGTTGCCAGCATCTCCGTGGTCCGCACGCCCAGCAGGGCGCATGCGACACCGGTGTCGGTGAAAAAGATCTTGGGGGTCTTGACGATCCGCTTGCCATAGTTGCGGTGGTAGGGCGGCAGGGTGAAAACCAGGTAACTCTGCTCCAGCGCGGCAATCCAGGCCTTGGCGGTATTGTGGGAAATGCCCACGGCATTGCCCAGGGCGGACAGGTTAAGCAACTGCCCGCACTGGGACGCCAGCAGCACCAGGAACTGGCGGAACGTACGCAGGTTCATAACCTGCACCAGTTCCTTGAGGTCTTTCTCCACGTAAGTTTCGATATAGTCCTGGCACCAGGCAAACGGCTCCAGGTCCTGGTCGTATATCCGTGGGTACCCGCCGGTGCGGATGCGTTCGGCGGCCTGGCCCCTGGGCGGCAACTCGGAGAAGGTGAGCGGCATGAGCTTCAACAGGGCGATCCGGCCGGCCAAGGATTGCGAAACGCCTTTCATCAGCAGAAACTGGTTGGAACCGGTCAGGACAAAGCGCCGTTTGCCGAGCGGCTCGTCCACGATGGTTTGGATATAAGAGAGCAGTTCCGGGACGCGCTGAATTTCGTCCAGGATGGCGCCCTGCGGATAGGCGGCCAGGAACCCGCGCGGGTCGGTTTCGGCCATCTGGCGTCGGTCAAAATCCTCTAGGGACACATAGGGCATATCCGGGAATGCATGCCTGACGAGGGTGGTTTTGCCCGACTGGCGGGGTCCGGTAACCGCCACCACCGGGCTCTTTTGGCTGGCTGCGATTAGCTTGGGTTCAATAGTTCGCTGGATCATGGCTTCAGTCTGCCGCGTTTGCGATAATTGTCAATCGGTTTTACAAATATCACGCATCGGGGTTGGCGGGGGCGTCCTGGACAATCTCCTGGTCCAAGGCCGCCTGCATCTCCCGCAAGGCGGCGATGCTGCCGGCGGCCCGCCTGGCCAAATCGTCGCATTGGGCCAGGCGCTGCTCCACGGTGTTCATGGCCGCGGCCAGTCGCTCGCCAGCCAGTTGCGACTTTTCCTCCAGGCTATGCTCTTCATCGGCCAACTGCCGTTGCTTCTCCATAAACTGCTCGCTCAACATGCTGTCCACGGAGTTTATGGCCGTTTCAATGAATTCGTCTACCGGGGAGTTCTGTTTGCCATGCTTCAGATCGGGTTGACAAAGCGCCGCGCGGCACTGGCTCAACATGTCCGTCACTCCCTTGCGCAACTCGTTCTTGGCGGCTTCCAGTTGCTGGCCGGTGATCCTTATCAAACCTGCGGCCGCGCCCAGTGCAGCGCCTGCCCCGATCAGGATTGGTATCAGGCCTCCGCTAAGAACAGACACCCCGCTCCATACGAGGGCATTAGCCGCCATGTAGGCCAGCCCTCCGCCGGCCATGGCATCTATGTTTACGGTCTTAATGCGGTCCCATATCGAGGGATCCCGGACATTGAACCGCGGCAGATCCACCACGATCGGCGCCGCATCCATGCTCATGTTCAACCCGCCGGCCTGGCTGGCAACCTGCTGCTGGGCTGACAGGATAAGCGCCTGCCATTCACGAACGACACCGCCATACACATGTTCAGGAAGATTCTTACCGTAATCCTCAACTTCTTTGCGCTTGGATAGCGCTTCCACTTCCGCCATCAGGCTGGTATGCAACCGGCTGCCGGGGACCGTAATGCCGGTGGCTTCGTTACGCACGGCGCGCAGAACCTTTTCCACTTCAGCCTTGAATCTGGGAGTAGAACGAATTTGGTGTCAGGCTTTGGAATATGTAGAGATGGTAGAGAA
>CAZAYP010000070.1:0-28090 GCA_964489425.1 uncultured Verrucomicrobiota bacterium | reverse complement strand
AGCTGGATCGTGGAGCGCGCGCGCCCAACCCGCCGCGCGATATCTTCGTAACGGTTTTGACCATCAAAGGTCATCTGGACCGCCCGCAGCCGATCCCTCAGCCGCGCATTGTTTTCTTTCTTTATCCGGGCCGCTACTTCGTCTTTCACGGCGGCCGGCACCACGACCCTCACTCGCGGACGTCCTTGTTTTTTCATGACCAGCAGCATGCCCACCGGCGCGCCCAGCGTCAAGCATTATTTACCGATTATTATGCGTGATTGGTATCAGCTATTGAAGATGGACGATTATGAAAGCGACATTACAGGCTGACGGGCGGGGCGCCGGGGTTCTTCTGCCGGGGGCGAACATCGTGGCGCTGCTTCTTTATGCAGGGTTCCTTGGCCTGGGTGTCAACGCCCAAGGGCCCACCAACCAGGCGCGCGTAACGAAGTCCGATTTTTCCTACCTGGGCGCGTTCGCCCTGCCACAAGATCAAGTGGGCGGTTCCTATTTTACGTGGGGTGGGGGGGCTTTGGCCCCGTATCGCGACCCGGCTACGGGTCGCGATACCCTTTTCATGCGCGGTCACGCCTGGTACCCGGAACAAGTCGCCCAAACGGTCGGTACGATCGTTCCAACGCATCTGATCCTTTGCGGCCTGCTGCCATTCAATGGGCGTTTGATCGTCGCGGCGGCGGAATGCTAGGACGGCCCTCGCGAACAGGTTAACGCGCCCGGTGTCACACCGTAACGCCGCCGTGCCTGCCTATGCATGCACCGCTGCTGTATGACGTCGCATTCCCCATGGCGGTTGACGCCCTTGTGATCCATGGGGTACCTTGAAATCCAGCAGGTAACAAGGCGAATTCATGAATCATATCAGGATGGGCGGGCTGGCGTTGGGGTTGCTCTGGGCGCTGGCCGGGTTCGACGGGGCGTGGGCCGGCGGGCCACAGGCCGGTCAGGCCGCGGCATTCGGGGTGTCGGCCCCGCTGCGCATCCTGGCGCCGCCAGGCGGAGCCGCGGAAAAGGCCATGGCCCGGGCCGCGACGGAGCCCATGGCCACCGTTCTGCGGGGCGATGCCCGCGGCCAGTTCCTGCCCTTGGCCGGCACGGCGCCCGAGTCCCGCGACCCGGTGGTGCAGGCGCGGCACCCCAAGTCGGCCATGCCGGCGCCGATCCTGACGTTCGAGGGCATCGGCAACGTGTCCGGCGTGTTGCCACCTGACCCGGTGGGGGATATCGGCCCCAGCAACTACGTGGAGGCGGTCAACCTGCGATTCCAGGTGTTTGACCGGGCCGGCACCCCGCTGACCGCGCCCGCCAAGATCAGCACGCTCTTCGCCGCGATCGGCGGCGCGGCCGCCACCTACGACGACGGCGACCCGATCGTGTGCTATGACCAGTTGGCCGACCGCTGGCTGATTTCCCAGTTCCTCGTCAGCGTCACGCCGTACCACGAGGTTATTGCCATCTCCCAGACGCCGGACCCGACCGGGCCGTACTATTGTTACGACTTCATCATGCCCGGCAACAACATGAACGATTACCCGCATTTTGGCGTGTGGCCGGACGCCTATTACATGACCGACAACCAGTATGCCAATGGCAGCGCCTGGGCCGGGGCCGGCGTGTTCGCCTTTGACCGCCGCAAGATGCTCGCGGGCGATCGCACCGCCAGTTACATCTATTTCAATTTGTATGAGCGCGACCCGTCCATCGGCGGCATGCTGCCGTGCGACCTGGACGGACCGCCGCCGCCGCTGGGCACGCCCAATTACTTTGCGTATTTCACGGCCGACGAGTGGGGTGACCCCCAGGACGGACTGAAACTGTACACGTTCAGCGCGGACTTCGCCAACCCCGCGCAGTCGGTGTTCACCCAGGTGGCCGACCTGGCCACGGCGCCGTTTGACCCCAACTTTGCCGGCGGGCGCGCCAACATTCCGCAGCCCGGCACGACGGCCAAGCTGGATGTCATTTCCGACCGGCTCATGTACCGCCTGCAGTACCGTCATTTCGTGGAGGATGGTTACGAAACCCTGGCCGTGAACCACACCGTGGACGAAAACGGCAGCGACCATGCGGGCGTCCGGTACTACCAACTGCGGCGCGCGCTGCCGGGCGGAACTTTTTATATCCATGATCAAGGGACGTACGCGCCGGACGCTGCTCATCGCTGGATGGGCAGCGCCGCGCTCGATTACGAAGGCAACTACGCCGTGGGCTACAGCGTGGCCAGCACCACGGTGTACCCCTCCATCCGTTACGCCGGCCGGCTGGCCACGGACCCGCCGGGCACGTTGACCCAGGACGAGGCCACCCTGTGGGCCGGCACGGGATCCCAGACCCATACCGCGTCGCGCTGGGGCGACTACACCATGCTGGCCGTGGACCCGGTGGACGACGTCACGTTCTGGTTTGTCAACGAGTACCTGCAGACCACCAGCAGCGCGGACTGGAAAACGCGGATCGGGTCGTTCAAGTTCACCGGCAGCGCGCCCGCGCCCCGGGCCTGGCTGTATGGCACCGTCACGGACGCGGGATCCGGCGCGCCCATTTCCAACGCGGTGATCCTGGCGGACGCGGGATACCACCGGGCGACGGACGGCAGCGGCGCTTACCGGGCGCAGGTGTATCCCGGCACCTATGCCCTGGGCGCGACCGCGGCCGGGTACCTGGCCGCCACGGCCACGGCCAGCGCGGCGAACGGGCAGAACGTCGCGGTGAACTTCAGCCTGGCGCCGATCCTGCCGGGGATCGCGCCTACATCGACGCTGCTGGCCATCGGCGCGCCGGGCGGCCCGTTCGCGCCCACGTCCACGGTGTACGTGCTGACCAACAGCGGCGTGGCCACGCTGACCTGGACCGCGACCTGGGCCGCGGCCTGGCTGGACGTGGCGCCGGCCGGCGGCGCGCTGGACCCGGGCGGGAGCGCGGCGGTGCTGGTGGCGCTGACCGCGGCGGCCACGAACATGCCCGAACACCCGGCGCCCCACGCCGCGGACATTGTTTTTTCCAATGCGGTGAGCGGCATCACCCAGGCGCGCGCCGCGGGGTTGTGGATTTACCGCGAGCAAGGCGTCACCAACCGGTATCCCATGGATGTCAACCCCGGTTGGACCGCCGAGGGCGGCTGGGCGTGGGGCGTGCCCCAAGGCATTGGCGGCGACCCGACCAACGGGTTTACGGGCACCAACGTCTACGGGTATAACCTCGCGGGCCAGTACACGAACAACATGTCCGTCCAATCGCTCACCAGCAAGCCCCTGGACTGCTCCCGCTTTCGCGGCGTGACCTTGCAGTTCCGCCGGTGGCTGGGCGTGGAGCGCAACACCTACGACCACGCCCGCCTGCAAGTGTCCAGCGACGGCGTCACGTGGAGCAACGTCTGGGAGAACGGGTCTGCGGATCTGAGCGAGTCGGCCTGGACCTTGTGCACGTACAGCCTGGCGGCGGTGGCGGACCTTCAGCCGGCCGTGTACCTGCGCTGGACCATGGGGCCGAGCGACAGCAGCACGACGTTCAGCGGATGGAACATCGACGATGTGGAAATCGTGGCCCAGGCCATGATCGAACAGCTCGCGGTAACGCCCGTCGACGAGGTGACCATCAGCGGTTGCCAATACGGGCCGTTTGCGCCGGGGTCGCAGGTGTATCACCTGACCAACTCATGGACCGAGACCTTTGTCTGGACGGTAGCCGCCTGGCCGGCGTGGCTGAACCTCTCGACCTATGCGGGTGTCTTGGGCGTGGGCGACGGCGCCGCGGTCACCGCGGCCGTGAACACCGCGGCCGCCGGCCTGGCGCCGGGAACGTATGCCAGCGCCCTGGTGTTCTCCAACACCGCCTCGGGCGTGGCCGTGAGCCGGCCGGTCGCGCTGATCGTCACCCCGGTCCCGCGCTACAGCTACGCCATGGATCTGGATCCGGGCTGGCCGCGCGCCGGGCAATGGGCGTTTGGCCGGCCGCAAGGCGCGGGCGGCAGCCAGGGCGGGTACCCGGACCCCGCGGCCGGGTACACGGGCACCAACGTGCTGGGCGTCAACCTGGCCGGCGACTACACCGTGGCCACGGGCTCAGCGTATTACCTGGAGGCCGGGCCGTTTGATTTCTCCGGAGCGTCCAACGTGACCCTGCAGTACGAGCGTTGGCTCAACACGGACGTGAAGCCGTTCGTGGACGCCACGGTCGAGGTTTCCAGCAACGGCGCCACCTGGGCGGCGGTTTGGGAGAATCACACCAACCCGGACGCGCCGCACGCCGGCCCCGCGCCGCGCAAGCCCATGCCGCGCAATGCCGCCGTGACCGCCCGGGCCTGGACCCGGCAATCCCACGATCTCCACGTCATGGCCGATGGATGTCCCGCCCTGCGGGTGCGCTGGGGGTACCAGGTGCTGGACGCCTACGCGCTGGCCATGTCCGGCTGGAATCTGGACGATGTTGTTTTCTACGCGGATACCACGAACTCTTACCTGGCGATCGAACCGCAAACCGGCGCGGCGGCCAGCGGCGACGAGGGCGGTCCGTTTGCACCGGCCACCAACTTCTACGTGGTCAAAAACATGGGCGCAGGCGGCCTGGCCTGGACCGCCGCCTGCGATGCGGCCTGGCTGGACGTGGAGCCGGCCGGCGGGGTGCTGGCCGGCCACGCGTACACCACGCTGACGCTGCGGGTGAACCCATCGGCGGATTTGCTGCCGCCCGCGGAGTACACCGCCCTGGTCACGTGGTCCAACGCGGCCGGCGGCGGCGCGGTCACGCGCCCGGTGCGCCTGGCCGTGCTGGAGATTCCCGGCCGCGTGGCCGTGACCCCGGCGGAGATCGAGTACGACCAGGTTTTTGTGGGCCTTGCCGCCGCGACCGGCGTGACGGTGTCCAACCAGGACGTCGCGCACGCCCTGGTGGTCACCAACCTCAGCCTCACCGAAATGCTGCGGGAAACCTTTGATGACGGCGCGGCCCAGGATTGGGACCCCCAAACGCCCGCGTATTGGCTGGTCACCGGCCAGGAATACCGCGCCCAGGCCGGCGCGCTCGGGGTGCGCATGCAATCGGCCTATGCGGGCCAATCCTGGAAGAACTGCCAGGCGCAGGTGACGATCCGGCGCTCGGGCAACAGCGCGAGCATTGCGCGCCTGTTCGTGCGCGGCACCACCAACCTGAGCTACAACGGCAACACCGGCGACGCCTACATGGTCGGCATCAGCGGCCGCCGCGATTACTACGTGGGCAAGATGGTCAACGGCGCATTCACGTTCATCCAGAACTGGGACGTGTCCTCCTACCTGAACAGCGATCCCATTGCCAACGTCGTCGGGCTGGGCGTGCAGGGCCAGGTGATTACCGCCTACTTCAACGGCCATCCCGCGTGGCGCGGCACGGACTCCAGCTTGACCAACGCGGGCACGGCCGGCCTGTTCGCCTACAGCAGCGGCGCGAGCCCGGAAACCGTGTATTATTTCAACGATTTCGAGGTGGTGCCGTCCGAGCCCGGGGCGCAGCATTTTGAGTTGGACGGCGTGCCCGGGTTGCCGCTCGCGTTGCCGCCGGGCGGCGCCGCGAACTTTACCGCGCGGTTCATCCCGGCCCGCGTCACGGAGTACCACGCCTTCATCGACATCCAGAGCAACGACCGGACCAACCCGCTGGTCCGCATCCAGGCTTCGGGTTTGGGCGTGGATGATTGGCTGGCCGTGATGCCCGCGGCGATCTCTTTCGCCGGGCACCCGGGCGGCCCGTTCACGCCGGAGGCCGTGGACTTCGGGCTTTCCAACACCCAGGCCGGCCTGGACATTCCATGGACTGCGCAGGAAGCCGCGGCCTGGCTGGGCGTGGCGCCGGGCTCCGGCGTGCTGGCGTCCAACGCCGCCGCCGCCGTCACCGCCAGCCTCACGGCGGCCGCCGCTACGCTGCCGGCGGGCGTCTACAGCAATGCCGTACGCTTCTCCAACCAGGTGACCGGCGTGATCGCCGACCGGTGGGCGCTGCTGGACGTGTACCGCAGCCCGGAAATGGAGATCACGCCGAACAGCCTGACCATCACCCAGAAGCTGGGCGCAGCCGCGGTCACGGCCCTGCTCGTGGTGACCAACGCCGGGGACACCAACCTGTTCCTCACGGCCACCGGCACCGTGGCCTGGTTGGACGTCGCGCCCGGCAGCCTGCTGGTGCCGGCCGGCAGCGCCAGCAACCTGGCGGTCACGATGCTGCCGGCCGACCTGTTCGTGGACCAGTACAGCGGCCAGATCCAGCTCCTTTGCAACGACCGCTCCAACCCCACGTCCGTGGTGCCGGTGCAGTTGACCGTGCTGCCCAACGATCTTTATGTGACGCCCAACAGCGCCCTGGCCGCCAGCGGGGCGGCGGGCGGCCCGTTCGTGCCCAGCAACAAGACCTACACCATCCAGAACACCGGGGGCTCGGCGCTCAACTGGACCGTCCATTGGGCCGCGGTCGAATGGCTGGACGTGGCGCCGGCCGGCGGCAGCCTGGCGACCGGCACCACGGTGGCCGCGCGCGTGGCGCTGACCACCAACGCCTACCGGCTGGCGGCCGGCACGTACAGCAACCGCGTGGTGTTCTCCAACCTGCTGGGCGGCTACGCCACGGCGCGCGACATCCGCCTCACCGTGCAAAGCCCGCCGGTCACGGCCGGCACGGTCCGGGTGCTGGTGTCCACTGTGCCGTACACCAACCTGGCCATGGCCTTCGGCACGGTGACCGGCGGGCAGGCGCGGGTGGAATACATCAGCGTCACCAACACGGACTTGTCCCGGCCGGTCCTGGTCAGCGCGGTGCGGCTGACCGCGCAGTACGTGGAAAATTTCAGCTCCGGCACGGCCGCCGGCTGGCAGCCGGACGACCCGGCCTGGTGGTCGGTGGTCAGCAACGCCTACGTGGCGCAGGGCGACGGCACCAACTTCATGACCGCGCTGTACCTGGGGCAATCGTGGGCCGACCTGTCCACGGAGATTTCTTACGCCCGGTCGGGTGGCGTCGCGGCCGGCGGCGGGCTTGCGCTGCGCGCCTCGGACGACTTCGATGCCTACGGCGGCCGCGGCTCGGCCTACGTGTTCCAGATCGCCGGCACCAGCAATTACATGGTTTGGAAACAGGTGGACGGCGAGTTCGGCCTGCTGCAGAGCTGGACCGCCAGCCCCGCGGTGCGGCCGGCGGGCAACTACCTCGTGGCCGGCGCCAACGGCAGCGCGTTGCGCTTCTACATCAACGGGGAACTCGTGTGGCAGGGCACGGACACGGCGTTGACCAACGGCCGGATCGGGCTGGTGGGATACACCGCGGCCGACGATCCCACGCGCCATGCCTTTGCCCTGGTGGCCGTGGGCGGGCCCTACGATTACGGGGCCCTGAAAGCGGACCAGGCGGCCGGCCAGGATGCCGATCATTATGCGCTTCTGGATGCGCCCGTAACGCCCACCAACCTTGCGGCGCAGCGCGGGTTCTCGTTCGGCGTGCGGTTTGCGCCGCTGGCCGTGGGCCCGCTGGCCGCCTCGGTGCTGATCTCCAGCGACGACCCCCAAACCCCGAACGCCGTGGTCCGGTTGGCCGGCACGGGCGCGGGCGCGCCGGTGAGCATCCTGGCGCTGGCCGGCCCGCACGGCGCGGTCAGCCCCACCGGATGGATCCAGGTGGCTTACGGCGGCGGCACGACGTTTGTCATCACCGCCGACGCTTACTACCACATCAACGAAGTGCGCACCAATGCCGCGCCGGTGGCCGGCCTGGCGGGCGGCGCGCGGACGAACTTCGCGTGGCAGGGCATCACCACCTCGGGCACCTTGGACGCGGGGTTTGCGGAAAACCTGGCCACCAACCGGGTGCCGCAGTGGTGGCTGGCGGCCCATGGGCTGACCAACCAGCCGTGGGACGAGGCGGCCTTGGCCGACCCGGACGGGGACGGCCCGCGCACCTGGCAGGAGTTCTGGGCGGATACCGATCCCACCAACCCGGCCAGCTACTTCCACGTGCTGGGATTGCGCGTGCCGCCGGGCGGGCCGGCGTGGGTTACCGTGGTCGGCTCCACCCAGCGCCTGTACGGGCTGTACGGCGCCAGCAACCTGGCGGGCGGCGCCTGGGATCCCCTGTGGACCAACGCGGCCGGGACCAACGCGATCATGACGCTGGGCGCAACCAACCTGCCCGTGCGCCAGTTCTACCGCCCGGACGTCTCGCTGCCGTGGTAAAATGGATTAGACAGGTCCCCGGGTTTCTGGTTTCATAGCGCGTGCCGGTCGGGCCAGGTCCCGGGCGGCGGTACTCATGAAGGTATTGGTATTACATGGCCCGAATTTGCAGCTCCTGGGGCGCCGGGAGCCGGACGTCTACGGCCGCCAGACCCTGGCGGAGATCGACGCCATGGTGCGCGAGCACGGCCGCGCGCACGGGGTGGATGTGGACTGTTTTCAAAGCAACGACGAGGGTGCCCTGGTGACCCGCATTGGCGAGAGCGCCGGGCGCTACGATGCGTTGATCATCAACCCGGCGGCCTACACGCACACCAGCGTGGCGTTGCGCGATGCCCTTGCCGCCGTGGGGCTGCCCTGCGTGGAAGTCCACCTGTCGAACGTGGCCGCGCGCGAGACGTTCCGGCAAACCAGCTTGACGGCGGCGGTGTGCCTGGGCCAGGTGTCGGGATTCGGCGCCGTCGGCTACCGGCTGGCGCTGGACGCCATCCTGGCCTGCTGCCCCGCCCGCCCGCCATCCAAGGATCATCAACAATAACCAACCCGAGGGGAGGACGGCTTATGGAACTCAAGGACATCAAGCGGATCGTTGAGTTGATGAAGGAAAACGACCTGACCGAGTTCGAAATGGAGGACCAGGGGTTCCGCCTGGCGGCCAAGCGGGGCGGCGGCGGGCCGCCGATGATCATGGCGCCCGCGCCGGCCCCGATGATGATGGCGGCCCCGGCGGCCGGCGGGGCCGGGCATCCCCTGGCCGCGCCCGGCGCAGCCAGGGCGGCGGCCGTGCCCCCGGAAGAGGCCGGCTGGCTCGAGATCAAGGCCCCGATCGTGGGCACGTTCTACCGGTCGCCCGCGCCGGACGCTGATCCGTTCGTCAAGTTGGGCCAGACTGTGGACGAGGAGACGGTGGTGTGCATCGTCGAAGCCATGAAGGTGATGAACGAAATCAAGGCCGAAGTCCGCGGCGTCATCCGCAAGATCCTGGTCGAGAACGCCACGCCGATCGAGTTCGGCCAGGTGCTGTTCAAGGTTGAGCCGCTGTAACGGGCGCCGGGCCTGCCAGCCTGCCGACCCAATCCGGCCGCGCGGCCGTGGGAGAACCAGCCAATGTTTGAACGCGTCCTGATCGCCAATCGCGGGGAAATCGCAGTGCGGATCATCCGCGCCTGCCGGGAAATGGGGATTCATACCGTGGCGGTGTATTCGACCGCCGACGAGCACTCCCTGCATGTGCAGCTGGCCGACGAGGCCATCTGCGTGGGCCCGCCGCCCGCGCGCGAAAGCTACCTCAAAATCTCGAGCATCATCAGCGCCGCGGAGATCGCGGACGTGGACGCCATCCACCCGGGGTACGGGTTCCTGGCCGAGAACGCGCACTTCGCCGAGATCTGCGAGAACTGCAAGATCACCTTTATCGGGCCGTCGCCCGACAACATCCGCCAGATGGGCAACAAGGCCGCGGCGCGCGCCTGCGTCAAGCAGGCCGGCGTGCCCATCACCCCGGGCAGCGAGGGCGTGCTCAAGGACAAGGACGAGGCCCTGGCCATGGCGCGGCAGATCGGCTACCCGGTGCTCATCAAGGCCGTGGCCGGCGGCGGCGGCAAGGGCATGCGCATGGCGCACAACGACGTCAGCCTGGTGCAGGCGTTCATGACCGCCAGCTCCGAGGCGGAGCGGGCGTTCGGCAACGCCGACCTCTACATCGAGAAGTTTGTCGAGAGCGCGCGCCACGTCGAGGTCCAGATCCTGGCCGACCAGTACGGCCGCACCGTCCATTTCGGCGAGCGCGACTGCAGTATCCAGCGCCGTCACCAGAAGCTGGTCGAGGAATCGCCTTGCCCGGTGCTGAGCCCCGAGATGCGCGCCCACCTGGGAGAGGTGGCCGTGCAGGCCGCCGCGGCCGTGGGCTACCGCAACGCCGGCACGATCGAGTTCCTGTTCGACGAAAAAGCCGGCCAGTTCTATTTCATGGAAATGAACACCCGCATCCAGGTCGAGCACCCGGTGACCGAGATGGTCACCGGCATCGACCTCGTCCGCGAGCAGCTGCGGATCGCCCGCGGCGAGCCGTTGGGCTACGAGCAGAAGGATATCGTGGCCCGGGGCCACGCCATCGAGGTGCGGATCAACGCCGAGGATCCCGCCCGCGGGTTCACCCCCAGCCCGGGCACGGTCAAGTGGGTGCATTTTCCCGGCGGCCCGGGGGTGCGCGTGGACTCCCACGTCTACTCCGGCTACCGCATCACGCCGCATTACGACAGCATGATTGCCAAGCTGATCGTCCACGCCGAGGACCGCGCCACGGCCATCGCCCGCATGAGCCGGGCGCTGCACGAGTTCATGATCGAGGGCGTGGCCACGACCGCGCCCCTGGTCCAGGCCGTGATGGCCAACGCCCATTTCGGCGCCGGCCAGTACAACACGCACTTCCTGGAAAAGTTCATGGAAGAAAACTTCCAGCTCAACAAATAAGAAGGAGGCAGCCGATGAAGTTCCTGCACAGCCTGTTTGGCGCCCTGATGTTCGTGTTGGTCCTGGCCGGGGGCCTGTTCATCGTCTTTGGCACCACGGTGGGCCCGGAGTACTGGGACTGGGTGCTCGGGTACATGCAGCAGGAGCGCTTTATCACCCTGTTTGCGGGCCTGGGCGTCCTGATCCTGCTGGTGCTGTTTGTCCTGACCGGGTTCACCCGCGAGCGCCTGCCGCCCGAGACCATCTCGTTCGAGGGCCACAACGGCCGGGTCACCATCAACATCAAGGCCGTGCGCGACTTCATCCAGAAAGTGGCCGGCGAGTTCACCGGCATCCTGAACATGAACCCGCGCCTCGGGTTCCGCGGCGGCGCGCTGGACGTGGAGTTGGACATCCGCGTGCGCGGCGGCACCCGGATCCCGGAATTGTGCCAGATGCTGCAGGACCGCGTCCGCGAATGCGTCCAGGAAAACCTCGGCTTCTCCGAGGTGCGCAAGGTGCGCGTCAACGTGCGCGAGATCGTCGGCACGGCGCCGGACGAGCGGCCGGATGAGCCGCTGGACGAGTTCGAGAAGACCGCCTGATCGCGGTCGCCGCCTACACCTGGAACCGCCGGTCGCAGGCCACGAGCACCGCGGCGCCGCGCGCCGTCACCACCACCACGTCCTCGATCCGGATCCCGCCCAACCCCGGGTAGTACAGGCCCGGCTCCACGGTGACCACGTGCCCGGCGCGCAGCCGGCCGGGCGCGTCGCGCAACCCCGGTGCCTCGTGCACGTCCAGGCCGATGCCGTGGCCCACGGCGTGGATGAACCCTTCGGGCGGCCCGCCCTTGAGGCGCGTGGCGTAGCCCTGGCGCGCGAAATACCGCAGCACGGCGCGGTAGATGGTGCGCCGCCCGGCCCGGGGCCGGATCATGCCCAGGGCCAGCGCCTGGGCGCCCTGCACGGCGCGGTACATGCGCGCCAGCTCCGGCCGCGGCCGGCCCTTGATCAGCGTGCGGGTCAGGTCGCCCCAGTAGCCGTGGCCGCGGTGGCGCGGGAACACGTCGATCACGATCGGCACGCCCGCGGGCAACGGCCCGGATCCGCGCTCGTGGGGATCCACCGCCTGGTCGCCGGCGGCCACGATGGTGCCCTCGGACACGCAGTCATGCTCCAGCAGTTCATGATCCATCAGGTGCCGCACGCGTTCCGCGGTGAGCGGGGCGCGACCCAGGCGCAGCCGGCCGGCGGGATCGACCGTGGCCGCGCGCAGCGCGGTCCGCGCCGCGCTCATGGCGGCGACAGCCGCGGCCTGGACCCCGCGGATGGCCGCGATCTCCGCGGCGGTCTTGACCGCGCGCGCGGGCAGGATCTCGCCGGGCGCCACGTCCACCCGGATCCCGTGGCGTTCCAATTCGCGCGCGGCGGCCAGCGGAAACTCCGCGGACACCGCGACCTGCCGGATCCCCGCGTGCTGCAGCAGCGCCCGGCACCAGGCCACCTGCGCGCGGCCGGGCTGCACCTTGACGGCCGGCAATTCCGCGGGCGTGAGCACCTCGGTGCCCGGGGCCGCCTCGCGGCCGGCGCGCCGGAACTCCATGGCCGGCACGACCAGCAAGCGCCGGGTCGCGGTGCGCAGATACACGCAGGCGTCCGGGGCGGCAAACCCGCTGGCATACCTCAAGTTGGCCGCATCCGCGGCATTTCCAAACAGCAGCACGGGGGGGGATGTTGGCATGTCAATATTCTGTAATTAGTTCGCCTTCAAGCGCGTGGTTAATCCGGCGGGTTGGCCGCCCAAGTCAAGCCCGGTCCATCAAAGCGTACAACTGCTTGTGACCAAGCCGGTTCGGGTCCACGGCCAACACCGCACCCATATATGGGCATTACCCGTCGCATCCAGTCAACAGCTTGTGGCCTCTTCATTATCACGGCATATGCCCAAGTTTTTCCTTGTTGCCATCCTGATTCTGCGGCTAGGTTGCTCCCGCAACAGGCATACTGGAGGCAACTCCTGTTAATAACTTGTTGATAAGTAATTTAAAGATGGTCTTGAAAAAAGCAAAAAATGGATTTTTGAAAAACGATGAATACCGTGGAGCCGAATGTCCGGTCGGTCTGGTCCAAGGCCTGCAAACACCTGGGCGGGGTGCTTTCCAAGGACGTGTTTGAGCGTTGGATCGCGGTCATCCACCCCCGCGAGTTGAATGAGTCCCAGCTGACGCTGAGCGTGGCCAACGAGTTTTACCAGTGCTGGCTCGAGGAGAACTACATCACGCTGATCCGTGACGCCGTGGCGGCCGAGACCGGCCAGAGCGTCAAGATCAGCTTCGTGGTGGATCCGGCCGCGGCCGCGGTGCGCAGCGCGGCCAAGCCCGACCCCGCGGCAGAAGCCGCGCCGCTGGCGCCCGCCGCGCCCGCCATCTCCAGCCGCCAGAGCGGCAGCCCGCTCAACACCAAGTACACGTTTGAGACGTTCGTGGTCGGGCCGTCCAACAACTTCGCGCATGCGGCTTCGTTCGCGGTCGCCCAGGCGCCGGCCAAGGCCTACAACCCGCTGTTCATCTACGGCGGATCGGGCCTCGGCAAGACCCACCTGATGCAGGCCATTGGCCAGTCGATTCTCAGCCGCGTCAAGCTGCGCGTGACCTACCTGCGGTGCGAGGCGTTCACCAACGAGTACATCGCGGCGCTGCAGAACAAGAACGTCCACAAGTTCCGCGAGAAATACCGCGGCACGGATGTGCTGCTGATCGACGACATTCACTTCCTGACCGGCAAGACCGGCATGCAGGAGGAATTCTTCCACACCTTCAACACCCTCTTCGACAGCCACAAGCAGATCGTGCTCACCTGCGACCGGCCGGCCAGCGAGGTGCAGGGGTTGGAGCATCGCCTGGTATCGCGCTTCGAATGGGGCCTGACCGTGGACCTGGAGATTCCGGACGTGGAGACGCGCATCGCGATCCTGCGCAAGAAGCAGGAGCAGCTCCATACCGGCCTGCCGGACGAGATCGTGGTCTTCATCGCCGAGCGCATCCGCTCCAACATCCGCCGCCTCGAGGGCGCGCTCATCCGCGCCGCCGGGTTCGCGTCGCTCAGCGGCAACAAGCTGTCCATTGCCGAGGTGGAGCACGTGCTGCGCGACACCTTGAACGACGAAGTGCAGGATGTGATGACCATGGAGAAAATCCAGAAGGCGGTGGTCGAACATTTTGACCTGCGCATGGCCGATATGACCAGCAAGCGCCGCCCCGAGTCCGTGGCCCTGCCGCGGCAGATCGCCATGTACCTGAGCCGGACGCTCACCGCGCACTCGCTGCCGGTGATCGGCAACGCTTTCGGCAAGAACCACGCCACGGTGCTGCACGCCTGCCGCATCGTGGGCGACCGCATGAAACAGGACCCGGAGTTCCGGCGCACCATCGCCCTCCTGGAAAAGAAACTGGGCCAGTGAACCGCCGCCTGCAACAAGGAGTATCCCCATGAAATCCAACCCGTCCCTGCGTATCCACGGCCGCCGCGCCCTGGTCACGGCCGGCGCGCTGATCATTGCCGCGTCCTGGCTGGCGTGGGCCGCGGACCCGCAGCCGCCGCCCGCCGCCCCCAAGAAAATCGAGGTGATCACCTTCGGCGACCTGGCGGATGACATCACCGAAGGCAACGCGTTTGCGATCAACGATACCTTCATCGAGGCCATGGCCGCCGAAGGCCTGAAAAAGGATGTGGATTACAAGTTGTTTTTCCGCTCCGCCCAAGGCGACCTCGCCGCGCTGCCCATGCTGATCAACTCGGCGCTGGACGACGAGGCCGACCTGCTCATGCTCCTGCACTCCCAAACCCTGGTCACGGGCATCAAGATGAACCCGCCGGTGCCGATCGTGTTCGGGATCACGGCTACGCCGTTCTCGTTTGGGCTGGGCAAGTCGGATCGCGAGCACGTGCCCCAGGCCACCGGGACGTACAATGTCTACCCCGTGGCCGACCTGGTGGACAAGATCGCCCGCTGCCAGCCCAAGCCCGGGCGCCTGGGCACGCTGTACATGGTGGGCGACCTGGAGTCCACGTTCCTCAAGGATCAGCTGGTCAAGGCGGCGACCGGGGCGGGGATCAAGGTGGAGGCGCTGGGGTACTCCACGCCCGAGGACATCCAGCCGGTCGCGCAGCAACTGGCGGAGAGCGAGGTGCAGGCGTTCTTTGTGAACTGGGACGGGTACTTCAACCGCGTGTTCCCGACCATGGTCAAGATCGCCCGGGAACAGGATCTGCCGGTGTTCGCGGTGATCAACGACGTGGACCAGATCAAGAGCGATGCCTGCGTCATGATCGCCAACCGCGAGACGACCGAAGCGGATTCGGCCATGATGGCTGCCACCGCCCGCATGGTGCGGGAGATTTTCGACGGCCGGAGCCCGCGCGACATCCCTTTTGAGAACACCGGCAAGTTTGCGCCCAAGTTCTTTTATAACCACGCGCTGGCGGCCAAGTACGGGCTCAAGCTGCCGCCGGAGCCCTGAGGCGCCGCCCGCCGTGGCGGCCGCGCCATGAACCTGCTTGTATCCGCGCTGATCATGGGGTTGATCCAAGGCCTGCTGGCCCTGGGGGTCTTCATTACCTACCGCCTGCTGCGGTTCCTGGACCTGACCGTGGATGGCGCGCTGACCCTGGGCGCCGCCACGGCCGCCGCGCTGATCCTGGCCGGATGGCACCCGCTGGCGGCCACGCTGGCCGCGGGCGTGGCCGGCGCCGCCGCCGGGGCGGTCACCGGCTGCCTGCACACCCTGTTCCGCCTGGACGGCGTGCTGGCCGGGATCCTGGTGATGATCGCGCTGTACACGGTGAACCTGGCGGTCATGGGCCAGAGCAACCTGTCGCTGCTCGGCGTGGCCACGTTGCCGGACCCGCTGCGCCACTTTTTGGCGGAAACATGGCACCTGCCGCAACGCCTGCCGCTGGGCCGGCCGCCGGTGGCGCTGGCGGCGGTCAGCACGCTGCTGATTGTCCTGGCTGCGGCTTTGGCCGGCAGCTTGTTGCTGGGCTGGTTTTTGCGGACCGACCTCGGCGTGGCCCTGCGCGTGACGGGCATCAACCGCCAGATGGCCGCGGCCGGCGGCGCCAATCCCGACTGGCTGCTGGTGCTCGGCCTGGGCATGGGCAATGCCATGGTGGGGCTGGCCGGCGCGCTCATGGCGCAGTACCAGGGGTTCGCCGACATCACCATGGGCATCGGCGCGATCGCCGTGGCCCTGGCGGGCCTGATCGTGGGCGAGTCGCTGGCGCGGCCCGCGGGCCTCGCCGGCCGCATTGCCATGGCGTTTGCCGGGGCCATCGCGTTCCGCCTCGCCGTGGCCCTGGCGCTCAAGTGGGGCCTGCCGCCCCAGGCCCTGCGCCTGTTCACCGCGGTGTTTGTCCTGATCATGCTGGCCGGCCCGGATATCCTGCGCCGCTGGCGCAGCCGCCGCCGCGCCCTGGCCGTCCTCCCCTCCATCCCGGGAACTTTTCGTGCGTATTCACAGCCAGACCGTTGACGGCGGCGTCCTGCTGGAGCTGGAAGGCCGCCTGGACGGCGCGTCCGCCCGGCAGCTCGAGAATGAAATCAACGCGGCCATCCAGGCCGGAAGCCGCAACGTGGACCTGGACATGCGCGGCGTGGACTACCTGACCTCGGTCGGCATCCGGGTCCTGCTGAGCGCCGGGAAGAAGCTGAAATCCGGCGCCGGCCGCCTCGCGGTGCGCCAGCCCTCCTCCATGGTGCAGGAGATCCTCGCCGGCCTGCACCTGGACGACCTGGTGGCCGTGGACCCGGCGCCTGGCCCGGCCGCGGGCGCGCCCGACCCGTCCGGCCTGGAGATTCTCCGGCAGCAAGCCGACGCCGGTTGCACCTGCGAGGTGTTTGGCCATCCGGAGCGGATCTTCAGTGGCGTCTACACCGAATCCGACGCGCGCGTCGTGCGCGTGGAGCCCGCCTGCCACATGGTGGGCGTGGCCGCCCTGGGCACGGTCTACGCGGAGTGCCGGGCGCGGTTTGGCGAATCGATCGTCCTGGCCGGCATCGCCGCCAGCCTCACGCCCGACCAGAATTACCAGCCGGATTACGTCATGGCAGACTACGATTACGTGCCCGCCATCCTGGCGCTGTACGGGTTGCGCTGCACCGCGACCGAGCCGCACGGCATGCAGGCGCGCCTGGCCGCGGATAAAACCGGCGCGCCCAGCGCGCTGTCCGGCTTCCTGGCCGCGGCGCTGGCCGCCAGTGGCGCGCGGCGCGCCTGGGTGACCCTCCTGGCCGAAAGCGCCGGCCTGCTGGGCGCCAACCTCCTGCGCTCGCCGGCCCTCAAGGGCGACGCGCAGAACATCCTCGACTTTCCCTGGATCCGCGATTGGATTTCGGTGACCGTGGAGCCGGTGTACCGTGACCGCCTGGTGGTCATCAGCGGCGCCATCGCCGCGGGCGACGACCCGGAGCTGCGCGAGAGCCTCCGCCCCCTGGGCGACGGCCTGGTGGGCCGGCTGACCGCGGCCGTGTTCAAGTACCGCCTGCTGCCCGCCGTCATCCCGGCGCCCGCCGACGCCGTACGCGACCTGTTCCAGACCGGCCGCCTGCTCACCGTGCTGCACCTGCTGGGGAACGAGGGGCTCGCGCCCGCCGGCGCCCAGTCGCGCCTGCGCCGCGGCCACCTCTGGTTGACCCCCATTACCCGCGTGACGAGGACCTGAGATGCCGGCCCTGCTGGAACTACGCAACGTCTCCAAGTCGTTCCCGGACCAGGAAACCCACGTGCTGCGCGGCATCAACCTGGTGCTGTCGCCCGGCGAGCTGGTGATGGTCGCGGGCGGCAACGGCTCCGGCAAATCCACGCTCATGCGGATCATCGCGGGCGACCTGCGGCCGGACCAGGGCGGCGTGCTGATCAACGGCCGCGAAGTCACCGCGTGGCCCGCGCACCGCCGCGCGCGCTACATCGGCCGCGTGTTCCAGGACCCTTGCCAGGGCACGGCCGCGACCCTGACCGTGGCGGAGAACCTGGCGTTTGCCGGGCGGCGTGGCATCCGCCACGGCCTGGGCCGGGCGCTTTCGGCGCACCATTTGGCCGATTACCACGCGCGGCTGCGCTCGCTGGACATGGGGCTGGAAGCGTGGATGCACACCCCCATCCAGCGGTTGTCCGGCGGCCAGCGCCAGGCCGTGACCCTGCTCATGGCCATCTGGCCGCGGCCGGACCTGCTGCTGTTGGACGAGCCCACGGCCGCCCTCGACCCGCAGAGCGCGGACCAGGTGATCCAACTGATCATGCACGTGGTGGCGGAACACCACCTGACCACGCTGTGGGTCACCCACTCCATGTCCCATGCCGCGCATTACGGAGACCGCCTGCTGATGCTGCACCGGGGCACCGTGGCGCGGGTGGTGGAAGGTCTCGGCAAGCGTCACCTGGAGCCGCACGACCTGTTGAAGTTCTTCGATGCCTGGCACCGCCGCGACCGCCTGGACGAGGCCTGCAGCCAAGCCCTGCAGCGGCTGTATATTTGATTGGCGCCGCGCCGCCGGCGTGGTATGGCTGAACGTGAGGGAGGTGTAGTATGAACATCAAGTGCAGCGTTCAACGTGGATTGAATATCCCCGGCGCATGGATCCTGGCGGTGGCGGCATGGCTTGCCGGCACGGCCCCGGGCGCCGCCTGGACCGTGGGCAGCACATCGTGCGACAACACTAACGCTGGCGAGTTCGGCCTGGGTTATGTGGTCCAGGAAATCAACAAGGGCCATGGCACGGCGGCGATCGCATTTTCCATCCCCGGACTCGGGCCGCACACGATTTATTGTGACGTGACCGTGACCAACCGGTTCATCACCCTGATCGGGTCGGCCAACGTGGTACTGCGCGGGGGCCTTGAATTCAAGGCCGGCGCGAATGCGTCCGGGGCGGCATGGCAGGGCGGCGGGCTCTTTATTACAGGTAGCGGGCGCGTGGAAAACTGCGCGTTCGCCGTGGCCAGCGCGAGCCTGGGCGCGGGTGAAGTGACCGGCTGCTATTTTTCCAACAGCATCCTGGCCGTGGCCGGTAACGGGTTGGTCCGCAGCGACAACACCTGGGCCGGTCAGAACACGGTGAATGCCGGGGGGAACAGCCTCGTGGAATCCGTGCGGCGCGCCCACCTGAACGCCATCGGCGATGGCACCCGCGTTTACAACTGTGAACTGGTGGGTGCCAACGTGTCCGGGGCGGATAATGTTTTCACGGGGAGCGTGGTGGCGTTCGCCGGCCGGGTGTGCGAGTTCAAGGGCGCCGGCTTGCAGATCCTTGGCAACCGGTTCTGCTCGGACCAGACCGCCAACGTGGTGGTGCGCGGGACCAACGCGCTGTTCCAGGGCAACTTGAGCTACTCTAATGCCGCGGGGTTGCAACTCTACGGGCCGGGGCACCGCGTGTGGGGCAACTGGTTCGGCCTGGATGCCGGCGGCGAGCACGCGGCGTCGAACATCAATGCGGGCATGACGGTGTATGGCGCGTCCAACGTCATCGGCGGGGTGACCGCCGCTGAGCGCAATATATTCACTGGCAGTTGCGGCAACGGGCTGGAGCTGTCGCAGGGGGCCGGCAACCAGGTGCTCGGCAATTATTTCGGGCTGTCAGCCACCGGCCTGGTAGCGATCGGCAACGGCCAAACCGGTCTGCGCGTCCATTTCACGGGGAACGAGGCAATCATCGGCGGCACCAACCCGGCGGCCCGCAACTACGTCGTGGCCAGCGGCCGCCACGGGATCTACAGCGAAAGCGCGCGGGCGCTGATCCAGAACAACTGGATCGGCTTGCGGCCGGACGGCTTGGCGGCGGGCAACGGGTGGGCGTGGACCGACAGCCATGGACTGTACCTGGATTCATGCGCTGATGTGGTAGTGCGCGACAATGTCATCTGCAGCCAGACCAACGGGCACGGGGTCCATGGCGCCCTGTTCTGCGATAACCTGGTCTTTGCCGGCAACCGCGTCGGCACGGACCCGGCCGGCCTCGTGGTCCTGCCCAACAGCGAGGGGGGGGTCTACATTGCCAGCTCCACCAATGTGCTGATTGGCGGGGACACGGCGGCGGACCGCAACGTGATGATTGGCAGCGGAACCGCGTCCGACACGAACACGGACGGGGCCGCGATCGCGCTCTGGTCGGGCTATGGACCGCAAAGTTGCCGGGTCCGGGGCAACTACATCGGGGTGGACGCCACCGGCGCGCGGCCGCTGGGTAATGGGCTGTACGGCATTCTGCTCAGCGGGTGGCAGGAGGCGCTGATCGGCGGCACCAACGCGGCCTGGCGCAACGTGGTCGGCGCGTCGACGCTCGCCGGAATCAAGCTCAAAGACAGCCACAACAACACGGTCCAGGGCAACTATGTCGGGGTCAATGGGGCCGGCACCGGGTCCGTGGCCAACGCCGTGGGCGTGCTGCTCATGGACGCCACCAACAACCTCGTGGGCGGCGGCTGGCCGGAGATGCGCAATATCATCGCCGGCAACACCGGCGACGGCCTGCAGCTGCGCCGGAGCAAAGCCAACCGGATCCAGGGCAACTACATCGGCTTGACCGCTAACGGCTCCAACGTGCTCGGCAACGCGATCGGGATCTACGGCGTGGGCGAAGTGCTGTACGATACCACAAAAAACCTGATCGGTGGCACCAACGCGGAGTGGGGCACGTATCGCGAAGGCAACGTCATAGCCGGCAACCGCGGCAACGGCATCCACCTGGCCACCCGCGCGCCCACCAACCAGGTCCAGGGCAACATCATTGGCGCAGACCCGTCCGCGCGCCGCCACGGGTTCGGCAACCGCGGCCACGGGATCTACCTGTACGGCAACTACAATGTGGTCGGCGGCCGCCAGCCCAATATCATCGTGGGCAACGCCAGCAACGGGCTGCACTTCGACACGGCGAGCTGGTCGCACATTTACGGCAATTTTATCGGCGTGGATGGCATCAACTGGGGCGGAGTCACGAACCTGCCCAATGGCGGCCACGGCATGGCGCTGGTCAACGCGGCGCTGTACAATCGGATCGGCAACACGCGCACCGGAACCCCCAACGTGGTGGCCGGCAACGCGGGCGATGGCATCCATGTCGGGTCAGGCTGCAACGGCAACAATATTCGCGGCAACTGGATTGGCGTGGACCATGGCTGGCCGCGGTTTCCGATCAATGGCGGCGCGGGCATCCGGGTGGTTGAATCCACCAACAACTGGCTCGGCGGCGTGGCCGTGGGCGAAGGCAATGCCATCGATGGCCGGACCGGTATCTGCTGCGAGCGCACCCGCACGACCTGGGTGTACGACAACCAGGTGGGGGTTTGGGGCTACCTGGAAACCACCAACCTGCTGGTCGGCATCCACGTGCAGCAGGGCTGGCAGGATATGTTCGGCCAGGCGGGGGTGACCAACCGCATCGGCGGCGCGCGCCTGGCCGGGGTGCTGATAGAAAACTCCACCAACGTCTATTTCCGTAACGCCCTGGTCGGGTGCGCCACCAATGCCTATGGCCAGCCCGTCACCAACGCCGGCGGCGGCATCGTGCTCACCAACAGCACGCACTGCGAGATCAGCGGCAATCACGTGGCTGGCAACGCCTATGGCATCGCGCTCTTCAATACCCATAGCAATACGCTGGTCGGCAATATCATTGGCAAAACCACCAACTGGTATTTCCAGCCCGCCAACGCCGGGCCCGGCGTGCTGTTGGTCGGCGCAGAGGGCGATGTCCTGGGCGGGTACGCGGTCAGCACGTATCGCAACGTGATCGGCGGCAACAGCAGCAATGCCGTGGAGGTCTGGGGCTCGGTCGGCGTGACCATTGCCGGCAACTATATCGGCCTGGACCCGGCGGGGGAAAACCCGGTCACCAACGCCGGGCACGGCATCCTGATCGACCATTGCGCCGGGGTCATCGTGGGCGGCGATTGGAACTTTCCCAATCACATCCTGGCGAATGAAGGCGATGGGATCCGCGTGCGGGGCGATCTCGGCCTGCCGCCGGCGGTGATCGCCGGCAACCACATCGGCCAGCGCACGGCTTCCGGCATCATCCTCGCCAACGGCGGCCACGGGATCGCAATCGAGAATGCGGCCGGCGCCCTGATCGGCGGCACCAACGCGACGTATCGCAACACGATCGGCTGGAATGGTGGCTACGGCATCCTCGTCACCGGCGCGCTCGCGCAGGCCAATGTGCTCATGTATAACTACGTGGGCACGGATTTCGACGCGCTCGCGGTGGCGCCGAATGCCTTGGGCGGGCTGGCGGCCTGGAACGCGCCGGCCAACGTGTTCGGCCTGACCAATGGCCCCAACTATTTCTCCGGCAACTTCGGCCATGGCGTCACGCTGCGCGGCGCGGGCGCCTCCAACAACCTGGTCGCCGGGAACTTCATCGGCCTCGGGCAAAACGGCAACCTGCCGCTGTCCAATGCGGTGGACGGCGTATGCGTGCAGGACGCGCCCCACAACACCATCCTGGCCAACCGGATCGACGGCAACGTGCGGCACGGGATCAGCATCGTCAATAGCGGCCCCGCGGATCTGGCCAAGTATAACAGCGTGATCCTGAATACCATCGGGTTCCACGACCAGTGGCACGCCTATGGCAACGGCGGCAGCGGCGTATGGCTGCACGACGCCACGTTCAACACCATCGGCCCGGCCAACAGCATCGGCGGGAACCGCGAAAACGGCATCGAGGTGTACGATTTCGGCGCCCATGACAACCGCATCGTCGGCAACCTCGTGGGCCAGACGCCGACCGCCAACCGCATGCCCAACACCCGGCACGGCGTGTACCTGATGGGCGGCGACGACAACTGGGTGGGCGGCACCAATGCCGCGGATGCCAACCTGATCGCCTTCAACGGCTGGCACGGCGTCTACGTGGGCCACGGCGTGCGCAACCGGATCCTGGGCAACAGCATCTTCAGCAACGCGGTCAAAGGGATCCAGCTGGGGACCCAGTACGTGGGCCAGGCGGAGTGCGACGGATGCCCCAACCGTTACCAGCGGCCGCCGCTGGTGACCAACGTCATGCTGGGCAGCCTCGATATCTCAGGCCGGATCGCGAGTGGCTCCAACCAGTTATACCGGGTCGAACTGTTCCTGACCGAGACAACCAATGGGCCCGGTTATGGCCAGGGAAAATACATGCTCGGCCACACCAACATCCTGACCGGCGCCGACGGCCGCGCGTCCTTTGCCGTGAGCTACACCAGCGGCGTCGCGTTCCTGGCGGCCACGGGGTGGATCGTCACGGCCACGGCCACCGACAGCAACGGGAACACATCGGCTTTTTCGGTTCCATTTGTCGTGGGCGGCCAGGCCGGGGTTCCGCCGGCCGCGCCTGCCGGCGTGCAGGCGCGCTACACGGAAGCCGGCCAGGCCCAGGTGTGCTGGGCGGCGGCCGCCGGCGCCGAAACGTATGAAATCTGGCGCAACACGGCGGATTCCACGGCCGGCGCCGTGTCCCGCGGATACACCATCGACACCTGCTTCCTGGATGCCCTGGAGTCCGAAACCGCCACCTACTACTACTGGGTTTCGGCGATCAATGCCTGGGGCCCAAGCGGCATCAGCGGCCCCGGGGCGCGCGCGCAGCGCAGCACCGAGCTGCCGTGGTTATTCCTGCTGGTGGAGTGATACCATTTCCGCATGAGGATCGGTATTTATCTGGGCTCCCCGCCTTCTCAAGGCGGGGGGGACCCGAAGGGTGGGGCGGTTATTCCGGGTTCCACCCACCGTGATATCGGGGCGCGGACCATCCACAACCACCCCGGCCTGCGGCCACCCCTCCTTGCAAAGAAAGGGAGCTTGTATGCTTGTTCTCATGCGGAAATGGCATGAGCCGCCCTTCGAGTCTTGAACTCGAAGCCCTACTCCAGCAGCAGCATCAGCCATGGTAGCGCGACTCCGCGCAGCCAGCCGATGGCCGAGGCGCTCAGCGTGCTGGCCTCGGTCGCATAATGGGCATTGACCCAGTAGTAGTAATGCTGGCCGGGCTTCGCGGTGGCATCGCAGTAAGTGGTGGTGCTCACCACGGACAGAGCTTCGCTGGGCACGTTGGTGGTGGTGGACCGGAAAATGGCATAGCCGCCGGCACCGGTCACGCCAGTCCACGTCAGCTGCAGGCAACCGGAACTGTTGGTGGCGGCTGCCAGGCTCGTGGGCGCCAGCGGGTATTCATACACGCCCATGTCCACGGTTGGGCCGATAATGCGGCGGTTGCCGGCCAGGTCGGGGGCGCCGGTCATCCAGGCCTCGTTGGTGCCGGCATTGATGCAGGGCGAGTCGGCTTGCAGGCGGTAGTTGCCGGCGGTCGCGTTGGCGAACCGCGGATTCGCGGCGAGGTTTCCGGGTCCGCCGGCATACAGCGGTTCGGCGCAGGAGTAAGCGAGCGTGCAGTAGCCGTCGTAGTTGGTCTCGCCCAAGGTCGCCTGGTTGCCGTGCAGAACGCTGTTGAGAATCGTCCCGCAATGCACGCCGCCGGCCGCCGGCGCCAGGTTGTCGACGATCGTGCAGTTGACCACCTTGATGGGGTTCGTGTAGGCGCCGTCCTGTTGGCCGGCCGCGCCGCCGCCCCGGACTCCCGCCTGGTTGCCGCGCAGCAGGCAGATGTAGAGATCGCTGGATTTTACGCCGCCGCCCTCGCTGCCGGCCGTGTTGCCCGCCAGGATGCAGCCGTACAGCTCGCCATGGTAAGCGCCGCCGCCGTTGACAGCCGAGTTGCTGGCCAGGGTGCAGCCATGGAGCGTGGCTTCCTGCGCGCCGCCGCCGGAGCCCGCGGCATTTCCGGACAGCGTGCATCCGTACAGGGTGCCGCCGTACACGCCGCCGCCGCCGGCCGCCGAGTTGCCGTTCAGCACGCAGTTCATCACGATGGCGCGCTGGCCCTGGCACCAGGCGCCGCCGCCGGTCACGTCGTTGCTCGCGGCTCCCGCGTCCCAGGCGCGGGTGGCGCCGTTGGCGAGGGTGAACCCCGCCAGCGTGGCGTCGCTGGCCAGCCAAACGCAGCGGACCGCAGCCGGGCCATTGGTGGACACGGGATCTTGCGCGCCCGCGATGGTCGTAGCCGCCGCCCCATTCACGGACCGCACCGTGATGGGCCCTTCAATCAACACGCGGTTGGCCAGCGAGTTCGTGCCCAAGGCGCGGCCGCCCCGGTTGTACACGCCGTTGGTCACCAGCACGGTGTCGTCTTCCATCGCCAGGTCCACGGCGTCCTGGATGTTCGAAGCCGCGGTATCCCACGAGGTGTAGGGTGGCGTGGCGTTGCCGCTGGCCGCATTCACGTAAAGTGTCCGCGGCGGCAGATGGCGCTGGACCGTGATCTTGAACAGGAGGCCCCCACACGCGATCACGCCGGTGTTGGTCCACGTGGCGCCCCCATCGTCCGAGTGGTGGATGGTGCCGCCCCAATAGTTGCCGCTGATTGCCCACACGTTGGTCCCGTCGGGCGTGGCCACGTCCATGGTGTAATCGGTAGTGTGTTCGCTGCCCCACGTGGCGCCGCCATTGGTGGTCCAGTCCACGTGCGAGTCGTACGCGGCCCAGATGCGCTGATCGTCCAGCACGCGAATCTCGTTGCCATCCTTGAACGACCCGCTGGAGAGCAGATCCCACTGCGCGCCGGCATTGGTGGTTGCCAGGATGGTTTCGTTCCCGCCGATCGCCCAGACCCGGTTGGCGTCCAGCGCCGCCAGGCCCAGCAGGTGGCCGGCATTGGTGATGGCCGGGCTGGTTTGCGCGGTCCAGGTCCCGCCGCCGTCCTGGGTATAAAACATCCCGGCCATGCCCGAGGCCGGGTCCTCCTCGCCGCTAACCCACGCGGTCCAGCGGTCCACCGCGGTCACGCCCTGCAGCAAGGCGGTACAGTTGGTGACCGGCCGGCATTGCCAGTTTTGCCCGCCGTTGCCCGTGACCGCCACGGCGCCATCCGGGCCCACAGCCCAGAGGACGTTGCGGTCCACGGCCCAGATCTTGTGCAGGGTCCCCGTGGGCAGGGTCATGGCGCTGCCCTGCCGCGCCCAGGTGGCGCCGTAATCGGCCGAATGGTAAACCGCCGCATACCCGGCGGCTGGATCGCCCACCACCCAGACGTGCCGCCCCGCGGCGGCTACGCCGCTCATCGCATGGGTGCCTAACTGGCCCACGCCCTGGCGAAACCAGTCCACCCCGTTGGTGGTGCACAGCAGCACGCCGCCGTTGGTGTCAACCCCGCCGCAGGCCCAGCCGATAAACTGCGCCTGCGCCACGCCCGTTGAAAACATGATCCCCAGCGCCAAAGCGGCCGACCCCATGCAGCGGATACCAATATTCATCTTGAGTCACCTTTTTGCATTTATTGTTTTATCGTGTTCTGCAAAATCAATGTCCGAAATAGACGGCAGACGGCGTCAACGGAGAGCCGCTCTCCACCCGAGAATAATAATCGCGCCGATAACGGGCGCCGATCCGTCGGCGCCGATAACGGAAAGACGATCTGCAACTCTCCATACATACAGTAACTCCGTAGCAACTGCAAGGCACCGGCTTCAACCGATGAAGGACCAACGGCTACACGGTCGCGGGCGGCGGGGGCTACTGCCTGTCGACCAATGCCGTGCTGAGCAACTGCGTGGTGGCCGGCTGC
Source organism: uncultured Verrucomicrobiota bacterium (assembly GCA_964489425.1). Classification (GTDB taxonomy): domain Bacteria; phylum Verrucomicrobiota; class Kiritimatiellia; order RZYC01; family CAZAYP01; genus CAZAYP01. Next base: position 1,790 of record CAZAYP010000070.1, on the reverse strand, counting down.
GCGGTCCAGGCTTATGGCGGCGGAGCATACTTCAGCACGCTCCGTGATTGCACCGTGGCGCGCAACAGCGCCGCAACCGGCGTGACGCGGGTTCGCTTTGCGGTGCACCGCCTGGTTGGGCCTCTCTATTCTTGGTCTTGAGATGTCCGGAGTCTGCGAATTGCGAGCAAGCCGGCAATGAGGACCAATCCTCCGCATGCTATCCTCGATATGATCCAGGTGCGGTGCAGATACATCGCTGAAGAGATTCCGTCTACGCCATAGCGAATGTCGTATGATGAGTAGATGCTGCCTTGTGTCATGAGGTCTATCGCCAAGCAGAGAATAGGCAATGTGACACATGCAACCCCAAATACTCGCAATCTTTGTCGATGGGTCATGTATCTCTGGCTGTCTTTGGTTTCGCCCCAATCCGGCGCGCGCAGCGCGCCGGATCGTTCACCTTAACCGGCCCTCGCCCGCGCCCGGCGCGGGTGAGGGTATGGTGGGAGGTGTGGTTGGGTATCCTTTTCTCTTGAATCGCAAAGTCAGATTGCTGTCTGGATCACCGAGGATCGTGAGCAGACCGAAAGGTTGCTCCGATCCAGTGAAAGCCGTTGGATCAAGCCTCTTTTCCGTCCCCTCGAACCGAAACCCCCAACAGTCCTTCCCATTGGGACCGTAGCCGTAGGAGGTGCCAACAGTGGCGAGTCGCCACGATCCCGTTGCTGAATCAAACGAAGTGAACGCGCCGCCAGAACTCCGAGGGTAGTTGGTGACGCTGAAAGTGCCATCGGCACGCACCTCCATCTCGCACGATCGCCCGCCAAGCGCCGAAACGCCTCCCGGAACCACGGTTTGATCGCTCAGGAAATACGTACCGACCACGTCAACTGGGTTCGGTTCTGTCCCGAGGAACTCGGCATGCTGTTTCTTTGCCGCGGCAACCATGGGGGCCTGACCGCATCCGGCCGCAATCACAGCGGCCATTGCCATCATGATTGATTTATTCATCTTCATCTCTGCACCCAACAGTATTATTGGCCTTACCTCAGATTTTTGGGATTTGAATGGGCACGATCAACGTGTAGGGCCATGGTTTGCGGCCGTCAAGCGCGGAAGTGCTTGGTATGGCAAATAGTAACGGGGAACTGGTTTTCGGGCGCGGCGCCGCGGTCGGCTTGATGAAGTGGAGAAGCAGGCTTTACGCGGGCCGGGGAGATTTGAGGCTCCGCGTCTGCTCAGCCGAGATCATGCCGCCGCGTGGGCAAGCCGAATTCGGCGCGGATGCCGGCGTTGACCGTGTCGTCAGGGGTTCCTCGCTATTTTCAGTGGATTCAAGCATCCACCCTTGCGCAAAGTCGTTGGTTTGGCCGAACTGATCGGCTGGGAATTGGGTCGGAGTTCCGGCTTCAGCCGGAAGTTCAGCGCGTCCTTCAGGACGCGGTCCCAGCCGCGGGCTAAAGCCCGCGCAGAGCTTCCGCCTGAAGGCGGTACTCTGACGCGAGGCGTTCCCCGCCTTAACAGGCCCGGTCATACTCTAAAGATACGCGCCATCATCACGGCCCTTTCATTCCACCGGAAACAGCAAAGAACCTCGTCGGGTGGCCAAGAGGCTTCCATGGCGTCATAATACAGATAATATGAGTTTCTTGGCAGGGGCGTCGCCGGATACCGGGCGGGCTCCATTTCACAGCGCCCGGGCGAGACGGTTTACAACGCTTGCGCGACTCCTGAGATGGTCAGCTTGGCGGACATTAACCCGACTTTCGCTACTGGAGGCTAGCACTGCCGTAAAGGCTGTATTTTTA
>CAZAYP010000069.1:0-29604 GCA_964489425.1 uncultured Verrucomicrobiota bacterium | reverse complement strand
TGTGACGAATGTGACCCTCTGCGGTGTCGCCGCGACCGTCACCGGCGTGGCGGGTGCAACGCAAATCGTGGTGACGGTCGGCGTGGCCGGCGGCAGCCTGACCGGCGATGTGCGGGTTTGCTCGGCCAGCTTTGGCGCAACGACCAGGGCCAATGCCTTCATTTATGAAGCGCCGGCGGCGGTCGTCCTGTTTGATTTCTCCCTCCATGCGGAAAACGGCCAGGTCCGGGTTTGCTGGCAGACCGCGTCGGAACTGAACACCCTCGGCTTTGACGTGTACCGCGAGGAGGCCGGGGCGTGGGTCAAGGTGACCACCGCCCTGATCCCGGCCCAGGGTTGGCCCAATGGCGGCATCGGCGCTTTGTATTGCGTGGCCGACGCCGGCGCGCGGCCCGACGGCACCTACTGCTACAAGCTGGTGGAATACGAAACCTCCGGCGGCATGAACGAGTACGGCCCGTTCGAGCGCTCCGCCTGGACCCCGCGCCTGAGCAATTTCCAGGTCATGCCCGCCGGCGTGGTCATCCAATGGCTGAGCCGGGAACAGGAAGTGTACAACGTGCTGAAGGCACCCGATCCACGCGCCGAATACCTGCCCGCGGCCACGGGCTTGCCGGCCACCCCACCGGTCAACGCCTGGACCGACCAGACCTCCACGGCCAGTGGTTTTTACCGGATCGAGGCGCGATAGGCCGGCTGGGTTTCAGGCGCTGGCTTTCGCGTCATCAAGGTCATATCCAGTTCCGAGCATGCTGCCACTCGGGGCAGCTATAGTGTTTTGCAGAATGAATGTCCGAAATAGCCAGCAGACGGCGTCGCCGGAGCGCCGCCCTCCACCTGAGAATAATGATCGCGCCAATGATAGGCGCCGCTCCGTCGGCGCCGATAACGGACAATCATTTTGCAGATGACTCTCACGGAGGCACGGGGAGCACGGAGATCCAGTCAACGGAAATTCTCCGTGTCCGCCGTGTCTCCGTGAGATGATCCCTTGTTCCGGCTTCCATCACCACAACTGCCGATCCAAGGTCCGGTACTGGATGGCCTCGTTGACTGAGCACGGCCTTTCATTTGACGCTTTCAGGCAACACGTTACGAATCAAGCGAGATCCATGGCAAATAGCAACTATCTCTACCTGAGGCGGTTCTGCTGGAAGGCGATACACCACGCGGTAATTACCGTATATTATTTCGCGCAAGCAGGGGTCATCAAATTCCGGAACGATTCTGCCGGATTGAGGAAAATCCGCTAGAAGCCGAACCAGACGCAGGAGTTTCTGGGCAAATATTTTCGCATACTGCTGCGAATCCAAGGCAATATTCTCACAGATATCTGCCAGTTGGTTTGCCGCCTTTGGCGACCAGATTATACGGCAAGCCATTTTGCCATCCGCTTTTCAACTGCCTCATGCGGTATGCCATGGCCATTGTCCAACTCCTTCAATCCGGCATCCACTTGCGCTTTGAAATATATTTCAGCCAGGATATCATCCACGGTAACGTCTTCCGGCAACGCCTGCACCATGTCTACAATTTGCTGTTTAACCGGGCTCATATATACAGCTCCTTCGGTCAGACTTTTTTATATATAGAGAATATACCGCCATACTGAGAGTGCGTCAAACGGGCATCCCACCACTACCACAACTGCCGGTCGAGCGTCCGGTACTGGATGGCCTCGTTGATGTGCAGTTCGCCCATTTCCTCGACACCGGCCAGGTCGGCAATGGTGCGGGCGACCTTGAGGATCCGGTTGTAAGCGCGGGCGCTGAAGTTCAGTTCAGCGATCGCATGCTTCAACTGTTCCCGGGCGGTCTCGCCCAGCCGGCAATGCTTGTCGAGGTCTTTGGCGCCCATGGCCGCGTTGTAGTGTACGTTGCGGGACTTCTTGAACCGGTCCTGCTGGATGCGGCGCGCGGCGAGGATCCGTTCCCGCACCACGGTGGAGGCCTCGCCCGGCTGCGTGGAGGTCAGGTCCTGGTAGGCCACGGCTGGCACCTCGACATGGATGTCGATCCGGTCCAGTAGCGGGCCGGAGATGCGGCCACGGTACCGCTGGATCTGCACGGGCGTGCAGCGGCACTCGCGCCGCCGGTCGCCGAAATACCCGCAGGGGCACGGGTTCATGGCGGCCACCAGCATGAACCGGCAGGGAAACGTCAGGCTGGCCGCGGCGCGGGCAATGGTCACCTCGCCGTCTTCCAGCGGCTGGCGCATGACTTCCAGCACGTTGCGCTGGAACTCCGGCAGTTCGTCCAAAAACAACACCCCATGGTGCGACAGGCTGACCTCGCCGGGCTGCGGCTGTGACCCGCCGCCGAGCAGGCCGGCATCGGAGATGGTGTGGTGTGGCGCGCGGAACGGCCGGGCGGCGATCAGGGCCTTGTGTGGGGGCAGCTTGCCGGCAATGCTGTGGATCTTGGTGGTTTCCAAGGCTTCGTCCATGCTCATGGGCGGCAGGATGGACGGCACGCGCTTGGCGAGCATGCTTTTACCCGTGCCAGGAGGAACCATATACATATATTATGTTCCGTGGAACCGATTGATCCAGAATATATTAGAAAAGCAGTGTTTTGCCGAAAAGTTGTTGAAAATGGCTACGTAAGGCAAGGAAATCAATGTTGGCGGGAAGATGGCGGTGGAAAAGTGGGAGGCTGGGGGGTGCCTCTGGGGTAGAGGCGGGATCAGGCGTTCATAGATTTTTAAAAAAAGAGTTCGGTTTTGATAAATAATTATAAAAGGATTAAAATATGACCAAAACTGAATTCACTCTTTATCTTTTGGGCCACGAAAAAGTGATGCTCCCATATATTCGCGGGGCTTCCTATTCCCTAATAGAATCATTCTATCTATGTAACGCCATGGCAAATCAAATTCTTGGACCAATGGAATATCCAATCAAACATCACGGTGAATGCATATATTTCCAACCAATGAAAAAAGGGAAATATAGTTTGTCAATTATATGCAATCGAATAATAGAAATCAGCGAGGTTGATTACTGATAATAATTTACGGCTGGTCTATATTTTTCTATATTTTAGAACTGCGTCAAAAATAATCATTGCAAATATGCTGTTGATAGTTGCTAGATTGCGCCAAGAACTATTAGCGCAACAATTACTCTCGGCAATATTCCGCTCGTCTCCATAAGTTTTGCGCCAGTGCTATAATTCTTCACTATGTTTCCATCAAATTCAAGCAACTTCTTGCCGGAATTGTAATCAATTACAAAGCCACCAGAAAACTCAAGCACTTTTTTACCAGATCGATATTCAATTATGTATTGTCCATTATATTCATAAAGTTTTTGACCACTTCTATAATCCTTGATAAACTCACCATCAATCTCATATAGTTTTTCGCCGGTTTTATAACCTTTTACATATTGACCATCGTATTCATACAATTTTTGTCCCGTTCTGTATGATATGATGTAGCTTTGAGAAAAGCAAACAGATAATGACGGAAAGAGAAACAATAGTACAATATAAGTAATAGATTTGTTCATTATAATATCACTCGGCTATGCAGTTTACTCCAGTGATTGCTAGGACGACGTTGTTATGCATAGATTCCATGCGCTTTTCTCTTCTGTGGTCCTTACGAGACAGCGCAACACGTTGAAATAACACCGCATACGGTATGTACTTGAGGCAACTGCTTAGCCAAGTAATATCATTAATTTAGTCGTCATTTCGGCAACCAAATCTTGATGCATTTGGTGCATAATAGTATATGTGATGAATAATGGCGAGGATAATAGAAAGCGAAACCCCCGCCACTATTTACATTTTGGTCTTCCAATTTATAATCTGCGACTAATATAGAAGATATTACGCTGCAGACTACTCATCTGCTTGTAATTATTCCTCTTCTACTACTATCTCTTCCTCATCTACTACTGGCACTTCCTCTTCTACTGTTTTTGAATCTTTCTTAACTTGCACAGAACCGCCAGTCAGTGATTCAATTTCTGAATCTAATTTGTTGGCCGCTTCTTCTTTTCTGATTTTTGATTCAGATTGAGCGCTTGAAATGATCTGCATAATTACTTCCGCATAATCAAGATAGCTTATTTTAATTAATCCGTCCGAACTGCTAAGCAATGCTTTTCTTGCTCCATCATCTAGCAAATATATTTCACTCTCTTCATATATATGTTTTGCGTCATATTTGCTAATTAAGCCTGTTAATATTTTTTGCGCTACTTCCATATTATCTGTATTGAAGCACATATAGCATAACCTGCCGTTATAAAATACAATTTTAGCCTCATACAGTAATTTGCTAACAAGAAAAGTGGTTGTAATTACATATGACTTCAAAGCTATTTTATTGCTATTTGGCATTCTATATATTCTACTACATCTTGGACCACCTTGACCAAATTCATCATACATCATATCGTTGAACCGATCTCCTTTTTGTTTGTCATAAGCGCCATTTTTAAAGCACATTGCATATATTGACAAGTCATCTCCCATATCATCGCACGAAGAACCGTCGGAATTGACTACTTCAGCTTGCGCCTTAACATTCCAGCTAATTGTCTTGTGCTCGTTATACATTTTATTGAATATCGAGTGTTCAGTATCGCCAAGTTGAAAGCCCAATATTGAACTAAATAGCGGGAAAGGCTCCAAAGCAGCCTCATTCGATCTTAATTGACTTAGTGCGTTAATGGCCCCATCGCCAGACAATATATTTGTGCAATTATTGTTATATTGATAAGCATGTACTATATTACACGCAATTAGAAGCGCGATGATTGATGGCCAAATAGATACAAACGATTTAGAAAACGATTTTCTTTTATTATTCATTCTATGGCATTCCTTTTTGATTAATTGCTGGGAATTGATTATTTGCTAAATAGTATTTTACATCAATTTGCTACTTGTGTTTATGGTTGAACCATTGTCACCTCCATGCATTTGATGCAAGTCACATGCGTTTTTATTCTTTTACTGCTTTTTAGTAAACTTATTGTACTTTCTTAAAAACGCGACACCAGATCGATGGAAGAAATTATAAAAGGCTTGGGATTACTTGCGTTATTATAGATGCCCAGCTAACATTTGCATGCAGGCCGGGTAACATTATAAATTGACATATACATAAAATGCGATTATTGATCAAAAGGTACTTGCACGTAGATTTTATTACCTTCTTTCTCCTCAATTGTAATTTCGAGTTCTTTCCCATTGTCGAGCGTTGCAGTAGCTTTATAAAAACCATCTGAGACTTCTTTTTTAATATCTACCGCCTTACATTCAGCTGCACTTGAACCAAAATTATCTTTTAGGATTTGGCTAACAAGCGGGATCGAAGATTCTTCCAGCATAGCCTCATGTCCTTTCATTCCAATTAGAATAGATAGAACAAAGGCCGCAATCCATCCCCAAAAATATATTCTCTTATTATGGTGCAGCAAAGTAGCCCGCTTCCAAAGGTATACTGGTATCAAGAAGGCCCATCCGGCTTCTGGAGCTTTATGCCCTGATGCCTTGAGTTTCCTTCCATCCAAAATACAACACACAATGTTTAACGTAAGGTAAAGCCAGACCAGCTCTGTTCCTACAAAAAACTCAACGATTACCCCGACAATGGGGACCGCAACAACTGCCCATATATATTTGTTGTCAACATCTTTCCCAGGTAGCGGGGGTGGAACTCCTGGTAAGGCTACAAAAAGAGAGGAAAATTCAGTATCCTTAGCTGGCATCCAATCACCATCACCGGACCACATCGAAGTTGCTCCCGTGATTTTACCATTCTGGATTAGCCGCTGCACATCTTCACGCGATATTGGCCCCTTGCGATTTCCGCCGTCTGCATAGTACCATTTCACTTCTGCTGATTCAGTCATCGTATCCTCCTTTTTTATACGGAAACTTCATTTGTTTTCATAACTCTCACACCGCCCCACCCCAAACACACACACCCCAAACACACACATCACAACTCAACCATTTTCAACCCTCAACCATCCATTTTTCACTTGATTTTCCATGCCCTACCTCATAATTTTGAATAAGTGCTGAATTGAACCCACAAAAGCTCCAACGCCAACACCCAAAAGAATCCAAGACAATGTTGGTGAATCGAAATATCTATCAGTAATATAAACACCGTAATAATCGCTATTAAAGCGAAATACAATATATTTACTATTAATAACACTCCCGCCAGATCTATTATACTTCCATGGCATTTGATCGTTTGCCCCGTGAAATCTCCATCCAGAAAAATAGATGCAAACGATTGCTATCATGCCGCATAATATAAATGCGTAAAATATATATTTAGCATCATCCTTGACATTCGGTTTATCTAAAATGGTTGACCCTTCAGTGATCTTGGTGACAACGATATCCTGAAGCTCTGCCTTTACTCTTGCATTGTCTTCCGACTCGGCTTCTATTATCAACACAACATCAGCAGAAGAGTGTTTATTTACGCCTTGTATTGTGTAGCTTTGCATATGATTGTGCACTATTTCCAAAAATCATTCCCTTGAATTTCCATGCTCAACCTCCTATAATACCCTAAAAATGCCAAATAATCCGACATCGCCAGCACAGAGCAAGCAGCCTCTCAAAGCCGCCACAGCACTACCCTTTGCCCTCTTCTAGTCGGCAGACAGGCGGAAATATTTCACGATATTTAAAAAAATATGCAGCAACGGGTCTGGTTCCCTTCATGGCCAGGTTTTGACTTGCTCCGAACTATTTTCCCCTTGATTTTCGCATCTCAATCACCTATAATACCCCAAAATGCCAAATAATCCAGCCATGACAACCAAACCGAAACCAGCGCTCAGAGCGGCAATATACGCACGTACCAGTGTGGATGATACCGATGCCCAAAGAGAACGCAAGCGGAAAAGTTCAAGAATCGGTGCTGACCTGGGGGAGACGGATTCCATCGAGCAGCAGGTCAAGCTGGGTCTGGAACGGTGCCAGTCCCAGGGCTTCCAGGTTGACGAAAAAGCCAGTGTTTACAGGGATGTCAACTACTCCGGCAGGACCTACCCCACTGGCGCGAAGTGGATGCGCGATGATGACAGCTCATTCCTCAACTACTTCAACGCCCCCAGCAGACGACTCAACAAGAAGTACCGCCCTGGTCTTGGTGCCCTGCTAAAACGCATCAAGACCGCCAGGGACATTGACGTCATCGTGGCATTAAATAAAACTCTGCTAAAAATCTTGTCTTTCTCGATGCCGGAGCGTTGAATAATGCCGTGAAAATGAAGATTTACATTGAAACCAGCGTCATTAGCTACTTGACTGCCAGGCCGAGCAACAACGTGTCGCAAGCATCCCGTCAGAAATACACCCGCGAGTTTTGGGACAAGCGGGCTGATTTTGAAGTTTACATGTCAGAGTTGGTGGTCCAGGAAGCTTCAGCCGGCAATGAGCAGGCGGCTGCGGCACGGCTCGTGTTGCTCAACAACCTCAAAGATATTGCGTTGGACGAATCGGCGCGTAACCTTGCCCGGAAGATAATCGAAGGTCGCGCTATCCCGGAAAGCTGTCCGGAAGATGCTTTGCATGTTGCCATCGCGGCAGTCAGCGGCATGGATGTCCTGCTGACTTGGAATTTCAAGCACCTGAACAATCCATTCACGCGCATGATGGTCAGGCAGACGGTCGAGAATGCCGGCTATCGTTGCCCGGAACTATGCTCGCCGGAAGAGCTTTTGGGAGATGACTGATGAAAGATCCGATTGTAGATGAAGTGCGGCGCCATCGCGATGCGCATGCCAGTAAGTTCAATTATGATCTGGACGCGATCTGCGAGGACTTGATGGCCAGGCAGGCTCGCAGCGGTCGCACCTTGGTCAGACTGAAGCCGAAACCGGTCGTTAAGTTGGCGAAATCTGGTAAATAGACGGCTCGGGAAAATGCGAATTGCAGATGACGCTCACGGAGGCACGGGGAGCACGGAGATCCAGTCAACGGAAATTCTCCGTGTCCCCCGTGTCTCCGTGAGATGATCCTCTTTTCCGGATTCCATCACCAGAGCTGCCGATCCAGCGTCCGGTACTGGATGGCCTCGTTGATGTGCAGTTCGCCCATTTCCTCGACACCGGCCAGGTCGGCAATGGTGCGGGCGACCTTGAGGATCCGGTTGTAAGCGCGGGCGCTGAAGTTCAGTTCAGCGATCGCATGCTTCAACTGTTCCCGGGCGGTCTCGCCCAGCCGGCAATGCTTGTCGAGGTCTTTGGCGCCCATGGCCGCGTTGTAGTGTACGTTGCGGGACTTCTTGAACCGGTCCTGCTGGATGCGGCGCGCGGCGAGGATCCGTTCCCGCACCACGGTGGAGGCCTCGCCCGGCTGCGTGGAGGTCAGGTCCTGGTAGGCCACGGCTGGCACCTCGACATGGATGTCGATCCGGTCCAGTAGCGGGCCGGAGATGCGGCCACGGTACCGCTGGATCTGCACGGGCGTGCAGCGGCACTCGCGCCGCCGGTCGCCGAAATACCCGCAGGGGCACGGGTTCATGGCGGCCACCAGCATGAACCGGCAGGGAAACGTCAGGCTGGCCGCGGCGCGGGCAATGGTCACCTCGCCGTCTTCCAGCGGCTGGCGCATGACTTCCAGCACGTTGCGCTGGAACTCCGGCAGTTCGTCCAAAAACAACACCCCATGGTGCGACAGGCTGACCTCGCCGGGCTGCGGCTGTGACCCGCCGCCGAGCAGGCCGGCATCGGAGATGGTGTGGTGTGGCGCGCGGAACGGCCGGGCGGCGATCAGGGCCTTGTGTGGGGGCAGCTTGCCGGCAATGCTGTGGATCTTGGTGGTTTCCAAGGCTTCGTCCATGCTCATGGGCGGCAGGATGGACGGCACGCGCTTGGCGAGCATGCTTTTACCCGTGCCAGGACTCCCGATCATCAACAAATTGTGGCCGCCGGCCACGGCGACCTCCAACGCGCGCTTGGCATAGTCCTGGCCCTTGACGTCCGCCAGGTCCACGTCGTAGTGGCTGGCGACATCAAACAGCTGGGCGCGATCCACGGTGGCGGGGGTCAGGTTGAGCTTGCCGGCCAGGTAGTCGGCGGCCTCGCGCAGGTTGCGCACGGCGCAGACCTGCAGACCCTCCACCACGGCGGCTTCCTCGGCGTTCTCGGCCGGGACCAGAAACCGGCGCACGTTTTGCTGGCGCATCTTGATGGCCAGCGGCAGCACGCCGCGCACGCGGCGGATCTCGCCGCTCAGAGCCAGCTCACCCACCACGCACACGTCGGCCAGCGGCTCCTGCGGCAGCTGGCCTTCGGCGGCCAGCGCGGCCAGGGCAATGGGCAGATCAAAGCTGGGGCCCTCTTTCCGGATGTCGGCCGGCGCCAGGTTGATGGTGGTGCGCGCCATGGGCGGGAAGAAGCCGGAGTTGATGATGGCGGTCCAGACGCGGTCGCGGCTTTCTTTAACCGCGGCGTCCGGCAACCCCACGATGACCGTGTTTCCCATCTCGCCGCGGCCGGTATTGACCTCGATTTCCACGGGAAACGCGTCAATGCCATAGACGGCGCCTGAACAGATTTTTGCCAGCATGATTCCACCCCTTCCCCAATCCGATGCTGCCATTATAGGCTGGCGCCGGCCGATGGCAAGCGTTAAGGCCGGCCGCGAAAATAAAGGCTGGCGGTGAGAACTCAGTAACGTTAGGAGACTCTCACGGAGGCACGGAGGCACGGAGACACCGGGATAAACGCAAAGGGAATCGGCGCGATCATGGTTCTACGTCTTGCGTGAAAAGGAAACCCGCTTGCCGTTTGATTGATTGGAGGGCGTCAATGAAGCATGACACGCGCCATCCATGGCCCGATTGAAACTGTTCCCCGTGACGCTGTGGCTCCGTGAGAAAAAATGGTTCATCCGGGAAGTTCCTGTCTGACGACCGATCACCACGGCGTGGCCCAACCCGGACCAGAATTCTGGACAGGATAACCAACTGAACAGGATGCCCGAATCTTGCCCTGTCCAAGATCCGTGGAACCATCTCGGAACCCAGGTGCCACCCGTTCAAGACGCGGCCTGAGGCCGCAAACCAAGAGAATAATTTGAACCACGGATGCACGCGGATTAACACGGATATTTCAGGGCAATCCGCTATCTTCCCCGATTCACATCCGCGTCCATTCGTGTCCATCCGTGGTTGTTTGTCTGCTTCCATTCGCACCTGCTTTTTGAAATCCAGACAGGCACTTGTCGGATGATCCGAAAAAATGAACCAGGTGCGGCACCGTATTCGTCCCCCGTAGCGGGTTCGGAAACGATGACCTTTGACGATGGGTACGCATCTCAAGCCCGGCGCCTTATCACCCCGCTTCACCGAGAAGGTGTGAAAAAATGCCCGGCCACGACAGAGCGGGGCCCCCAAATGCGAAGAAAGCCGGTTTACAAGGCTTTTGGAGGGTTGCGCTCCGTCGCAACCGTTCTGGATCGACTTTTTCACATCTTCTGAGGCTTTGCGGCTGACGATTATTTCCCCTTGACAGAATGGCCAGCCATTCTCAGCATATAACCATAATGAACTCGCCGATTGCGACGGTATGTGCCGGCTCTCGAGGGGCGCCATTTGGCAAGAAAGAAGATGTGCCATTAATATCCTGCGTATGGCCAAGGAACTGGGTGCCCTTCCCGAGCCGGTGCGCCAATTCTGTTTAAATTTCTAAAGCAATGGAAGCATTCTGAACTGCGACTTCGAATGGGACCCCATCAAGGCAAAGGCTAATAACCGGAAGCACGGCGTACGGTTTGAACAGGCCGCAACCGTATTTCGCGATCCGCGCGCCCTAACCCTGTTTGATGATGCGCATAGCAGGACTGAAGAACGATGGATCACACTGGGTATTTCCGCAGGCGGCAACCTGCTTGTTGTCCATCATACGTTTGAGGAGATCGACAAGGAAACTGTACGAATCCGAATATTTTCCAGCCGAAAAGCTACAAGAAATGAAACCGATCAATATGGAACGTGATACTATGAAGAAAGAATATGATTTTTCCAAGGGAGTTCGGGGTAAGTTTTTTCGGCCGCAGGCCAACTTCAACTTGCCAGTTTACTTGGACAAAGAGGTTCAGCAGTTTGTCCAACACATTGCGGAAGCCAAACACACCAATATTTCTGCCATCGTAAACCGGTTGTTGCGGTCGGATATGGAACTGGTTGAGATGTCCAAGTAATTCATGATCTTGAAGATCCACCCGGTCGAGCATCCCACGGCCTGCTTGGCGCCGTGGGTTGCATGCGTCATGTTGCTGGGCCTGGCCGCAGGGGCCCAGGCCCAGGATGCGGCGCTGGGCACCAACAGCCCGCCCGCCCAGGTCGTTACGATCGCGCAGCAGGTTCCCGCTTACTCCATCAAGAATCCCGGCACCGTGGCCGGGTATTTTCCTGCCGGCTCGCAGTTGGAGGTCCGCGAGGTGTTGAGCAATGCCATGGCGCGGGTGCGTTTCGTATCGCCGGCGGGCCGGGTGATCGAGGCCTTGTGTCGGAAGACAGACCTGGGCCTCAGCGCCACGCCGGCCGCGGGCGCTGCGCCGGCGCCGGCGGCCCCGCCGCCGGCCGGCCAGGCGGTCTACAAGGATCCCGATTGGCTGGAAGACGCCACGGGCTACCAGCGCGCGCTGGGCTTGCAGCACAAGCATCGGGTCCCGGTGCTGCTGGTCGTTTATGCCGACTGGAATCCGGGCTGCGCGTTTCTGGAAGAGAACCTCTTCAAATCCCCTGATTTTCGCAAGCTGACCAGCGGGGTGATCAAGGTGCGCATCAATCCCGAGCATGGCCGCGAGGAGGGGCGGCTGGCCGCCCAACTCGGGGTGGACGGGTACCCTACCTGCCTGGTCATTGACCAGCCGCGCGCGCCGCCCCGCGAAATCAAGCTGCTTTGGAAGGGCTTTGGGAAAATGAAGGTCATTGACCCGGCCATGACCGTCACGCTGATCACCAATCCGTTTGCTGTGCCGGCGGCGGCCGCGGCCCCTCTCGGCGCCGCCGCACCCCCTGCGGTCCAGATCAACCCTTGACAACGCGCGTAAAGGCAACGATAACCCACCCGAACAATAAACAGGAGAGGAGCCTCATGAAGAAGATCACGCTCGTTTGTGCCCTGGTGTATGGCCTGGCGTCCGTCGCCATGGCCTATGATGCCTGTGAAACCACGGCCAACAATGGCGATACGGTCACCGTAGGCCAAATGGATGACCAGCGCAGTTGCGTTGCCCTCAAGCTTGGCGCCGGGCCCAAGAAGGTCACCCTGACCGTGACCGATTTGAATGGCGATTCCGCCAATCTCCTGATCATCCGCGCCTATTTCCTGCCTGATTCGCAGTCCATCGAAACCGTGAATGACGTGGGCCAAGTCATTACCTTGACGGGCACGGGCGTGTCTGACATGGCCGAGGTGGTGATCGAGAGTTCCGGGCCGGAAGATTCCCAGGTGACGTTCACGGTCACGTGGGAAGAAGCCGCCGGGTTGCCGCCGGCAGACCCGGGCTTCATGATGCCGCACCGCCACTAAGCTGCCGCCGGGGCTGGCTGCGTCAGCCTTGCCAATCGGTCTGGTCGACCGTGGTCTTGAAATCCGCCTGGACCAGGGTCGGAGCTTGCTCGTCCTTGGTTTCTTCCAGATCCTTGGGGGTGGGGTGACCCACGTAGAGCAGGCGTTTCATGGGGCACTTGTCCACGGCAATATTGATGGCCTCCATGGCGGCTGGCTCATAGGCGTCATAATTGATGTGCGGCAGGTTGTTGTGGACGGTGAAAAGCCCCTTGGCGTTACGTTCGCAGGCGCGGCACCCGATGCATCCGACCTGGCACACCTCCTTGACTTCCTTGCCAAAGTCCTTGTTGGAGCAGGTGACGGCCATCATCCGCTCGGATTTGAACGGCACCATGGAAATGATGTTGCGCGGGCAGGCCTGGGCACAGGCGCGGCAGCCGACGCAGCGGGCGTAGTCCACCGTGGCGAGGCCGTCGGCCACGTGGATGGCATCGAACCGGCAGGCTTGGACACAGTCGCCGAGTCCGAGGCACCCGTAGGTGCAGGCCTGGACGCCGGCGACCAGGTTGGCCGTGGCGCAGGTGGCGGCGCCGCGGTAGGGGTGCTGCCCGAGGCGTTGAGCAGAGGTTGCGCCGCAGTGCACCACGGGGCGGAACGGCCAACTGGCCTTGAGATCCAAACCGAGGATGGCGGCAATCGCCTTGGCCACGTTGGCGCCGCCGACGGTGCATTTGTCGGCCGTGGCATGACCAGCCACCACGGCCTCGGCATAATCGTTGCATCCCACCAGGCCGCAGCCGCCGCAGTTGGCGCCGGGCAAAACCCCGTTGACTGCCATGACCCGCGGGTCCACTTCCACGGCGAACTTGCGGTTGGCCCAGCCCAGCACGTAGGCTGCGGCCACGGCCAGCGCCAGCATGGTTCCGCCGGCCAGCACGATGACTGCGATATTCATAGGCAGGTTCCTTTGCTCCGAAGGTCCGGCGGCTGGCTCATGGCCTGGGTATGTGGCCGGGCGCGGTGTGCGGGCCAGCCACGCGGATTTCCACCGCGGCCACGGTGGCGGGGGGCGCTTTGCGCGCGGCCAGTTTCTTGGCCAGGGTGGCGTCGATGCCGGTGAACCCCATGAAGGCCAGCGCCAGGATGCCCGAGGTGATGAGGGTGATCCCCGGTCCCTGCAGGGGCTTGGGGACGTCGGCGTGGTCCAGCTCCTCGCGGATGCCGGCCATGATGACGATCGCCAGCAGGAATCCCAGCCCCGCGGCGACCGCATATACCAGGGCCTTGTCGAGGCCCCAGAAGTCGGGACCCGTGGCTCCGGACACGTGCTTCATGATTTCCAGGCACACGAACAGGATCACGCAGTTGGTGGTGATCAGCGGCAGGAACACGCCAAACGCCTTGTACAGCGGCGGAAAATACTTGCGCACGTACATCTCCACCAGCTGCACCGCCCACGCGATCACGAAGATGTAGATGATGTAGTTGAGCACGCTGAGGTCGATCACCGCCTGCGAACCGGGGCTGACCAGGCGCCAGATCCGCATGGTCAGCGGCGCGCCCGGGGCCAGGATGAAGTAGGTGAGCAGCCAGCTCAGGATGGCCGCGATCGCGGTTACGAAGGTGACGGCCGCGCCCATGCCAAAGGCCGTATCCACCCGGCGCGATACGCCGATGAACGGGCAGTTGCCCACGAAGAAGTGCAGCACGACGTTGTTGATTACCGCCGTGGTTATCGCCATCACTACCAGGGAAAGAACATAGTCCATGGTCATATCCTCAGGCCGTGGCCGCGTTGGGTTTTTGCGCCTTGAGGGCCGCGATCCAGTTGGCCGCCCCCAGCAGCAGGCCCAAGGTCAGGAATGCGCCGGGCGGCAGGATCATGATCACCCAGTTGGACCAGTATTCCACCGGGGCCTCCGGGATCACGCGCCAGCCCAGCCAGACGCCGAACCACGTGCCGAACCCCAGGATTTCGCGCACCGTGGCGATGCTGGCCAGGCCCAGGGCAAAGCCCAGCGACTGGCCCACCGCGTCGGCCGCCGACGCGCCCAGCCCCTGCTTGGCGGCGCACACCTCGCAGCGGGCAATGATGATGCAGTTGACAATGATCAGCGGGATATAAGGGCCCAACTGCTTGCTCATGTCATACATATAAGCGGCCAGGAACCGGTCCGCCACGGTGACGAAGGCCGCGATGGTCAGGGTAAACACCAGGATGCGCAAGTGGGGCTTGAGCAGGTGGCGGATCGCGCTGATCATGATGTTGGAGCACACGAGCACGAACATCACGGCCCCGGCCATGGTGACCGCGCCCTCCATGGAGTTGGTCACTGCCAAGGTCGGGCACAAGCCCAGCAACTGCCGATACGTCGGGTTTTCCGGCAAGATGCCGTTAATGAACCGCTCTTGCGGTGTGGGTCCATCGTTTGCCATAAGCATCATTCCTTTTTGGATTCAAAACCATTCATATATAGGGCTTGGACCCAAGGCTGTCCATAAAATTACAATTCATGGTTGACGGGCAGGTGTTATTATTCTAAAACAACCACATAATGAAAAGATATTACATGATATCTGGGGGCGCATGATGAGCAATTCAAAACACGCTGGCGGGAGACCACCCAAGTTCCGCGAACCGCGCAAGCCCATCACGGTCACGTTGCCGCTCCGGACCTTGGAGCAGTTGGGGCGCATCAACCCGGATCGCGCCAAAGCCATTGTCATGGCCACTGCGGCCATGGCTGGCGCAGTTACGGAGCCGGCCGCCCCGATCGAGTTGGCCAGCGTCGGGTCGGGCCTGGCGCTGATCGTGGTCGGGCCCAGCCGTTACTTGGCGAGCATCCCGTTGCTGCGCCTGGCGGAAATATCTCCCGACCGTTTCATTCTTACCATTCCGCCCGGAACTACGCTGGAAGCCTTGGAGGTGGCGCTGCTCGACAAACTGGAACACGAGCCGCCGCATAACCCGCTGGATAAGAAATTAATTGAAGAATTACGCCAGTACCTGGGCGGCCTGCGCCGTGGCCAGAGGATGACCAAGGCGGAAATACTGCTGGTGGCCAAACAATAGCAACATTCCCTGGTTTATCATGCCGGATAGCATAAAAATTGTCTGCCTGGTCATCATCCTGGGGACCTTGTTTCTTATTGGCTGGCACCAGGAGCGCCTGGCCGCGTGGGGATTTGCGGCCGCGCCGGTGGGACCGGGGATCTCGGTTCCAATGGCACCGAGTATTGTGCAGGTGGCTGACCAGTTGCCCATCGAGGAGGCGCCGGAGGCGGATCCGGATCAGGAGGATCCGGAGTTGGCACCGAAGAATTGGTCGCTGGGCGCAACGGGCGATTTCGCCCAACCCTAGGGCTTGGGTCAGGCAGGGAGACCGGGCCGTGTTCTCTTATCGGCCGGCTACCCGCCGCGCGCACCACTCGGTGGGGGGCTATGCCGTTAATCCGGCCAGTTGATCGAGGCTGACGGCTTCCAACGTAGAAACCACGGCGCCTGCCTGCAAGGCCGTGGATGGGTGGGTATGGGTCACGGCCAGAACCCGCAGGCCGGCCCCGGTGGCGGCGGCGATGCCGGCCGGCGTGTCTTCAATCGCCACGGTGCAGCCGGGCTGGATCCCGGCATCCGGGAACAGGACCTGGAGTTTTTTGATGCACAGCTCATAACACCGCGGGTCGGGCTTGCTGCGGGGCACTTCTTCAGCGGTAACCACGGCGTCAAACTTGTCCCACACGCCAAGGGCTTCCAGGATGGGCTGCAGATCGCTGCGCAGCGCGCCGCTGCACAAGCCCAGCGGCAGGGCTTCCGCGATGGTGGCGATCAGGCGTAGCACGCCGGGGTAGGGGGTGGGCGGCTGCCGGCGGGCCAGTTCGACGAAGGCCTTGGCCTTGGCGGCCAGCACATCTATCAGTTCCGCCTCGGGCTGGTACCCGGCCCGCGTAAAGCGGTTGCGCACAACCTCGCGATCGTCAAACCCGATATAGTCCCGCACGTACTCCTCCCACGACATGTTCAGGCCATGGGGCGCGAAGACTTGTTCGAAAGCCGCCCAGTGCAGCGGTTCGGTGTCGGCAATTACGCCGTCAAAATCAAAAATGACGGCCGCGAGCATCGCGGAGTTCCCCGGGTCGGTCCGTCACGGGCTTAAGCCCCGCTAAATTGCTGCCGGTTTTGCTTGCGTCGTCCATGCCCGAAACTGATACTATCCTGCCGATGAAAGCGCAAACATTTGATGATAAATTCCAGTTGCGCTGCGCGCCGTTTATCCAGCGCATGCAGGCGGATGGCGCGCCGGCGGTCCTGCTGGATTGGTTCCGCCATTATTACCACAAGCTGGTCGAGCAGCAGCACGACCTGGTTCCCGCCGCGGCCATCGGGGAGGATGTCCCGGTGGTCGAAGGCGCCAACCTGTCCGCGCCCGCGGGCCGCGGGATGCTCGACCGGGTGGTGGTGATCAAGCTCAACGGCGGCCTGGGCACCAGCATGGGCCTGCAGCAGACCAAGTCCCTGATCCCGGCCAAGGACGGCTTGAGCTTTCTGGATATCCTGATCCGCCATATCCTGTGGATGCGGAAAGAAACCCGGGCGCGGGTGCCGCTGCTGCTCATGGACAGCTATGCCACCCACGCCGCATCCCAGGCGCATGTGGCGCGCTATTCCGACCTGCTGGCGGGCCAGTCTGACCTGCCCTGCGCCATCTGCCAGCACCGCGTCCCGCGCATCCGCCGGGATGATTTGACCCCGGTGACCGTCCCGGGCCAGCCGGACTGGGAATGGGCGCCCCCGGGCCATGGCGACCTGTATCCCCTCTTGCATCGGACGGGTTTGCTGCGGCAGTTGCTGGCTTCCGGGTTCGAGTATGCGTTTGTGGCCAATTCCGACAATCTGGGCGCCACGCTGGATCCCGCCATCCTCGACTATGTCGCCCGCGAAAAGATCCCGTTCCTGATGGAGGTTACCGACCGGACCCCGATGGACAAGAAAGGCGGGCACCTGTGCCGGACGCGGGATGGGCGGCTGCTGCTGCGCGAGGCTGCGCAATGTCCGCCCGAAGACCTGGCCGATTTCCAGGACATTACCCGGCATCGCTTCTTTAATACCAACAACCTCTGGGTGCACCTGGGCCGCCTGGCGGAGTTGCTGGAGCGCGCGGGCGGCTGGCTGGACCTGCCGCTGATTGTCAATGCCAAGACCGCGAATCCCCTCGAGGCGTCGTCCACGCCGGTGCTCCAGCTCGAAACCGCCATGGGCGCGGCCATCGGCTCGTTCCCGGGGGCCAGGGCCCTGCGGGTGTCGCGCTGCCGCTTCCTGCCCATCAAAACCACCAACGATCTCCTGGCTTTGTGGTCGGATGCCTACGTGCTGAACGCCGAGCAAAACGTTGTGGTGAACCCTCGCCGCCAGGGCCCGCCCATTTACATTGACCTGGATCCTGCCTATTTCCGCAATTTCGGCGAATTCAAGAACCGGTTCCTGGAGGGCGCGCCCGCGCTGGTGGACTGCGAGCAAATGAGCGTTGCGGGGGATTATTATTTTGAGCGCGAGGTGGCCTGCGTGGGCCGGGTTTCCTTGCGCAACCAGACCCGCCATCCCTTGCTGGTTCCGGCCGGCACCGTGTTCAAGCAGCGTTGACCGCCGGCCCGTTGATCCGCATGCGGACACGATGCATACTCAGCGTCCCGCGGGAACCCGCCCCGATCCCGTCCGCGCGTCGGGCGCGGCCCGGCGGCGGGCGGTGGCGCGCCTGGTGCCTGGCGCTGGCCCTGGCCCCCATGCTGGCCACGGCGCAGCCGGATCCGGCCGCGGGCATACCCCCTGAACGCCTGGCGGACGCCGGCTGGCAGGCTCTGGCCGATGGGTTTCCCACGCAGGCGGCCCAGCGGTTCCGGGATTACCTTGACCAGCCCCCGACCGGGGCGGACGTGCCGGCCGCCGCGCTGGGCCTGGCCCAGGCGCTGTGCGCCGGGCAGGACTATGCCGCGGCCGATGCCGTGCTGGACCGTTACCGCCGGGACGCCCACGGGCCGGCGCAGCGCGCGGATTTTACGCTGTGGAAGGCGCGGGTGGCGGCGGCCCAGGCCCGGTGGGCGGATGCGCTCCAACTGCTGGCGGATCTGCCGGCCGCCGGCCTGGATGCCGGCCGGGAGCAGGACGCCTGGCTGTTGCGCGTGCGCGGCGAATATGAAAACGGGCGCCCGGACGCGGCGCGCAAGCTGGCCGCGAGCGGCCTGGCCACATCCACCAACCTGGCGCCCGACCGCCAGGTGACCCTGGCCGGGCTGCTGGTGCTGCTGGACCAGCGCCCCGAGGCGGAATCCCTGCTGACCGGGCTGGCCGATGCCATGGCCACGCCCGCCGGCCAGCAAGCTTGCTGGCAGTTGGCGCAACTCGCGGGCGAGGACGGGCGCCCGGACGTGGCGCGGACCTGGCTGGAACGCCTGGCCGTGGCCGCGGAACTGCAGCCGGGACTGCGCGGCGAGGCCTGGCTCGGGCTGGCGCAGCTGGCCGCCGCCGAGACCAACTGGCCGGCCGCGGTGTCCAACGCGAGCCGGGCCGTGGCCCTGGAGGGTGAGCCGGAGTTCGAGAAGCGGGCGCTCCTGGCGCATGCCCAGGCGCTGATCAATGCCGGCACGCTGGAGGAGGGGGTGGCCCGGTTGCACGACTGGATCAGCCTGCACGGCGGGGATCCCGCGGCGGCCGCCGTGCAACTGCGCATGGCCGCGCAGCTCCTGGCGTCCGGCCGCGGCGCGGCCGCGATCCGGGAATACCAGTTTTACCTGGACGCCTTTGCCGACCCGGCCGGCCGGGCCGCGGCCCTGTCCGGCAAGGGCATGGGCCTGTTCCTGCTGGAACGCTATGCGGAGGCGGCCGCGGCCCTCGACAAGGCCGCCGCGCTCTACACCAACCCGGTCGAGCAGGCGGAAGCGCTCTGGCGCGCGGCGGACGCCTTGTTTGCGGACCGGCAGTTCCAGGGGGCCTTGGAAAAATACGAGCTGGCCCGCGGCCGGCACGCCGGGTTGGCCACCGCCCCGCGCCTGCTGCTGCAGGTCGCCGAGTGCCAGGCCCAGCTGGGCAGCCAGGACGCCGCTTCCGCCACCCTGCGCCAGGTGGAAACCGAGTACTCGGGCAGCCTGTGGGCCGAGCAGGCCGCTTTCCGGCGCGCGGCCCTGCGCGAGGAACTGGGCGACTGGACCGAGGCCCTCGCCATCTACGACGAGATCCTGCGTGGCCAGACCAACGGCGCGGCCGTGTGCCGGGCTTTCCAGGGCCGCGGCCTGGTGCGCTACCGGCTGGGCGGGTTCAAGGAGGCCCTGGGCGATTTCGAGCAGGTTATCGCGTGCCAGCCCCGCACCCCGCTGGCCGAGCAGGCCCACTTCATGCGCGGCTGGTGCCTCTACCTGATGGGCGAGGACCAGCAGGCCCTGCTGCTGTGCCGCGCCTTTCTCAAGCAGTACCCGCAATCGCCCTGGGCCCAGGAGGTCAATTTCTGGCTGGCGGAGTATTACTACAACCACGGCGATCCCGCGGCGGCGGAACGCTGGTTCGCGCGCCTCGCCGAACAGCACCCGGACGCCGGGCTGGCGCCGGAAGCCCTGTTCTGGGCGGGCCGCTCGGCGATGGCGCAGAAGCAATACCTGCGCGCCATGGAGTATTTCAACAAGTTTTCCCAGGCGTATCCGGACCATCCCAGGCTGGCGGAAACGCGCTTTGCCCAGGGCGACGTGCTGACCGAGCTGGGCCAGTTTGCCGGCGCCATCCTGGCGTTCGAGGAAGTGCGCAACAAGTATCCCCAGGGCGACCTGGCTGCGGCGGCCCATGGCCGGATCGGCGACTGCAAGTTCACGCTGGGCGCCGAGGACCCCGCGCGCTACAAGGAAGCCCTCGCCGCGTACGAGGAGGTGCTCGGCCGCCTGGATACGCCGTGGGCCTTCAAGCTCCAGGCGCGCTACAAGATCGGCCGCTGCAAGGAGCAGATGAACCAGCCGCGCGCGGCGCTCGAGGACTACATTAGTGTGGTGTATGATTTCGTCAATGATCCCCGGCCTCGCGATGCCGCCGCGGCCCTTTGGTTCACGCGCGCGGCGTTCGCCGCCGGCGCGCTGGAGGAGGGCGCCGGG
Organism: uncultured Verrucomicrobiota bacterium; assembly: GCA_964489425.1. Taxonomy (GTDB): domain Bacteria; phylum Verrucomicrobiota; class Kiritimatiellia; order RZYC01; family CAZAYP01; genus CAZAYP01. The sequence goes on along the minus strand of CAZAYP010000069.1, from coordinate 8,966 downwards.
CAGTGGCGCCAGGCGGTCCGGATTTACCAGCGGGTGGCCCAGGCCGAGGTGCCCGCGGCGGGCGAAGCCCAGGACCGCATCCGCAACGTGCGGCTGAAAAAAGGGGAGCTTCTTAAATAGCCGGGCCGCGGCCGGCCGCCGCGGCGCAACCAGGGGAAACGCTTATGCTGGAATTGTTGAACAAGGGTGGGCCGGTCATGTGGGTGCTGGCCGTGACGGCCGTGGTGGCGGTGATGGTGTTCCTGGAGCGCCTGTTCCATTTGCACCGCGCCCAGATCAAGTCGGACGACTTCCTCAAGGGCATCTTCAACATCGTTCGCCGCGGCAACATCGCCGAGGCCATCAGCATCTGCGACGAAACCCCCGGGCCGGTGGCCTCGATCGTCCGCGCGGCGGTGCTGCACTACGACGAGCCCAAGGAGGAGATCCAGAAAGCCATCGAGGAAGCCGGCCTGGCCGAGGTGCCGCGCCTGGAACGCAACCTCAACCTGCTGGGAACGATCGCCAAGATCAGCCCGCTGCTGGGCCTGCTGGGCACGGTGCTGGGCATGATCCAGATGTTTCTCTCCATGCAGCGCCACGCGCCCCTGCTGCAGGCTGGCGATCTCGGCGAAGGCTTGTGGCAGGCCCTGGTGACCACGGCCACCGGCCTGGCCATCGCGATCCCCGCGTATGCCGGGTATAATTTCCTGATCGGGCGGGTGGAGACCATCCTCCTCGACATGGAGCGGATCTCTGTAAATATCCTCGCGTTCCTGGCGCGCAAGGAGCTGTGGCGGGAGCCGGGCGCGCCATGAAAGCCACCACCGGCCCCCTGTACGAGCGGCTGATCTACCTGCGGCGCCGGTACCGCCAGGAGAACCGCCTGGCAAGCGGCCTGCTGGATTCCGGCCCCTTCATCAACGTGGCCTTGCTGCTGTTCATGTTCTTTGTGCTGAACACGCCGTTCGTGCTGCAGCCCGGCGTGCGCCTCGATCTGCCGGTGGCGCCGTTCACCGATGGCATGCCCTACGGCGCGCTGGTGGTCACCGTGACCCATGGGGGCCAGCTTTTCTTCAACGACAACCGCGCCACCATGCCGGGCTTGAGCCTCGCGTTTTCCCAGGCCGTGCATGACAGCCCGGACGCCGTCCTGCTGATCGCGGCAGATGACCAGGTGTCCCAGGCCACGCTCATGGAGGTCTACACCCGCGCCATGGCGGCCGGCTTCAAGAAGGCGTACCTGGCCACCCAGCCGCCGCCGGCTGGCGGAGCCCCGCCATGAGGCGCGCGTGGCGCGCCCGCTCGTGGCCGGTGCGCAAGTGGACGTGGGCGATCCTGCTGGGCCTGGCCTGGCCGGCGGCCTGGTGCTTCCTCCTGGCCGCGCCGCCCACCCCCGGCCGCCTTCACCGGCCGCCGGCCGGCCCGGGCCTGGTCTGGCTGCCGGCGCCCGCCCCGGCCGCGCCCGGGGCCGAGCTGGCCGCGGCGCTCCGCAATGTCCGCTCGCCCACGTTGTTTGCGTTGCCGTCCCCCGTGGGATTCAGCGCCCCGTTTTTTGCCCGGCAGCACGTCCTGGTCCCGCCCATCAGCCGGGCGGAAGCGCCGCTGGTGGCGTGGTCGTTCCCGCCGTTCCCGTACCAGGGGCTCGACCCGGCCACGCGGTCGCCCGGCCTGAAAGAGCAGGTCGCTGCAAGCCTTCCCCTGGCGTGCGGCGCCACCAGCCCGGACCCGCGCCCGCCGCTGCCCCGGACCTGCGTCGTGCAGGTGGACTTGACCGGCGGCCTGGCTGGCCGTCGGTTCCTGGCGATTGACCTGCCCCCCGGCCTGTCGGATTCGGGCTTGTTGTGGGAGGCCAGCGCCGAAGTGATCCTGACGCCGGGCGACCGGATCCGTCACGTGCTGATCGAAAAAGATACGCATCCGGAGTTCCGTCCCGCCGTGTTGGCCGCCCTGTACCGCTGGGCCTTGACGCCGGGGCCGCTCCCGGCCGCCGGCAAGGTCCGCCTCTATTCGCGCTGCGCCCCGGCGCCCGGGCTGGAAGCCCCCGCCAGCGCGGGGGAGGGGGCCCCATGACCGTCTCGTATCCCTCACTGATCGCCATCCCTTTGCTGATGAACCTGGCGGTGATCGCGCTGTGCGAGCTTTATTACGGATGGCGTTGCCGCGGCGTACACCGCGAAATTCGCGCCGCCGGCCGCATCTACCGCTGCGCCCGCTGCGGCCGGGTCTACATCGACACCCGCGACGTGCCCCTGGCGCGGTGTGCCCGCTGCGGCTGCCTGAACGATCCCATCAAACGCTGACCACGGAGACCTTATGAAAACCGATCGCGCCCACGCTGTCCCCATTGTCCGCTGGGCGCCCCGCGCCGCCCAGCCGAAGGTGACCGCGTTCATGGCCCGTCCGGCCATCGAGGCCCAGGCCGAGGTGGTGGCGCGCCAGGTGCTGGACGCCATCCGCCGCCGCGGCGATGCCGCCGTGCTGGACTATGTCCGGCGCTTCGACAAAGCCGATCTCACCGTCGCCCGGCTGCGGGTGACGCCGCGCGAAATCCAGGCCGCGCGCCGGGTCGTGGATGCGGGGTTCCGCGCTGCGGCGCGCGCCGCGCACGAGAGCGTCGCCGCGTTTGCCCGCGCCGGCCTGCGTCCGGACTGGGAGGTCCGGTTGCCCGGCGGCGGGCGCCTCGGCGAGACCTATGCGCCGCTGCGGCGGGTGGGCGCCTACATCCCCGGCGGCGCCGCGCCGCTGGCGTCCACGGCCCTGATGACGGTCACCCTGGCCCGCGTGGCCGGCGTCGCGGAAATCGTCGCCTGCACGCCGGCGCGCGCGGACGGCAGCGTGAACCCGTACCTGCTGTTTGCCCTGGACCTGGCCGGCGCCACGGAGATTTACAAGGTGGGCGGCATCCAGGCCATTGGCGCCATGGCGTATGGCACGCGGCGCATCGCCCGCGTCCAGAAGATCGTGGGCCCGGGCGGGCCGTATGTCACGGCGGCCAAGAAACTGGTCTACGGCCAGGTGGCCCTGGACATGGTCGCCGGCCCCAGCGAGATCGCCATCCTGGCCGACGCCAGCGCCAACCCGGCCCACGTGGCCGCGGATCTGCTATCCCAGGCCGAGCACGGCACCGGCTCCGAAAAAGCGTTGCTGGTAACCACGTCCATGCGCCTGGCGCGGCAGGTGGCCGTGGAACTGGGCCGGCAGAGCGCCTTGTTGGCCCGGCAGGCGGCCGTGCGCAGGGTGCTGGACCGGGGCGCGCTGATCGTCGTGGCCCCGTCGCTGGCTGCGGGCGCGGACTTGTGCGCCCAATTCGCCCCGGAGCATCTGGAACTGCTCGTGCGCGACCCGCGGCGCTGGGCCCGGAAAATCACCACGGCCGGCGCGATCTTCATTGGGCCATGGACGCCGGAAAGCGCGGGCGATTTCGCCGCCGGCCCCAGCCACGTCCTGCCCACCGGCGGCGCGGCGGCCATGTTCTCCGGGCTGACCGTGGAAGATTTCCGGCGCCGCTCCAGCCTCATCGAGTTCACGCGCAAGGACCTGGCCCGGGCCTTGCCGGTCATCGAGGCGTTTGGCCGCGTCGAGGGCCTGGACGCCCACGCGCGGTCGGCCACGATCCGGTTTTCCAATGTTTGGAAAACCGGCGGTTGATTTTTCCAATGTTTGGAAAAATGGCCCCTGCTTTTTCCAATGTTTGGAAAACTGCCCCGGTGGCCCGGCCGGCCCGGCGTGACCGTCAGCGCCCGCGCACGCAGCGCAATCCGTAATCACTGTACGCGACGCCGATCGAGTCTGTCTTGCGGACGGTGCAGCGGGCGTTGAACGCGTTTTCATAATACGACCCGCCGCGCAGGACGCGGTCGTCGGAAGGGTCGCCGGTGGCCGGGCCGCGCGGGTCGGACTGGCCTACGGCCGGGTAGGCGGCGTAGCGGTCCCAGCACCATTCCCACACGTTGCCGGCCATGTCGTGCAGGCCGTACCCGTTCGCCGGGAAGCACCCCACCGGGGCCGGTTCATCGCCAAAGTACGGGTGCAGGCCCCACGTGGAACTGGTATCGTAGGCAAAACTGTTGGTGGCAAAATAGGTTGCCCGGGCATGTTGGATCGTGTCCCCGCCCCAGGGGAACCGGCGGCCTTGGCGCCCGCCGCGGGCGGCCTTTTCCCATTCCGCCTCGGTCGGCAGGCGGTACCCGTTGGCGCTCCAGTCGACCGCGTCGTTGCCAAAGACCCAATCGCTTCCCATGTAATTGGTGAAGACCGCGACCCGCGTGCCGTCGCTGTAATAGCACGGAGCCAGCCCCTCTTTTTGGCTGCGCGCGTTGCACCAGAGGATGCCATCGGCCCAAGTCACCAGCTGCGCTGGTTGCTGGTTGGTCGGGCCCACTTCAGCATAGGGCAGGAAGGTGTAGCCGTTGGTGATGGCCCACTGGAACACCTCGGCCCATTGGGCGCAAGTCACTTCCATCTCGTCGATCCAGAACCCGCTGATGAAGTTGGTATGGACGGGCAACTCGTTGGTGCTGCCTGCGCCGCACGTGTCGCCCATCACCAACGATCCGCCGTCAATCCACACCATGCCTGGCGGTGGTTCATTCGTAAGCATGACCACCCTGTAGAACATGGGCACCTCCGCCTCGAACGCGGTCTGCGCGTGGGCGTCGATGGTCTGCAGCGGCTGATACGTGAAAGAATGCCATGGCCCATCTGCATTGGCTGCCCATTCCACGCGATACACCGCGCTGGTGTTCACCGTGTTGGTCCAGGTAATTTTCCCGTTCCCTTGAATTGCCGTGATCAGGGGCTGCTGTCCCATGCACTGGATCACCGTGGCGCCGTCCAACAGCGCCAACGCCAAGAGCATCATGCGAATCTTCATTGGGTCATGTCCTTTCATGCGGTCTGCGCCGGATCAGGGCCACTCGTAGAGAACCTCCATCTGGACGTTCGTATAAACTGCCAAAAACTGTCGCATCACGCCCACGCAACTCGGGCACGGCTCCAGGTTGGTATAGAGTCGGATATGCCCGGCTGCCGAGGGATCCGGTAGTCGCGCCGCAATATCTTCGAGGATCTTGTATTCGGTGTCGAACCAGCGCGGAATGGCGTCGGGGCCGTCGATGTTGCCCTGGTAGTCCACGAACAAGGTCGTGAAGCGCTCCGTTCCCTTGGCGGGGGCATAGGACATGCCCTTGATACTCCTGGCCGCCTTGGCGGACAGTTCGTCGGGGCCCTGGATGCTGCTGTGTGCAAAGTATTCCTTTTTGTCCAGCCCTTTGATTTCCGCCACCGCCCAGGCGAAGTTGTTCCGCCAGCGGTACTGCTCTGGCAACTTGTTGCGGAAATGCCAGATGCGCTGCAGGTCGGCGTGGTCCTGCTCCTGCTCTGGATCCAGATGCCGAATTTCCGGCTCGCGAACGGTCACTGCCGGAGGGCGCGCGGCCGCCCTGGCCTTGGCTTGAGCACCATGGGTCAGCGCGCAAGCCAGCAGGATCAGGGTGGCGGCCAAGCTGCCGCGAGTTAACCGTGCCGTGTCTGATTTCATGATGGTCGATAAAGATACGCGGAATCGCACGGCATCCCGAGTAAAATATTTAAATACCAATTGACCGTCAGCCCACGGCACCCGGAAATTCCGGTTTATACGTACTTGTCCGTGATTGTTGCCGGCCGACAGCAATTCGGCTAATCCGACAAGTTCCGGTCCGGATGACCTGACGATAACCGCGTCCACCACGGGCGGGTTCCCTGATTCTACCAAACGGATCTATCACCACGAAGGCCACGAAGGTCACAGAGGCCGAATCAAAAAGCATGACCGGATGAGGATTCTGGCGCGGATCCCGGGCTTCTTCGTGGTCTTCGTGACCTTCGTGGGGCAATGATTCCGACGGTTCCAGGACCGGGCGAGATGGCCCATCCTGTTCATCGGGTTATCCGGTCAAGCAATCTGCGCCGGGTTGCGCTCAACGGTGATGATCACGCGGCAGACAGCAACTTCCCGGATGAACCAGCAATTCTCATTACGCCGGCCACGTCATGCACGGCGGCGGTAGCGCCGGAATCCTTGACCGCGGGGCGTTGAACCGGCGGTCAGCGGGCGGCATGCATGGCGGCCGCGGCCAGCAGTTCCAGGGGCAACACCTTGTCCACCCCGCCAGCCGCGATCGCCTCTTTCGGCATGCCAAAGACTACGCAGGAGGCTTCGTCCTGCGCGAACGTGCGCGCACCGCTGTCGTGCAGTTCTTTCATGCCCAGGGCGCCATCATCGCCCATGCCGGTCATGATGACCCCCACGGCATTCGCGCCGGCAAATCGCGCCGCCGAGCGAAACAACACGTCCACGGATGGCCGGTGGCGGCTGACCAGCGGCCCGTCGCGGATTTCGACGTAATACCGGGTGCCGCTACGCTTGAGCAGGGTGTGCCGGCCTCCGGGCGCAATGATCAAGACTTTGACCTTGGTTCCCATGGTCAGGGGGCATGCCGGCGAAACCAGACCACGCCGGTCCAGGATTCAAAAATAATGCGCATGCCCGGGCCGCAGCCCACCCGTTCGGCCACGATCGGGATGTTGAGTTCCTGCAGCACCTGGCGCGCAACGCTGATGTTGGCATCACCCACGCCAACCGGGCCGGCCGACATGCTCATGGGTGTGGCGCCGCCGAACAGCTTGGCCTGCAGGTCGCCGCGCCGGCTGCCCAGGGTCTCCAGGCGCTCCGCCAGGCGCCGGGTGGCCCAGCGTCCGCAGCGCGCCGTTGGTTCGCCGTCCGGCAACAGGTAATGATTCATCCCGCCATACTGGCGGACCGGGTCGAAAAGGCAAACCGCCACGCAGGACCCCAGCACCGTGGTCATCCGGCACGGTTCCGTGGCCACGGCCAGGTCGCCGGACCAAAGCGTGATTTCGCGGATCGGCAGGGAAGGTGCGGCAACAGCATTCATCTTTTTCGATACCCCGCGGGTTGGACCGGAACCAGCGGCAAGTCCAGGCCGGTCAGGCTTTCGGCGTGGCCCACGAATATTTAGCCGCCGGGTTGCAGGTGCCGGCAGAGTTGCGCGACGATCTGCTGCTGGGTGGGCCGCTCGAAATAGATCATGACGTTGCGGAAGAACACCACGTCCCAGCGCTCGACCAGGCCATAGTTGGGCGCCAGGAAATTGAGCTTGCCAAAGCGCACGCAGGCGCGCACTTCCGGCGCCATGCGGATCAATCGATTCTTGCGGTCTTTGCCGCGCAAGACGTATTTTGCCCGCAGCGGCGGCGGGATCGGGTTGGCGTGTTCTTCGGGATAGATCGCGTCCATGGCCGCGCGTAGCACCTTGGTGGACACGTCCGTGGCCAGGATCGTGAAAGGGAAAAAGGCCCGCGCCTGCTCTTCCAGCAGCGTGATGGCCATGGTGTAGGCTTCCTCCCCGGTCGCGCAGCCGGCCGACCACACCCGGAACGTGTCCGCCTTGGGCCGTTGCCGCCATTCGGGCAGCACCTGCCGCGCGAGGAAATCGAAATGTTCGGCTTCCCGGAAGAAATCGGTCTTGTTAGTGGTGGCCAGGTTCAGCAGGTGCTCGAGTTCCTCGTCCTGCACCTGGGGATCGGAAAAGAACCAGTCGTAATACGCGCGCACGTGGGGCAACCCCACATCCCGCAGGCGCCGGTGCAGCCGGCTTTGCAGCATGACCTTCTTCTGCGGCGGCATCTTGATCCCCGGGTGGGCGGAGATCACCGCGCTGAATTCCGCGAACTGCCGGTCGGTCAGGTGGTCGTTATGGGTGGCGGCGGTCATGGCGAATAATGCGAACCCGGGTGGTTAACAACAGATTTTATCAGGTCTTCGCTGTTTTCAGTGGACGAGTGGAAGTGCTGATTGAAAACAAGCGTGGTCAGGTCCCCCTTTGGGGCAACGCCCCTCCATTGAGAATCTCTTGCCAGGCCAGAGTTGTGGAGCATGCCCGTTATGCGCCTGTATGCCGACGCCCTCCAATTCCACTGAAAAAACGAGGAACCGATTTTTTCACCACGAAGCTCACGAAGGTCGCGAAGAATATCAGGATCGTCATATTATCCTTACTCTCATCCCTATATTCGCCCGCATATGAGGTTGAACAAACGAGACCGAAGGCGTAGAGTTTTGTCATGACCATGCGCACCTTGCAGCTGATCGAAAAGATGTCTCGTGAGGAAAAGCTCCAGACCATGGAGGCCTTGTGGAAGGAACTGTCAAGGAGTGATTCCGATGTGGAGTCGCCCTCGTGGCACGGGGATGTTTTGAGGGAAACAGAGGCCCGGGTGGCTGCCGGCCAGGAACGCATCGCGGACTGGGAAATCGCCAAGCGTGAACTCAGACAGCGGTTCGAATGAGGATCAGGATTCTTTCCTCGGCTGTGGAAGACTTGCACGCTGGTCGGGTCTTCTACGAGAGGCAGGGGGAAGGTCTTGGCGAGTATTTCTTTGACTCCCTGTTCTCTGACATAGACTCCCTCGTTCTCTACGCGGGCATTCATCCGAAGATCTTCGGTTATCAACGCCTTTTGTCCAAACGATTCCCCCATGCAGTCTACTACGCGCTTGGCAACGATTTGGCTGTTGTGCATAGGATTTTAGATCTGCGCCGAGACCCGGACAGAATTCGTCGAACACTCACCCACGAGCGAACCACGGCCTGACCCGTACCGGTGGTCCCGCAGCAAGACCACCGGCCGGTTAGGCGGGTCGTAGGAGGCCGCCAAAGTCAACCGGCGAGGTTTCCGCCGGGCCGGCTACGACCTGCTTGTCCAGAATGGCCTTGCGCTTCCCGCTGATGGCCAGCAGGGAGGAGCGTTTGAAAATCACGGCGGAGCGAATCTCGTACCAGTGGCGCGTTCCGGCAGTTCCCGGTCCGTTTTGTTCCGACCCCAGTTCGCCCCCCGATGGCGGGCGTTCCATCCGTCCGCCATTACAGCAATTAAGAAAGCCTGATTTGTCGCGTTAATCGGGCCGACCACGGCCCGCTC
>CAZAYP010000068.1:0-29803 GCA_964489425.1 uncultured Verrucomicrobiota bacterium | reverse complement strand
CATGTAGGAGACGATATCGGATGCCAGGAAGTGCGTGCAGATCGTGATATCCGGCTCGTCGGCTTTCAGCAAGTCCATGAGCGGTTGCATCTGAGAGCGTTCCATGGCGACGCGAAGATGTTCGGCCTTCCACGGCGTATCACTTTTGTCATACCACCATCCCCAGAGTGAAGGGGTCTTGCTGACCATCTGCTTGTAAAGGTCCGCATAGAGTCCTCCCATCAGGTCCGACGCATACTCCAGCACGTCGATGTGGCGCACGGAGGAAATGCCGGGAACTTGCGCCGCGGCAGCCTCCAGCGCTTCGCCTGCGCGCGTGTGCCCGCTGCCGGAGCTGGCCGAGAGAATCACAAGTTTGGATCCTCGGTTCTCGGGTATCATCGCAACGGCCGCCGTGGTTGAAACCTGCTTCTGAGTTTCGTCAGTGCTCATACTTGTGTCCTTTTCCGACGCATAGCGTCAGTTGTTTTAAAGGCCGTTTCCATCGCCAAAGACCGTCGCGACGGCCTGGGGGGCATAGGCCGCGACGGTTTCCCTCGTTAGCGCGTTCTTTTGCGCGATTTCGGAGTAGAGGTACGCGCTGGGGCGGGGCGCGCGCATGAGATCGGGATCGTCGTGCCGGACGGCGATAAGCCCGAACCGCTTCGCAAATCCTTCCCGCCACTCGAAATTGTCCAAGAATGACCAGTGGTAGTAGCCGAGGATCGGAATGCCTTCGCGCAGGGCCCGGTGAACCTGCGCGAGATGCTCGACGATGTAACCCGGCCGTTGCTCATCCGTATCGTCGGCGATGCCGTTCTCGGTGATCAGAATCGGTTTCCCGAATCGTTTCCATACGGAGCGGATCGTACGATATAGACCCTCCGGATAGATCTGCCAACCCATCTGGGTCACATCCACACCCGGCGGTGCCTGGGTGTCGTCGATCCAGTACTGGTCGCGTCTTCGCCGGTCGTATTTCAGTGACGCCCGCGTGTAGTAGTTGATTCCGCAGTAGTCGTAGGAGTTCTGGATGCCGGCCACGGCGGGCCCGCCATGGATCCAGTGCGGTTTCCCCGTGCAGATCGTGTAATCCCAACCCGCAAAGGCCGCGCGGCGGGCGATGAAGGCGGCGAAGCGCTCATACCAACCCGCGGGACCCGGTGAGTCCCATGGCTCGATCCAGGGATACGCCATGGCGACACCCACCATGGTCCCGGTCCCGTTCGGCGCCAGCGGATGCATTTTGTGAATTACATGGTAAGCTCCCGCGTGGGCACGAAGATAGGCCCTGACCACGGCGCGGTACGCCCGGATCGAATGGCGATGCGGCGGAAACCGGCCCAGAACATTGCCCATGATCGCTGGCACCATCGGTTCGTTCATCGTCACCCAGTAGTCGGGAAACGTGCCCAGTTCCTCGACCACGAATTTCGCGTACCGCAGGAAGTGGTCCACCGTGTCAGGATGCAGCCAGCCGCCCTGGTCGGCGACCCAGCGCGGGATCACCCAGTGGTGCAGGGTGAGGCAAATGATGAATCCGTGGTTGCGAAGGGATTGAAGGATGCGGCGATAGTGCTCGATCGCGTCACGGTCGAAGCGGCCCTTTTGCGGTTCGACGCGGGACCATTCGATGCCGAGGCGGAACCCTTTGTAAGCCAGCTTCGCCATGAGGGCATGATCCTCTTCATGCCGGTTCCAGTAATCCATGGCGCGGCCGGAGACCGTCCCGTCCTCGATCAAGCCCTCCTGTTCCCACGCCCACCAGTCGGAGAATTCGTTGCCGCCCTCCACCTGGTGGCCCGCGGTCGATGTGCCCCAGATGAAGTTGTCCGGAAAGTTCAGGCGGTCTTTGGTCAAGGCGCTGACTCCATGCGAGTTGCTAACATTCCCGAAATATAATGGACATACTACATGCCTATTCCCAACTAAGAACCCAAAACTGAGTCCAGTTTATTTCACCATCCTCAGTATATCCAATCCACACTACTTTGCAAATCGGCGTCGCGCTATGGGGTCTAACCCCACCCCAGCCTTCCTCCCGCAGCAGGGTGAGCATAATCCTGCCGATGGTCCCCTCTGCGGACGTTCCTGTTGCGTTAGGGAAACACCCCATGGCCGATGCCCCATCCATACTGATCATGAAGGGATCGGCAGTGGAAATAAGGTGGCTCAACAGCGGGGCCGGACAACGCTTCAAGGCGCGGCCTGTTTCCATTGGAAGAAAAATGTCTTTCTGTCAACCGAAAGGGGTGTTCGCATGAAGAGGTTTGGACTGAGCAAGTGGATCTTTGTCGGGATGCTGCTCGCAGTCGCATCGGCGCGGGCAGCCGGCTTGCCGGGCGATGCCGAAGCGGCGGCGCACGGCGACGAGGCGGCCAACGTTGAACTCGTCACGGAGACCGAACAGAAGTCCGCTGACTTCGTGTTTCGCCAGTACAACCTGGGCGTGCTCTCGCACTACTCCTATCTGATCGGCAGCGGCGGGGAAGCCATGATCGTTGATCCCGCCCGCGACATCCGCCGCTACCTGAAGGATGCGCAGGAGTTGGGACTGAAGATCACGAAAGTGTACCTGACCCATTCGCATGCCGATTTCGTGGCGGGGCACATGGAACTGGCCAAGGCCACTGGCGCGGAGATCATCGCCAACGCAGCCACCCAGGCCGGCTACCCGCACAAACCGGTCGTGGATGGCGATGCGATCGCGTTCGGCAGCGTACGCGCGGTAGTCGTAACGACTCCGGGGCATACCCCCGATGGCACTTGCCTCTACGTGTATCATCCGGCCTCCGCGACCCACCCGACGTTCGTCCTCACCGGCGACACCTTGTTTATCGGCAGCGTCGGGCGTCCCGACCTGATGGGCGACAGCATGAGCGCCGCCGAACTGGCGGAAATGGGTTATCATTCGTGGAAAGACAAACTATCCAAACTGCCCGACGACACCCCGTTCTTCCCGGCTCACGGGGCAGGGTCCCTCTGCGGCGCCCATCTGAGCGACAAGCCGGTCTCCACCATCGGGGAACAACGCCGGGAGAACGTCTACCTTCAGCACAAGGATCTCCTGTCCTACGTCATGGCGGTCATTGACGGCCTTCCCGATGCCCCGCAGTACTTCCAGCACAACGCGAGGATGAACCACGATGGGCCGCCCCTTGTGGATTGGGACAAGACCACGCCGCCGGCCCTGCCCGCCGCCGATGTACTCGCCCAAGGGCAGTCAGGCGCATGGCTGATCGACGTTCGTGACGCCAAGGCGTTCGCTGCGGCTCATCCACAGGGAGCCATCAGCATCGGCATACGGGGACGATTCGAGACGTGGACGGGCATCATGATCCCGTGGGGTGAACCGTTCGTCCTCGTGGGCTCGGACGACGAGGTCCGCGAGGCATCCTTCCGCCTGAAGCGCATCGGCTACGATGCCCCCGCCGGTTTTCTGCAGGGCGGTCTGGAGGCGTGGAGCCAGGCCAAGCTGCCTGTCGGCTCCCTCAAGCTCCTGCAGCCCCAGGATCTTCATCAGCAAATGCAGGCCGGAACGGCACCGATCATCGTGGACGTTCGCCTCCCGAGCGAGTGGATGGCGTTGCGGATCGGCAGTGTGCTCAACATTCCGTTGAATAAGATGTTCACCGACAGCACGCGCCTTTCCAAGAATATGCCGGTGCTGACCGTCTGCAACTCCGCCTATCGCTCCAGCATGGGCGCCTCGGTCCTGCTCAAGCTGGGATTCAAGGACGTTTTCAACATGGAAGGCGGCAGCGAGGCCTGGATCGCGGCCGGCTTGCCGACCCTGAGCGCAGCCGGAGGCGGAGGCGGTTCGGCTGCGCCCGCTGCGCGGGCCATCCGACTGCCCGACCGCATCGCCGCCGCGGAACTCAAGCGCATGCTCATGGACCTGCCCGGGACCTTCGAGGTCGTGGACGTGCGACCGCCGGCGCAGTGGCGAGAAAACTCGGCCTTGATGCGGTTGAAGCGGAAATCGAACCCGCCGGAAAAGTCGCCCGCGTGTTAGCCCGGCATGGGCACGTCCTGGGCCACGGCGTGGAGGGCAGTACTCCCATCGGCTCATGGAACATCATCAACTTGCTTGACGACACGGATCCCCTGTGACGTGCAGACATGTTCTGCCGGGGACCACCTTCGCTGGCCATCGGGTATGGCGGCCAAAGATTCGCTATATTTTCAATAATAACGACTTGGCGCTTAACTTCTGCTCCTTTTTCGGGTAAATGTTAAGCATATAGAAGGGGAGTACCAGTGAAATTATTGGCGGCATTTCTGTGCGCGTTGTTCGGTATTTTGACAGGCGTGGCCATGCCCGGGTCCGGTTCTGAAGTCATCCGCGTATCCCTTGCGCTTCCTGCACCTGCGTTGGAGAGGGCAGGGAACTGGACGCGCCTGGCGTATCCGCCGGGCGAGGTGGAGCCATGCAGTCCGGAAGGCCGGCCGGAGGTGTATGCCGTGCGCAAACTGGTGGCGTTGCCGCCGGGCGCCGCGGTTTTGTCCGTGAGCATGCTGCGGCATGAGCGGGCCGTGACCTTGGCGCGGCCGCTGGTGCCAGCGTTGACGCCCACGCTGATTGGCCAGCCCCTGCCGGAACCGGTTCCGGACCCCATCGCTTATCGGTCCAGGGAACTGTACCCCGAGCAGGAATTCACCTGGCAGGCAGTGCGCGTTGGGTCGTGCGACCTTCTGGAGTTGACCGTGTATCCCGCCCGCTACCAGGCGCGGACGCGCCGGCTGGTTTTGTGTGACGCGGCGCAAGTAGAGGTGGCGATCGTTAATCCTTATCTGCCGGCCACCACGACCCCACGCAACGAGGTGGATCGCGGCCTGGCGCGCCGGGTGGTCAATCCCGGGGATTTGGCGTTTCCTGTTCCTCCGGCCCCCACGCGCGCGGCCCGGCTGGGCAGCCTGGCCACCGGCGCCAGCGCGGACTACCTGGTTATTTCGCCGGCCGCATGGACCTCGGACGTCAGCATTTATACCGCGGCCAAAACCGCGCAGGGAATTACCACGAAGGTATTTTCCGTGGAGTCCATTTACGCGAATTACAGCGGCGCTGATAATCCCGAACGGATTCTGAATTTCATCCGCGATTGTTCCACCAACTGGCCGGCGGTTTCGTACGTGCTGCTGGTCGGCGATACCAATGCCGTGCCCACGCACATGATCGACGGCTATGAATGCGATGTCTATTATTCCTTGTTGCAGACGAACAGTGACACCCAGCCGGATTTATATGTGGGCCGCCTGCCGGCCATCAGCGGCAACGAAGCCAAGGCGATCCTGGCGAAATGGAGCGCCTATAACTGCCGCGGGTGGGGCCGCAGCCAAGTGAACCTGACGGGCGAAGAAGACGCCCTGTTTGGCGCGAACAACACCTTGGGGAATTATGGCTGGTCCACGGTTTCGATGCTCGGCTCCAATGTTTTTGTGACGCTCACCACCAACGATGTGCTCAACGCCCTGGGCGCGGTTAACGGCCTGATCACCTGGGTCGGCCACGGCGCCCCCGAGTCATGGGCCATCAACATAAAACATCTGCCGGCCGACACGAATGCGTTGTTCTACCGGGACAACCATGCCTTGACCAGGACGCAAACCAATCTGCCTTTTGTCAATGCCATGCTCTCGTGTTATGCGGGCCAATTTTTGGACAGCACCCAATATATCGCGCCGGCCTTCATCCGCGCGCCCGCCGGCGGCGCCATTGGCTATATTGGCGGCAACAAGCTTGTTTACCGCGCCGATGCCTTTGTGAAGGATCGGTTTGAAAGCCGGATGCTCGACAGCTACCTGCGTACGGGCTATGCGTATCCTGCTCGGTTTTTCTATGAGTCCATTGCCGGAGATCGCAACATCATGCGTCTATTCAACCTCCTCGGCGACCCCACCGCAGTCATGGACCTGCGCCCCGCCACCGACGACACGGATCCGCCCCATGTGAGTTTCATCACGATTACCCCCACCCAGGTGCTGGCTGGCGCGAGCGTGACCAATGTGAGCATGCTTTTCGACGCCGACCAGGTGGGCATTGTCGAGCAGATCATCATCCGGCCCGACGGGAGCGCGCACACCAACGAGATGCCCTATCTCGCCGGTACCATGACGCATCGCTGTACCAATAGTGGCTACGCCACCGCGCAAACCGGCCTGTACCAGGTCCTGGTCCGCGCCTGGGACATCTCTCGCAACTCCGTGCTCGGCACCGGGGAGAATTTTATCGTTACCGCCGACACCACCCCGCCCGGCTTTTCCGAAATGACCATCGCGCCCACGCAAGGTTTTGAAGGCATCCGCATCACCATCTCGGCCCAGGCCACGGATAATGCCGCCGTCGCCAGCATCAATGCCGTGATTGTCAATGGCGGGGTAACCAACATCCTGGCACTGCCTAAAAATGACGGGTATACAAACGAATTTGTGGACACTTTCAACCCCGGCTTGCACACGGTAAGCGTCATCGCCACCGATTTCAGCGGCCTTTCGTCTCAGACCACCGGCACCTTCCGCATCCTGGCCGACGACGAGGCCCCGGTCATCCAGAATGCCTGGTGCTCCGAGCTGCCCCCCGGCATGGATGGCGATTACGAGCGCCTCTTCCATTCCAATGCCTGCCCGGTTACGCCGTTCTTCACCGTGGTGGCGCTGGACAATGTCACTGCCCCACTGGAAATGGATGCCTGGTTGTATGTCGAAGGACCGAGCGGCACCATCACCTCGAATGATCCGTCCGGCATTGGCATGTGGACCGGCGCTTTCTCCGGGGGCTACGAACTGACCGAGGTGGGTTCGCACCGGGTGGTCTTCAAGGTGACCGACATCGCGCACAACACCGCATGGTCCGAGCCGTATTTCTTCCATGTACTGACCAACGGCCTGCCCACGCCCGCCATCATCGAGCGCGAGTTGGGCACCACCCAGGGCGTGCTCTCGGTGCTGGGTATTCCCGGCGCGGCGCCGTTCCTGCTGGCCTGCTCCAACCTCACCGACCACGCCTGGTACGAGGTTGAGCCGGCCGACGCGGCCTACACCAACGGCTATTACATCATGCGCTTTCCCATCCCGCCGCACGAAACCCGCCAGTACTACCGCGGCAGCACCAATGCGCCGTAGAAAAACAGCCATTCCGATTATGGCGTGGCGACCATCCCGGAAGCCGGCTGACGCCGAATGGCACGTAGTCAAGCGGAACACGCCTCACGGCGTTAACTACGAACGGCGCACGCAATGTTCGGGCTTGTTCGTAGTTAAGCCCGTAAGGGCTGTTTTGTTGCGGCGACAAAACTGCTTAACTACGTGCTATTCGCCTTCAGGCGGCTTTGCGCCAGAATGAGAATTGCCGGTAGAATAAGGCAGCCCAAGAGGAGGAGAATCATGCATGCTAATAAAAGCCGGGCCATGCCGCGGCACATGACCATGATGGCGGCCCTGGCCTGGGCGCTGCTGATCGTGGGAGCATCGGCCGCCAACCACGCGCCCGTGGCCTCCAATGACACCTACGAAACCTGGATGTCCACCCCCGTGCGGCCGCCGGTGTCCGGGGTATTGACCAACGACACGGACGCCGACACCAACCGCCTGACCGCGATCCTGGTTTCCAACGTGCTGCACGGGAGCCTGAGCCTTTACACCAACGGCGCGTTCCATTATTCGCCCAAGGACGACTTCGCCGGCACCGACCGATTCGTCTATGTCGCTTCCGACGGCAGCGCCACCTCGGCTATGGCCATGGCCACGATCACCGTGCAGCCCCCAACCTACGCCAGGCCGGTGGTGCTGCTGATGAAGCATACGAGCATCACTAATGTCTTGCCCCCAACCAGCACCTACTCCAATCAAATGGACGGCGCCAGCTCCTGGCTCCTGGAAATGTCATACAACATGCGGGGCTTGAAAGGCGTTGTCGACACCAACCGGGCCGCGGATGTCTTCGGCTGGTACACCTACACAGAGGATTATTGTTTCAATGACAACGAGTTTGACCTCGGCGACTTGCTGCCTTACGCGGATGCGGACGTGGTCTATACCCAGTACACCCACGTGGTCATCATCATTGCCCGGCGGTCCGGCTGTCATTACCCGGCCTTTGGGGGGATCGGCCCGGACTCTATTTGTACGTCTGACGGCTGCGTGGACCTGGGTTGGGTCAAGATCCCGTACGGCAGCGCGTCCAGCAACATCATCGCCCACGAGTTGGGCCACACGTTTGGCTTGCAGGACAGTTATTTCCTGAACTGCCAGACCAACGTCATGGCCGCCACGGGCTACACCAACCACATGTACCACGACCCTTACGACCTGATGAGCAACTCGGACGGCCACTTGTCGGCCTTCAACAAGGATGAATTGGGCTGGCTGGACGGCCCCAACCGCATCCTGAGCCTGACCAACAGCGGATCCTACCGCGTCACCCTCGAGCCTCTCGAAAGCAATTCCGGTGGCCTCAAGGCGGTCAAGACGCCCCGCGGCGACGGCGGGTCGCTCTACATCGAGTATCGCCAGCCCCTCTTGATCGACGCGGGGTTCAGTCCCACCGGCGACGTGTTCCAGGGCGCCCTGTTCCACTGGGGGTTCAGCCTGGTCGATATGACCCCCCCGGCCAGCTATGTCGGGACCCCCAACCAGCATTCCATTCGCCCCACCCTGCACGCCGGGAACACCTACCTGGACCCGCTGACCGGCAACAGCTACACGGTCATCACCAACACCGCCACCAACCTGGTCATCGACATCGAGCACACCGGCATGGAGTTCAACGACCCGGTCGTGGAGTTCGTGGCGCCGGCCGCCGACGCCACCCTCTCCAGCACCACCACGTTTTCGGCGGCCGTCACGGACTATTCGGAGATTGACCGGGTGGAATTCATATACAATTACGCCGGGTTGATTGTTCCCATCGTCACGGCGACCGTCGCGGCGGTCTCGAATATTTACCAGACAACCCGTGATACCGCCAACCTGCTGCCCAATGGGCCCGGGGTGGTTTATGTTTATGCCTACGACATCTTCGGGAATTGCAGCTTCCCCATTGGTCGTAACATCACAGTCAACAACAGCGCCGACACCAACCCGCCGACCATGACCATCGCCTTCCCCTCCGACGGCTATACCAACGGCGGCACCACCATCTCCATCAGCGCCGACGCGGCCGACGACCAACGCGTCTGGAAGGTGGAATTCCACCTGGACGGCAACCAGGCGACGCCGCTGGCCCGCCAGGTTTCCGATACCGGCCACTACATGGTGCTCAACACGGAGATTTCCCAGGGCCGCCACACCCTCGTGGGCCGGGCCTTTGACTTCTCTGGCAACTGGGGCGATTCCGACCCCGTCGCCTTCACCATCATGGACGAAACCGACGGCTCGAACCCGTGGGGCGTTTTTACCAACCCGGTCTCTGGCCAGTTCGTCTATGGCCTCGTGCCGCTGGCCGTGGTGGCGGGGGACAACGAAGCCGTGGCCTCGATCGTTTACCGGCGGGACGGCGTCGATTTGTATACCAACACCGCGCCCCCGTATGTGTTCCCCTGGGATTCCACCTCCCTTCCGGATGGCATGCAGATGTTTGTCGCGCGCATCTGTGACGCCAGCGACAACTGCAGCGAAGGCGCTACCATCATGTTCAGCACCAGCCAGGACCAGGATGCCGACGGCATGCCCAGTTCCTACGAGGAGGAACACTTCGGCAACCCGACCAACGCGTCGGCCGGCGCCGACGCGGATGGCGACGGCCTTAACAACCTGGCCGAATACATCGCCGGCACCGACCCGACCAACGCCGCCTCGGTCTTCGCGCTCGACCCGCACAGCGCGCCGGGGGCTGGCCCCTGCCTGTGCTGGCCTGCCATCACCAATCGCGGCTACACCATCTATTACACCACCAACCCGGTAACGTGGGAGTGGCAGGTTGCCGTCTCCAACCTCCCTGGTCCGCAGAATTGCTATACCGACGCCATGACCGGCGCCTGCTACCCCATCTACTACCGCATCCAGGTTCAGGAAGACTAAAAGGACGATCATGAGCATCAAATCAATCCGTTTAATGACCGCATTGAGCTTTGCCGGCATGGCGGCCGCGGCCGGCGCCCAGGTCCTGGAAACCGGCTACAACCTGGACCTGCGGTATGGCGGCGCGGTCTATGCCATGGCGCAAACCGAGTCCGGCCAGGTCATCATCGGCGGCGGGTTCAGCCACGTCAACGGTGTGCCGCGCAAGAACATCGCCCGGTTGAATGCGGACGGCACGCTGGACATGCACTGGGACCCCTGCGCCCACGGCACGGTGTATGCCTTGGCCGTGACCACCAACCACGTCTATGTCGGCGGCACGTTCACCAATATCGGCGGCCGCACCCGCACCCGCCTGGCGCGCCTGTACCTGACGGAGGACTACGCCGACCTTTGGAGCGCGCCAGCCAACAACCCGGTCAACACGCTGCTGGTTTACAGCAACCAGGTGTATGCCGGCGGTTCGTTCACCGAGATTGAAAGCCAGTCGCGGCGGGGCGTCGTGAAAATCGAAACCGACAGCCACGGAACAGTCAACACCGCGTTCGTCGCCAGCGTGGACGGCGCGGTGCGGGCCCTGGCGGCCTACGGCGACTATCTCTATATTGGCGGCACGTTCACCCAGGTCAACGGCGTGGCGTGGGGCCGCCTGACCAAGGTGCGGCTGGATAACGGCAGCATGTCGCTTGCCTACAATCCCCAGCCGAACGGCGCGATTTACGGCCTGCTGGCGGATGGAGGCTACCTGTACGTGGCCGGCGACTACCTGACGATCTCGGCCGCGAGCCGGGATCGCCTCGCCCGCTACTGGCTGTCGTCAGATACCCTGCAGTCGCTCTCGCCAGCCGTGGATGGCGGGATCAGGTGCATGGCGTCCGCGGGCAGCGCCTATCTCTTTATTGGCGGCGATTTCGATCAAGTCAACGGCACCAACCGCGCCCACCTGGCCAAGATTTCCAAGTCCACGGGATCGCTGCAGCCTTGGGTGCCGCCCACGCCCAACAACCGGGTGGACGCGCTGCTCGCCACCGACGCGCTGCTGTATGTGGGCGGCGGCATGAGCGGCATGAGCAATGCGCCGGCGCAGGGCATGGCCGTGCTGAGCGTCACCAATGCGCAGATCGTGACTGGTCGCCAAGTGTATGCCCATTATGCCGGCACCATCAATGCCCTGGCACCCCTGGCCGACGGTCACGTGGTCGTCGGCGGCGAGTTCACCATGGCCGGGGACCGCCAGCACAAGAACCTGCTGCGCGTCAAGCCAGACGGCACCCTGGACCGGTCCTGGCGGGCCGAAGCCGATTCCCAGGTGACCGGCCTGGCCACGGACGGCACCAATATATTCATGGTCGGCAACTTCAGCTACATCAACGGCAGCGAGCGCCAGGGCATGGCCAAGATCGACAACCTCGGCTACCTGCTCGTGCGCTGGGACGCCCAGCCCAACACCCGGCCCCTCTGCCTGGCCCTGGGGCCGGACGGGGTTTACGCGGGCGGCACGTTCACCCGGATTGGCGGCCTGGGCCGCACCAACCTGGCCAAGCTGAACCTTACCAACGGCAACGCCATGGCCGCCTTTGCGCCCGCGCCCAGCCAGGAAGTCAACGGCCTGCATTGGGCGGACGACATGTTGTATGCCATGGGCGACTTCTCCATCATCGGCGGCCAGTCGCGCTATTACCTGGCGCGGCTCAATCCCACCACCGGCGCTCCCGACAGTTGGGCCCCCGATCCCGCCGGCGGCCGGGTGCATGCCATCTTCAGCGACGGCACGGCGGTCTATGCCGGCGGCACGTTCACCAACATCGGCGGGGCCAACCGCAAGCGGCTGGCCAAGCTTTCCAAGGAAACCGGGCAGGCGTCGCCAGGCTCGTGGATGCTGGGCGTAACCGGCACGGTCTTTTGCCTGGCGGCCGACACCAGCTACTTGTACGCGGGCGGCGCGATTACATCGATCAACGGCGCGGCCTGCGCCAACATCGGCCGCATCAGCCTGGCCAGCGGCCTGCCAAAGGACTGGAACCAGGGCGGCTTCAACGGGCCGGTCAAGGCGCTGCGGTTGATCGGCCGCGAACTGTGGGCTGGTGGCGACTTTTACGAGGTGAACGGCGTCCGCATGGCCGGCCTGGCCCGGTATTGCTACCCATTGGGCGTGCCGTGGCATATCTTGCTGCTGGGCGGCAGCCCGTGACATGAGTTGACAAGGAGAAAAATGATATGATCCGAAAAGCGATGATGGGTCTCGCGGTGGTCTGGTTGGCTGGCGCGGCGCTGGGCGACGTGCCCATACTGACGGAAATAATTCCCGGCGGGACCTTTACCATGGGCTGCGACACCAACCTGTTCCCGGAAGGCATCGGCACCGGAGAAGTGCCCGCGCACCCCGTGACCATGCGGTCCTTCATGATGGGAAAATACGAGGTGACCAAGGCGCAGTGGGACTACGTGGCCGCCTGGGCAGAGACCAACGGCTACGACATCACCACCAACAGCGCCGCCGGCAAGGGTCCCGATCACCCGGTCCAGACCGTGACCTGGTACTCGGCCGTCAAGTGGTGCAACGCCCGCAACGAAATGAAGGCCTGGTCGCCCTGCTATTTCATCGGCATGACCCCTTACCGCACCGGCGTGGCCACGCCTGATTTGGTCCTGACCAATCACGGCTATCGCCTGCCGACCGAGGCGGAATGGGAATACGCGGCGCGCGGCGGATCCGCAACCAACCGCTTCCCTTGGCGCGATTCCAACGAGATCCAGCATTCGCGGGCGAATTATGACAGCTCCGCCGTTTATGCCTACGATACCAGCCCCACGCGCGGATATAACCCGGCCTATACCAACCCGCCGACGCCCTACACGGCGCCCGTGGGAAGTTTCGCGACCAACGGGTATAGCTTGTGCGACCTGGCCGGCAATGTCTGGGAGTGGTGCTGGGACTGGAACGGTTTCTACTCGTCCGATCCTGCCACCAACCCGGTCGGGCCTGGCTCCGGGTCCGCCCGGATCGTGCGCGGCGGCAGCTGGCAGAACGTCGCCGAAATGGCCCGTGTGACCGCCCGCCACTCAATCGCTCCCAACTGGGGTTTGGATTACTACGGGTTCCGGGTGGTGTATAGCTACACCGAACCGTCGCTGGTGCGGCTGGCCGATTTTGCCCTGCGCACGGAGAATGGCCAAGTCATGGTTTGCTGGCAGACCGCGGCCGAAATCGAGACGCTCGGGTTTGATGTTTTGCGCGAGGAGGCCGGCGCTTGGGTGAAAGTGAACACGACCATGGTCCCGGCCTTGGGTTGGCCCCAAGGCGGCGCGGGCGCCAGTTATTGCGTGGCCGATCCCGGCGCCAACGTGACCGACACCTTTCGCTACAAGCTCGTCGAACACGAAACCACCGGCGGCACCCGGGAGTACGGTCCGTTCGAGCAGTCAGCCTGGACGCCGCGCGTGACCAGTGTCAGCGTCACGCCCGCGGGCATGGTCATCCAGTGGCCGAGTCGCGATCTGGAAACCTACCATGTGTTCCGGGCCGCTGGTCTGGATGCCATCTATGAGCCGGTGGCAGCAGGCCTGCCCGCCACCCCGCCGGTGAATGCCTGGACCGACCCGGTCGAGAGCGCCCGCGGCTTCTACCGGATCGAGGCGCGGTAACGGCCCGCGCCTAAAGGTGTGCATGCCAAACTGCCCGAGCCTGGCCACAAATTCGTGCGTAGTCAACGCCGTCAGGCGTGTGAAGACCGGCCTGACGCAGGTCGGACCACTACAAAAAGCTACTGGCCATCGTCGAAGAAATGACCGGGCTATACTGATGTGCAGTAAAATTGTCGGGAAGCATGGCTGGCTGGACGCCTGCAGCGGCTCGGTGAGACACCTCGCCCTACCGGCAGATCCGCGGCCAGGTGGGGCGAACGGTCCCCGTGAGCCGTCCGGTCTTTCCGGACATTTATTCTGCCAAACACTATAAACCGCGAAAATATTTGCAAATCATTCAGATCTGCCCCATGTATGGACAAGGAGCAGGAATTTAGGGATTATCGGAATGGCGATTGGGCATGAAAACGCACCAGCAAATAGATCGTCGCAGCTTGCGACTGGCGGATGCCTTGGCGCGCAAGCTTGAAGCGGGGGATGTCCAGGCGGGCATTGAACGGGCACGCACGGTTAACCGCCGCTGGCGTGCACAAGGCGCATCGCGGCTCCACGACGAGTGGGCGGAGATTTTGGCCGGAGATTGGATATCCATCCGCAACGCGTTGATTGACCATTCCGAACGCGGCGCGCAGTTGAGACAAAACAATCCGTTTTGCGGCATCCTGGAACCGCGGGAGCGCTGGGCTATTTATCGGGAGTGCGCGGCGCATGACACGTGAGCAGATGGAACACATTTTGAGAGCGGCGGCCGCCATTACCAATGAGCGCGAGTTGGTGGTGGTCGGCAGCCAGGCCTTGCTCGCGGCGGTGCCGGATTTGCCAGCCCCGCTGAATCAGTCCATGGAACTCGATTTGTATCCGTTATCCAATCCGGCGTTGGCCGATTTGATTGACGGCACGATCGGAGAACTGTCGCCTTTTGACGAAACATTCGGCTGCTATGCGCATGGCGTGGCGCCGCAGACGGCGGTTTTGCCGCTGGATTGGCGGAAGCGGGCTATTGTGGTGGAAAATGCGAACACGGGTGGCGCGCGGGGCATTTGCATTGCACCGGTGGATTTGGCCATATCGAAGTTGGCGGCGGGCCGCGGCAAGGATGTTGAGTTTGTTTCCATGATGATATCCGCTGGCATCGTGACCCAAGCTGATATTGCTGGGGTATTGCCGGCGGTCGGCGGTCCTGAACAAGGCCTCGTGCGGGAAAGGCTGGCACGCCTCGGTTAGCGCGCGGCTTTTCATCCAACCCGCTGTTTACCAGACTAAAGGCGGTTGGTCTTTGGCCGCCCAAAATGAGGATGAAATGATATCGTTGCGCATGGCCAACAACCTGGATGGATTATGAGCGCCGGGCTGCTTCATCATGCCGTGGGCGGCATCTGCGCGTTGCTGCTGCAAGCCAGCGATCCCGGCCCGACCCCGGCCACGACCAACCGGCCGGGCTACGGCAGCCCGCTGACGATCACCAACGGGGTGGTGTACCGCGTCAGCAGCGTGGCGGCGTTGCAGAACGCCTGCGCCGCCGTTAACGACGCCGGGGTGCCGGCCACGATCCTGGTGGCTAACGGTACCTATACGCTCACGGACTGGGCGTTGCCCATCACCTGCAACCACGTGCTGATCCGCAGCGCCACCGGCAACCGCGATGCCGTGATTATCCGCGGCCCGGATACGGGGCCCGATGCCAGCGTGGAGCACGTATTCTGGGTGACGGCCTCGCATGTCACCATCGCGGACATGACGTTCGGCTGGTGCAGGTACCACGGCATCCAACTGCATGGCCAGACCCCGTACGACGCCGCCGGCCTGTGGGTCCACAACTGCCGCATCGTCAACTGCAACGAACAGTTCATCAAGGGCACCTCGGCCGAATCCGACCCGGTGGGCGCCACGGACGGCCTGGTGGAGAACTGCCTGTTCGAGTTCACCAGCGGCTGGGCTTACCAGGCCTACACTGGCGGCATCGATGTGCACAAGGCCATCAACTGGCGCGTGCGCGACAACCTGTTCCGCAACATTCGCGCCACGGACGGCCTGGCCGAACACGCCATTCATTTCTGGAAACGCTGCTCCGTACCGCAGAACGTGGTGGTGGAGCGCAACATCGTGATCAACTGCGATCGCGGCATCGGGTTCGGCCTGGGCACGGCGGCCGACGGCCACAACGGCGGCACCAGCGCCATCCGCAACAACATGGTGTACAACAATGGCGCGGGCGCCAACACGGACGTGGGCATCGGGCTGGAAAGCGCCAACAACGTGGTGGTGGACAACAACACCGTCTATATTCCCACGTACACCGGGCCCATCGAGTACCGGTACACGTACAGCTCGAACCTGTGGTTCCGCAACAACCTGGCCAACCGGGCCATCCTGCGGCGCGACAGCGCGCCCGTGGCCAAGGCATCCAATAACGTGGCCACCGCCGTGGCGGCGTGGTTTGTCGCGGCCACCAACGGCGACCTGCACGTGGTGGCCGGCACCACCAGCGTGATTGACCGGGGCATGACCCTGACCAACTTCACCGGCGATATTGACGGCCAGACCCGGCCGCAACTGTCGGCCTGGGACGTGGGCGCCGACGAGTATAAACCCTGATGGCTTGATGGCGGCCCCCGGCCGCAAGACGTACCGGCGGGTTACGGGCGTTCCCTGACCCGGTAGAACAACACCTCGCCGGGTGGTGCGGCCGTGAAGCAGTTCTGGGGTGCGGCGGCCGGCACGTTGGACAGCCCGTCAAACATGGGCAGGTTGGTGCTGCACTCTATGTCGTAGGTCCGGCCCGCCACGCTGGGCCAGCGGATCACCACCAGGTTGTCCCGCGCGGTCACCTCGTCCAGCAGCAGCGGGGCGTCCGCCCAACTGAGCTGCGTGGGCGCGGTGGTGTCGCCCTCGGCCAACTCCACGAAGGCCAGCACCTGGCAGTTGCGCGGCACCAGGCTGGCGTTGGACCAGACACTGGTGAACCCGAGCGTGTTGCCCACGGCCAGGCCGCTGAAGTCGTGGCGGAACTCCGCGACCACCTGGCCGGACGCATCCTGGACCTGGAACACGAACGTACCGGAACAGGTGTCAAAGCCGCTGTTCAACAGAGTGGCTTGCAGGGCGACGTTCTCGCCGCGTCGGTACGCGCGCGGGTCCATGGCCAGTTCGTCCACCTGGCCGGCCAGGGCTTCGATCTCGAAATCTTCGCGGGCGCGATCCAGCACGTGGCCGGCATCGTCGCGCGCGATCATTTCCAGGTAATAGTTGCCGGAGGCATAGCCCGCGGCATCCCAGGAAAGCGTGCCGGACGCCAGGCCCTGGACGCCCCCGAGCGTCTGCAGGGGGAAAGTGTAAGCCGCGACGTTGTTGTTCGAGCGGATGTCGCATTCCAGCACCACATCCATGCCCTGGCTGTTGGTGTTATAGATCCAGTAGTTGGCCTGCACCGTGGCGTTGCTGCGGTAGGAGCGCTGATCAAGCAGGATGCGGTTGATTTCCACAGCCGACGCGGCGTAGTCGACATGGAACTGGTAGTTGGTGAAGAAGATCGCCGCGGTGGTGCCGGCGTCGTAAAAGAACGGATATAGGGTCAGGATCAGCACGTTGGTGTCGCCGGGCGCCCAGTCATAGGCCCAGTCAAAGTCATTCGTGGGCCACCAGCCAGCGAGGGATGCGCGCGGGGCGCGATCGGCGGTGACGGGATCGTCAAAATCGGCGATCTGGAAGGCGGCGATGCGCAGCCCGCTGGTGGTGCTCTGACCGTCGCGCAGGGTCAAGCTGACGTCCTGGACCTGGCAGTTGGGCGGGTAATAGATGAACGCCCGGTACATGGGCACGGGCGGCTGCCCCTCGGCCAGGCAGTTGAGTTGGCCGGGGATGGACACCGAGTCGTTGGTGTCGGAAGTGGTGACTTCGTACATGGGGACCTGGATGGTGAGGGTATCCAGCGGCCCGGCCTTGCGCATGGGCAGGTTAAGCTGGGTGGCCTGGCGGCGCGCGCCGGCGGGCAGGATGGTCATCTTGGGATCGCCGTTGAGCAGGCAGATGGCGCTGTTGTAGTTGTAGTGGACCTCGTCTTCCGTGCGGCCGTCGTTGCCATAAACATACTTGCCATCGCGCAGCGCCATGCCGATGTCATCGGCGGCCGGCAGGTGATCGTAGAAGGCCATCAGGATGTCGTCCAGGTAAGTCTGGGCCGTGCCGGAAGCGCCGATATAGCCTGCGGCGCGGCGGCGCGGGAACACCTCGGCCATGCTTTCGCCGGGCTGGAAATTGGCGGTGGAGCAGGACATGGCCACGATCAACGGCCGGTTGGAGTCCACGGTGAACCCGGTGTCCACATCGCTGGCCCGGATGATATCGCAAAGGTTGTAATTGCCGTGCCCGGTCAGGTGGATCACGGACCGGCCCATGGCGTTGTTAAAGAAGTCCACCCGGGTGATGGCGTTGGTTCCCTCGGTGGTCTGCTGGACCACATTGAAGCCCAGGGCCGCGCTCCGCAGGCGCCGGGCGGCATTGCTGGCATGCCAGGGCATGTTGATGTCATCGGAGTCGCCGCTCGGTCCACGCTTGAAGCCGCTGACCACGTAAGCGCGGCGGTTGTGCGTGCCCAGATCGCCGGCCTCGATGTCCAGCAGGGTGCGGATGTGGTCGCGCATGGCCGCGGCAGTCTCGCCCACGATGCGGGCGCAGGCCAGTTCGGGCCGGTTGGGCGAGCCGGCCATGTTGGCGTAGTCGCGGTCGGTGAGCTGGGCGCGCTTGACCTTGCCGGCGCCGTACGGCCAGGCCGCGCCGAAGGTGGACACGATGTTGGCATCGCCCAGCAGGACCAGGTAGCCCGCGGAGGGCCAGCTCGGGCTGAGTTGCGTGGTCCACTCGCCGTCCTCGTCCATCAGATCTTTCAGGCTCCAGCGGTCGCCGGGGAACCGGCCGACCGGCCAATTGATCAGTTCCACCTCGCCGGCGGCGCGGCCGAGCTCGTCCGCGCCCCAGACCACCAGGATTTCGTTGCCGGACTTGGGCAGCATGTCGGCCACGGCCAGCCGGCAGTTCCGGGTGAAGTCCCAGTAGCACCAAGCCCGCAAACGCCACCGGCCAGCCTCGCAGCAATAGACTTCGAGGCGGTCTTCGGACTCGTCGGCGAACACCAGTTCCTGGTAGCTGTCCCAGCCCACGTCGCCGATGGCCAGGGCGTCGCCGGCGTCGAGAGTCAAATCCAGCGTGTTGGCCAGGGCGCCGCTGCCGCCCACATAGACCAGCACCCGGTCGTCCGACAGGTCTCCGACCAGCACTTCGTCTTCGGCGGTGCCCATCACGTTGCCAACCAGGAAGAAATCGTTGGAGCGGAATTCGCTGTCGAACTGGAACAGGGTGAATAAGTTCAACTCGCCCCAGGCGCTGACCCGGCCGGTGCCGGCCTTGGCCACGATGATTTCATCCCGCAACCAGCCGGCGCCGGACTTGATGTCGCCGACCGCGAACCCGTCGCCAACCGAGTAGGAGTCGCTGTGCCGCGGATCAAAGCTGGTCTTGATCAATTCGCTTGGCAGCGGGTCATAGGCGTAAATATCAACCACCCCGTGCTTCAAGCTGCCGAGGTTGGTGGTGCCGTGGGCGATCATGACCTGGTCGAATGGGGTGCCGCCCACGGACGTGAATCCTGACGCCATGGCATCGCCCCGGAAGAGGAAGTTGGTGCCAAGTGCCAGGGGCAGCTTATGGTCCCGGAGCGTGATCTGCTTTATATAATTATACGAGCGCAGATGGTCCATCACGGCATTGGTGCCGGCGTCGCGGTCGGCCATGAAGAACTCTTCCAGGCCATCGCCGAACATGTGGGCCATGGCAAAGAGATCGTTGGTGGCGTAGCCGGTCTTGGCGGCCGCGCAGCTGCGGGTGAAGGCCAGGACCCCCTGGCGCTGGAGCGCCAGCCCGGCCGCGGACGAGAGCAGCTCGTTGACGTCGGCGTGGTCGTAAGCGGCGAGCAGGTTGTCCGGGCTGGTGACCACCAGGTAGTCGGCCTGCGCCAGGATGTTGCTCACGGCGTTGCCCAGCCGGTTCCAACGGGCCGTGGCCTGGCGCCAGGCCCATACGTTGAACTGGTACTGGGTGTGCGCGTAGCTCCCGAACCCGTCGTGCCAGCGCAACACCAAGTCGCCATCGACCCGGTAGTCCGTCGAGCCGGGCCGCAGCACCGGGAGCATGGAATATGTTACGGAATAGTGCCCGCCCGGAACAATCGCATGCGGGGTGGCGTAGGACAACACCGCCCGGGCGCGCTCGGTGTCCCCGTCATACACTACCTGCTGTTCGTAGGCGCTGGCTTCGCGCCAGGCGGGCATGAACCCGTAGAGCGCGTCGTCACAGATTTCGTCCACGTAGGCCGTGGCGTTGCCGTAGTTGGTGATCATGATGGTGACGCCCAGGTACCCGCCGTACTGGTTCAGCGCGCGCTGGACCTCCAGGTCGCCTTGCGCCGGCTCGAGGGTATAGGCCACCGAATCGCTTTCGTAGCAGAGGTTGCTGGTGATGGCGCTGGCGAAAAACGTGTAGGTCCCGGTCGGCGCGCCGACCAGGTTATAGTAGTGCTCGAACACGAACGGCGCGTTGGTGCCCGGCTGGGTCTTCTCCGCCACCTTGACCCCGTTGATGTAGAAATCCACCTGCTTGACTCCGACCCAGATGGGCTCGCGCCGCCAGCGGTCGCCCCAGGGCCCGAAGCCGCCGCTGCGGTCCAGGGGCTTGAAATTGTAACCAAGGTTTTCCCGGGCCTGGACCCGCAGCAGCAGGTTGGTGCGCGGCGCTGAATTGGTGCGGATGGCGAGGGTGTACCCGTCGTAGGGGTCAAGAATCTCGACCTCGATTTCAGGCGGGTTGGTCTGGCAGTTTCGGAAAAAGGTCCAGGTGGTGCTGACCATGGCCATTTCCTGGGTGTCGGCATAAGCCCGCGCGGTGATGAGGTGGGCGCCGACCAGGTCCAGGATGTTCAGCCCGATGGATTCGGGGTTGAACAGGGCTTCACGGGCCGCGCCAAAGGCGGACCCGAAAAACCGGCCGTCGATGAAAAAGTCCACCCGGTCAATACAGCCGGTGGCTTCAATGCCGAACGCGTTCGGGATCATGAAATCGCCCAGGGGCATCAGGTTGGTCACCAGGAACCCGCCGGCCGGCTCCTCCAGGGTTTGGAAAAAGCGCTCGGTGCTGGTCACGGTGTTGGAGCGGCTGTCGGTTGAGCGCACGATGTAGCGGTAGGTCGTGGCGGCGTCCAGGTTGGTGAGCATCAGCGTGTGCGAGGTCTCCAGGGCCGGGTTGGTCACCCCATGGGAATAGCCCACGGTGCCTTTGCCGTACCAGACCTGCGCGTCGGTGGCCTTGTCGGTGGCCCATTGGACTTCCGTCTCGTGGCGCATCACCTTGGTGGCCTGCGGCCCCCAGGTGATCACCGGCGGCGTGTTGGGCGCCCAGCGGCTCAGGAACCCGTCGTACTCGCCAAAGAACGGCTGGTCGTCCACCGTGCCGTAGGCGTAGCCGCCCACGAAGATATTGCTGGGCGAGAGGGCGGCCACGCCGTGCCCTTCGGCATCGGACGTGCCCCAGCGCCGCGTCCACGGCCGCGACCCGTCGGCGCGGAACGCCGACAGGTAAATGGTTTCATACTTGTTGCTCTGGCCGTCAAAAGCCGCGCCATAGGCGGCCAGGCCGGTCACGAAGATGTCGTTGGTGCCGCTCACGCCCACGGCCCAGCCGGCGTCCGCCCAGATCGAGCCCCAGATGCGCGCCCAGGCCCGCGTACCGGTCTCGTCGTAGCGGCACAGGAACGGGTCCGCGTCGCCGATCGCCTGCTGCCCGCCAAAGGCCCCGCCAAAGCCGGCCACGTACACCGCGCCGGCCAGGTCCACGACCACGCCACGGGCAGAGTCCGCCGCGGCGGAGCCCCACAACCGCGACCACTGGCGCGTGCCATCGGCCTTGTACATGCTCAGGAACGCGTCCGCCGAACCGGCAAACGACTGCCCGTCAAACGCGGCGTAGGTGTAGCCCGCCACGTAGATGTGGTCTTGGCGGTCCACGGCAATGCCCTGGCCGTAATCATCGCTGCTCGATCCCCAGATGCGGCTGTATTCGCGCGCGCCCTGGGGCGAGTACTTGCTATAAAAAATGTCGCGGTTGCCCACGTAAGCCTGACCGTCGAAGTTGGTCCGGCAATACCCGCAAACATAAACGTAATTCGACGCGTCCACGGCGATCCCGTGGCCGCTGTCAATGCGCGGCGACCCCCAGATGCGCGACCATTCCCGCTCGCCCGTGGTCTTGAACCTGGTCAGGAAAATGTCCCCATTGCCAAGCGCCTGCTGGCCGTCAAACCCGGCCCAGGTCTGGCCGGCCACGTAGATGGCGCCGGCCGCGTCCACGGCCACGGCATAGCCCTCCGTGTAATCCGCCGCGCCCCAGATGCGGGTCCACTGTTTGACCCCAGCCTGATTGTAGCAGGTGAGCGTGGCGTTGCGCACGCCATTGTTGGTCTGGCCATCGAACGAGTTGCAGGTGTACCCGGCCACGTACACGTAGCCGCTCGTGGCCGCCGCCACGGCCTGGCCGTAATCATTGGAAACCGAGCCCCACATCCGGCTCCAGTCGCGCGGAAGATCCTGGGCCGATGCAGCCGTACCCCATGCGGCCACGATACAACCAAGCAACCCCTGCCAGATCTTCATGGTGCCCCTCCTTTTGATCGCGTTAACCAAGCCGGCCCTGCAAAATCTCGTTATCGGCTTGGACTTAGTATACCCCGTGGCGCTTGGCGCGGAAAGGGAACTGTTCTTCCGGCCACTTCTCCAAATGAAATCATGGCCGTCATTCCAGCAGCAGCAACTCCCAGCCGGCGCACCCGGCCGTCAGCGGACCCAGTCCGCCGCTGGCGTTGACCATCTGGATTCTGACTTCGTTGGTGCCGCCGAAACCGGCCCGCCAAAGAATGATGGCGCCACCGCTTTTATCCGCCGTCAAAACGGGCCGGGAATAGTTGTCCGCCCGGCCCACGAATACGCCGTTGGTGGCCCACTGGACCTGGCCGGCGGGGTTGATCTTCTGGGCAAAAATCCCATGGTTCATGCGCTCCGAGCGCCAGGCCACGATGAAGTCGCCCGTCGATGTGCGCACGATGCGCGGGACCTCGTCCATGCCGCCGACAAACGCAATGTCCGTGCCGCCCGGTTGCCACAGGTGCACGCCGTTGGTGCCGATGCGCTGGGCGTTGATGTCCGATTCGTAGCCCGGCGTGTAGGCGTCCTGGTAAACAATCACCGCGCCGCCGGCGCCGTCGCCGGCCATCTGCGGCTCGGTCTGTTCCAGGAAGTTCGTGGCCACGCCCATGCCGGTCGCGCTCCACAGGCGCTGGCCGCTGGCGCTGATGCGCTGGGCATAGATGTTGGCATCCGCCCGCCGGTATTCTTTCCAGGTCACGATGGCGCCGTCGGCATCGTCGCAGACCAGTTGGTGATTCCATTGCCCATTGGTGGTGGCGGCCACCAGCACGCCGTTGCTGGGCCATAACATGTTTCCGAGATGGCTGAT
The DNA here is from genome assembly GCA_964489425.1 of uncultured Verrucomicrobiota bacterium. Classification (GTDB taxonomy): domain Bacteria; phylum Verrucomicrobiota; class Kiritimatiellia; order RZYC01; family CAZAYP01; genus CAZAYP01. The sequence continues at coordinate 6,607 of CAZAYP010000068.1, read as the reverse complement.
GCGCTGCGCGAAGACCTGCGGCACTATGCTCAGCCCGTATTGGACGCTCTGTGGCCAGGCGAGCAGCGCCCCGCACTGGTAGTCGGACACCATGCGCAGGTCGATGGACGAGACGATGTTGGTGACAACCATCCGGCCGTTCGACCCCCACAAGGGGGTGCCCTGGTTAACCTCCTGGCGCTGGATATACGGCCGCCAGTGGCCGGTGCGCCAGTCCAGCCAGGCAACCAGGGCGCCGCCGGACCCGTCGCCGATGACCTGGACGCTGGACTGGATATTGGTGGCGGAAACGGCGCTCATGCCGTTGCTGGGCCAGCGGATGATGCCGGGCGTTTCAACGCGCTGGCCCACCACGTTGTACCTGCCGTAGCGGTGATCAATCCACGCCACAAGCCCGTTGTCGGCAATGCTTGGGCCCAAGGCCACCTCGTATTGCGACGAGGTCAGGGTGCTGACCTTGACCCCGTAAAGCGGCCAGACCATGTCGCCCTGGGCGTTAACCTGCTGAACATTGACGCGGTAGTCTGTCAAACCCGGAGACCGGGTTTGTATCCAACAGAAGAACGCGCCGCCGCGGCCGTCCGGGCAGATGTTCAGGCTGGAGAAGTTGGTGTTGGCGGATGAAACCACCACGGTGTTGTTGCTCGGGTCGCGGCTCCACCCGGCTTGCGCGCCAGCGGCCGGCACGATGATCGCGACCGCAGTCATCAGCCAACTAAACCATGGTTTCATGCTCGTCTCCCCTTTCATGTTGGCCGCGCCAGGCCTGGTTATGCGTTGCCGCGGTCTCCCGCTCCGTATCATTGGCCGCCGGCCTAAGCGTTTTAATAACACCGCCAGGTGGGCCGCGCAAGCCATTAAGTCTGCGGTTCCAATAACTGCGGAGAAGCCATTCTCATTCTGTCCTGCCTCGGTTGCGCGACACGCCTGACGGCGTTAACTACGAACGGGTATTCGGCCAAGCGCGGGCCGTTTGTAGTGGGCGCCGTGAGGCGCGTTCTTCAGAATGAGAATGGCTGACCACGGAGAAGCCCTCCCGGCAACCCGTGCCCGCGGCTGGGGCGGCGGGGGAGACGATGGCTTGTGAAGCCAAAAACAAAAGTAAAAAACAATCGCAACTGACCTGGCCACTGGATACTATGAGCGCAGCCGGGCCGATACTGGCATAATGCGACCAGGCTGGGAAGAGGGCGGTCGCCGGTTGCTGTCAACATTAAGGGAGAATGAATGAAACTTGTCCATGTCATCGCCATCCTGGCAAGTCTGGCCTTGCCCCATTTCATCAACGCGCAGGCCTTGTTTAATTCCAAGTTGTATATCGGAGGCGCCTTCTCCAAAGTCGGCGCGGAAACGCGGTTCGCTTTGACCGACTTCAAGTTTGAATCCGGGTTGCCATGGGCCCTGTTGTTGCACGGCGATTGAGCGGGTCTTTTGTTGCCGTGGGCATGCATAACACCAGGCAACCTCGCCGGGGCGGCGCTGTTTTTTCAGCAACAAGGTCTTGCGTTGATGGGAATGCAAGCAAGGAGATAAGCATGCATCGTGTGTGTGAAGCCGGAAAATGGTTGTGGTGGGGGAGCCTGTGCTGGGCCGTGCTTGGGTTGGGCCGGCTGGCCGCGGCGTTGGATGTGCATTCCGATATCGTGGCCGACACCACCTGGACCGCTGCCGACAGCCCGGTGTGGGTGCACCTGGACCCCTTCGTGGTAGACACCAACGCCACCCTGACGATTGAACCGGGCGTGAGCGTACATTTCACCAACGCCTTTGTCGGCGGATTCAAGGTTTATGGCCAGTTGCGGGCCATGGGCTCGCCGGCGCAGCGGATCAAGTTCGAGTCCTGGGGCCCGGGCGTCTACATGCCATCCCTGAACCTGCAACTGCGCGGCAACGAGCCGATGAAGACCAACGAGCTGCATCACGTGGACATGACCAACATGAATACCTACGTGTATTTCTGGGGCCGGGTGGCCACCCTGACGGATTGCCACATCGCGACTCGCGGCAACTTCAACTGGGCGGTGCGCGGCTATTGCAATCTTGGCACCACGCCCGGGGCCAAGGTCCGGCTGCTCACCAACAGCATCGTGGTCGTCTCGACCTACAGTTCCACCGGCTCCTCGGACTACGGCGGCCTGCAGATGGATGGCTACCCGGTGGACCTGCTTGACAACCAGTTGAGCGTCACGCCCGTGGGCGAGTTGAGCCATTTCGTGGCCGTGAAATTCGACGTGAGCAACACCACCGCGTTTGACGCCCTCGTCGCCGGCAACACCATCACCGCCGATGCCGACCTGGCCACCAACAACCTTGACGCTACCGGCATCCGCTGCGACACGTCCGTGCGCTGCACCATCAGCAACTGCACCCTGGCCCTCCAGGGGCGCGGGCACCTGACCGGCATTCTCAAGACCGATACCAACCAGGTGGTTGGCAACACCATCACCCTGACCACCACCAACACCGCCACCTTCGCCAATCTGCATGGCGTGGACTTCCAGTCCGCGTCGGCCGGCCATAACGACCTGCTGATCAACAATCGCCTCACCATCAATTCCGGCAGCGATCAGCAATACATCTATGGTTTTTATGTGGAGTCCGGACGCGTGGCCAACAATCGCGTGGTGGTCAACCAGCACGGCGCTGACAGCTATGTGTACGGCCTGTCCCAGGTTTATTACGGCGGCAGCCTCGAGAACAACACCATCATCCTCAACACCACCAACGGCAATCGCAACATCGGCATCTTCCTGGGCGACCATTTCAACCCGGCCCACGAAATCCGCCTCTTCAACAACCTGGTCGCCCAGCAAATTCTGCTGCCCTCAAACGCGGCCGCGATCTACCAGGACGCCGCCTGCGGCGCCGTGGTGACCAACAGCCACAACCTCACCTACAACTTTATCTCCAATTTCGTGGGATGCGCGCCCGGCCCCGGCACCCTGACCAATGACCCGTGTTTCGCGGACGCCGCGTACCGGCCGGCCACCAATTCACCGGCCATTGACAGCGGGACCAACCAGGATTGGATGGCCATGGCCGTGGACCTGGACGGCCACCCGCGCATCATCAACCAGGTTGTGGACCGCGGCGCGTTTGAATGGACCGAGCCCAGCCTGGTCACCCTGGCCGGCTTCCGGTTGCGGGAAGAATCCGGCCGGCTGCTGGTTTGCTGGGAAACAGCCGCGGAATATGAAACCATCGGCTTCCATGTTTACCGCTGGATCCCCGCCGCGGCCGGCGGAGACGCCGGCAGCTGGCTGCCCGTGAGCGCCAGCCTTGTCCCGGCACGGGGCTGGCCGCAGGGCGGCAGGGGCGCGGCCTATTGCGTGGCGGACCATACGGCTCAACCCGGCAGCGCCTACCAGTACAAGCTGGTTGAAATCGAAACGTCCGGCGACTCGGTGGAACATGGGCCTTTCGTGTGCCGCGCCACCATGTCCGCAACCACCGGCCTGGCGGCGGCCGACGGCCACCCGGTGGTCCAGTGGACCAGCCGGCTCGGGGAAAGCTACCGCGTCTGGAAAGCCGTCGACTTGCGCGCCGATTTCGCGCCGGTCTCGCCGCTGGCGCCGGCCACGCCGCCGCTGAACTGCTTCACGGACCAAGCCCACGGCGCCGGCGGTTTTTACCGGATCGAAACCATCGCGAACTGGTAGAAAGGGTTCCCGAGGCACGCCCCGGGGCCCGCGCGGCCGAACACGGGCTCCACCGGCCACTATTCTGGCGCCTTGGACTTCCAACACGATCAGACTTGCGATAACGCCACAGCCACTTCATCGACGGGGTTCCTGCCGAGAATCACGCGCCCGCGTTTGGGCGTTGGGTAATGGCAGAGATCCGTTGCCGGCTCCAATCCCGAATGTTATTGGCAATTAAAGCCAGCTCCGTCGTTGGTCTGGAACCCAGGCTGATGGCCTCGGCCGGGCACGTGACGATGCAAACGCCACACCCGATGCAACGAGGTTCGTTGACCTGATACGCGCCATCAACCTTATAGACGGCATCCATGGGGCAGCGCTCGTTCCTGCACAAGCCGCAGGCCAGGCATGCGTCGGTGTTGATGCGTGCCACGCCGCTGCTCCGGGCAAAGACGTAGGCCGGGTTGTACTTCTTCACGCCTGTGACGCGCGGCATGACCAGGCATGACCCCAAATGGACCTTGGACAGCCTGGCCATCTCGTGGGCCTCGCCATCAAATGTCGCACAAATCCCGCCATGGTCACGCGGCTTAGTCGCGATGGGAATGTCTGTACTCAACGTTGCACAGGCCTTGCGGGCAAACTCTTAAACAGCCCTCACGGGCTTGACTACGAACATTCCCGCGTTCGTAGTGAGCGCCGTGAGGCGCGTTCTTCGAATCAACGCCGGGCGCTCTTCCTGCCGCATCGCGATCCGGTGTCCGGCGCGCGCTATCATGGGCCAGGCCGTGAGCGACCGGGCCGACAAGGTCGGCGCCACGTCAGTTGAATCGTCCGCCAAACAAGCCCTGCTGAGCCTGGTGCGGGAAGCGCAGTACGCTGCCCGACAGAAACATGGCCTGAAAAACAGGGTCGCGCTGAAAGACTATTATATTGGCCAGCCGATCAGCCGCAATCGCGCCAAGCTGGAACAGGCCGCCACCGCCGTCCTTAAGAAAATCACCGAGGAACCACTTCCCGGCATCCAGGCGGAAAGCCTGGCCGCGGCCATAAAGGCTTACCAGGGGGCCGATACCACCCAGGCCAGCGCCCGGTCGGCCGCCATCGGCAGCCTGGCCGCCATGGAAAAACTGATCGAGAAGATCAACCTGGCGCGCCAACGAATCCTTTGCGCGGTGGAAGCCGCGTGGCCGCCCGGCAACCCAGACAACGCCGCGGCGCGCAGCGAGTTCGATCTCTCGCCCACCCGCCGCTGCTTAGGATAGGCCAGCCGATCCGGGCTCCCCGCCTTGTCAAGGCGGGGGGGACCCGAAGGGTGGGGCGGTTGATAGAGACCAGTTCCCGGAGACGCCGGGGCGCGGAACATCCATAACCACCCCGGCCTGCGGCCACCCCTCCTTGCAAGGAGGGGAGCTTGCAATGCGCGGTTATGAAGAACCTGGGGCAACAAGCCTGCGCTACACTTCTTCCGAACCGGACGCGTTGGCGGCGGGATCGACCGTCATTTACCACGCGGAAGATTGCTGGTGACCTGGCGCGCAGCCGGGGCAGTGCCTTACGGTGCAATCTGCAGCCGGTAATAGCGCCGGTTGCGGCTATCGGCCGGCGCGGGCAGGTCCAGGCGCGCGCCGGTGCCCGTCGATACGCCGGCAGCATTGCTCCAGGCCAGCAGGTCGCCCGAGACCTTGAGGCCGTATTTCATGAAAGGTTCTGACAGCCAGCTCAGCCATTCGTTGGTGCCCGGGTCCGGGCGGGTTTCCGAGTCCACGCGGAATGCCAGCCGGCTGAAGTCCACGTTGCGATACAGCATGGTCCACTGGAAAATAAGGTCGTAGGCCGGCCCGGGGTACACGCTGCAGGATTCCTGGGTGATGTGATAGAGCAGTTCATCGCCCCAATCCGGGCGGCGCAACCGCGCGATTTGCACGGCGCTGAGATCGGCCAACTGGTCGTCGAACCGGATCGAAACAAAGTTGGTGTGCACAAAGTCGGCAACGAACTCGACGGTGTGCCAGTTGGTGTCCGGGGCGATACACAGGCCCGTGTCCACGAGCTCTAATGCGCCGGTGTCCGACGAGGTGTAGACATACAGCTTGCCCAACGTGTTCGTTGTCCAGGCGTTCAACGCCCAAAGCGCGGTGGCTTCCAGGGCGACATGATCATTGGACCATAGCCGGCCGGCGCCGTCCCACAGTTGGATCATCATGTGGGCGGCCTGGGGGTTCTGGGTCTGGCTGGTGGAGGGGAACGGCAGGACCGGGCAGCGCAGGTCCGCCCGGTATTTGAACACATCAAGATTGAGCGGCCGGCCATCCGGAAACATATCCGTGAACCGCTGCGCAGCAATGGCATTCACATAGACGGTTGTGGAAAGCACGTTGGCAATGACCGACCCGAAGCGATCGGTGCTGACCAGGCCCACGTCGCTTGCGCCGCAGGGGATGTCCGGCGGGTCCGGCTCAGCCGGCCAGCATTCCGCGCTGACCAGGTGGCCGGCCAGGTTGGATGAGGCATAGACCAACGCCCAGTTGCTGTCGTCGGCCAAACCATCTGCAACGGCAAAACATAATGACAAAGCCGGGACCCAGACCCATGCCATCCGGCGGATGGCGGGTGGCACAAGCCCGCCGCTGCAATGAAGGATCCCGCCGCTATCATTTGCGCGCATCATTCCATCCAGGCTTCGATTGGCGTGGTCAGGAATTCCTCCGGCGGAATGCCCTGGGCGCCAACCAATCGTTGTTTCTTGACCGGGAACGCCTTGGTGAAAGCCGACCTGCCGGGCCACTTGGCAACCTGGCGCGTCAGGAATGGTTTCGCCACGTACGCCTGATATTACTCAACATGATGCGTAATATCACGCGGTACGGACTACTGGTCAACTGCAATTGCCAAGCTTTCGGTGTCATTAACATGGCTGCGTCAAGAAAGGTTGGGCGGACAAGAAGGCGGTGGACCAGAGGATG
>CAZAYP010000067.1:0-29840 GCA_964489425.1 uncultured Verrucomicrobiota bacterium | reverse complement strand
GCGACGCCGCAAGCCACTGACCAAGAAAGTATTAGGCCTTAACTAAGCGCCATTCAGGACTGACCCCTTTTCCCAAACGGATTTTGGGCATTATCGGGCAATGGTCAAGCCCGAATTTCCCCCATTTGTACCCCTTCCGGCCCCTGGCGCCATGGTTGCAAGGCAAGAAAAGGCTTAAATGTGCTGATTTATTGGGGATTTTAGTGGAGCGGGTGATGGGAATCGAACCCACGCGACCAGCTTGGAAGGCTGGGGCTCTACCATTGAGCTACACCCGCGACAACGAACCTGGCAGCTATCATAGCGGAGCGCGCCAGCATGGCAACAGGAATATGCCACAGGAATATGCCGCAAGTGGCTTGATCGCTCCCGGTTCAGAGCGGCGGGTCCTCTCAGCCGGAACTCGACAAGCCGCCCGGCAGTTCTCATTATACGGCCATGCTTTTCATCGACAGCCTAAGCCAATCCGTGATCATCATGACCGCGCTCATTCTGCTGGGCGTCGCCTTGCGGCGGGTTGGGCTGCTGCGCGAGGATCACAGCCAGCTTTTTTCACGCTTGCTCATGGACGTGACGTTGCCAGCCCTGATCTTTCGGGCGTTCTCGGGAACCCAGATGCGATCCGACCAATTGGGATTGGCCGGGATCATGATCGGGGCCGAAGCCGCCAGCGCCCTGTTGGCCTGGGTCGCGGGCCGCATCCTCCGGCTCACACCACCAAGGATGGGCGCATTGATCCTGGCGTCCACCTTCAGCAGCAGCGCGTTTTTTGGCTACGCCATCATCAAGAACATCTTTCCCGACAACATGGCGGCGCTGTCCGAGGCGGCGATTGTCAGCGAAATCGGCGTGGCTTTCACGCTCTTCACGGCCGGCGTATGGATCGCGATTCATTTTGGCACCGCCAAGGTCAGCCGCAAAGAGCGGATCAAGATGATGGTGGGGTTTTTCCGGTCGCCCGTATTTATCGCCATGGCGAGCGGCTTTATCATCAGCCGCCTGGGCTGGCCGCAAGACAATATCGTCTGCCAAACCGCGGGTAAAATTCTGGATACAGTGGCCGCAGCCAACACGCTGATGGTCGGCCTGACGGTGGGCACCATGCTGCATTTCCGCGATTTCCGCCAGATCTTCGTGGTGGTGCTGATGGGGTGCTTCATCAAGCTGATTTTCCAGCCCGCGGTGGCTTCTTTTGCCATGCGGCCGCTGGACTTGCCGGTGATCTGGCAACAGGTGATGGTCATTGAAGCGGCCATGCCTTCCGCGGCCATGGCCGCCGTTTTTGCCAAGCGCTTCGGGTGCGATCACGAGCTTACAACCATCCTCGTATTCACCACGTTTGCGTCATCCCTCTTCACGGTGGTCAGCATCACGTTCTTCCTGTTTGGCTTGTCGTAGCGCCGCCCCCGGATCGGATGATGGGTATGGCCGTCGGATTAACCGCCCCACCCTTCGGGTCCCCCCCGCCTTGAAAAGGCGGGGAGCCCAGATAAAAAGCGATCCTCATGCACAAGGGGCATCACACCAGTTCGCGAAACACGGCGTTGCTGGTCAGGTACGCCGAAGGCGCCAGGCGCAACCGATCCCCTTCGTCAAGCAGCCCGCCCTGGGCCACGAGGCGCCGAATGGCCGGGCCAACGAGGTCCTGGTAGTCGAATCCGGTCAACGCTTGAAACGCCGCGCGATCCACGCCGTCCGGCTTGCGCAGGCCGAGGATCAGGAGCTCGCGCGCGCGGGCGGCAGGGTCAAGATCGTCGTCGTATTCCCGCACCGGCGTACCCGCCGCCAGGCCGCGGCAGTAGGCGGCCAAGTCACGGACATTGCCGAACCGCCGGCCGGCCCAGTACGAGTGGGCGGCCGGGCCAAAGCCCAGGTAGGGCGCGCCTTCCCAGTAGATGAGGTTGTGTCGACACTCGAACCCGGGCCGGGAAAAGTTGGACAGCTCGTAGTGGTGGAAGCCGCGCTGCGCAGCCAGCCGGCGGAGCTCTTCATATTGATCGCAAAAGTCGTCGTCCGGCGCCTCGGCCACTTGGCCCTGGCCGCACGCCTGGGCTAATGGGGTTCCGGGCTCAAGGGTCAGACCGTAAGCCGCGAGGTGTTCCGGCGCCAGGTCCAAGGCAGCGGCCAGGTCGATGCCCCACTGGGACAGACTGCGGCCCGGGACGCCGTAGATCAGGTCGAGGTTGATGTTGCCAAACCCGGCCGCGCGAAGGTCCTGCATGGCCGTGGCCACCTGGTCCGGCGCATGGATCCGGCCGAGCAGGCGCAAGGTTTGGGCATCAAAAGACTGCGCGCCGAGCGAAATCCGGTTCACGCCGGCCTGTTTCAGGATGCCGATCTTATCGGGGTCCACCGTTCCGGGGTTGGCCTCGCACGTCCATTCGGTCACGCGTGCCACGTCCACCCGCGCGCGCAGCAAGTCCAGGAGCGCGCCCAGGTCAGCGGCCGGCAGCGCGGTTGGCGTGCCGCCGCCGATGAATAGGGTGGTAGGCAGGAACCCGGCCGGCGCCAGCGCCAACTCGCGAGCCAGGGCGTCAAGGTAAGCGGCCACTGCGTCGGGCGCGGCGGGGATGGAATAAAAATCGCAGTAGGCGCACTTGCGCAGGCAGAACGGCACGTGCACATAGAGGCCCTGGGTCATGGATGCCACGGCACGTTCTTCGTTTTGCATTATGCTGCCGACTGCACCACCAAATGCCTGAACATGATGTGTCCGGCACCATCACATTTGCAGTGGTCCCCTTTATGGCAACTCTGATCCGACAAGCATATCTGGCCCGAAGGAAAGCGATTCTCGCTATCAACGAAGCTGAGGCGATGTCCAGGATCAACATAGGCTTGAATGGTTCTGCCTATGGTTGAGATGGTCAGCGTTGTCCACTCGTTCAGGTCGAACTCCAAGGAGTTCTCGTGATGTCCCTTGGGGTTCGTGAGCATGATGTGGCCCTTGGTCCTGTCTGGGGTATGGCCGATCGCGAAGTTATAACCGTGTTCCCAGGTTTTGTCGGCATCGCGATCGCTTCTGACGCAAATATCGCCAGCGCCATAGCCGTCGTAGCGGATTTCGCAATGTAACACGACGTCTACGAACTTTTCAGAATGCCCAACCCATGTATTCGAGCAGAAGCCATGGAACATACCATCGTCGAGTGCCCACATACGGCCCTGTGGACGCCATGCTGTCAGGCGCCAATGGTTGAGCTCCGTTGGAGATAGCAAGAACCGGCTCGCGGAATCAATGGGCATGTGGTTTTCCCTGGTTGCAGGCACGGCGCTCAGAACGTGCCCGCGCCCCAATTTTCCTGGAGGCGGTACAGGAACCGTTTCCAGAACCCCGCCCCGCCGGCGCCCAACTCATCGTAGGCGCAGGTGCGCTGGAGTCCGTCACGGTTGCCCCACAGGCCGTCAAAATACTCGTTGTATTGGGAGACGATGCCGGGCTCGCCGGTCACCAGCACATCCGCCTCCATATTCAGGTTGTGCAGGTTGCGGCGGGTCCAGTTGGCTGAACCCAACAGCAGCTCGCATTTTCCGGTCTGCGGGTTGCTCACGCTGACCGCCTTGGGATGGAACTGTTCCTGCACCGTCACGGCCCAGCGCACCTCCAGGTTCACGCCGGCGTCGCGGGCGAACTTCACGAGGTCCGCGGCCACGACCCGGTTGGGGATGCCATTCTTGGTCCGTCCAAAGGCATTGCGGTTGGCGTCCAGGATGATCCGGACCGTCGCCCCGCTCTCGGCGGCCTCTTTGAGGCTGCGCACGAGATTCTCGTCGGACAGGTAGAACATGGCCAGGCGGATCAAGTCGCCGGACGCGGCGCGGTCGATCAGCCCCTGCGCCGCGGCGCGGATGGCGCCCTCGGTCAGCCATTCCGCGGTCGCAGTTGCGGCGGCCGGCGCATTGGTGGCCGCGGGCGGAACCGCCTTATCCGCAGCGGCGCGGATATCGGCCACGGCCCGCGACCAGTCGCCGGGAGCGGCTTCCAGCACGTGCCATGACGGTTGCGCCGACCATTCCACGCACGCCAGCTCCGAAGTCAGGGCGGCGTGCGCGAGCGGCCCAGTGATCTCCAACCCGAGGTTGTTGTGGGCCGAGCTGCCATCCGCGGGGTTAAAGCTGGTCACCAGCAGCTTGAGTTGGCCGCCGGCGGTATCGGTTATGGCCACTTTCCGGTGGTTGGCCTTGAACTGGAGGAGCGCGCCGACCTGGTCCCAGCTCATCTTGGGCAAATCAGCGCCAAACACGTTGGGCCGGCGGGGTCGGCCCAGCCAGCCGCGCAACCCCGGAACATGGTGGGCGATCCAGCCCCAGAACCGCGCCGGGCCGGCGTACACGAGGTTGGAGTCCGGCAACCGGTCCAGATCCGTGAACACGACGGGGATGCCGTTGGTTGCCAGCCGGGTATAAAATGCTTCTTCCGCGCAACAGTACGAGCGGTTGATGGGGTCGGTCATGGCCAGGATGGCGATACCGGGTTGCGCGGCTTTTTTCTGCAACAAGGCCTCAGCCAGCTCGCTGGCCAGGGGGCGATGGGTTTCGGGGATCGATCCCTGCCACGAGTTCCAAAGGAAGAAGTCCACATACACGAAGGACTGCGCGTCGCGGATCATGGCCAGCAACGCGTCGAAGATCTGCTGCCGGATCACGCGCTGCTGCGTGTTGGTGTCCGTGGCCGTGCTGTCCACCAGGAGGCGCAGGTCCCCGGCCGTCACGGGCACCGGCGCGCTTTGCTGACAGAACCCCGGGGGCTGGGCCGTGCGCCGGCAGAACAGGTAGGGCACGAAGACCAGCGCCAGGACCAGGACCAGCAGGCCGATCTTGATGATCCGGCGCCATGGCAAGTCGAAGCGACGTTTTACCACCGGCATGCGATATCGTTTGGCCATCGTAACTCCTTTACTCCACAAAGAACCCCCATGACCTGACGGGATCATGGGAGTCACTCACAGCATGCCACCCGCACCGCGTGATTGCAACGCCGCTCTCGCTGGCCGCGCGCTGGCGCACGGTGGCCGTGACCGAAGCCCGCCCCGCTCAAGGCAGGAGCAGCTGCACCCACGGCAAGCGGGCCGTGATGCGGGTCCACGCATCGGCCGGGGTGCCGGACTTCACGGTGGCTTCGCTCAGCCCGACGCCGTCCACGGCGATGCTGTAGAAGGAGTACACCGCAAGCGGCATCCCGGTATACACCCCGGACGTGGCATTCGTGGTGGTCAGCCACAACTGGTAGGGCTCCGCATCGCGCCGGGCATAGATTTGGTAACCCCAGATGCCGGGCCCGCCCGCATCCGATCCGGACCAGTTCACCGCGAAGATGGCGGGCGAGGATTCCGGCAACGCCTGCACGTGACTGGTGGGAATGGTCTTGTCGATGGTGTTGGTGTACACCGGCGTGGCCAGCGGGTTATTGGCATCGAAGATGATCGTGGCCGCCACATCGATCTGCTGCCCAGTGACCAGGTTGGTATGGGCCTGGATGGTGAAGCTCACGGAGCCTTCGCCGGCCGGCGCATTCGTGTTGGGCGGCAGGAACCCGGCCACCGGGTCCTCGGTCAACTGCCCGGTGTTCGGATCGATGGAGATGAACTCCCAGGTCACCAGGCCGTTGGTCGGCTGGACCGCGGCCACGGCATCCACCCACAACCCGCAGTTGGTGGTGCGGTCCAGGCGTTGGTAATAATACTGCAGCCCGGGGGCGACGGCGTACACCTGGCCGCCGATGTTGAAATCCGTGAACTGGAGCGTGGACCAGTCCAGGTAGTTGTGCAGCGCGTGGCTGATGCGCACCACCTGGGCGGGCAACGTCGCGTTGGTGGGATCATTTTCGTAATAGATGGTGTATTGCAGCTGGTGCCCGCCATCGATCCAGTGCGCCTCGCCGTACCCCAGGGGCCCGGTGATCTTGTTGGGATCATCGGAACCGCGCGACTTGATGCGGTATTTCTTGAAGCCACCTATATAGGGGTCCATGCACTGCGTGCCCGGCTCGTCGGCGTTATAGAGGTGATATTTCAAGCCGGCCAGCTTGTCCACGATCCAGTAGGCCCCGCTGCCGATCATGATGTTGCCGAGGGAATACAGGCCTGAGCCGGGCGGATTTTCCTCGGCCACGGCCAGCGTCATTTCCCCGAGATAGTTGTCAATAATGTAGAGCTGGCCCTCGGGCGATTGGCCCATCACCGTGGTGTGGCCGGTCTTGGTGATGGAGAAGAAATCCCAGCCCGTGAGCGGCCCGCCAGGATCCGCGTTGCGCGCAGCGATGAGCTGGTTGCGCAGGTGCAGGGCGGCGCCGCCGCAGGCCCAGCCTTCCGGCTGGGACCCGCTCAAGAACCGCACGCCGACGAAGTTCTGGCCGGCGCAGTTCTGGGTGACGTTCCACAGGGCGATCAGGGTATCGCGGGGCAACTTGTACGACTCTTCCCGGACCACCGCGGGCGCGAGGAGCAGGGCGTTGGTGCTGCAATCCAACTCGCCCAACTGGCCGGCCAGCGAGGACCCATCGGCGAGGCACGTGCCCATGCGCCAGACCTGGATGTCAAAGTCGCCCTGGGCGGCCGTGGCGAGGCTGAAGGTGGCGCTGCCGGCCTGGCCGGGACGCAGCGGCGGGACGACCAGCGGCGTCAAGGCCGTGCCGGCCACCTCCAGCACCGTGCGCAGGCAGGTGGGCGTGGTCACGCCCATGCAGGCCGGCGCCGGGCGGTTGGTGAAGCCGGCCCCGGGTGCGACCGCCGCGGAGTTCGGGATGCCGAACACCAGCAGGAGGGTGTAGCCGGCGTCGCAGATGCCCTGGTTGCCATAGCTCACCGTGTAGGTCGCCGGCCGCCCCACGCGGATGGTGTCCGCCCCCACCAGGTTCCACCAGAAGTCGGCGCCGCCCGGCACCACGCTGCCCGCCTGCGCCAGCACGGAGGTGCTGACCGCCGAGAGCATCTGCAGGCTGAACTCGCCTGGCGGCAGGCCGTTCACGTCGAACGTCAGCCAGGCACGGGTGGGATTGACCACCTGGACGGCCGCAGCCGTGAGCGTGACGCCGCCCCCCACCAGCAGGTACGTGTAGTTGGAGCCCAGCTGGCTGCCGAATACCGTGAGGGTTACGCGGCCGGTGTTCCCGATGGTGTTCAGGTCCACGCCGGTCAGGCCGTAGGGGACGTTGGTGGCGCGCAAGGAAAACGCGGCGGACCCGGCGGCGACCTCGGCGCCGTAGGCGGCGCAGTAATACCAGCCGGTGCGGCCCACGCCGACGAGGGTGGAGACGTCCGCGCTGTTCCACTGCGCCTGGGCGTAGTCGAAATGCTGGCGATCCGGCATGGAGTCGCGCGCGGCATACAGCTCGCTGGCGCCGGCGCCGGCCAGGTCAAGGCCCAGCAGCACGTCCAGGAGGTTGTCGGCGCGGAACTTGAACCACTGGTACTGGCCGGTGGCCAGGATATTGGTGGCGGCCGGGCCGTTGACGAGCACTTCGTTGAGGTCCAGGTTGAGCGGCGCGGCCGAGAACCGGGTGTTGTTGGTGCGGTTCTGGCCCTCGAACACCTCGTCGCGCCGGTTGACAAACACCTGCCAGGCGTGGTCGCCCGGCACGCTGCCCGGCACGCGCAGGCTGGCCGTGTTGGTGCAGGACTGGCCGGGGCCCAGCGTCAGGCCCACCCCGACCACCACCTCGCCGACGGTCACCCAGTTGGTGGTGTGGTCGCGGACCAGGGCCAGGCTGATTTCGTCGTGCCAGGGGCCGCGGGCCGGGGCGCTGCCGATGTTGGCGGTGATCCAGCTGAGCGTGACGTCATCGCCCGCGCGGGCCGCCAGCGGCCCCGCGACAAAGGCCGGCACCAGGTCGATCTCCGAGCTGGCGGTTTCCACGAACTCGTACGCGCCCATGTCCGCGTAGGCGCCGTTGGTGCAGGGCGTGCCCTTCTTGACCAGGGTGCGCGGGTCCGTGTAGCGCGGCGCGCCCATGTAGTCGGCCGCCGGCGCGTTGGTGCCCTCGGCCGCGTCAATGCAGGGCGAGAGGAAGTTCAGGCGGAAGTCGCCGGTCGCCGCGTCTTTTAAGGCCGGGTTGGTGGCGAGGTTGCCGTTCAAGCCGGTCGGGTCCGGGCAGCGATAATAGTTGGTGCCGGTGGCGGACCAGACATCGGAATAGCGAATGGCCAACGCACCGCCGAGGATGTTGTCGATCCCGTACTGCAGGCTGCCGGCGATGATCGTGTTGCGCACGTCCAGCTGGCCGCCGTGGCCCCACAGGCCGGTGCCATTGTTGTACAGCGTGCAGTTGATCAGCCGCACCACAGCCGTGCCATCCGCATTGACCCCGCGGTTGGCGCCGTTGATCACGCTGTTGACCGCGTTGACCGTGCCGCCCTCCCAGGCCAGGATGCCCTCGAACAGCGCATCCAGGATCACGCTCCGCGCCAGGCTCACGTCCGCGCCGGTCCGCGTCACGATGGCGCCGGCCGTGGTGTCCCAGTTGCCGCTCTGCGATCCGCCCGCATGGTTGATGGCCACGCATTCCAGCACGCCCGTGCCGCCCTGGAAGTAAAGGCCGATCCAGTCGCCGGGCTGCGGCGTGCTGCGGTTGCCGTCGCGGTTGGAGTCGCCGCCCACAGTGTCGTCGCGCCACGAGGTGAAGGTGATGGGCTGGGCCAGGTTGCCCGCCGCGTTCAGAAAGCCGCCGGCCTGGATGGTCAGTTTTTTCTTGTTGTCGAACTTCACCACCGCCCCCGGCTGGATGGTGAGATGCACGCCGGAGGTCACGACCAGGTCGTTGGTGATGTAGTGCAGGTAGGTGCCCAGCCAGATCTCGTTGCCGGCGAGCGCGCCGGCGTGCGTGGTCCGCGAGTAGCGGAACACCGTGAAGTCATTGAGGTTCAGCGTGCCGCCCGCGTTGGCGACCCCGCCCCAGTCGCCCGGCCGCGGGGCCAGGGCATCGCCGTCGAGGTTGCTGTCGCCGCCGGCGGTGTCGTCGGCGAACGAGGTGAAGAGGATCGCGGCTTGCGCCGTGCCCAGGGCATCCAACGTGGCGCCGGCCGCCACGGTCAGGGTGGCGCCATCCACGAACTTGACGATCGCGCCGGGCGCGACGGTCAGGGTCACGCCCGGGCCGACCACGAAGTCGCCTTCCACCACGTGGACCGTGCCGCTGGCCCATGTTTCGTTGACCAGCAGCGTGCCGCCATGCCAGGCCAGCGCGTTGTTCACCAGCACGGCCTGGCGCAAGGACCCGACCGCCTGGGCCGGCGCGGTGAGGCGGAACAATACCCGCAGGTCATACCAGCCGTTGGACAGCTGGGTGGTATCCCAGGCCACGCCGCCCGCGATAGGCTGGGCCAGGGCCAGGTCATGGCGCTGCTCGTTGCGGAAGGCCACGACGTCCGCGGCCGCGGCGTCCGCCGGCAGGCTCAGGGCCAGCCACTGCAGCCACTCCGTGCCGTGCGCGTATTGCGGCACGGACTTCCAGCGGAAGACGGGGTTGGTCGAGCACAGCACCGCCCCCACGGTCCCGGTGCTGCCCGCGATGGCGCCGCCGCCGCCGGCCGCCACCAGGTTGGTGGGATCCAGCGCGCAGCTTGCGTAGTAATGCACGGCAATGCGGCCGCCGCCGCCGCCGCCGCCGCGGCCCGACGTGCTGTTGCCGCCGCGCGCCAGGATCCGGCCGGCGCCCTGCACGCCCAGGGCGTTGATATACACGCTGCCGCCCGCGCCGCCGCCATCGCCCCGCGTGGTGTTCATGCTCTGGCCATTGGCGCTGATTTCGCCGTCCAGCGCCAGGTATTCGCGCGCATTCAGCTCGATGGCGCCGCCGCCCGCGCCGCCGCTGCCGCCGCCCAGGCCGTCGTAGCCGCCGCCGCCGCTGCCGAGGGCCACGGGTTCGATCTCGTCGCCGTAGACGTTGGTGTTGGCGCAGCACCACGGCCCGGTGCCGCCCACACCGGCGTGGGTGCCGCCGCTGTTGCCGCCGGCGCCGGCCGGGCCCAGGGCCGCGCCATAGCCCAGCGCATCGGCGTTAACCCGCGCCCCGTTTTCGATCACGATGTTGGCCGCCACCACGCGGTCGCCGGCGCCGGCCCACGCGCCGGCCACGGTGCCGCCTGGGTAGATGGACTGGGCGGTGAGGGTCGAGTTGGTGGCGATCCGCAAGGTGCCGTCCACCTGCAGTTCCGCGCCGCCCCCCAGCACCAGGTTGCCCCCGGCAGCCACGGTAACCTGGCCGAAGTGGCTGGTGCTGGTCGCGGGCAGGCGGAGGTACTGGAACACTTGCAGGTGCTGGTTGGTGACGGCCAGGCAGCTGAAGAGCGAGCTGCCGGCCGCGCCCGCGTTCACGCCGGTGCCGCCGGCTGCCGAGGAGTTGGTGTACCCCAGGAACCCGCCGCCGACCTCATAAAATACCGCGATCCGGCCCCCGCCGCCGCCGCCCCCGCGACCGGAGGTGCTGTTGCCGCCCCGGGCGCGGAAACATCCGGCGCCGGTCAGCGCGCGGGTTTGCACCCAGAGGCTGCCGCCCGCGCCCGCGCCGTCGCCCCGGCCGGTATTCATGCTCTGGCCGGCCGCGCTGATTTCGCCATCCAGGGCCAGTTGGTCCAGCACGGCCAGCTGGATCCCGCCGCCGCCCGCGCCGCCGCTGCCGCCGCCCAGGGCGTCATACCCGCCGCCGCCGCTGCCCGGGGGGCCGGGCGCAAACGCCTCGCCATAGAGGTTGGTGCTGGCGGCGCCCCACGCGCCGTTGCCGCCCGCGCCGCCGTGCGTGCCGCCGGCGTTGCCGCCCGCCGCGCCCGGCCCGACGCCGGCCAGATAGCCCAGCGCATCGGCGGTGATGCGGGCCCCGGCCTGCACGGTCACGTTCGAAGCCGTGATCCGGCCGCCGGCCCCTAGCCACTGGCCGCCCACCTGGCCGGACTGGTTGACGCTTTGCACGGTCAACGTGGAGTTGGAGGCCACCCACAACGCGCCATCGACCAGCAGCTGGCCGCCGCCGCCCAGGACCAGGTTGCCGCCGGCCAGCACCGACACCTGGCCATAGCTGCTGGTCACGCACGGCGGCAGGCGGAACAGGTTGAACACCTGCAAGTGCTGGTTGGTCACGCCGGTGCAGAAAAAGGCCGCCGTGCCCATGGTGCCGCTACCCGCTCCGGAGCCGCCCGCGGTGGTCGAGTTGGTGTATCCCAGGAACCCGCTGTCCGCCTCGTAATACACCGCGACGCGCCCGCCGCCGCCGCCGCCGCCGCGGCCCGACAGGCTGCTGCCGCCGTTGGCGTGCAAGCGGCCGCCGCCGGACAGGTTGCGCGCTTGGATCCAGAGGCTGCCGCCGGCGCCGGCGCCGTCGCCCCGGCCGGTGTTCATGCTCTGGCCGTCGGCGCTGATCTCGCCGTCCAGCGCCAGGAGACCTTCGACCCGCAGGTGGATGGCGCCGCCGCCCGCGCCGCCGCTGCCGCCGCCCAGGCCGTCGTAGCCGCCGCCGCCGCTGCCCAGCGCGACCGGCGCGAGGCCGTTGCCGTACACGTTGGTTCCGCCCGCACCCCAGGGCCCGTTGCCCCCGATGCCAGCATGGCTGCCGCCCGCATTGCCGGGGCCGCCGGCCAGGCCCTGACCGGCCACATAGCCCTGGCTGTCGGCGCTGATCTTGCCGCCCGCCGTAACCACGACGCTCATGGCCTCGATGATGCCGCCGGCGCCCACCCATTGCCCGCCCACCTGGCCGCTGGTGTTCGCCCCGCGCTGGAGCAGCACGGCCGTATTGTGCACCGCCAGGGTTCCCGCCACGCCCAGGTACCCGTTGCCCGCCAGGTTCATGGTTGCGCCCGGCTCCAGGGTGAGGGCGTTGAGCTGCAAGTTGGTGCTGGTGCCCTGGATTATGCCGCCCGCCTGCAGGGTTACGGCGCCGAACACGTGCGGGCCATGAACGGTCACCGTGCAGTTGCTGATCTGCAGGTCGGCGTTCTCGTACGCCAGGTCGTTCGTGTTGATGGTGATGCTATTGGTGATGACTACCGCCCGGGCCACGGACCCAAGGCAAGCGGGCAACACCGCGAGGGAGATCAACAGGAACCATCGGTTATGCCTCATAACTCCTCCTCAATACCCGCCGGCCGCGGAGCGGCAGGCGGACTGGTTGGGATCGTCTTATCTCGTCCGGATAATCATCCGCCCCGCACCAACGGTCAAGGACTTTCCCATCCGGGCCGCAGTTGCAGGGTGGTCCAGTCCAGCCGGGCAAGCAACCCAGTTTCCATTTGACAACGCGCCACCCATGGCGCACTTTCGCGCCAGTTCTTTATCAGTGAATTAAAGGCGGGAACAACAAACGGAAGTCCGTGAGAATCGGACGCGGTCGCGCCGCTGTGATCGGCTGCGAAATCCCACAGGCCATTCCCGGCAACGGGGAGAAGGCGGGATAGTAGCGTACGCCGTAGCCAGAAGACGTGTTGGGCCCGGGCTCAGAGTATCTTCCGCGGGAGAAGAGAAAGGGCGGCGCCGGCTGGCCTTCGTTTTCTTGTCGCCACGAGAAAGGAAGGCCTTTTTCATGCGCGCCCAGGCTGCTCCCGCGAAACGAAAAGGAATCGTACGGATGCGGGAGTTGCAGAGAATCAGGGCGATCCTGGCGGCCGGGTGGCTGGCCATGGCCAGCGCCGACGCCGGGTGGCATACGGCCGCGCTGCCGCCCGTGGCCAATCCATATGGCGCCACGGCCCTGGCCCATCTGCCGGATGGCCGGCTGCTCTACGCCCAAAGCGGCCTTTTTTATGGCCAGGCCCCCGGCATCAGCCTGGCTGTGCTGGCGTTCAGCAACGCGCCGCCCGCCTACTCCACAGACCCGTCGTTCATCGCGGTCCATGACGCGCAGTTGGCCGTGGCCGGCAAGGGCACGTGGGGGAACAGCGACTTCGTGCGGTTCGATCCCGCGGACCTGGCCACCGCCTTCAGCAATGTCGGCCCCGTGGTGCAGAACTTCTGCGGCCAGTTTTACGATGCCGGGCGCCTGTTGGTGGCCGGCGCCAATGGCGCGGCGTATGCCGGCTTCTATGGCACGGCGTACAGCAACAACGTCATGCTGCTGGCGCTTGACGGCAGCACCCAGCACGTGGTGATCCGCGACTTCTCGCCTTACAGCGGCGGCCTGGCGCGGGCTACCAACGGCGACTGGTACGTGGGCAGCGCGCCCGACAACCACCTGCGCCGGTTCACCGCGGCCCAGGTGGCCGCGGCCTGCGCCGGCGCGCCGCTGCACTTCAGCGATGGCGAACCGCTGTGCACGTTGGGCAGCGTTGGATCCCTCGCCGTCGATGATGCGGGGCACGTCTGGGCCGCGGGGTATGGCATCGACGGCCTGCAGGTCTACGATCCGGCCACGGGCGGGGTATACGGCCATGTTCCGGCCCTGGCCAACCCCTACTACCAAGTCAGCGCCTTCGTCCGCGGCGGCACGAACTGGATCGGGTTCATCAACCGCCACAGCTGGCTGGCCGGCGGCAACGACCCGGTGACTTACGGATTCGCGGAGGTTGCACGCCTGGTGCCGCCAGCGCCGCCCTACGCCGCGGCGGACCACGGCATTCACTATTCTTCCAACATCCTGCGGGGATGGGTCACCGGGTTGGCCGATGTCCAGCAACCCGATGAAACCAGCGGCGGCTACGCCTGGGGCGACGTCGAGTGGGCCGACGGCAGCCTGAGCAACGCCATTCTTGGCCGGCCCGCGGCGTTCGACGGCGCGGCCGCCCGCCACGTGTACTCGCTGGGCAACGGCGGGTCCCTGGTGCTGACTTTTGCCGCGGCCATGCGGGACGGGCCCGGGCCGGACTTTGCTGTTTTTGAAAACGGGTTCGTCGAGGCTGCCGACTGGACCGGCACGAGCCGTGAAGGCGCCACCAACGACTTCACGTTCGCCGAGCTGGCTTTTGTGGAAGTGGCCACCACGCCGGACGCCTGGGCGCGGTTCCCGAGCGTGTACCTGAACCGCGACGAGCTGTTCGGCCCCGTGCCCGACAATGGGGAAAACCGGTTTTCCAGCCAGGACGCCACGCGGATCGACGGGCTGGCCGGCAAGCATACGTTGGATTACGGCACCCCGTTCGACCTTGCGGCGCTGGCCGACCTGCCGGCGGTCACCAACGGCAGCGTGGACTTGCGCGAGATCAACTACATCCGCCTGGTGGACGTTGTCGGCGACGGCAGCACGACGGATTCCTGGGGCCATGCGATTTTTGATCCGTATTACGACAGCACTCACGGGTACCCGGAACCCGCGCCCAGCGCGGGGATGGACGGGTTTGACCTGCGCGGCGTGGCCGTAATCCATTTTGCCGCACCCACGCCGGCGCCGCACGCCACGGCCGAAGGGCTGCAGCTGGCCATTCCCGCCATGAGTAACTTTGTTTACCAAGTGCAATATGCCGACCATGCGGCCGGCCCCTGGCATGACCTTGGCCCGGCGATCAATGGCCAGGGCCAGGTCGCAACCGCCACGGACGCCTGGGCCCTGGGCGGCTACCGGTTTTACCGCGTGCAGCAGGCCCCGGCCGAGGGCGCCGCGCCATGACGCGCCGGGGCGGGTTCACCGTGCTCGAACTGCTGGTGGTTATGGCCCTGATCAGCCTGTTGGCCTACCTGCTGCTGCCCGCGTTGCTGCGCGTCCAGGCCGGGGCCCAGCAGGCGCGCTGCGCCAGCCAGTTGCGCCAGATGTTCCTGGCCAACGTGGCTTATGCGGCGGATCACGGCAGCTACGTGGCGGCTTCCAGCGACTTCTACTCCACCAACAACGTCCGCTGGCACGGCGCGCGCACCACGCCCGCGGAAGCGTTTTGCGCGGCCAGCGGACCGTTGGCCGCGTACCTGGGCACGGACAAAACCATCCGCGCCTGCCCGGCCATGACGGACTTTGCGCCGGACGGGTTCGAGGCCAGCTGCGGCGGCTACGGCTACAATGCCCGCGGCGTGGGGTCACGCGGTTACCTTGAAGGCGCGCTCGCCGGGTGCACCCGCGGCATGCCCCCGGCCGCGATCGCCAGCCCCCAGCGCACGGTCATGTTCTGCGATACCGCCTACGTTCAAACCAAGGCGGGGTCCACCCGGCTCATCGAGTACTCGTTCGCCGAGGCGTACCGGCACCTCGCGGATCTCAGGCCGACCCGCGAAACCGGCGTGGCCAATCCGTCCATCCACTTCCGGCACCGCGGGCGGGCCAACGTGGTCTGGTGCGATGGCCACGTCTCCGCCGAGCCCATGAGCTGCAGCCGCAAGGGCGGATTCTCCAACAACCACCTGGGCTGGTTCGGCCCGCCCGACAACTCGCTGTTTGATCCGTATTGAAACCCGCAATGCAACCGCCACGTGAGCATCGAGACCTGTCAATTCCCATGTTGCGCACGGCTCGGTCTTGGTCCGGTTATATCGCTCCGGGCTCCCCGCCTTTTCAAGGCGGGGGGGACCCGCAGGGTGGGGCGGTTGTTCCGGGTTCCACCCACCGTGATATCGGGGCGCGGACCATCCACAACCACCCCGGCCTGCGGCCACCCCTCCTTGCAAAGGAGGGGAGCTCGCGATGGGCTATTTTATGTTTTAGCCGGTCGGTGCTATGCCTTCTGGTGGTTGTCCTCGGCGCATGCCGGCCGGCCCCGCCGCCGGCCACCGCCACGCATCCGCCGCAGCGCATCGTTTCGCTGTCGCCCAGCATCACGGAAATCCTTTTTGAGCTTGGACTGGGCGACCGGGTCGTGGGGGTCACGGACTACTGCCGCTACCCGGCGGCGGCCCAGGCCCTGCCGAAAATCGGCGGCTGTTACGATGTCAGCTACGAGGCCGTGGCCACGCTGCGGCCGGACCTGGTGATCCTGCTGCAAGCCCAGGAAGACACGCGCCAGCGGCTGGCCGGGCTGGGCCTGCAAACGCTGGCCGTCAACCACGACGACCTGGAGCAGGTCATCCAGTCGGTTATGGCCATTGGCCGGGACTGCCAGGCCCGCGATGCCGGGGAACGGCTGGCGGCGCATATGCGGCGGCAGGTGAATACGTGGAGCTTCACGGACCGGACGAATGCGCGGCCGCGCGTGCTGGTCTGCGTGGACCATCCGCGCGGGCCGCTGGATTGCTCGGAGGTGTACCTCGCCGGGCCCGGCACCTTCTATGACGAGTTGATTGCGCGCGCCGGCGGCACCAACGCGTATGCGGGGGGGATTCCGTACCCCACGGTCTCCAGCGAAGGCTTGCTGGCCATGCGGCCGGACGTGGTCATCGACATCCTGCCGCACCGACCGGGCCAAGCCACCACGGCGGCAGTGCAGGCGGCCTGGCTGGCGCAGTGGACCGGCGCGGCCGGCGCGCCGGCCGTGCATGTGCTCACCAATGACTACACCGCCATCCCCGGGCCGCGGCTCGTGCTGCTGCTGGGCGACTTCGCGAGGTTGCTGCATGCCCCCCCTTGAGCCCAATCCCGCTACGGACGGAGAGATCCTCGCGCTCCACGATGTGGCCTGGCAGACCGCTGGGCGCAGCATCCTTGGGCCGGTCACTTGCGCCATCGCGCGGGGCGAAAGCGTGGCCGTGGTGGGGCCCAACGGCGCGGGAAAATCCACCCTGCTCAAGTGCCTGGCCGGCATCATCGACTCGTGGACGGGCCAAATCCGAGTCGCCGGCCGGGACTTGCACGGCATGGCCAGCCGCGAACGGGCGCGGCAGATCAGCTACGTGCCGCAGCCCGGCGACACACCGCCGCCCTTCACGGTGGAAGAGTTTGTGGCCATGGCGCGCTATCCCTGGCTGGCCGGGCTGGCCCGGCCAGGTGTTGCTGATCAGGCCGCCGTGGAGCGAGCGCTCGACCTTACGGCCACCGGAGCCTGGCGCGGACGGCAGATCGTCACGCTGAGCGGCGGCGAACGCCAGCGGGTGCACATCGCCGCCGCGCTGGCACAGGACGCGGCCATCCTGCTGCTGGACGAGCCCACCGCCTTCCTGGACTACCGCCAGCAGGCGCTGGTCCTGGCGCTGTTGCGGCGCATCCGGCGCGAGGCGGGTAAAACGATCGTGGCGGTGCACCACGACATCAACCAGGCCGCCGCCGGCAGCGACCGGATCCTGGCGCTTGACGCCGGTCGGATCACGTATTGGGGGCCGGCCGCGGACGCCTTGCAGGCGGGTATTCTGGAGAGCATCTACGGCCTCCCGTTCCGGTTGCTGGCCGAGGCCGGACGCCCGCTCCCGCTGGCCTTGCCGCGGTGAGATCGGCAGCGCGCTCCCCCAGCGCCGGAGCAGCGGATGCCTGAGCTCGCCATGTTCCACGCCAGGGCTCTTGACACCATCCCGGATGATGTATAATACTGATGTATACACGGGAGGTGGTTATGGTGAGAACTCAAATATACCTGACGGAACCCGAGCGGGTCGGGCTCGACGCCGCTGCCAAGGCTACCGGCAAGAAGCAATCGCAACTCATCCGCGAAGCAGTCGATCGGTTTCTTGATCTGGCCCAGGGTCCCCGCCGGGCCACCGTGCTCCAGGAGGCCGCCGGGCTGTGGAAAAACCGCACCGACCTGCCTGATTTCGCGGCCGCAAGGCGTTCCTGGGACCGAGGCTGACAGCATGCCCAAAACCGCCCTATTCGACACCGATGTGCTGGTGGACTTCCTGCGCGGACAGCCCAAGGCCATCGCGCTGGTTCAGGCGCAGGCGGATCGGATCATTCTATCGAGCATCGTCGTCGCCGAACTCTACGCGGGCATCAAGAACGCCGAGGAACTGAGCATCCTCGACGCTTTCATTTCCCTGTTTCGCGTGGTTCCGGTATCGGCCGAAATGGCCAGGGCCGGCGGTCTTTACAAGAAGCAATATGCCAAGTCACACGGTGTGGGCCTGGCCGACGCCATCGTGGCCGCTACGGCGGAAGCCGAGAACGCCGATCTAAAAACCCTCAACACGAAACATTATCCCATGCTGAAGGGCCTGGAACCCGCATATGCAAAGATCGGGGATGCCCATAGCAAACGACGCCCGGCCGGCGCCACGTGAACCATGCTAAACCGCGGGATCGACATCCTTGCCACCATCAGTTTTGCCATCGCTGCCGGTCTGCATTGTTGGGCGCTTGTGCTTGATGGTTCTCCGGCCACTGGTCTGCTCGCGGCGGTGCTGGTCGTCGTGCTCGGATTCATTGTCTCCGGTGTCATGCGGCCGGCCACCCGGCTGTTGCTTGGACTCGTCCTATTATTAGCGGCCTTCCCGGCCCTTGGAAGAATGCATTGATAAAACCGAACCATCCATTCCGCGGTGCGTTCGGGCCACATTTGAGTTTTCATGTTATGTATGGCCGACCCAGCCAATCCAGCTT
Organism: uncultured Verrucomicrobiota bacterium; assembly: GCA_964489425.1. Lineage (GTDB taxonomy): Bacteria > Verrucomicrobiota > Kiritimatiellia > RZYC01 > CAZAYP01 > CAZAYP01. Next base: position 11,536 of record CAZAYP010000067.1, on the reverse strand, counting down.
ATACAGGTGATACTTCAAATCCAGGGAGAACGACCATGAAATCCCATTGGCACGCAGGTGTCATTTACGAGATTGTTCCGGACCGGTTCAACCGGAGCGGAGATCCGCTGGCGGCAGCGACACACAGCCACCTGTTCCCGGCCGGCGCGCAGTTGCGCGCGTGGGACGAGGCGATGCAGGAGCGGCCCGGCCACCACTGCAACGAGTATTTCGGCGGCAACCTGCGCGGCATGGCCGAGCGGATCCCTTACCTGCGTGATCTTGGCATCGATACCGTGTACTGCACGCCGTTTTACCCGGCGCCCACGTCGATCAAATACGACATCACCGACTACTGCGCCGTGGACCCGGCGCTGGGCACACTGGACGATTTCCGCCACCTGCTGGCGACGTTGCATGGCGCCGGGATCAAGCTGGTGATCGACCTGGTGCTCAACCATTGCTCGCGCGAGCACCCGTGGTTCCGCGATGCGGTGGCCCACCCGGCCGCGCGTTTCCGCGACTTTTTCACGTTCACCCGGCATCCGGAGGAGTACCAATGCTGGCGCAGCCACCGGATTATCCCGGAATTGAACTATGAAAACCCCGAGGTCACGACGGCCATGATCACGGGTCCGGACAGCCCCGTGGTGTTCTGGGCGCGGCAAGGCGTGGACGGCTTGCGGCTCGACTGCGCCAACGACCTCGGCCGCGACTTGTGCCGCCTGGTGCGGGACACCGCCCACGCCATCAACCCGGAAATCTTCGTGGTGGGCGAGGTATGGAGCTACGCGGCCGGCTGGCTGGACGTGCTGGACGGCGTCCAGACGTATTATCCCACCGACCTGATCCTGTCGCTCCTCACCGGCAAAATCGCCGCGCCGCAGTTCAGCGCCGGCTTGGGCGCGCTGCTGGCCGAGGCCGGCCCGGAGCGCCAGGGCCGCTGGTTCAGCATGCTCGCCTCGCACGATTACCGCCGCCTGGCCAACTCGCTGGGCGCCGACCCAGGGCCCACCCAAGCCGCCACGGCCCTGCAGTTCCTGCTGCCGGGAGCGCCGTTCATTTATTACGGCGACGAGGTCGGCATGGTCGGCGACGGACATGGCGGCGACCCGTTCAACCGCGCCAGCATGCGCTGGGAGCGGGCCCACCAGAGTCACCCGCTGACGGCATGGTACCAGCGCCTGATCCGATTGCGACGCGAGCGGCCGGAACTACGCACCGGGCAGTGCCAGGACCTGACCCCGCAACTCAACACGACGGTCGCCTTCCTGCGCCATGTCCCAGGCACCCCGCGCCAGTTCGGGTTGGCGGTCGTCAATCCCACGGCGCAGAAGCAGGAGTTCCGCCTGTTCGTGCCGTATTCGCACCTCTACGATGCCATGCGCCTGACCGACTGGTTCAGCGGCCAAAACCTGCGGTTCAGCAACTTCCTGGATTTGCGGCTGGACCCCTGGCAGGTGATGTACCTGGCGCCGGATCCCGGCTGCGTGCCCAACTACGACTTTTTCAAGCGGACGTGAGCCGCGCCGCCGGCGCGATCACTGCAGCAACAGCATCAGCCACGGCAAGGCCACGCTGGGCGGGACCTGCCCGATGCGGATGGCCAGGTTGTCCGCCTGGGCGCGGCAGGTGTACCAGGGGCTGTGGGCCGGGTTGGGCGGCGGCGTGATCACGGCGTTGGTCACCGAGAACGGCGCGTACAAGGCCCGCGCGCGCCACTGGTAGGCCCGCCCCTGGGTCATCCCGGTCTGGATGTGGGACAAGACCGACATGCCCCCGGCGCTGGACGCCTGCCAGTTGGTTTTCGCGCCGTTGACCACCTGCGGGGATGCAAACGACTGCCCGGCCTGCACGGCCTGGACCTGCAGCTTGAGCTGGCCTTTCCCCATGGGCGCCGCGACAAACTGTAGCGCTGCAAACCGGTCCGCCGACCGGCTGAACCCGTTCCAGGCAATCATCTGCGGCAGCACCTGCCACTGGGAGGTGAACTTCAGGCAGCCGGCGCCGCCGTTGCCCTGGAACAGGAACACCCGGCCGCGATCGCCCGCGCCGTTCGGGGCCGCGGCCAGGAAGTCGGCATACCCGTCGGCGTTGACATCCCCCGCGCCCGCCAGGCGCAAGCCAAAGTCGCCATCGTAGGGATTGACGAACTGCCGCGCGGGAACCGTGGGCATGCCCGCCGGATCCACGCTGCCATGGAACAGATAGACCGTGCCCGCGTTGAGCACATCGCTGACCAGCACATCGGCCACGCCATCCCCGTTGACGTCCCCGGCCCCGGCCACGGCCCAGCCCAGATAGTTGCTCGGGCCCGTGCCCGCCACGTTCCAGAACTGGGACCCGGTGTTGCCTTGCAGGCCGCCGGAACTGCCGGCGAATATGTAGGCCTTGCCTTGCGACACCCATCCGCTCGAATACTCCCGGGCGCCCACGATGATGTCGCTGAACCCGTCGCCGTTCACGTCCCCGGCACCCGCCAACGCCGCGCCGAACAAGCTGCCCGCATGCTCGCCGGAGCCAACCCAGGCCGGGTTGGCCAGGTTGCCGCTGACGCCGTTGATGCCACCATGGAAGGCGTACACGACCCCCTGGTTGCCGTTATAATTATCCGCGCCGATGATAATGTCCGCAAACCCGTCGCCGTTCACGTCCCCGGCGCCCGCCAGGGTGTCGCCCAGGTAGTCGCCGACGGCCAGGCCGTTCAAGCTCCACCGCGCCGTGGCCGGCACGCCCTGGATGCCGTTGGTGCTGCCGAAAAAGGCATAGACCTTGCCGCGCGTGTCCGAGTTGTTGGGCGCCGAAACCAGGATGTCGGCGAACCCGTCGCCATTGATGTCGTGCGCGCCGCAAACCTTCCGGCCGAGATTGTCGTAATCGGCCTCGCCATGGGCGTACCAGGCAGGCGTGGCCCAGGTGCCCTGGATGCCGGCCGCGCTGCCGTGGAACACCATGACCCGGCCGCGGCCGGTGCCAAACCCCGGGGCGCTGACCACCAGATCGTCGAACCCGTCGCCATTGACATCCCCCGCATTGTCCACGCCCCCGAGCACGTCGTACGAGCTGGTGCCGGTCAGGCTCCAGGCCGGCACAGACAGGTTGAAGTCGACACCGTGCGCCGTGCCGTGAAAAACGTAGATCTTGCCGGTCATCCGGTCATAGCCCTCGGCCGCCAGGGCGACATCATCGAACCCGTCGCCATTGTAATCGCCCCGGCCAGCCAGCCCGCTGCCCAGATAGCCGAAATCCGCCTCGCCGACCGCCACGCGCGTGTTGGTCGGCGGGTCGGCCTGGCCGTGGAAGGCGTATACCGCGCCACGGCTGTTCTGCACGCCGGTGGCGCCCACGGCGGCATCAGCGTAGCCATCACCATTGAAGTCCCCGGCGCCGCCCAGCGCCGCGGCCGCCTGCTCGTAATCCGCGCCGGTATACATCCAGGCGGCGGTTGCGCGCGTGCCGGTGATGCCGTTGGTGCGGCCCAGGAAAAGCAAGGCCTGGCCGCGGCTGTTGGTGTTATCCGACCCCACGAGGATATCGGCAAACCCGTCGCCGCTCACGTCCCCGGCGCCCGCCACGACCTGGCCCACGCGCTCTTGCTGCATGGCGCCGGCCACCGACCAGGCCGGAGCTGCCGGCGACCCCTGGATGCCGCTGGCGTTGCCCAGGAACAGGTACGCCTTGCCGTAGGCGCGCGATCCGCCCTCGCCATCGTAGGCCGCGGCGCCCACCAGCAGGTCGCAGTACCCGTCGGCATTCACGTCGCCCGCACCGGCCACGTCCCAGCCAAACCGGTTCTGGTTGAACTCCCCGGTCCCGATCCAACTCGCGCTGCCGCCCAGGCCGGCGGCGGACCCGAGATAGACATACACCATGCCGCTGTCAAAGGCGTTATAGGGCGCGCCCGACGCCACATCGCTGTAACCATCGCCGTTGACATCGCCAAGCCCGGCCACGGCATAGCCGCCCGGGCCGGCCCACGCGGCTTCCGACGGTTGCGTGCCCGTGATGCCGCTGGCGCTGCCGTGGAACACGTAGGCCGCGCCGGCGGCCGAGGGGCTGCCCACCAGCAAATCGGCGTAGCCATCACCGTTCACGTCGCCCGCGCCGGCCACATCCCAACCAAAATAGTCGCCGCCGTACACGGCGGTGATCGTCCGGTTCGGCGACGAGGGCAAGCCGCTGGCGCTGCCATGGAAAATGTACACGCGGCCCACGGCCGTGGAGTTCGGATACAGGGAAGCGCCTACGGCCACGTCGCCGTAGCCGTCGCCGTTGACGTCGCCAATATGCGCCACAGACCGGCCGAAGTCGTCGTTCTCGTTCTCGCCCTGGTAGCTCCAGGCTGGGCTCAGCACGCTGCCTGTCAGGCCGTTGGCCGATCCATACATCACCAAGGCCTTGCCGCGGCGGCTGTTCATCCACGGCGTGCCGACGATCAGGTCCATGTACCCGTCGCCATTCACGTCGCCCCACGCGCTCAGCGCCGCCCCGACCTTGTCACCATCGTTGGCGCCCACGGACGACCAGGTGGCGGCGGGAGTTAACGCGGCATCGGTCTCCGGGTTTGCTCCCAGGATCAGGCCGCAAGCCAGCAACAACGTAACGAACACAATGTTCAAGCCGCCCCTGACCATACCAAGTTGCTGCGTCATGGTTTATCCCTCATGGTTGTCGACAGAATACGTACACCGCGTTTGGCTGGACTCTAATAATTGGCATCCGGCGGCTCAAGGTTTTTCCGCGGCACCCCATTTGTTTTTCTCGTGGAGGCGCGGAAAGACAGGACGGCTCACGGGGACCGTTCGCCCTACCTGGCCGCAGATCTGCTGGTAGAGCGAGGTGTCTCACCGAGCCGCTGAAGGCGTACCCAGCCTGGCTTCCGGACAATATACTGCAAAACCGTATAACCACGGCCATGGCATCAAGCCGCCGCCCCGGCGGCGATCACGAGGTAGCGCAGCGGCCGAGGCAAGCAGAAAAAACGGCGTCGCGTCCGGCAGCCGGACTTGCCGCGCGCACTCCAAATGGGGCGCGGGGCTACGGGGGCGGGGCTTTTTGGCGAAGGACCAAAAGCGTGCGACGCCCAACGGGCCGTCCAAGATAATCTTTTTGATCGGGAAAGAGGTCCGGGCCTTGTTGCAACTATGTGCGGACCGACCCCTGTGACTCGGATGAGGCGGATGGCCAACTCGGCCTGCTCCTTCAAGAGCGGATAATTCTGGATCATCCGACAAGTGCCTGTCTGGATTTCAAAAAGCAGGTGCGAATGGAAGCAGACAAACAACCACGGATGGACACGAATGGACGCGGATGTGAATCGGGGAAGATAGCGGATTGCCCTGAAATATCCGTGTTAATCCGCGTGCATCCGTGGTTCAAATTATTCTCTTGGTTTGCGGCCTCAGGCCGCGTCTTGAACGGGTGGCACCTGGGTTCCGAGATGGTTCCACGGATCTTGGACAGGGCAAGATTCGGGCATCCTGTTCAGTTGGTTATCCTGTCCAGAATTCTGGTCCGGGTTGGGCCACGCCGTGGTGATCGGTCGTCAGACAGGAACTTCCCGGATGAACCATAATTCTCGCCTTCCTCCTTGAGCGGGCGCTCGTAGCAGGCGGCGGATTCCGTCAGGCGGTCCTGGTGATAAAGGGTCACGGCGAGGTTTTTCAGGGCGGCGGCGTGATCGGTGTTTTTCTCGATCGCCTGGCGGTACATGGTCTCGGCGGCCTTATAGTTGCCCATCTTGAAGTACGTGTTGCCGGTGCGCGCGCGCCGGTCCTTCTTTTCCGATACGAACGCGGATTCCCGTGTCATGCAGGGGGCATCGACCGCAGGGTCGATCATTGTTGCAAGAGGAGCATCCACGGGACACCCCCGTGATCAGCCAGAATCTTCAGGGCGATTTCCGATCCGTTGGTCAGGCCATTGGCCGCCACCTCGTAGACCAAGGTATCGGACCCGGTAAAGCCGGCCGCGGGCACAAAGCGTAGCTGGGGGAGCGCCAGGTGGGTCAGCGTTCCATGAACGGGTTGGCGGGCGATTGAATAATTTACAGCGCCGCCGAACCGACAGGTCAGCGTGATATCTACACTATGGTTTTTCAGGGTGGAAACAGATTGCCATTCGGCCATGGGGCGAACTGACAACGTGGCATTGGAGGAGGCGGTCACGCCGATGCCGTTGCTGACAATGCACCGATAGACACCGATATTCGATGCCATTACGCCCTGGACCACCAGCTCAAACTGGGTTGCGCCCGCCAAGGGGGAACCCTCCTTCTGCCATTGGTAATGGAGGGGCCGGGACCCGTCGGCCGACACGTCGAAGATCGCTGTTGTGGCGGCATCATTCGTGGTGGCTTCGGGTTGCGCCAGCAGCAAAGGAACCTGGTCCGTCACGGTCAGGCGCGCGGGGGGTGAGGAGGTGACCACGCCTTCTGCATTGGAAATCACACAACGGTAGAATGTGTTGTGGTCATCCGTCGTGACGGAAGCGATGGTATAGGAGGCATTGGTCGCCCCTGCAATGGCCTGGCCTCCGGGATGTCGCCACTGATACGTTATCGGCATCATCCCGCCCGCCCAGACGCTGAACGTGGCCGATTCGCCGGAATATTTGTCAAGAGAGGAAGGCTGAACCAGGATAACCGGCGCGGCGGTGTAGGCGAGGTTGGTGATGGTTGTGGCCCCGTCGGTTATGGTGACGAACCGGGCAGACGGCGGCACACTTCCATTCGACACAGCGCTAAAATCGAGCCACCGTTCACCCGCGGGGATTCCCTGCGCGATGGCCCCCGATTCCAACCAGGCCCCGCCTTCCACACGCCAGCGCGCGCCAGCCAGCCGGGCGGCCTCCGGCTCTATCGTCACCTGCAAATTTCCGCTTGATACGGCGCGGCGCTCAATCCAAATAGGCGACGACCAAGCCCGCTCGAACAAGCACGACGGGTTGAGCGTGGGAAAGGACATCCAGACTTTGGCCCGATAGTAGGCATGCGAGTTGGTGAGTTCATCCGTGAAATCCAGCCGCGCCGTCAGGACCTGGGTGGTCACATCAGTGATCATCGTCGCGTTGCGGAAAACCTGGATGCGCGAAATATTATTGGACAACCGTGGGTCCTGCGCCCAGACGTGGAGATTCACTTGCGCCGTGGCCTGGGCGCCCAATGCGTTGGTGTGGTAAATCGTATCGCCCATGCCCGCCAACTCCGCCCCCATTTTGGCGGTGAATTCCAATTGGATGCGTTCCCCGGAGGTGCCATAGCAGTGGCGTGAACGCAGGGCGTTCCATATTTCAGCCCGGCTGCGGTTGGTGGTCAACGTGGCGGCCAGCCCGCCCGTGTAAAACCCCAGCCATTGCTGCACATTGGTGACGTCTTCCACCGTCCAGCCGGGGTCGCCGAAATGGGTGTCGGTGGAGCCAATGATCCCCAGCTTGTAGCCCGGATTATGCTGCTCCAGCCAGCGCCCCAGTGCCGAGTTGACGGTTCCTTCCGGGCGCGGGTTGTTGACGGGCTCTTCGCAACCGGGCATTTCGGAGCTGCCATGACGAGAATAGACTTCCACAAACGGCTGGTAAACGCCGTTCACATACTGGGTGCTCCAATCGGTGGCCATGCTGATGAAGGGGTCGTGGTATTCGCCGATTTCCTTGGGCTCGCTGCCTTTGGAAGAATGATGCGTGGCCGTCAGCCAATAGCCGGCGGCAGGTTGCGCGTTCAGGTAAGCCCAGACATCCAGGCAGGAGCCCATCATGTCCATTCCCACCGGCAGCGTGGGAATGTGGTCCAGGTCGTAGCAATGGAAGATCTTGTGCCCATTGCCCGCCGGGATGGTCCAGTTGGTGGGGAAGGAAGCGCCCGTCTGGGTGTATTCGAAGGAGGGGAAGATGATCAGCTGTGGAAAATTTGAGGCCGCCAGGCGCAACTGGTCCTGCATACGGGTCCATTTTTCCAAGGTGTATTCGCCGGGCATGCCTGCTTCGGCATGATCGGAAATGGCAACGAAATCCAGATAGGACGCGCAAAAAGCGGCGGCCTCATACGGGGGGCGAGTACACCCTTGGCGCACGGCCGCATCGTCGGAATAGGAGGAGTGACTATGCATATCCCCCCAGCTCACCACCAGATTGGTATAGAGCAACGAGCGGCCATTTCCATCGCACCCAAAACCTTCCGTGGGAACGACCACCTCTGCCTGCGCAACCAGAATTCCATACGAACAACACATCATCGTCCATAGTATCCTGACTCGTGTCATGGCCCCTCCATCACAGTTAGGCTTAATGCTTGATCTCAGGCCGCAGCCCGTCAGGGCCTGCGCCTGCAGCGAATGGTCAGGCGCGCCGCTGGTTACCGATACATGATAGATAGCAAAATTGCGACAGCAATGTTACCTCGTGAATTCAACAAGCGATTATAGTCCCGCCGGAATATTCTCCCGCAGATCCGCTGGGGCGCAGGGAGCCCAGCCCCATTCATCCTGTCCGTCCTGTTCATCCATGTTCATTCTGTCTCTGTTCTGTTCCAAAACCCCATAACATGCTCGAAACGGAACTTGGGTGGTGCCGCTGCGGATCGCGATGCCGGCATCAGGGCTTGGCGGCGGGCGGCTTGCCATGCTCGCGGATGAGGCGGATGGCCAGTTCGGCCTGCTCCTTCAAGAGCGGATAATTTTCGCCTTGCTCCTTGAGCAGGCGCTCGTAGCAGGCGGCGGATTCCGGCAGGCGGTCCTGGTGATAGAGGGTCACGGCGAGGTTTTTCAGGGCGGCGGCGTGATCGGTGTTTTTCTCGATCGCCTGGCGGTACATGGTCTCGGCGGCCTTGTAGTTGCCCAGCTTGAAGTACGTGTTGCCGGTGCGCGCGTAAAACGATTCCGGCTTGGCCGCGCGCGTGAGCAGCTTGTCGTAGACCGCCATGGCCTCGGCATAGCGGCCTTCGTCGTACAGCCGGCGGGCCATGCCGGCCACGGCCACGGTTTCCGCGGAGGTGAGCGTCGGTTTTCGCTGAAACACGAGAACCGTGGCCAGCACGGTCACCAGCAGCACGCCGAACACCACGCCCAACGTCGCCAGCCGGTGGATATCCAGCCAGCGCAGCATGGCTTTGGGCTTGGTTTCCGGCGCCGCCGGCGTTTCCAGGATGGTGCCGGTCTGGATGATCAGGGCCGCGGTGGCCAGCGTCTCCGGCGGCGGGGCGGCGGAACCCGGGGCGGGCGGGTGCAGGTCCGCGGGCAGGGCGGGTTGCGGGCCGAGGCGTTCGAGCAGCACGTTGCGCAGGCGCGCGGCCAGCAGCGCGGTGTCCTCGGGCGACCCGCCGCGCCGCACGCCTTCGAGCAGCAGCACTTGGATCAGCGCGACCACGGGTGGCGGCATCGGGTCGTCCGGCCATTGTTGCCACGAGGGCCAACCATGGCGGGTGTCGAGGAAGTCGCTGCCGGCGGCCTGGCGCATGAGCACCGCGCGGATCTTTTCGTCCAGGCCGGCCCAGAGCAGGGGCAACAGCCCGGACGCCGTGTTGCGCTCGATGAACTCTCCCTGCACGTTGGTATCGCGGAACGACTGGGTGTTTTCGTCCCAGAAAAAGTTGAACAGCTCGTTCTTGAGCGCCTCGAGCTTTTCCTGCAGCGGCGCGCGGGCCGCGGCGGGAGCCTGGAGCGTCTCAAGGATCCGCAGCCCGGCCTCGACTTCGCCGATCAGCAGCGTGGTCAGGTCCGGCGTGGCCACCGAAGGATCAAAGGTATCCGGGATCAGCGCCTCGTCCGCGGACGGCCAGCGATAAATGCCGCGCGCATCCGGAACGTAGTGGCGGGCGATCCACTTGAGGTACCGGGTGACGAACGGCGCAATGTCCTCGAGGAACGACCCCTGGGGCCCGGCTTGCCACGTTTTCCACGCCGCCTGCACCACCAGCGGCAGGCAGGCGGCCGGGGCGGGCGGGTGGCCTGGCGAGAAGCGCGCCGGGACCGGGCCTTCGAGCGACTGCGCGCTGAAGGCCGCCTTGACCAGGTCGCGCGCCACGTCCACGTCCACGTCCGCCCACACGCTGCACAGCGGGAACAACTCGCTGGCGTCCATGGTGGCGTCGCCCCAGCGCGGGCTGGCGGCCCAGCGGCCGGCCACCGGGCCCTGCGGCGCGCGCAGGCTGCCGACCAGGCGCTCCAGGGCGTAGGCCAGCAACGGGGCTTCCGCGGCGGCGGGATCGTGCCGGTCCCAGAAGCGCGCGCGGGCCGCCTGCTCCGCCGCGATGGCGTTGTGCACCTCCTGGGCGAGGTATTTTTGCGCCCGCTTGGTCAGGTGCTCGCGCCCGCCCTGGCCGGTCACCAGGCAGAACACGGTCTGGGCGCCGACCTTGCGGGTGAAGAGCCCGACGCGGAACTCCATGGCCGCGAGCCATTGGCACTGCTCGTCCGGCTCCAGCTCCACCTGCGAGGAAAACATCGAGGGCGCAAACGGCGGGGTGGCCGCGCCCCACAGCACGCCCGGCTCCGGGGCCAGGCACCACCCGGCCACGCCGCCGTCCGGGCCGGCCGCGACATAGCCATGGGCCTGGAGGAAAAAGGCCGGCTTGGAGCTGGCGTTGCCGGTGCGCCGGAGATGAAAGACCCACTCAAACGGGCTGCCGCGCAACGTGACGTCGCCGGGCGTGTCCAGGGCGTAACAGACGGGCGCGTCGAACTTCTGCGTGACCGCTGTCCAGGATCCCGCGCTGAACGCCCACCCCGGAATCCACGGCACACCCAACGGGGCCGGGATCGATTTATCCTGACGTTGCATGCTGCGCAGTATTACGAATCATGCCGCCGGCATGCAAGCCTATTGCGCCTGGCCGTTGCCCGGCCACGTGGCCGATCAATACCGGTAGAGCTCGGGCTTGTAGGGGCCGTCCGTGGGCACGCCCAGGTAAGCGGCCTGCTTGCGGCTGAGCTTGTCCAGTTGCACGCCGAGCTTGCCCAGGTGCAGCCGGGCGACTTCCTCGTCCAGCCGCTTGGGCAGGGTGTACACGCCGATGGGGTACTGGCTGGGGTGGCAGAACAGCTCGAGCTGCGCCAGCACCTGGTTGGTGAAGCTGGTGGACATGACAAAGCTCGGGTGGCCCGTGGCGCAACCCAGGTTGACCAGCCGGCCCTCGGCCAGCAGGATGATGCTGCGGCCGCTGGGGAACGTCACCAGGTCCACCTGCGGTTTCACGTTGGTCCACTTGTACTGGCGGACGCCGTCCACCTGGATTTCGCTGTCAAAATGGCCGATGTTGCAGACGATGGCCATGTCTTTCATCTTCTTCATGTGCTGGGCGGTGATCACGTCGCAGCAGCCCGTGGCGGTGATGAACAGGTCGCCCTCGGCCAGCGTATCGGCGAGGGGCTTGACCTCGTAGCCTTCCATGGCTGCCTGCAGCGCGCAGATGGGATCGATTTCGCTCACGATCACCCGCGCGCCCTGGCCGCGCAGCGACTGGCAGCAGCCCTTGCCGACATCGCCGTAGCCGGCGACCACGGCGACCTTGCCCGCCAGCATGACGTCGGTGGCGCGCATGATGCCGTCCACCAGCGAGTGGCGGCAG
>CAZAYP010000066.1:0-30585 GCA_964489425.1 uncultured Verrucomicrobiota bacterium | reverse complement strand
CAACGTAACAAAGGAGCGGAAACGTGTCCAGTGATTGTTATGGGAAAAGATCAGCTTCAGGATGGTGGAATACCGGGATTTCCACGCACCCGATCTGCCCTAGTGCCGGAATGCGCTGCCAGCCATTGCCCATGATCTGCCAGGACGATCGGGAAGGCCTCTGGCGCAGGCTGTGGATCGTCCAAGGCAGCGGATCGGGTGTTGGTATGGGTGGAAGGACGGCGGGCTTATAGCAGCCGCGGAAACTCATTGTTGCGGACGGCGGATGTGGGGGCCTGGATTCTGCCGGCTACTTGGAGGCCGGACGAGATGGCCAAGGGCAACCGGCGGCATGCTGGTGGCCGGCCGGTACGAGCGACGATTTAAAAAAACAGGTTCTTATCCTCTGGGTGCACTTGGGTGCACTTTACGTCGGTGTGTCCCGGCGACGCCCTTGGTCATTCTTGGGTGCACTTTGGGTGCACTTTTACCGGACGCTTGCTGCCTTTTCCTGCCCTTATGGTGCTTTTGGGCTATATCGCAAATAGGCCATAATTATTGGCGTATTTCGTTGATTTGCAAGGGATTTAAGGTGGTGGCGAGAGACGGGATCGAACCGCCGACACAAGGATTTTCAGTCCTCTGCTCTACCAGCTGAGCTATCTCGCCATGGCTGTGAGGCGATACCGTAGTACAAGCCGCGCCGGACTTCAACTTTTTTTTGCGCGGCGCCAGCGGGGCTATTTCAGCGCGTGGAGGCGCACGGCCTCGAGCACTTTCTCGGGATGCAAGGGCTTGTGGAAAAACTTTTTCACGTTGCGGAACTGCTTGAGCTCGTCCTCGTCAAAATCCGGGAAGCCGGCCATGACGATGACCGGAGTTTTGCACTGCTCCGCGGCCATGAGCATCAGCAACTCCGCGCCATTGATGCCCGGCATGCGGATATCCAGCAGCAGGCCCTTGCACTTCGGTTCGTGGATGAGCTGGTAGGCCGCCTTGCCGTCGTAGGCCACGCGCACCTCATAGCCATCATCTTCCAGCAAGCGCGTGAGCAGATGCGTTAATACCTTGTCGTCATCGGCGATAACAATCATCGAGCTACCCACTCCCTAGAAAATGCACCCCGCAACGCCTGCGGCGAGATCCGTTCCCACCCCGCACTTGCGCGCCATTCCACGCCCGACCGTCCTCCCGGCACGCCGCCGGCAAGCCGTTCGCGCCTAGGCTTTCTTGGCAGCGTGCGCCTTCGCCTTCAGACGCTTGACCCGCCGCAGCCGTGCTTTTCTTTTTACTCTCGGTCTAAGTTGTTGTCCCATGGTGCGTGTCTACCAGACGCCGCCAGCGGCGTCAATGGAAAAGCGCAACTGCCATGACCGGCAACGCCCCGTCCAACCGCGGCGCAGCTATTGCCATTGCCGGGCGAGGTCCTCAAGGCGGGCGCGCAGGGCGGCCACGTCCTGTTCCAAGGCCGCCACCCGCGACTCCAGGGCCGCGCCCCGATCCGCCGCGACGGGCGCAGGTTCCGGCGCGGGCGGCGCGCTGGCGTCCACCGGCCCGCACAGGAGATGGGCATACCGGGGCTCTTTCTGCCCCGGCCACCGCGGCAGCCGCAGCACGAACGGGCCTTCGGGACGGGTGGCCAGATGATCGAGCGCAGCCTCGACCTCCTCCATGCGGGCAAACTCGCGCAGGCGCATGGCGTGGGTGCGCAACTCGCCCAGGGTCTGCGGGCCGCGCACCAGCAGCTCGCACAGCAAGGCGCTTTCAAACTCGTTGAAATTGAACACCTGGCCGAGGCGGTGCTGAAACTTGGGGGTGCGGCTGCCGGCCATATCCATGCGGCAGGCCAGGCGCTTGTCGCGCAGCGCATCCAGGGCGTACAGCACGGAGGGCTCATCCAGTTGCATCAGCGGCTCGCGGTTGGATTTCTGGTTGCACGCGTTGACCAGGGCGTTCAGCGAAAGCGGATAGTATTCCGGGGTGCCCAGCTCTTTCTCGATCAGGCATCCCAGCACCCGGGCTTCAGCGACGGTCAATACAAAGTCCATACGTCCTCCCGGCCCGGGTCACGACCCAGGGCCCAGCTTGGCCGGCCGGCGCTCCTCGATGAAGGCAAACGCCGCGGCGGCGGTACGGTTAATCCACAACTCCAATGGGAAATTCGCGGCCGCCAGGAGCGGCCGCACGGCCTCGTCGCAACCGATTTCCGCGAGGCAGTGAGCGTCGCTGTTGACCGCCACCCGGCAGCCGGCGGCCTTGCACGCGCTGATGAGGGCCTGCATTTCCTCCAGTGGGACGCGCTTCAGCATGGCCTTGGAGTTGTTGATTTCCAAGGCCACGCCCCGCGCCTGCGCGGCCGCGGCCAGGTCCGGGTAACGCACGGGGAACGCCAGGTCCGTCGGGTGGGTGATGATATCGAGGCCGGGGTTGGCGTCCATGGCCGCCACCAGCAGGCGGGTATAATAGTCCGGGCCGCGGCCCTGCTCCACGTTATCGTGCAGGCCCAGCAGCAGGACGTCCAGGTAGCGCAAGAACCTGGGGGGCAGGTCCAGCCGGCCGGCGGGATCCACCACGTTGCTCTCCATGCCCTTCAGGAGGCGGATGCCGGGGACCGGATCATGCAGCCGGTCGAAAAACGGGCTGGTGATCCGGCCGCCGAGGGCCGGGCCATGGTCGGTGATGGCGAGGCCCTGCAGGCCCAGCGCGCGCGCGTGGCCCAGCAGCTCCAGGTGCGTATGGATGCCACACAGGCTGAAGAGCGAGTGGCAGTGCAAGTCCACGGGGATCATGGCTGGCGCTCCGTCATCCGGGGGTCAGGTTTCGCTATGCCGGTAATGCACCTTGCCGCTGTCGGCATCGGCGATGGTGAAATCCTCGATGTGCATGTTGGCATCGGCGGCAAAGGTGAGGTGCGCCTGGTGCTTTTTCTCCATCTCGATCAGCAGCTCCTCGTCCGCGTTGCGCAGGCGGTCGAGGACGCTGGGATGGATGGTGATCCGCAGCGTCATGTGGGCGTTGGCGTCCTGGTTGCGGCGCAGGATCTCGGCCATGTGGCGCTGGATTTCCACGCTCATGCTGAGGGCGGAGAGCACCTTGCCGTGGCCGTCGCAGTAGGGGCAGTCCACGTAGGTGGCGGCGTGGATGCTTTCCTCGACCCGCTGGCGGGTCATCTCCACGATGCCCAGCGGGGAGACCGGCAGCACGTTGGTCCGGGCGCGATCCGTGCGCAGCACGTCGCGCAGCTTGCGGTACACGGCGCTCTGGTGCTTGCGCTGGCGCATGTCAATAAAGTCGATGATCACCAGGCCGCCAATATTGCGCAGGCGCAGCTGGCGGGCGATTTCCTCGGCCGCCTCCATGTTGACCTCGTAGATGACGTCTTCCTGGTTGTTGCCGCCCTTGTGGCGGCCGGTGTTGACGTCGATGGCCACGAGGGCCTCGGCCTCGTCGAACACCAGGTAGCCGCCGGACTTCAGCCAGATCTTGCGGCGGAACGCGTTTTCGAGCTGCTTTTCGACCTCGAAGTGCTCGAAGATCGGCATGGCGCCGTCGTAGAGCTTGAGGCGGCCCTTGACGCGCCGGGAGATGCGCGCGGCGAGGGCCTTGATCTTCTCGAACTGCTCGCGGTTGTCGACCACGATGCGATCGATATCCTCGGTGACCGAGTCGCGGATCACGCGCTCGACCAGGCCGGGCTCCTGGTAGAGGAAGCAGGGGGCGGGCACCTCGCGCATGCGGCGCTCCACCTCGCTCCAGATATCGATCAGGCCGCGCATGTCGCGCACGAAGGCGGTCTTGCGGGCGCCGGATCCGGCGGTGCGCACGATCAGGCCGTTGTTTTCGGGCACCGGCAGGCGGGCGAGCACCTTTTTCAGGCGTTCGCGCTCCTTCTTCTCCTCGATCTTGCGCGACACGCCCTTGAGCCGGCTGCCGGGCATCATGACCAGGTAGCGGCCGGGAATGCTGATGCTGGCCGTGGCGCGCGGCCCCTTGGTGCTGATGGCGTCCTTGGTGATCTGGATGACGATCTCGGAGCCGATCGGGAACTTCTTGATCATCTCGCCGGGCGCGTAGCGCTTGTTGCGCGGCGGGCCGCGGGTCTTGACGCCCTCCTCGGCCTCCAGGCGGGCCGTGTCCTCGGGGATCATGTCCCAGTAATGGATGAAGGCGTTCTTGCCCGTGCCGATGTCCACGAACGCGGCCTGCAGCCCATCCTCCAGGTTCTGGATCTTGCCCTTGAAGATGCTGCCGACCAGGCGCGTATCGGTCGTGCGCTCGATGGCCAGCGAATCCAGCTTGCCCTCCTCCAGCGTGGCCACCCGCGTTTGCAGGCTCTCGACATTGATGATGATTTCCTTGTGAATCTTACGCAGCAACATGGAAAAAAAACCTCCTACCTTCATGATCACTCCTCACTCCGGGTTATAATAACGGCGCACATACACACTTTGCACCAGGCCCAGCGCCATCATGGTGCTGAGCATGAACGATCCTCCATAACTGAGCAACGGCAACGGCAGTCCGGTCACCGGCATCAGGCCGATGGTCATGGCCAGGTTCACGAACACATGGTAAAAGAACAGGGCCATGATGCCGCTGGCCAGCAGGCGGCCGAACTTGTCCAGGCCGTGGAACGCGGCGCGGGCGCAGGCCACCAGCAGGAACATGAACAGCAGCACCACCGCGCCGGCGCCGGCGAACCCCATCTCCTCGGCCAGCACGGCGTAGATGAAGTCGGTCGGCGCCACGGTCCGCGGCAGGTAGCCGAGGATGTTCTGCGTGCCCTGCATGTAACCCTTGCCCCAGAACCCGCCGGAGCCCACGGCGATGATCGACTGCATCTTGTTCCAGCCGGCGCCGAACGGGTCCCGGTCCGGCTGCAGGAACACCAGGATCCGCTCGTGCTGGTACGGGCTCAGAAAAAACCAGCCGACCGGCAGGAGCAGCAGGGCCAGCAGGCCCAGCAGCGCCAGGCGCCGCCAGGGGAGGCCGGCCACAAACAGCATCACCACGCCCACGGGCGCAAAAACCAGCGCCGTGCCCAGGTCTGGCTCCTTGAGGATCAGCAGGAACGGCACGCCCAGCAGCGCCAGCACCGCCACGAGCGTCCCGCCGGCGGCCAGGTCGCGGCCGGGCCGCGCCAGGAAACGGGCCACCATGAGGATGGTGGCCAGCTTGGCGAACTCCGACGGCTGGATCTGCAGGCCGAACAGCGACAGCCAGCGGCTGGCGCCGTACGCCTTGCGCCCGACCACCAGCACCAGCACCAGCAGGACCAGGCCCAGCCCGTACAGCGCGCCGGCATACCGGCCCCAGGCGTGGTAATCGATCAGCATGACCGCCGCGAACACCAGCAGGCCGATCACCACCCAGACCACCTGCTTCTCGTACAGGCCGGCGGTGGCGGGCAGGGCGTGGCTGTAGCTGGCGCTGCGGATGAACGCGATGCCCACGGTCATCAGCAGGCCGATCACCAGCACCAGCGACCAGTCCAGGCGCTCGAACCAGGGACGGTTCCGGGACCACCAGGTCATCCGTGCCCCTCCCCGGCCGGCTGGCCCAGCGCAAACAGCCCGGTCATCAGCTCCCGCATCAGCGGCGCGGCGGTGGCGCCGCCGCTCAGCGCGTCCTCGAACACCATGGCCACGGCGTAGCGCGGCCGGACAAATGGGGCGAACGCGATCATCCAGCCGAACTTCCGCCCCTCCTCCTTGCGCCCGTACTCGGCGGTGCCGGTTTTGCCGGCCATGGTCACGCCGGGCACCCGCGCCTTGTTGCCGGTGCCCGCCGGCGCCATGACCACATCCTGCATGCCGCCGCGCACCGTCTGCAGGGCGGCGGCCGACCAGTTCATCTCGTTGACCACCTGGGGCGGGTTGGGGGTGTAGCGCTCCGCGCCGGGGCGGCGCGCGCCGAGCACGACCCGCGGCCGGAGCACATGCCCGCCGTTGGCCAGCGCCGCGGCCACGACCGCCATCTGCAAGGGGGTGACCATGACCGGCCCCTGCCCGATGGCCGCGTTGCAGGTGTCGCCGTCGCGCCAGCTGTCATGGAGGACCTGCTGTTTCCAGTAGTTGTCGGGCAGCAGGCCGGCGGCCTCGTAATCCACCTCGGCCCCGGTTTTCTGGCCCAGCCCCAGGGCGGCGGCCATGTGGTACACGGGCTCGTAGCCCATGCCCAGGGCCAGCTTGAAATAGTAAACATTACAGGAGTTCTGGAGGGACTGCCGCATATCCAGCAGGCCATGGCCGGGATGGTACCAGCACCGGAACGTGGCGTTGCCGAGGCTGAAGAACCCCGGGCAGTGGTGCTGCGTGTGCGGCGTGGCGTAATGGCCTTCCAGGGCGGCCATGGCCACCACCGGCTTGAAGATGCTCCCCGGGGCATAGAGGCCGGCGGCCGCGCGATTCATGAGCGGCTTGCCCGGGTCCTGCAGCAGCTCCCGCCACTGGGGCAGGGAGATCGCCGGCACGAAGCGGTTCGGGTCATACCCCGGGGCGCTGGCCATGGCGAGCACGTCGCCCGTGCTGGGGTCCATGACCACCACCGCGCCCCGCCAGCCGGCCAGGACCTGCTCGGCCAGCCGCTGGATCCGGACGTCCAGCGCCAGCGCCACGTCCTGGCCCATCTGCGGCGCGCGCTCCCCCATGTCCTGGCGCCGGAACCCGGCCACGTCCACGCGGACCAGGCGGCCGCCGTGCGCGCCGCGCAGCAAGGGATCCAGCTTTTTCTCCAGGCCGGCCTTGCCCTCCATCTCCGGCAGGTAATAATGGAATGTCTCGTCGTCGGCGCCCGGATCGAAGCTGGTCCGGCCCACGTAGCCGAGCAGGTGGGCCGCGGTATTGGACTGGGGATAGATGCGCACCGTATCCCAGTAGATATCGACCCCCGGTTCCTGGGCCACCAGCTCGGCCCAGCGCGCCAGGGCCGTGGCATCCAGGTTGCGCCACGCCACCAGCGGCAGGGGGGTGCGTTTTTTGAGGTGGTTGCGGATGTCGTCGGCGGTGAGGGCCGGCGGCACGCCGAGCTTGCGGGACAGGTCCGAAACCAGATTTTCAATGCGCGCCACGGTCCGGGATTGCGGGCCGGGCTGGTGGAGCTCTTCCAGGTAGATGGCCAGGCCATAGTTCGGCTCGTTGTCGGCCAGGCACGTCCCATGGCGGTCAAAGATCCGGCCCCGGATGCCGGGCAGGCGCACGCGGCGGACGCTTTGGCGGTACTGGTTTTCCTCGTAGACCCGGCCCTGGTCCACCTGGAAGCCCCAGAGCCGCCACGCCAGGAACCCCATCGCGGCCAACATGCCGACCAGCGCCGCCAGCACCCGCCAGCGCTCCCGTTCCATGATCGGCGGACGGCTACTCATAGCCGCCTCCCAGGGCCGGCGCCAGGCCCAGCGGGACCTCCATGCGGTCCAGCAGGCGAAACACCGCGGGCATGGTCAGCGCGCCGGTCACCAGCGAGCCGGCCAGCTTGCGCACCAGCCAGCCTGGGGCCGGCGTCAGCGCGCCGGTCTGCCGCAGCATGAGGTAGAGCGCCAGGGTCATCGCGGCTGCGAACACGGCCCCGAGCACGGCATGGGTGAGCGGATCGCCGATGAAGATTTCGTCGCGGAACCGCCCCACCAGCCAGACCATGCCCACCAGCAGCGCGGAGGAATAGCCCAGCGGGATGAAGGACAGGGCATCCTGCAGGAACCCGGCGAGCAGCGCCGCGGCCAGGGCCAGGGCGCGCGTGTGCCGCAGGCTGTAGTAGAGCACCACCGCCGGCAGCACCGGCCAGCACGCCTGCCCCAGCAACCCCCAGGCCGGCAGCAGCGCCTGGAGCAGGGCGCCCCCCAGCAGCCAACACACCAGGGCCACGACTTTCATGAGCCGGACTCCCGCAGCGCCTCGCGGGGGATGACAAACACGTACGTGAGCCGCCCGAGGTCCGCCTTGGGCAGGATGTCCGCGTGCTGGAACAGCCCGGAATCGTCCTGGTACACGCGCTCGACGTACCCCACCAGCAGCCCGCGCGGGAACACGCCGCCGAGCCCCGAGGTGACCACCTCGTCGCCGACGCGGATCGGGACATCCTTGTTGATGAAGTCCATGCGGCACACCGGCCGGCCGCGGAACGAGACCCCCTGCCCCACCACGATGCCAAAAGCGCCGCTGCGCGCCACGCGCGCCGCCACCTTGCAGCCGGGATCGGAGATCAGCAGCACGTCCGCGGCCAGGCGGGACACATCCACGGTCTTGCCGATCAGCCCCTCGGAGGACACCACCGCGCAATCGTCCATGATGCCGTCGGCGCGCCCGCTGCCGAGGCGCAGGACCTGCCACCACCCGCTCAGGTCGCGGCTGATCACCTCGCAGGGCACCAGGCGGCGCTCCGCGCGGCGGGCGAACTGGAGCTGCGACCGCAGCTCGACGTTTTCATCCTCGAGGGCTTGCAGTTCGCCGAGGCGAAACCGCAGGCGGACCAGCTCGGCGGCCATCTCGCGGTTTTCCTTGACCGCCGTGCTCACGCCGCGGATCGCGGTGCCGGCTTCGCGGGACCGGGCGCCGAACACGGCCAGGGCTTTCTGGAGCGGGGCAAACCCTTCGCGGACCAGGGCCTTGACGCGCCGGGTGGCTGGGCCGGGGAGGTTCAACACCACCACCAGGACCAGGCCCAGCAGGAGCCAAGGTATCAACCCGCGTTCTCTGAACATCTTTATTCCCTGCGGCGCGCTCGCGCGCGCCAGCGGTCGGCCAACAGCGCCCTTGGGATTCCGGGCCGGGTACGCGGGGGGATTGGATTGAAGCCGGGGCAGGCGCCGATCAGGTCGCCATCTTGCGCAGGTAATTCAGCTCGTGGAGCACCACGCCGGTGCCCTCGGCCACGGCGCTGAGGGGATCATCCGCCACGTGCACCGGCAGGCCGGTCTGCTCGGCCAGCAGGCGGTCGATGCCTCGCAAGAGGCTGCCGCCGCCGGCCAGGACCAGGCCCCGGTCCACCAGGTCGGCGGACAATTCCGGGGGACAATGCTCCAGGGTGACCCGCACGGACTCCACGATCTGGGAGATCGGCTCCTTGAGCGACTCGCGGATCTCCTCGGAGGTCACGGTCATGGTCTTGGGCAGGCCGACGACCAGGTCGCGGCCCTTGACCTCCATGGTGGTCTCCTCGCCCATGGGATAGGCGGAGCCGAGGGTGATCTTGATCTCCTCGGCCGTGCGTTCACCAATCAGCAAATTATATACCCGCTTCATGTACTGGATAATCGCCTCGTCCAGCTCGTCGCCCCCCACCCGCACGCTGCGGCTGAAGACGATGCCGGCCAGCGAGATGAGGGCCACCTCGGTGGTGCCTCCGCCGATATCCACGATCATGTTGCCCGCCGGTTCCTGGACCGGCAAACCCACGCCGATGGCCGCAGCCATCGGCTCTTCAATCAAATATACCTCCCGCGCGCCCGCATGGGTCGCGGAATCCTTGACGGCCCGTTTTTCAACCTCCGTTATGCCACTGGGGACCGCTACGATCACCCGTGGGCGCACCATCTTGCGGCGGTTATGCACCTTGCGGATAAAATACCGCAACATGGCCTCGGTAATTTCAAAATCCGCGATCACGCCCGCCTTCAGCGGGCGAATCGCCACGATACTGCCCGGCGTGCGGCCCAGCATGCGCTTGGCTTCCTCGCCCACGGCCAGCACCTTGCTGGTCCCCGCCTGGATGGCAACGACCGAGGGCTCCCGCAACACGATGCCGCGATCCCGCACGTACACCAGCGTGTTCGCGGTGCCGAGATCGATCCCGATATCGTTCGAGAAAGTTCCAAAAATGAAGTTCAGCATGAGCCCTGCCTCGCCGCGGCGGCCTGCGCCGCGCTCAGCCCTCTTTCGGGGGGGCAGCCGGCGGCGCGTCCGGGGCGGCCGGCTTGTCGTCTTTCTTCTTCTTCACGGGCTTGGGCTTGGGCGTGTAATCCACCCACTCCAGCAGCGCCATGGGGGCGTTATCGCCCGTCCGGCGCTCCACGTGCAAAATGCGCGTGTAGCCGCCGGCACGGCCCTGGAAAGACGGCGCCAGCGCGCTGAACAACTCGGTCACCGGCGCCTTCTGGCGCAGCTTGGCCAGGGCCCGCCGGCGTGCCGCCAGCGTGCCCTCCTTGCCGAGGGTGACCATTTTCTCCGCGACCGGGCGCGCCGCCTTGGCCTTGGCCAGGGTGGTGCGGATCCGCTTCTGGATGATCAGGCCGCAGACCAGGCTGGCCAGCAGGGCGCGCCGGTGTTCCGACGTGCGGCCCAACTTAACGGTTTTCTTGCGATGCCTCATTCGCGCTCTCCCCTTCCCTGGGCCGGGTTATTTCTTGGCCACGGGGACGTTGCTGGTGCTGGGCGGCTTGAGCAGGTCGGCATCAAATAACGTGCCGAGCTGCAACCCGAGTTCCGCCAGCTTCTCCTTGATTTCATTGAGCGACTTCTTGCCGAAGTTGCGGTACTTGAGCATTTCCGCCTCGGTCTTCTGCGCCAACTCGCCCACGGTCGTGATGTTTGCGTTGTTCAGACAGTTGGCCGCGCGCACGCTCAACTCGATTTCGTTCACGCTGATGTTCAGCTTGCGCCGCAGCTCCTCGCGGGCGGCGTCAATCTGCTTCTCGCTCTCCTCGAACTCGATCAGGTCCTTGTCGTAGCTGACAAAGACGTCCAAGTGGTGGCGCAGGATGGCGGCCGACATGGTCAGCGCCTCGTCCGGGCTCACGCGGCCGTCCGTCCAGATCTCGAGGATCAGCCGGTCGTAGTCGGTGCGCTGGCCCACGCGCGTGTTCTCCACCTCGAACTTCACCCGGCGAACCGGGGAAAACAGGGAGTCGATCGGGATCAGGCCGATGATCTGCTCGGCCTTCTTGTTGCCCTCGGCCGGGCAGTAGCCGCGGCCGATCTTGATCTCCAGCTCCACCTCGAGCTTGCCGTCCTCGTCGAGGGTGGCCAGGTGCAGGTCGGGGTTGAGCACCTCCATGACGCCATCGGTCTGGATGTCGCCGGCGGTCACCTCACCCGGGCCCTTGGCCTTGATGCGCACCAGCCGCGGCTCGCGGCTGTACATCTTGAGCAGCACCTTTTTCAGGTTGAGAATGATATCGGTGACATCCTCGTTGACGCCCGGCAGCGAGCCGAACTCGTGCATGGCGCCCTCGATCTTGATCGTCGCGATGCCCGCGCCTTCGAGCGAGGACAGCAGCACGCGCCGCAAGGAGTTCCCGATGGTGCGGCCGTACCCGGCCTCAAACGGCTCGGCCACGTACCGCGCGTAATTCTCGCTTTCGCCCGTTTTTTCGATGCGCTTGGGCATCTCGAACCGCGCCAGACGTATGGGCATGAACGACCCTCCTCCCAGAACCGGAAGTTACCCGGCTCGTATGGTGTTGGTTGCTTACTTGGAGTACAACTCCACCACCAACTGCTCGTTGAAGGGGGAGTTGATTTCTTCGCGCCGGGGGATCTGCAGGATTTCCCCCTTGAACAGATTCTTGTTGAGCGACAGCCAGGGCACCAGGCCACGGGCCTCGGCGTTCTGGAGGTTGAGCTCGGCATTCTTGCGCATGTCGTGGCGATCCCGCAGCTCCACCACGTCCCCCTGCGTGAGGACCATGGAGCCGATGGTGGCCTTGCGGCCGTTCACCTGGATGTGCCCGTGCAGCACCAGCTGGCGCGCCGCGCGCCGCGACGGGGCGAACCCCAGGCGGTAGGTGATGTTGTCGAGACGCAGCTCCAGCATCTGCAGGAGCTTCTCGCCGGTGATGCCGCGGGTCCGTACCGCGCGCTTGAAAAAGTTGCGGAACTGGCCCTCGCGCATGCCGAAGCTGCGGCGCAGGCGCTGCTTCTCGCGCAGTTGCTGGCCGTAATCCGACAGTTTACTGCGGCGTTTGCCGTGCATGCCGGGCGCCGGGCGGCCGCGCTCCACGGCGCACTTGCCCGAGAAGCACCGCTCGCCCTTGATGAAAAGCTTCATGCCCTCGCGGCGGCATAACTTACAAGCTGCTCCGATATCTCTGCCCATGACTTGCGACTCCCTGGTCTTTATACGCGCCGGCGTTTGGGCGCCCGGCAGCCGTTGTGCGGGATGGGGGTAACATCCTTGATGCTGGTGATATTGAGGCCCACGGCCTGCAGCGCGCGGATGGCGGACTCGCGCCCGGCGCCCGGGCCCTGGACCCGCACCTCGACCTCGTGCATGCCCATGGCGACCGCCTGGCGGGCGGCCTCCTGGGCCACCGTGGTGGCCGCAAAGGCCGTGCTCCGGCGGGACCCCTTGAACCCGCAGCGGCCCGCGGCGCTCCAGGCAATGACATCGCCGCGCACGTCCGTGATGGTGACCATCGTGTTGTTGAAGGTGGCCCGGATATTGACGATCCCCACGGGCACATGCCGGGTCTTGGTGCGCGTGCGGCGCGCCACCGGCGCCGCATCCGCGGCACCCGGCGCAGCCGGGGCGGCGCCCTTGGCGCCGGCCTCAGGTTGTTCGTCTTTCTTCTCTTTTGCTTCTTCCGCCATGGTTCTTCCTCGTTTCCTTATTTAGATGGCGCAGCCGGCGCAGCGGCCGGTGCAGCGGCCGGGGCGCCGCCGCCCGGGGCGCGGGGACCCCCCGAGCCCTTGACGGCCGAACGCGCTTCCTTGCCGCGGACGGCACCGACGGTCTTGCGCGGGCCCTTGCGGGTCCGGGCGTTGGTGCTGGTGCGCTGCCCGCGCACCGGCAGGCTCTTGCGATGGCGGCTGCCGCGGTAACTGCCGATGGCAATCAGCCGGCGGATGTTGGCCGTCACCTCGCGGCGCAGATCGCCCTCGATGCGGTAGTCGGCCTGCAGCATGGCGGCCAGGCGCGTCATTTCCTCGTCGGTCAAATCGTCGGCTTTTTTCATGGGATCCAACCCCGCCTTGGCCACGATTTCTCGCGCCAGCGCCGGGCCAATGCCATAAATGTACGGCAACGCGAACATCAGCCGCTTTTTGCCGGGGATATCTACACCAATAATGCGGGCCATATGCGATCGTCTCCTTAGCTTAACCCTGGCGCTGCTTGTGCCGCGGGTTGGTGCACACAATGCGCACGACGCCCTTGCGACGAACCACCTTGCAACGCTCACAAATTCTCTTGACTGAACTGCGCACTTTCATTTTTTCACCACTTCCCTATCCCACCAGCCGGCCCTGGCCCATGTTGAACGGGGACATCCGCACCCGGATCCGGTTCCCGGGTTGCCCATTCCACGCCGGCGCCCCGTGGGCGCCGTGCGCCACCAAGCGGTGCCCGTTGGCCAGCTCGGCCTCAAAAGCTGTTACACTTATCATGCGGACCACGGTCGCGTCGAGATCAATCATCTCTTTTTCGTCCCGCTCGTCCGCCACATCGTCCTTCACGGCAGCAGCCCGACGATCGTGTCGCACGTCGCCACCTTGTCCCGCGAGGCGTCGACGCGCACCAGCACGCCGCGCCGCTCATAGTAATCGATCAGGCTGGCGGTCTGCTTCTTGAACACTTCCAGCCGGTTCTGCACCGTGTCCTCGGAATCGTCCGGCCGCTGGTAAATATCGCCGCCGCCGCACTGGTCGCACACGCCGGCCTTCTGCGGCGGCATGTTGTGGATGTGATACACCGCGCCACAGCCGCGGCAGATGCGGCGGCCGGCCAGGCGGTCGATCAGCAGCTCGCGGGACACCTCCAGCAGGAACACCTTGTCCACGCGCGACTGGCACGCGGCCAGGGTCTCGTCCAGCAGGCGCGCCTGCTGGTCCGTGCGCGGGAACCCGTCAAACATGTAGTGCGCCGCCGGTGCGCCGCCGGCCAGGCGCTCGCGGACAATGCCCATGATCACGTTGTCCGGCACCAGCTCGCCGGCCTCCATGTAGGAGCGCGCCTGCAGCCCGACCGGCGATCCGGCCTTGACCGCCTCGCGCAACATGTCGCCGGTGGAGACATGGGTGTACGCCGAGCGCTGGGCGATCAAATCCGCCACGGTGCCTTTGCCCGCGCCCGGCGCGCCGAGAAGGATGATGGTTTTCATAGGGTACGCCGGGCGGCTCAACGACGGCCGCGCAGCTTGCCTTTCTTGAGGAACCCATCGTAGTGGCGCATGAGCAGGTGCGACTCCACCTGGCGCATCGTGTCGAGCATCACGCCCACGACGATGAGCATGCTCGTGCCGCCGAAGAACGAGGCCACGATCCATGGCGTCCGGAACTGGTCGGCCATGATCATCGGGATGACCGCGATCACCGTCAGGAAAATCGCGCCCGCCAGCGTGATGCGGGTCATGGTCCGGTCCAGGAACTCGGCCGTGGGCCGGCCCGGGCGGATGCCCGGCACGTAACCGCCGTGCTTCTTCAGATCATCGGCGATCTGCACGGGGTTGAACTGGGTGGCCACCCAGAAGTACGAGAAGAACAGAATCAGGATGCCGTAGAGGGTGATGTACCACACCGAGCCGTAGCTCAGGGCGCGGCCGATGTTCTTGAAAAAGTCGATGGGGATCATTTCCAGGATCTTGGCCGGGAACATCAGGATCGCCTGGGCGAAGATGATCGGCATGACGCCGGAATAATTCACGCGCAACGGCATGTAGGTGCTCTGGCCGCCATACACCTTGCGGCCCACCACGCGCTTGGCGTACTGCACCGGGATACGGCGCTGGGCCTGGGTCACGGCAATCACCCCGGCCACCACCACGAAGATCATCAGCAGCATCCCGACCAGGTGGAACAGGGTGTACTGGCGCACGCCGTCCACCGGCTTGAACATGTTGATCGTCGCCGACACGGCCGCCGGCAGGCGGCTGATAATGTTGATCGTGATGATCAGCGAGATGCCGTTGCCGATGCCCCGGGCGGTGATCTGCTCGCCCAGCCACATGAGCAGCATGGTGCCCGTGGTCATGGTGATCACCGTGATGATCCGGAACCCGATGCCGCCAAAGGTCACGATGGTCTCATTGATCCCCAGCGCCTGCGGGTTCTCCAGGGTGACGGCCATGGCGTAACCCTGGACAATGCACAGCACCACGGTCAGGTACCGGGTATACTGGGTGATCTTCTGGCGGCCCACGTCGCCCTCGCGCGCCAGCCGTTCCAGGCTGGGCACCACCGCGGTCAGCAACTGCAGGATGATGGACGCGCTGATGTACGGCATGATGCCCAGCGCCCCCACGGCGGCGTACTGCAACGCGCCGCCGCTGAACAGGTCGAACATGCCGAGGAACGAGCCGCCGGCCGTGTTCTGGATTTCGCGGATCAGCTCCCGCAGGACCGCGGCATTGACGCCCGGGGTCGGCAGGCGGTCCAGGATCAGGCAGGAAAACACGATCCCGAACGTGAACAAGATGCGCTGCCGCAACTCGGGGATCTTAAAACTGTTGGCAAACGCCGATAGCATCGGAAACCTTTCTCCCTTAGGCGACGACTTCCCAGCGGCCGCCGGCGGCTTCGATCTTGGCCTTGGCGGCGGCGCTGAATGACTGGGCACGCACGGTCAGCTTGAGCTTCAGTTCGCCGGTGCCGAGGATCTTGACGCCATCCAGGAGGCCTTTGGCCAGGCCCGTGGCGCGCAGCGCGGCCAGATCGATCTCGGCGCCATTCTCAAACCGGTTCAAGTCCGCCACGTTGACCGGCACCCAGCGGTGGGTGGGGGCGTGGTGGAAGCCGCGCTTGGGCATGCGGCGCACGATGGGCATCTGGCCGCCTTCGAAGAGGGCCTTGCGGCTGTAGCCGGAGCGGGCCTTCTGGCCCTTGTGGCCACGGCCGGCCGTGGATCCCTGGCCGGACGCATTGCCGCGACCGATCCGCTTGCGGCTATGGGTCTTCCCGGGCGTGTTGCTTAAATTATGTAACTGCATGATGGTGTTCCTCGTTGCTGGGAGGTCGGTCACGATTTGCGCAGCGCTTCCACTTCCTCGCGGTTGCGCAACTGCTGCAGGGCATCCACGGTGGCGCGCGCCACGTTCAACTGGTTGTTGCTGCCCAGGGACTTGGCCAGCACATCGCGCACGCCGGCCAAATCGAGGATCGGCCGCGCGGCGCCGCCGGCAATCACGCCCGTGCCCGGCGAAGCGGGCTTGAGCAGGATGTACCCGCCCGAGAACTTGCCGATCACCTCGTGCGGAATGGTTTTGCCGCGCATTTTGACGGAGAACATATTGCGCTTGGCCAAGGCGGTACCCTTGCGGATGGCGTCGGCCACCTCGTTGGCCTTGCCCAGTCCGTACCCGACCTGGCCGCGGCGGTTGCCCACCACGACCAAGGCGCTGAAGCTGAACCGGCGCCCGCCCTTGACCACCTTGGCGCAGCGGTTGACGTGCACCACCCGCTCTTCAATTTCGTTTTCGCCGCCGCCCGTTGACCTGTTTTCCATGCGGCCGCCTGCCATTGACCTGTTATCCATGCGCTTGTCAGCTCCTCCCAAGTATCTGCCGGTTCAGCCGGCTAAAATTCGAGACCGCCCTTGCGTGCGGCATCGGCCAGCGCCTTGATGCGCTTGCCGTACTTCAGCCCCCCGCGATCCAACACCACCTTTTTGATCCCCTTGGCCACGGCCACTTCCGCCGCGCGCTGGCCCATGCCAACGGCGGTCTGCTCGTTCACCTTGACGTTGGCATGCCCGGCTTTGGACACCGTGGTGGCCGCCGCCAGGGTGGCGCTCAGATCATCGTCGATGATTTGAATCGAGATATGCCGGTTGGTAATGGCCACCAGCATGCGCGGCCGCTCCGCGGTGCCGCGGACCCGCTGCCGCAGGCGCAGGTGCCGGCGGCGCAATGCATCCTTCTTGTTGCGAATCTTCATAGTCTTATGCCACCGTCTTTCCCGCTTTGCGGCGGATGCGCTCACCCCTGTAACACACGCCCTTGCCCTTGTAGGGCTCCGCCGGGTAGTAGCCGCGGATGCGGGCGCTCACGTCGCCGACCAGCCGCTTGTCCGGTCCGGCCACGGTCAGCGTCGTGTTGTCCAACATCTTGATTTCGATCCCTTCCGGGACATCGAACTCGATCGGGTGGGAGTACCCCAGGGCCATCACCAGCTTGCGCCCCTGCACCTGGCCCTTGAAGCCCACGCCGGAAATTTCCAGCGTTTTCAGGTACCCTTGGGACACGCCCAACACCATGTTGTTGACCAGGCTCCGGTACGTGCCGTGGTTGGCCGCGCTGCCGCCGCCGCCCTCCGGCCGCTGGACCAGGCATTCGCCGCCCTTGACCTGCACGGCCAACCCGGCCGGCAGCTGGACGGACAACGTCCCCTTGGCGCCGGTCACCTTCACGGTCCGGTCCGCCACTTCCACTTTGACCCCGCTGGGTACGGGGATGGGTTTATTACCTATTCTTGACATGGCAATGTTCCTGCTGCGAGCTTGGTTACCACACGTAAAACAACACTTCGCCCCCGAGATGCCGCTGGCGGGCTTCCCCGTCCGAGAGCAGCCCGGCGGACGAGCTGAGCACCGCCACCCCCATGCCGCCCAGGACGCGGGGGATCTCCCCCGACCCGGCGTAGCGGCGCAGGCCCGGCTTGCTGATCCGGCGCAGGCCGGTGATGACCGGCCGGCGTTCCCCGGCGTACTTTAAGTACAAGCGCAACTCCCGCTTGCCGCCGCCACCCTCGGTCGTGTAATCCCGCAGGTAGCCTTCGCGTTTGAGAATGCGCGCGATTTCGTTCTTGAAGTTCGAGTGCGGCATGCTGACCGTAGGCAAACCCGCCGCGCTCGCGTTACGGATGCGAGTCAACATGTCCGCAATAGGATCCGATATATTCATGACCGTTTATACCTGCCGTGGCTTACCAACTGGCCTTGATGACGCCGGGCAACTTGCCCTCCGACGCCAACTCCCGGAAACAAATGCGGCACAGCTTGAACTTCCGCATGTAGGCACGCGGCCGGCCGCAACGTTTACAGCGAAAGTAATTGCGCACGGGAAACTTGGACCCGCGCTCCGCTTTAACCATCAATGATATCTTAGCCAAAGGATGCTCCTCCCCTTGTTCAGGCGTTGGCGAACGGCAGGCCGAGCAGGCGCAACAGCTCCTGCGCCGCCACCCGGTTGCCGGCTGTGGTCACCATGGTGATGTCCATGCCCTGGGTTAACTTTACCTTGTCCGGATCAATTTCCGGGAAAATCACCTGCTCCGTCAGCCCCAGGGTGTAGTTGCCGTGCTGATCGAACGCGTTGCGCGGCACCCCGCGAAAGTCGCGAATGCGCGGCAGGGCCGCGCTCACGAGGCGGTCCAGGAACTCGTACATCCGCGCGCCCCGCAGGGTCACCTTGGCGCCGATCGGCATGTCTTCGCGCAGCTTGAAGTTGGCGATGCTCTTGCGGGACTTGGTGATCAGCGGTTTCTGCCCGGTAATCCGGCCCAGGTCCTGGGCCAAGGTCTCGATGCTGTCGCGGTCCAGCGTGCTCTTGAAGCCCATGTTGACCACGATCTTGGTCAGCCGCGGCACCTGCATGGGGTTCTTGTACCCCTGCGTCTTGCGCAGCTCGGGGATGATTTCCTTCTCGTATTTCGTTTTAAGTCGCGCCGCCATTAGCCGCCCTTTCCCTTGCCATCCATCCGTGTTGCTGTCGCGCCCGTGCCTGGCCGGCTCAGGCGCCGCCCTTCTCTGCCTTGTGCAGTTTCAAATTCGACAGGGGCATCGGCGCCTCTTTGCTGACGATGCCGCCCTTGGGGTTGTCCTGGGTCTTGCGCATGTGCTTTTTGACCAAGTTAAAGCCCTCGACCAGCGCGCGGCCCTCGCCCGGGATGACCTGAAGCACCCGGCCGGTCCGATCGCTGCCGGCGTCATCGCCGGTGATGGCGATGACGATATCGCCCTTTTTCAGGTGCGGCTTGGCCACCGCCCGTTTCCATTTTTTACGTGACTTCATCAGATTACCTCGGGAGCCAGGGAGATGATTTTCATGAAATTCCGCTCGCGCAGCTCACGCGCAATCGGCCCAAAAATCCGGGTTCCGCGCGGGTTCATCTGCTCGTCCACCAGCACCGCCGCGTTGTTGTCGAAGCGCAGCAGCGAGCCATCCGCGCGGCGGATCGGCTGGCGGGTGCGGACCACCACGGCCAAGTGCACCTCGCCCTTCTTGACCATGCCGTGCGGCTGGGCTTCCTTGATGGAAACCTTGATGAGCTCCCCGACCCGGGCGATGCTCTTGTTCTGGCCGAGCACGCGAATGCACATGGCCGTGCGCGCCCCGGTGTTGTCCGCCACTTTCAATCTGGTTTGTGTCTGGATCATGACCTGCCGTCCGGTTCGATTATTTCTGGTCCGCCTTGCGGACCACTTCGCAAACGCGCCAACGTTTCAGCCGGCTCATGGGGCGGGTTTCCATAATGCGTACCACGTCGCCGCTCCGGGCCTGGTTGTCTTCGTTGTGCGCGTAGTATTTCGCCGCCTTGCGGATGGTTTTGCCGTACAGCTCATGGCGCACGTGCGTCATCACGCTGACCACGACGGTCTTGTTCATCCGGTCGCTGACGACCACGCCCTGCCTCGTTTTGCGCATCCCGCGCTTGACCTCTGTGACCTCTGCCGCCATGGGTTACCTCGCCTCTGTCTGGGCCGTTTGCTGTGCCTGGATCCGCCGCTGGGACATGATCGTCTGGATGCGCGCGATGTCGCGGCGCACATCCCGCAGGCGCGAGGGCTTCTCAATCTGCCCATGGGCCTGCTGCAGGCGCAAGTTAAATAGTTCCCGCTGGGTCTCGCTGAACTTCTGGTCCAGCTCCTCCGGCGTCAATTCCCGCAATTCCTTGGCTTTCATCGTTGTTCCGTTCAATGGATTACATTGCGCTGGATGAAGCGCGTGGCGATCGGCAGCTTGGCCGCCGCCAGTTGCAGGGCGTCCTTGGCCACCGCCTCGGGCACCCCGTCCACCTCAAACAGCATGTTGCCCGGCCGGACCACCGCAACCCAGCCCTCGACGGCGCCCTTGCCCTTGCCCATGCGCGTCTCCAGCGGTTTCTTGGTGATCGGCTTGTCGGGGAAAATGCGGATCCACAGGTTGCCCTTGCGCTTCATGGCGCGGTTGATGACCACGCGGCAGGCCTCGATCTGGATGTTGGTGATCCAAGTCCGGGCCAGCGACTGCAGGCCGTAAAGGCCGAACGCCACGGTCTGGCCGGATTGCGCGTTGCCCTTGCGGCAACCGCGCTGGCGCTTGCGGTACTTCACGCGTTTAGGCATGAGGGGCATAGGGTCTCTCCTTCGGCTCCGCCTCTTCGTCCGGCTTGCACAGCCAGACCTTGATGCCAATCTTGCCCGCCACCGTGTGCGCCTCGCGGAACCCGTAGTCCACGTTGGCCTTGAGGGTCTGCAGGGGCACGGTGCCTTCCTTGTACGTCTCGCAGCGGGCCAGCTCCGCGCCGCCCAGGCGGCCGGCCGCGCGGATGCGCACGCCCTTGGCCCCCAGCTGCAGCGCCATCTGGATCGCGCGCTTCATCGCGCGGCGGAACGACACGCGGCGCTCAAGCTGCACGGCGATGTTCTCCGCCACCAGCGCGGCGCACAGGTCAGGGTTCTTGACCTCCTTGATGTCGATATACACTTCCTTGCCGGTGAGCGCCGACAAGTCGGTGCGCAGCTTGTCGCTGTCCGCACCTTTCTTGCCGATCACGATCCCCGGCCGGGCCGTGTAGATCGTCACCCGGGCGCGATTCGCATACCGCTCGATGATGATCTCGGGGATGGCCGCGTCCTTCAGACGCTCCATGATAATTGCCCGGATCTTGTCGTCTTCCAAAACCAGGTTGCCATACTCTTTTTTGTTGGCATACCAGCGCGACCGCCAATCTTTATTGACCGTCACCCGCATCCCAATCGGATTTACCTTCTGCCCCAAGCGAAGCTCCTTTCTGACACTACGTGCTCTTGGCCGGGCGCGCCGGCCGTTCCGCGAGCGTGATGCGAATATGACACGTCCGCCGCTGAACCGGGCGCGCCATGCCGCGCGAGCGCGGCCACCAGCGTTTCATGCGCGGCCCCTCTTCGATGGCCGCGGTCTTGACATACAAAGTTTCCGCATCCAGCTTGCTGTTGTTTTCGGCGTTGGCGATCGCGGACTTGAGCGTCTTGGCGATTTGGAACGCCGCCTTGCGCCGGCTCGCCTGGACCATGCCCAGCGCCTCCGGCACCGGCCGGCCAGTGATGGCCCGGGCCAGGTCCTGCGCCTTCAGCGGCGCCAGGCGTACATATTTTGTTACCGATGTTACTTCCATTGCTTTCTCGCTATTACCGCATAACCTGAGGGTTCAACCGCAGCGCCCATGCACACGACAAGCCGGGCATCCTACCTTGTTTCGCGCCCCGATCAAGCGGAATCACATTTTATTTTAGCCCCGGCCTTATTTCAGCGCGATCGTCTTGTCCGTGGCCGCGCCGTGGCGGCGGAACGTGCGCGTCGCCGAGAACTCGCCGAGGCGGTGCCCGACCATGTTCTCGGTTACAAACACCGAGATGAAACTCTTGCCATTGTGAATCGCCAGGTTGTGGCCGACGAATTCCGGCACGATCATCGAGCGCCGCGACCACGTCTTGATCGGCTTCTTTTCGCCGGTGCGGTTCAGCTTCTCGATCTTGGCCAGCAGCTTGGGGTCCACGTAGGGACCCTTTTTGATTGAACGCCCCATAGGTTATTTCTTTCTCCGTTGAATGATGAAACGATCCGAGCGGTTGCGTTTCGGCCGGGTCTTCTTGCCCTTGGCCAACTGGCCCCACGGCGACACCGGGTGACCGCCGCCGGAGTGCCGGCCCTCGCCGCCGCCCATCGGGTGATCGATCGGGTTCATGACCACGCCACGCACGGTCGGGCGCCAGCCCAGCCAGCGCTTGCGGCCGGCCTTGCCGCTGGAGATCGCCTCGTACTCAAGGTTGCCCACCTGGCCGATGGTGGCCTGGCAGCGCTGGTTGAGCAGGCGGACCTCGCCGGACGGCATGCGCACGTGGGCGTACTCGCCCTCGCGCGACATCAGCTGGGCCGTGCCGCCGGCGGTGCGCACCAACTGGGCACCCTTGCCGGGACGCAGTTCGATGCAGTGCAGCGGCATGCCCAGGGGAATCTTGGCCAGCGGCAGGGCGTTGCCCACGGCGGGCTCGGCGGCCGGGCCGGACATGACTTTCGCGCCCACCTGCAGGCCCAGCGGGGCCACGATGTAGCGCTTCTCGCCGTCGGCGTAATGCAGCAGGGCCAGGCGCGCCGAGCGGTTGGGATCGTACTCGATCGCCGCCACCTTGGCGGGGATGCCGTGCTTCTCGCGGCGGAAATCCACGATCCGCAGGTGGCGCTTGTGCCCGCCGCCGCGGTGGCGCACCGTGATCCGGCCGTAGACATTGCGGCCGCTCGTCCGCTTGGTGGCCTTGATCAGCCCGCGCTCGGGCTTGTCCTTGGTAACTTCCGCGAAGTCCGGCAGGATGGTGAACCGCCGGCTCGGTGTGACTGGTTTATATTTTTTGAGTCCCATGGGGCCGTCCTATGCGATGTCGATGGTTTCGCCCGCCTTCAGCGTCACAATGGCGCGGCTCGTGGCCGCGGTGAAGCCAAACTGGCGGGTGCGTTCGCGTTTCTTCTTGCCGCGGCGGTTCAGGCGGTTGACCTTGAGCACGTGCACGTTGAACAGCTTCTCCACGGCCTGCTTGATCTCGGGCTTGTTGGCATCCCGCGCCACCTCGAAGAGGAACTTGTTTTCCTTCTCCTTGAGGCGGGTGCCCTTCTCCGTGATCCGCATTCGCAACACGATGGCGTATGGATCCTTCATGCGTTCCTCCCGGACTTCTGCAGGCGCTGCTCCAGCCCGGCGAGCGCGGCGCGAGTCACGATCACCGTGGGATGGCGCAGCAGCTCGTAGACGTTCATCAACGGCGCCGTGGTGATGATCAGGTTGCCGATGTTGCGCGCCGCGCGCAGGACCGCCGCGTCCGGCTTGTCCAGCACCACCAGCGCGCCGCGCTGGGCCTTGAAGCTCTTGAGCAGGGCCACCATCTCCCGGGTCTTGGGCGCGGCCAGCACCAGCTCATCGACCACCCGGATGGCGCCGGCCGCCACCTGCTCGCTCCAGGCGCGGCGCAGCGCCAGTTGGGCGAGGCGCTTCGGCATCTCGCGCCGCCGGATCAGCGGCTGGGGCCCCAGGGCCACCGCGCCGCCGCGCCACACCGGCGACTGCCGGTAGCCCGCGCGCGCCCGGCCGAGGCCCTTCTGGCGCCAGGGCTTCTTGTTGCTGCCGGCGACCTGGCCCTTGCCCAGCGTGTGCGCTGACCAGCGCCGCTGGTTGTAGCGATAGGTGACCACCGCATCGTGAACCGCCTGCTGGCCCACCGTGCGCGTCAGCAGAGCGTCCGGGAAGTCCACCTCCCCGGTCGGCTCGCCTTTCCCATTGTGCAGGGGTAGTTTCGTCATGACTTCACATCCGCCTTCTTTATGGATTTTCTGACCAATATCAAGCCGCCGGTCGGTCCGGGAACGGAGCCCTTCAGCAGGAGCACGTGGTCCGTGGCGCGGATCCCGACCACCCGCAGATTCGGGGCCGTCACCCGCACGTGACCCATGTGGCCCGGCATCCGCTTGTTCTTCATAATCCGGCCGGGCAATTCGCGCATGCCGACCGAGCCCACCTCGCGGTGCGTGCCCGAGCCGTGGGTCTTGCGGCCGCCGGTCATGCCGTGCCGGCGGATGACGCCCTGGAACCCGCGCCCCTTGGTGATGCCGATGACATCCACGTGCGAGACGCCGGTGAACACGTCGGCGGCGGTCACGGTGTCGCCCACCTTGAGCGCCGCGTCACCGCCCTCGGCCAGCACCTCGCGCAGGAAGCGCTGGGGCGCCACGCCGGCCTTCTTGAAGTGGCCGGCGCGCGGCTTGTCGAGGCGCTCCGCACGCGCCGCGCCGAACCCGAGCTGGATGGCCTCGTAGCCGTCCTTGGCCGCGGTCCGGCGTTGCGTCACCGTGCAGGGGCCCACCAAGACCGCCGTGACCGGCACCTGGTGGCCCTGTTCATCAAATATCTGTGTCATGCCCAGTTTTTTTCCGATCAGCGCGTTCATGTTTGCTCTCAGATTTTAATGGTGATGTCCACGCCAGCCGGCAGATTCAGCTTCTTCAGCTCGTCCACGGTTTTGGCCGTGGGCTCGATGATATCCAGCAGCCGCTTGTGGGTCCGGATCTCGAATTGTTCCATGGACTTCTTGTCCGCGTGCGGGCTGCGGTTGACCGTGTAGCGCTCGGTGCGGGTCGGCAACGGCACCGGCCCGGCCACCCGGGCGCCGGTGCGCTTGGCGGTGTTGACGATCTCGCTCGACGACTGATCCAGCACGCGGTGATCGTAAGCTTTCAACCTGATGCGTATTCTCTGACCATTCATAGCTATCCTCGTTATGTTAAAATGGCTGCCCGGACTTCGTCGGGCACGATTTCAAACGCGCGCGGCTCCATCGTGTGCGTGGCCCGCCCCTTGGTGAGCGAGCGCAAGCCGGTCGCGTAACCGAACAACTCCGCCAGCGGCACCTCGGCGGCAATCACCTGGGTCCCGCCGCGCGCTTCCATGGCCCGGATCCGTCCCCGGCGGCCGCTGATGTCGCCGAGCACGTCCCCCATGTACTCCTCGGGGGTGATCACCTCCAGGACCATGATCGGCTCCAGCAGCACCGGGCCCGCCGCCCGCAGCGCCTCGCGCAGCGCCAGCGCCGCCGCGGTGCGAAACGCGACCTCGGTGGAATCCACCGCGTCGCACGCGCCGCCGGTCACCCGGACCTGGACGTCCACCATGGCGTAGTTGCCCAGCACCCCCGTGGCCAGGGTGTCCTCCAGGCCCTGCACGATCGCCGCCTGGAACTCCTCCGGAATGCGGTCCTTGCTCACCGCCATGTCCAACTCGTGGCCCTGCCCGCGCGCGCGCGGCGCAACGCTGAGCTCGACGCTGGCAAACTGCTTGTGCCCGCCGATCTCGCGATCAAAAGTGTGGTGCGCATGCGCCGAGGCGGTGATCGATTCACGGTACGCCACCATCGGCCGGCCGGCCACGGCCTGGACCTTGAACTCGCGCAGCATGCGATCCTTCTTGATGTCCAGGTGCAGCTCGCCCATGCCGCGGATCAGGGTCTGGCCGGTCTCGGGATCCGTCGCGATCTTGAACGTGGGATCCTCATCCGCCAGGGCCTGCAAAGCCGCGTGCATGGCGTCGCGGTCAGCCTGGGTCCGGGGCTCCACGGCCATGGCCATGACCGGCTCGGGGAAGGCGATCCGCTCCAGCAGGATCGGGTGGTGCTCGGCGCACAGCGAGTCGCCGGTGGTCACCTGCTTGAGGCCGGTGATGCCGCCGATCTCGCCGGCGTACAGGGTCTCGACCTCCTCGCGCTGGTTGGCGTGGAGCAGCAGCAGGCGCGCCAGGCGCTCGCGCTTCTTGGTGCGCGGGTTGAAAATGTTCTGGCCCTTGCGCAGCACGCCGGAGTACACGCGGACGTACACCAGCTTGCCCACGTAGGGATCGTTGGCCAGCTTGAACGCCAAGGCGCACACCGGGTCCTGGTCGCTGGCCGCGCGGGTCACGGGCTCCGCGGTCTTGGGGTGCTGGCCGCACACCGCGGGCACGTCCAGGGGCGCCGGGAGGTAGCTCACCACCGCGTCCAGCAACGGCTGGATGCCCTTGTTGCGCAGCGCCGAACCGCACAGGACGGGCACCGCCCGGCCGCGGATCGTCTGGCGCCGCAGGCCGGCGCGCAGGGGCTCCGGCGGCACATCCACGTTTTCCATGTAGGCGGCCAGGATCTCCTCGTCCACGTCCGCCAGGAACTCGATCAGCCGGGCGCGCTCCTGCTCGGCCGCCGCGCGCAGGCCGGCGGGAATCTCGGCGGGAATCATCGTGGACCCCAGCGTCTCGTCGTCGAACCGCCAGGCTTGCATCTCCACCAGGTCCACGATCCCGACGAACTCCTCCTCGCGCCCCATGGGCAGCTGGACCACGGCCGCGGGCACCCCCAGCTTCTGGCGCAGTTGCTGAACCACGGCCAGGAAATCGGCGC
This sequence comes from uncultured Verrucomicrobiota bacterium, assembly GCA_964489425.1. Classification (GTDB taxonomy): domain Bacteria; phylum Verrucomicrobiota; class Kiritimatiellia; order RZYC01; family CAZAYP01; genus CAZAYP01. Next base: position 4,596 of record CAZAYP010000066.1, on the reverse strand, counting down.
CCTTGCGGTCGAGCTTGTTCACGAAAGCAATCCGCGGCACGTGGTAGCGGTCCGCCTGGCGCCAGACGGTTTCCGACTGCGGCTGCACGCCGGCCACGCCACAGAACACGCCCACGGCGCCGTCGAGCACGCGCAGCGACCGCTCCACCTCGACGGTGAAGTCCACGTGCCCGGGGGTATCGATGATATTGATCTGGTGATCCTGCCAGAAGCAGGTCGTCGCCGCGCTGGTGATGGTGATCCCGCGTTCCTGTTCCTGGATCATCCAGTCCATGGTCGCGGTGCCCTCGTGGACCTCCCCCATCTTGTAGACGCGGCCCGTGTAGTACAGCATGCGCTCGGTCACGGTGGTCTTGCCGGCGTCAATATGGGCGACAATGCCGATATTGCGGATGCGCGCCAGCGGCCGCCGGCGTTCGGCGGCTGCGTGCTGGGCGCCCGCAGGCGCGCCGGCTTTTTTAGGGGATGGTTCCATGACCGTCATCAGGGCGGGGTTCCGTTCCTCACCAACGGTAGTGGGCAAAGGCCTTGTTGGCCTGAGCCATCTTGTGCATATCTTCGCGTTTCTTGACCGCGCCGCCCTGGTTCTTGAAGGCGTCCATGACTTCCAGGGCCAGGGCGCGCTGCATGCCCAGGCCTTTCTTGGCGCGGGCGAACATGACCACCCAGCGCAGGGCCAGGGCCAACTGGCGCTCGGAGCTGACCTCCAGCGGCACCTGGTAGGTGGCGCCGCCGACGCGCCGGGACTTGACTTCCAGGCGCGGTTTCACGTTATCCAGCGCGGTCTCCAGGAACTTGAGCGGTTCCTCGCCGGTCTGCTCCTTGATCTGGTTCAGCGCGCCGTACACGATCTGCTCGGCCACGGAACGCTTGCCGCAGCGCAGGATCACGGCGATCAGGCTCGCGACCATCGCGCTCTGGAACCGCGCATCCGGGGTGACTTGCCGTTTAACTGCCCGACGTCTTCGTGCCATGATTCACCACCTTGAATTATGAAGCTTTGGGCCGCTTGGCGCCATACTTGGAACGACTCCGGCGGCGCTTTTCCACGCCCACGGAGTCGAGGGTTCCGCGAACAATGTGGTAGCGCACGCCCGGCAGATCCTTGACGCGGCCGCCCCGCACCAGCACCATGCTGTGCTCCTGCAGGTTGTGGCCCTCGCCCGGGATGTACGCGGTGATTTCCTCGCCGTTGGTCAGCCGCACGCGGGCGATCTTGCGCAGCGCCGAGTTGGGCTTCTTGGGGGTGGCCGTGCGCACCAGCAGGCAGACCCCGCGGCGCTGCGGGCAGGACTGCAGGGCCCGCGACTTGCTTTTGTAGATGCTGCCCTTGCGCCCGTTCCGAATTAACTGATTGATCGTTGGCATCTTTCCTTCCTGCTCAATGTACGGTTCTTGTTGCCGCCGCGGCTCACAGAGCCGGCGGCGTCTTCTCCATTTCGGCCAGGCGGCTGTCCAGGATCTCGCCGTGCAATTCCTCGGTGGAGATCGGTTCGCCATGCTTCACCAGGTCGATGTTGCGATACTTCTTGAAGCCCGTGCCCGCCGGGATGGGATGGCCCATGATCACGTTTTCCTTGAACCCGCGCAGGTAATCCACGCGGCCCAGCGTCGCGGCATCGGTCAGCACCCGGGTGGTGTCCTGGAACGAGGCCGCGGAAATAAAGCTCTCGGTCTCCAGCGAGGCCTTGGTGATGCCCAGGAGCACCGGCGCGACCTCCGCCGGCCGCTTGCCCTCGGCGATGGCCTTCTGGTTTTCCTCGTGGTGGCGGTAGCGCTCGACCTGCTCGCCCCACAGGAAGTCCGTGTCGCCCGGCTCGGTGATGCGCACCTTGCGCAGCATCTGGCGCACGATGATTTCGATGTGCTTGTCGTTGATATCGACGCCCTGCAGGCGGTACACCTCCTGCACCTCGTTCACCAGGTACTCCTGGAGCTCCTGCGGACCGCACACGTCGAGGACTTCCTGGGGCACCACCGGGCCTTCGGTCAACTGCTGGCCGCGCTTGACGTGGTCGCCCTGATACACGATGACGTGCTTGCCCATGGGGATCAGGTGTTCCTCGGCATCGCCGCGGGCCGGGTCGCGGACCAGCAGCTTGCGCTTGCCGCGGGCGGTGCCGGCCATCTCGACCACGCCATCGATCTTGGCGATCTCGGCGGCGTCCTTGGGCCGGCGGGCCTCGAACAGCTCGGCCACGCGCGGCAGACCACCGGTGATGTCCTTGGTCTTGGCGATCTTGCGCGGGGTCTTGGCCAGCATCTCGCCGGCCGCCACCGCGGTGCCTTCCGGGACCGTGACGTGGGCGTCGGCGGGAATGGAGTAAAAGCTCAGCGGCTTGCCCGAGGTCGGATCCACGAGGACGAGCTGCGGCTGCAGGTCTTCCTTGTGCTCCATGACCACGGTGGACTGCATCTGGGTGTGCTCGTCCACCTCGCGGCGGAACGTGACGCCCTCGATGAAGTCGCGGTACTCGATCCGCCCGGCCTGCTCGGCGAGGATCGGGACGTTGTGGGGATCCCACTTGACGAAGCTCTGGCCCTTCTTGATCGTGCCGCCGTCGACGACCGCGACCACCGCGCCAATCACCGCGGTGTAGTGCTCGAGCTCGCGGCCCTCCTCGTCGGTGACCGTGACCGCGCCGTTCTTGTTGAGCACCACGTAGCTGCCATCGCGCGCCTGCACCGTGCGCAGTTCCTGGTAGTGCACCACGCCGTTGTGCTTGGCGACGATCTCCGGCTTCTTGAACGTGGAACTGGCCGTGCCGCCGATGTGGAACGTCCGCATCGTCAGCTGCGTGCCGGGCTCGCCGATGGACTGGGCGGCGATGATGCCCACCGCCGTGCCGAGCTCGACCTGGATGCCGACGGCCATGTCGCGGCCGTAGCAGGTCGCGCACACGCCGCGGCGCGACTCGCAGGTCAGCAGGCTGCGGATCTTCACCTTCTCCAGGCCCGCGGCGGTGATCGCCTTGGCCGCCGGCTCGTCGATCTCGTGGCCGCCGGCCACGATGATCTGCTTGGTGCGCGGGTCGCGGATATCGTCCAGGGCCGTCCGCCCGATGATGCGGTTCTCCAGGGGGACCAACTCATCGTCGCCCTCGAAAATAGCCTTGACCTCGATCCCGTTGAGCGTGCCGCAGTCCTTCTGGATGATGATCATGTCCTGGGCCACATCCACAAGCTTGCGGGTCATGTAGCCGGAGTCAGCGGTCTTGAGGGCGGTGTCGGCGAGGCCCTTGCGCGCGCCGTGGGTACTGATGAAGTACTCCAGCACGGTCAGGCCTTCGCGGAAGTTGGACAGGATCGGGCGTTCGATGATCTCGCCGGAGGGCTTGGCCATCAGGCCGCGCATGCCGGCCAGTTGGCGGATCTGCTGGCGGCTGCCGCGCGCCCCGGAATCCACCATCATGAAGATCGGGTTGGTCTGGACGCGCTGCTCGTTGTACTCCATGGCCCGGAACATCACCGCGGAGATTTCCTCGGTGCTGTGGGTCCAGATATCGATGATCTTGTTGTAGCGCTCGCCGTCGGTGATCACGCCGCGGCGGTACTGGTTTTCCACCTCGGCGATCTGCTGGCGGGCGGTGTCGATCAGCACCCGTTTCTCATCGGGGATGATCATGTCCACGATCCCGATCGAGATGCCGCCCTGCGTGGCGTAGTCGAAGCCCAGCTTTTTCAGCGAGTCGAGCACGAACACGGTCTGCTCGTGGCCGGCGACGTGGTAGCACTGCCAGATCAGCTTCTCGAGAATCTTCTTGGTGACCGTCGCGTTGTAAAAGCCCAGCGACGCGGGCCAGATCTCATTGAAGAAGACCCGCCCCACCGTGGTGATGATCACGGTCTTCTGCCCGTCGCCGTAGGTGGTATCGCGCCGGCAGTCCGGGTTGCGGTAGCGGATCCGCTGGTGGATGGTGAACGCGCCCTCGTCCACGGCGGTGTGGACCTCCAGGGCGTCGTTCATGATCGGCAGATGCTCCGCGACGTCCACCTCCGTCTTGCGCAGGCGCCGGCTCCGGTCGGGCTGCGACTCCATGGTCAGGTAGTAGCAGCCCAGGGCGATATCCTGCGTGGGGGTCGTGATGGGCTTGCCGCTCGACGGCGAAAAGATGTTGTTGGGGGCCAGCATCAGCAGGCGCGACTCCAGCTGCGCCTCGACCGACAGCGGCACGTGCACCGCCATCTGGTCACCGTCGAAGTCCGCGTTATAGGCGGTGCAGACCAGCGGGTGCAGGCGAATGGCCTCGCCCTCGATCAGCACCGGCTCAAACGACTGGATGCTCAGGCGGTGCAGGGTGGGCGCGCGGTTCAGCATCACCGTGTGGCCGCGGGTCACCTCGTCGAGGATGTCCCACACCGCGGCCTCCTCGCGTTCGATCATCTTCTTGGCGCTGCGCACGGTGTGCACCACGCCCATTTCCTTCAGCCGGCGGATGATGAACGGCTCGAACAGGACCAAGGCCATTTTCTTGGGCAGGCCGCACTGGCGCAGGCTCAGTTCCGGGCCCACCACGATGACCGAGCGGCCGGAATAGTCCACGCGCTTGCCGAGCAGGTTCTGGCGGAAGCGGCCCTGCTTGCCCTTGAGCATGT
>CAZAYP010000065.1:0-31172 GCA_964489425.1 uncultured Verrucomicrobiota bacterium | reverse complement strand
CTCTTCGCTGGAGCACATCCGCAAGCGCACCGGCATGTACATCGGCCGCATCGGGGATGGCAGCCATTACGACGATGGCGTCTACATCCTGCTCAAGGAGGTGGTGGACAATGCCGTGGACGAGTTCATCATGGGGTTTGGCCACACGGTGCGGATCGACCTGGATGCCCACGGCCTCGTGAACGTCCGCGATTTCGGCCGCGGCATTCCCTTGGGCAAGGTGGTCGAGTGCGTCTCGCGGATCAACACCGGCGCCAAGTACAACGACGATGTGTTCCAGTTCAGCGTGGGCCTGAACGGCGTGGGCACCAAGGCGGTCAACGCGTTGTCCCGCGAGTTCGTGGTGCGCAGCCATCGTGGCGGCCAGTGGGTGGAGGCGGCCTTTGAGCGGGGCGTGTTGACGGGCGAAAAAAAGGGTCGCGCCGCCGGCGAGGCGGATGGCACCTTGATCCGCTTCAGCCCGGACCCGGAGATTTTCGCGTCCGCCCGCTACCTGGACGAGCATGTGCAACGCCGCCTGCGCTTGTACGCGTACCTGAACGCGGGCCTGGAAATAGTCTACAATGGAACCACGTTTGCGTCCCAGGACGGCCTGCTGGACCTGCTGCGCGAAGAGGCCGAAGCCGAGGCCTTGTATCCCTTCTTCCATCACCGCTCCAAGACGCTGGAACTGGCATTCACCCACACGCCGGAATACTCCGAGACGTATTACTCGTTCGTGAACGGCCAGTTCACCGGCGACGGTGGCACGCACCTGAGCGCATTCCGCGAGGGGTTGCTCAAGGCGGTCAATGAGTTTGCCAAGGCCCGGTACGAGGGCGAGGACGTGCGCGAGGGGCTGGTGGGCGCGATCGCCATCCGGCTCAAGGACCCGGTCTTCGAGTCCCAGACCAAGAACAAGCTCGGCAATGTCGAGATCCGCAGCGACCTGGTCAACACGGTGCGCGAGGTGGTCGAGGACCTGCTGCATCGCCAGCCCCAGGCCGCGGAGCAGATGATCGCCAAGATCGAGCAGACCCAGAAGCTGCGCAAGGAACTGCAGGCGGTCAAGAAAATGGCGCGGGAAAAAGCGCGGGCCACGACGTTGCGCGTGCCGCAGCTCAAGGACTGCCGGATGCACTTCCACCGCAAGACCGGGCAGGGGCTGCAGTCTTCGGTGTTCATCACGGAAGGCCAGTCGGCGGCCGGGTCCATCGTCAGTTGCCGCGACGTCAACACGCAGGCAATCTTCACCCTCAAGGGCAAGCCGCTCAACGTGTGCAATCTCAAGAAAGACGCGATTTACAAAAACGACGAGCTGTACAACCTCATGCGCAGCCTCAACATCGAGGACAGCTTGGATCCCCTGCGCTACAATAAGATTGTCCTCGCCACGGATGCTGACGTGGATGGGCTGCATATCCGCAACCTGCTGATCACCTTTTTCCTCCGCTTCTTCGAGGCCCTGGTGCTGGAGGGACACGTCTACATCCTCGAAACGCCGCTGTTCAAGGTGCGCACCAAGAGCCAAATCCTGTACTGCTACAGCGAAGTCGAACGGGACGCGGCCATGAAAAAACTGGGCCGCGGCGCGGAGGTGACGCGGTTCAAGGGCCTGGGCGAGATATCGCCCGGCGAGTTCAAACAGTTCATCGGCCCGGACATCCGCCTGACGCCGGTCAGCGTGGATCACCAGCACGCGATCGCCCATGTGCTCAATTTTTACATGGGTAAAAACACCCCGGAGCGCCGCGAGTACATCATCAACAACCTCGTGGTGGCGGAGACCGCCTGATGCCGGAGCAGCAATTCTTTTCCTTTGCCCGGCCGCCAAAACCGGAACCCCCGGCGCTGCCGCCGCCCCCGGCCGGCGACGAAGCGCCGGAGGCCGCGGCAATGCCCGCCGGGGACGTGTCCCACGCGGCGTTGCCCGAAGGCCCGCTGAAGCGGTTGATTGACACCAACTTCATCCAGTACGCCTCCTACGTCATCCGTGACCGCGCCATTCCCGATCTCGCGGACGGGCTGAAGCCGGTGCAGCGGCGGATCCTTTATTCGTTGCATCAGAATGATGACGGCAAGCTCATTAAGGTGGCCAACATCGTCGGCTACTGCATGCAGTTTCACCCGCACGGCGACGCGTCGATCGGCGAGGCGCTCGTGGGGTTGGTCAACCGCCAGTACCTGGTGGAAGGGCAGGGGAATTTCGGCAACCTCCTCACTGGCGACCCGGCCGCCGCGGCGCGCTACATCGAGTGCCGGCTCACCGACCTGGCGCGGACCGAGATTTTCAACCCCGACCTGACCGAGCACGTGCCCACCTACGACGGCCGGCGCAAGGAGCCGGTCACCTTGCCGGCCAAGCTGCCGCTGCTGCTCATGCTGGGCGCCGACGGCATCGCGGTGGGCCTGTCCACGCGGATTTTTCCGCACAATTTCGGGGAACTGCTGGAGGCGCAGGTGGCGATCCTGCAGAAGAAGAAGTTTACCTTGTACCCGGATTTCCAGCAGGGCGGCTGCATGGACGTCGCGGAATACAACGATGGCAACGGCCGCATCCGGTTGCGCGCGGTGATCGAGGTGCGTGACCCTGCCACGCTGGTGATCCGCGAAATACCGTTCGGCGTCACCACCGATACGCTGATCGCCTCCGTCGAGGATGCCGCGCGCCGCAAGAAGATCCATATCAAGGCCATCCACGACTTCACCGCCGAAAAGGTGGAGATCGAAATCAAGCTGGGACCGGACCAGGACGCGCAGCGCACGCTCCAGGCGCTCTACGCCTTTACCCTGTGCGAATCGGCCATGTCCGGCCACCTCGTGGTCATCCGGGACCGGCGTCCGGTGGAGATGACGGTCAGCGAGGTGCTGCGGTTCAATACCGAGGAGACGGTGCGGATCCTCAGGAAAGAGCTGCTGCTGGAGAAGAAGCGGATCCAGGACGAGTTGCACCGCAAGACGCTTCTGGAAATATTTATCGAGCACCGGATTTACCAACGGATCGAGGAATGCCGCAGCCCCCAGGAGATGCACGAGCGGGTCCTGGCCGGGGTGAACGAGTACCGTGCCCAGCTCGAGCGCGACGTCACCCACGAGGACGTGGAAATGCTGCTGGGCATTCCCATCAAGCGCATCTCGCGGTTCGACCTTGAACGCAACCGGCAGGACCTGGCCAGTCTGCGCGACGATCTCGTCAAGGTGGAGAAAAATCTTGGCGAGCTGGTGCCGTATGCCATCCGCTACCTGCGCGCCCTGCTGAAGAAGCACGGCCCGGTTTACCCGCGCCACACGCGGATTACGCGCTTCGAAAGCATCGAGATCCGCAAGCTCACGGAGAATGAACTGGCCATCGGGCAAGACCGCGAGAAAGGCTACCTGGGGTTCGACGTGACCGGAGAGGAGATCCTGCGCTGCTCCTCCTACGACCGCTTGATCCTGGTGTGGGATGATGGCCGCTACAAAGTGATTCCGCCGCCGGAGAAACTTTTTGTGGACCAGGGGCTGCTGTATTGCGCCGTGGAAGCGCGCGATCGGGTCATGACCGCCGTCTACACCGATGGGCCCATCACCTACCTGAAACGCTTCACCTTTGGCGGCGCGATCATGAACAAGGACTACCGGTGCGCACCCGAAGGCGCCAAGGTGCTGCTGCTGGCCGGCGATGACCCCGAGGAAATCTATGTCCGCTATGCGAAGGAAAAGCGCCAGCGCATCAACCAGCAGGTGTTCCATCCCCGCCAGTTGGCGGTAAAGAATGTCAAGACCCGCGGCATGCAAATGACGGTAAAAACCATCCGCGCGATCGCCACTCGCAAGCCGCGCAACTGGGACCAGGATGGCGGGGGCCCGCGCGGGGTCTTCATGGATCTGGGGTGAGCCTGCCGCGGCCATCAAATAGATTTACTTTTTGGTTTACAAACTGCCCTTGTCTGAGTATATTGAATGTTAACAATATGAATCGTGACTTTCATTTGTTGATGGCCTTTATCTTCTGTTTGCTCGCGGCTTCGGCCGCAGTCGTGGCAGACGTGCTCTCCCTCAATGCCGTGGGGGTCCTGAAAGTTTCGGTGGCCGCCAACCAGCCCCGCCTGTGCGCGGTCCAGTTGGTGCCGTCCCAAGCCAGCGGAGATTGCTACACCATCGGTCAGGTCTTGGGCACGAATTCCATCCCGGCCCAAACCGAGATCAAGCTGTTCCAGGCCGACACAGAGGCCTATGTCACCGAGCAGTTCAACGCCGGCGTGTGGCAACCGGGAACCAACGTGGTTTGCCGCGGCCAAGGGTTCTGGATCACGGCGCCGACCAGCCACACGTTTGTGATGGTCGGGTGTGTTCCGGATACGACGACTGCGCCCACAAGCACCGTGGCCCTGACCAAGGGGCTGCAGCTGGTAAGTTATCCGTACCCGGTAGCCAACCAGACCAGCGACGGTCTCTGGAGCAATGCGGCGCCGGGCGACATCATGGTCAAGGTGGGCGGCCAGGATCCAGCCGATACCAACATCGCGGCGGCGTCGTGGTACGATAGCGGGTTGGGCTGGCGTCCGACCAACGATCTGCAGATTACCGAAGCGTGCTGGTACCGCAGTTACACCAACCGGACATGGGTCACGGTTAAACCCTACACCTATCCTTGAGATGGCATGATCATGACGCACCTCGGGCATAGATACATGAGCGGGTGGCTGGCGGCTTGCGCGATGGTGGCTTTTCTCGCCGGCGGGGCGGTTCCTGTGATGGGCGATGCCGTGGCCATTATCCAGACGTACAATGGCAGCGGAGCCGTGGATTTCATGGACGAGGCGCAAGCCCCCTTGGCCGCCGACTCGCTGATCATGATGTTTTTCACCACCAATCAGACTGCGGCCCTGGGATTCAACACCGCAACCCCCACGGCGCCGCGGGCTGGTGACGTGTTGCTGGGCTCCTATCCGATGACCGAAGCCGGCATGCCGGAGTTCGCGGGCCAAGTCTCGGGGCACTTGGCCAAGCGTTATGGCATCGGCCAGGCGGGCAAGCTGTACATGGCGGTCTATGACCTCGCCTACCAGGACTTCCTGAATGCCGGCCAGCTGGTTCCGGCGCAGACTCCGTATGCCCTGCTGACCAATGTGCTGGTCACGGCCCAGTACGATGGATTGGCCACGCTCCTGACGGATTATGGCGGCGCGGTCAATGATGCCGTGGCCGTCAACGGCGCGTACCGTACGTCCGAACGCATTATTCCGTTCCTGCCCGCGCCCACCAACGTGGCCGCCAGTGCACGCCAACTGGGGTCGATTCTGATCACCTGGAGCCCCGTGGCGGGTGCGAACTCGTATAATCTTTGGCGTGGTCTGACCACCAACATTGCTGCGGCCGCGGCCTTGGCTTCCACCACCAACACGTGGTACAGCGATACGAATATCGTGGCTGGCCTGAGCTACTATTACTGGATCCGCGCGGTTGGTGGTTCAGACACCAGCGGCTATAGCACGGTATCCAACGCCGGCCGTAGCCTGCGCCCGTCGCTCTCCTGGCTCCAGTTGCTGCTCGAGTAGCGCCGCCTGCGTGGCGCATGGCAGTGGGTCAGGCGTTCTTCTTCCCCTGCCCCTGCCCATGAACTTCTGGGGAACTGGTATCTCGCGAACTTGCCTCAGGCAAACAACTCGGCCGTGCCGCCGGTATGCAGGAACAGGATCCGGCTGCGGTGCGGAAACTTTCCCCGCCTAAGGTAATCCAGCAAGGCTGCCGCAGCCTTGCCGGTGTAGACATAGTCGAGGAACATGCCGCCCTGTTGCGCACACATCTCCACGGCTTCACGCCCGGCCTCCGTGGGCTTGGCATAGCCGGGGCCGATGTATCGATCCTCGACGATCACATCGCGCGCATTCACCGTGGCGTTGAACAGCGCGGCGGTCTGGCGCGCCAGGCTCAATACTTCGGCCGCAAAGACTTTTTGCTTTTTGGCCACGCTGATGCCGATGATGCGACCGGGCCACCGGGCCAGTGTCTTGCCCACCACCAAGCCCGCCTGGGTGCCGGCGGACGAGGAGGCGTGCAGGATGACGTCAAAGCGTTCTCCCAAGGCATCTTCGTCATTCATGATTTCAGCGAATCCTTGCACGTAGCCCAGCGCGCCGATGGGGGTCGAGCCGCCAATCGGCATGGCGTACACCCGGCAGCCTTGCGCCTGCAGCCGGCTGGCAAGGCGCTTGGCAGCGGAGGTCCAGTCCGGCCAATGGGCGGATGGCACGTGGTGGCATTGCGCGCCCAACAGGTGATCCAACCGCAGGTTCCCGGTCGGCTGGGCCGGCTTGCGGCCGCCGAGCACCAGGTGCGTTTCCACGTCATGGGCTGCGCCAAATGCCGCCACCACGCGGCAGAAATTGGATTGGTTCGCGCCGACGCCGATCAATGTGTTGGCTCGCGTTTGTAGCGCATCGCCCATCAGGAATTCCAGTTTGCGGGTCTTGTTGCCGCCGAAGCCGAACCCGGTGAGGTCGTCCCGCTTGCAAAACACGCGGCTGGTCGCCAGCGCCCCCAACCATTCCAGTTCATGAACCGGCGTCGGCAGCAAGGCCGCACGCACCCGGGGGTATTCAGCCAGTTGGGCGATCCATTTTCTCATGGCATTCTCCTGATCTTCGTTTGAGGCGCTCTACATGGTCCGCGTGAAAACGCACCGACCCTGTTGCCGTCGCCTGCCATCAGAAACAAATTAACCCGCCGCACCGGGTTGCGCGGCCACCACGTTCAGGTGCACATCGCGCAACTGGCGCGCATCCACGGCCGACGGCGCGTTCATCATCAGGTCCACGCCCTTCTGGGTTTTGGGGAAGGCGATAACATCGCGGATGGAGTCCCCGCCCACCATGAGCATCATCAGCCGATCAAGTCCGATGGCCAGGCCGCCATGGGGTGGGGCGCCGAACGCCAAGCCTTTGAGCAGGTGGCCAAACTTTTCCTGGATCGCCTCTGGCTGGATCTGCAAGGTGCGGAAAACCTTTTCCTGGAGTTCAGCATCGTGGATTCGAATGCTGCCGCCGCCCAGTTCAGTGCCGTTGAGCACGATGTCATAGGCTTGCGCCCGGACCTTGAGAGGAGCGGTTCCCAGCAGCCCGATATCCTCCGGGTGGGGCGCGGTAAACGGGTGGTGCATGGACTGCGGGTGGCCTTCCTCGCTCATCTCGAATAGCGGGAAGTCGGTGACCCACGTGAATTTGAAAACGCCCTGGGGAATGGCGTTGGCCAGTGCACCCGCCAGCAGCCGCAACCGGCCCAGAACGGGGTTCACCTTGGCGGCCGTGTCTGCGCCAAACAGGATCAAGTCGCCGGCCTGGATCCCCAGGCGCGCTTGCAATCCGGCTTTTTCGGCGTCCGAGAAGAACTTGACGATGGGCGACTTCCATGTGCCGTCTTCCTGGACGCGGATGTATGCCAAGCCCCCCAGGCCGCCTTCTTTGGCGAGCCCGGTCCATTCTTCTTCGACCACGCGGATGGGCGCGTTGGCCAGCCCCTTGGCGTTGATGGCCTTGACCACGCCGCCCACGGCGAGCACCTTGCCAAACACCTTGAACTGGGTCTGGCTGAACAGGTCGCCGATATCGACCAGTTCCATGCCGAATCGCAGGTCCGGCTTGTCGCTGCCGTATCGGTTCATGGCGTCGGCGTAGGTCATGCGCGGCAGCGGGATGGCGATCTCGCCATGGCCGGCCGCGCGCATGACGACCTGCAGCAGGCCGTCGATCAGCCCGTAAATGTCTTCCGCGGTGATGAAACTCATTTCCAGGTCAAGCTGGGTGAATTCCGGCTGGCGGTCGGCGCGCAGATCTTCGTCGCGAAAACAGCGGGCCACCTGGAAATACCGGTCCATGCCTGCCACCATCAGCAACTGCTTGTATTGCTGGGGCGCCTGGGGCAAGGCGTAGAACAGGCCCGGCGACAGGCGGCTGGGCACGATGAAGTCCCGCGCGCCTTCGGGCGTGCTGCGCGTGAGAATGGGGGTTTCGATTTCGAGGAAGCCCTGCTGGTCAAAGTACTGGCGGGCGGCATGGGCAATGGCATGGCGCAGGCGCAGGTTGCGTTGCATGGCGGGCCGGCGCAGGTCCAGGTACCGGTAGGTCAGCCGCAGTTCTTCGGAAACCTTGGCGGCTTTCTCGTCATCCATGGGGAAGGGCGGGGTGGGGCTCTTGTTCAGCACGCTGATCGCGGTGCTCCGCACCTCGATCTCGCCCGTGGGCAGGTTGGGGTTCACCATGTCTGCCGGCCGGGCCTCGACTACCCCTTGGACGCGGATCACGGATTCCGGTCGCACGTGCTGCGCTTCGTCCCATGCGGCCTGATTGTCGCGCGGGTCAAATATGACCTGCGCCAGCCCGTGGCGGTCGCGCAAATCAATGAAAATAACTCCGCCGTGGTCGCGAACCGTGTCCACCCAACCGCACAGCGTAACCTGCCTGCCGACATCTGTTTTTGTCAGTGCGCCGCATGTATGCGAGCGCATGCTTGTAGTCATCATGGTGTATCCTGCCTTGTTGGCATTGCCTCTTCGTAAAGGCCGCCTTGTACTATAGTCGGGGTGTCCGAGGCAAGCTTTTGCTATCGGCCGGACTCGGCAGATGGGCTTCCCGGTCCATCACCAGCGTCCATCCGGCACGCCCCATCATTGGCAGTCGTATTGGGCGTATTTCAAGTGGCCATGGAATTGATCGTAATAGCAGATGGCCGGGAAACCATCCGCCTTGAAGGCCAGGGAGTTGGCAACGATGAAGGGAACCGCGGTCTCAACCGGGGTGATGGTCCACAGGTTGTTTTTCCGGATGGCATACTGCAGCGTCCGATTGGCGAAATCATAGTAGCTGATGGCGGGATGAGCGTTTTCGCCGGGCGGAAAGGCCAATGAAATCGAACCGGCGGAAGATACCACGCTGGCAATGGTGAAGATCAGCCAGGCCCCGTTGGCGTTGCGCTCGACGAATTTCAGGGCAGCGTTGGCGTCGTCCCAGTAGGCTATGGCAGGCTGCCCGTCAGGGGAGAATGTCAGGGACGTATAGCGGCCCCATCCCGTGGCATGCACCGAGATATCCAACCACCCCGCATCCGTACGCTCGGCATATTTCAGATCGCTGTTCAAACTGTTGAAATAGCTGATGGCTGGGCGGCCGTCGCGGGTGAAGGCCAGCGATATGTAATCGGCTGCGCAGTGGGCGGCCACGGTGGCCACCTGCCATGTCGCGCCCAGTTGCTCGGCATACTTGACGGCCCCGCAGCCGGGTTCCGTGTAGGCGATGGCTGGCCGCCCGTCCGGAGTGAACTTCAGGACCGTGTCATCGGCCACGTGCGCCGCAGCGTCCACGGGTTGTTTCTGCCATTGCTGCCCATCGAATTCCGCGTACCACAGGTCGCCGCCGGTCGCCGTCCGGCGGGAGTAACTGACGGCAGGTTGGCCCCGGCGCGAAAACGCCAGCGAGGATCCCAGGCCGATCGGGCGGGGCGAGGATTTCCGTTGTTCATGAACCGGGCTGCTAAGCCATGCGTCGCCATCGAACCAAGCATATTTCAAGGCGCTTCTTCCGGTTTGCGGGTCCTTGGCAACGTAGCAAACGGCCGGCTGGCCATCCGGGGCAATGGCCAGCGCATGATTGCCGGCGGCCACCCCTGTGGCGTCCAGGACCTGAACATTCCATTGGCAGCCTGCGGTTGCCGCAGTCCGCATCAGTTCCAAGCCGAGCAGGCAGGCTCCAGCAACCCTGACGAAAAAAATGTTAGCCACCGCCCCCCTCCTTGTCGAAAAACCCGATCCCCACCTTCATGGCTATGTCGTCGGGGGGGCATGCGGTATTTCAAAAAAATTGCATTTTTTTTCAACACCACCGGGAAACGCATCCCCCTGTGGATGATCGCGCAACGGACTCCAAGCCCCGTCATGTTAGCGATCCAGGGATGTTTCAACATGGATTCACGGGATGGACAGGACGGGAATTCCAACGAAGAAGATGCATCCTGTAAATCCTGTCTGTCCATGTTGAATGCTGTTGTCCGTGCCGGACGGCCTGTCGACGGGCGCCCGGGTGGCCAAGCGATTGTACATGCGGGGGTTGCGTCAAGCTTGCCGCCCTGGTTGCACTGTGCTGCACAAGCCTTGCCCGGCAACTGGGCCCAAGGCAACTCCGTTGCTTCCCAATATCGAGGACAAGGCTCCCCCCACCACCATGCTGGCGCGCCCGCTGCCCGCAACAACCCGCTATCACCCTCCGGTCTGAGGTTCAGCGGCTGCCCACAGAGCCCGGATCGTTTGACGCATATCAGGGTCCCCAACCTTGCTATGCGTCAACAAAACCCCGTAAATCTTGAGTTTTCGGGGTTTTTATTGACGCAATTGCTGAATTTAAGCATAAATACACCGTACTATGCGTGACGCTCAATACTCTGTTGGGGATCAAAGATGAAAAAGAACATCGCACTAGCGATCTCGTGGTGCATCACGGTCGGCCTGCTGCTGTGTCTATGCTGGCTGTGGCAGCAGTTTGGATTCCAGAACTCCGCGCTCCGCAATCTTCGCTCGGATCTTTGGCGGCAGCAGGTCAGTATGCGCCAGAAGCAAGTTGAGATCGCGAGACGAATCAATGGGGTTGATGAAAACACACGTCGCGATGTAGTCGATTTGCTCATCCAAAGCGCAAAAGAGGTCGATGTCTTGAGAGATCAGAACGACATCTGGAACGGGAAAGAAGAACTTGCAGATCTCATGAAGAAACTCAGGGAGACTCGTCCCCAACCACCGGCTGGTGGCGACGGGAAACCCGCGCCACAGCCGTGACGTTGGGGCACCAGCGTAATATGAGAATTGAGCCAGCATCACCCCAACCACCGCCAGGATTGCAGGCGTTGCTTTCCGACCTGGGTAGCGGCGAAAACGGATTCATGGGAACCCTGGTCCACACCGGAGAAGCAACGCTTGAGCAGTTCCTACAGCGTTGTTGCGAAATGCCCGATCCGACGAAGGTCCGCCCTGGTTTTGTCCCGCAGACGATATTCTGGGTGTTGGACTCGAGCGGTCTTGCCGTGGGCATGATCAGAATGCGGCATTACCTGAATGAGAAACTCCGCGTCCACGGTGGTCACATCGGTTTCTTCATTCGGCGGGACCAACGCGGAAAAGGCTATGCCGCGGAAGCCCTCCGCCTTGCATTGCTTGAGTTGAAGAGAATGGGAGAGAAGCGCGCGCTACTCACGGTTGATTCCGAAAACCTTCCATCCATCAAGGTCATTGAATCGAACGGCGGCCGCTTTGAGGATATCGGCACCGATTCTGAAACCGGAAAGACATTCAAACGATACTGGATTGAACTTCAGCCCCAACCAGAGTCTTCCGCCTACTCGGAACCCGGAATCGGCCCGAAGAAGCGGATTTATTGACCGGCTTCCTCACGGCTAAGGGGCTATGACTACGCCAGCCCAACTCCATTTTGGAGTGCGGTGGCAAACCCGTCTGCGGATGCGACACCGCTTTGGGCCCGCCGGCAAGACGTCTGCGTTGCGACGGCGTAACCGCCGCCCGCGGGAGGTGGATGAAAAGAACCACGGGTTTATGCCCGCATAACGCGCGGGCGCGCGCGGCCTTGCCCGGATGCAAAGGCGGCGCCGCCTCGCGGACTCGTTGTCGCCGCATTCCAAAGCGGCTGCGCCGCGAAGCGACGAACCCCAATCCCACGGAACTGCCTTGCGCCCGGCCTTGCGCCCGGCCCTCGCTTTTTCCTGTGCTTCCCGCTTGCCTTCACGCCGGCCGTCAAGTAGATTGCTACACCCATGAATGGGGCGGTGGGCAGCGGTTGGTCTGTCCAAGGGCCATCCGACGCAATGGGCTTACATAATGGAGCAAGAGGAATAGGGAGGATATGAAGGATATAGCCTTGGCGGATGTGCGGAATTTCGTTTTGGTGGGGCACACGGGGAGCGGGAAAACTGCGCTGATCGATGCGTTGCTGTACAAGATGGGGATCAATGACCGGCTGGGATCCACGGACGATGGAACCAGCATGGCCGATTGGACCGACGAGGAAAAAGAGCGCAAGATCACCATGTGGGCCAAGCCCTTTGATGGCAGCGCCAAGACCGCCGCCGGCAAGCCGCTGCGCCTGGTTTTTGTCGACACGCCCGGTTACGCCGATTTCTATGGCCAGGTCGTTGCGGCCACCGCGGTCGCGGACGCCGCGCTGATCACGGTGGATGCCACCAGCGGCATCCAGGTCGGAACCAACCGGTCGTGGCGGCGGATCGAAACCCTCCAGCTTCCCCGCGCCGTGGTCATCACCGGCCTGGACAAGGAAAATGCGAATTTTGACGCGGTGCTGGCGTCGGTTCAAAAAATGTGGGGCGCGCGCTGCGTGCCTGTGACCATTCCCACGGCCAACCGCCAGGCGGTGGTGGATGTGCTGGCGGCCAAGGACGTGCCCGCGGACGTGAAAGATACGGTGGAGGAACTCAAGGGCAAGCTCGTGGAGGCGGCTGCGGAAACCAACGATGCGCTGCTCGAAAAGTATCTGGGCGGCGAAACCTTGGCGCCCGAGGAAATTGCCAACGGGTTGCGCGGGGCGGTCAACAACGCCACCCTGGTGCCGGTTTTTGTCGTGGCGGCCCGCCAGGGCGTAGGCCTGCCGGAACTCATCTCCGGTATCGGGCGCCTGTTCCCGTCGCCGTTGGAACGGCCGGTGAAAGACGCGGCCGGACAACCGGTGGGCATCGCGCCGGACGCGCCGCTGGCCGCCTTTGTCTGGCGGACGCTCAACGACCCCTTTGTCGGGCACATGAATTTTGTCCGCGTCTATGGCGGCACGTTCAAGGCCGACGGCGATGTCTTCAATGTCAACAAGCAGCAAAAAGAGCGCATCGCCACGGTCTACATGGTGCGTGGCAAAAAACAGGAAACCATTCCAGAGGCGCATGCGGGCGATATCATTGCCCTGACCAAGCTCAAGCACACGGAGTTGAACGATACGTTGACCCTGCTTGGCGGCACGACCAAGTTCGCGCCGATCACGTTCCCCAACCCGGTCATGGCCTATGCGGTGTCCCCGAAGACCCAGGGGGACGAGGACAAGCTGGGCAGCGGGCTCCAGCGCGTGTGCGAGGAGGACCCGACGCTTTCCGTGCAACGCAACACCGAAACCCACCAGATGATCCTCGCCGGCATGGGCGACGTGCATTTGGATACGGCGGTCGGCCGGCTGCGCAAGCGCAGCAATGTGGAGGTGGTGCTGACCACCCCGAAGGTGGCTTACCGCGAAACCGTCCAGGCGGTGGGCGAAGGCCATTACAAGCACAAGAAACAATCCGGCGGCCGCGGGCAATACGGTGAAGTCTATCTCCGGGTAGGGCCGCGGAAGCCGGATGACGACGAATGGTTCGAGGACGGGCTGGTCGGCACCGCCGTTCCGCGCAGTTTCCTGCCGGCCATCCAGAAGGGCCTCCAGGAGGGCCTGGTGCGCGGCTCCATCGCCGGGTACCCGGTGATCAACTGCAAGGTCACGATTTATGACGGGTCATCGCACGAGGTCGACTCGTCGGAAATCGCCTTCAAGATTGCGGCCAGCCGGGCGTTCGCCGATGGCATGAGCAAGTCCCGGCCGGTGCTGCTGGAGCCCATCATGAAGCTCAAGGTCACGATCCCGGAACAGTTCATGGGCGATATTACCGGCGATCTCAACCATCGTCGCGGCCGCATCCAGGGCATGGACAACGAGGACGGCATGCAGGTGATCATCGCGGAAGTGCCCCAGGCGGAAATGTTCCAGTACGCCTCCCAGTTCCGCAGCATCACCGGCGGCCAGGGATCGTTCGAGATGGAGCCGTCGCGCTACGACCTGGTGCCCAGCCATATTGCCCAGAAGGTCATCGCCGAAGCCGCCAAGGAGAAGAAGGCGGAGGAAGAATAATCGGATCGAGCCCGCCTGGCGGTTTTGATCTGGAATAACAACCAACGGGGATACGAGGATGAGCGGTCACAGTAAATGGTCAACCATCAAGCATAAAAAAGCGGCCAGCGACGCCAAGCGTGGCAAGATTTTCAGCAAGATCGCCCGCGAGATCATGATCGCGGTCAAGATTGGCGGCGGCGACGCCTCGGGCAATATCACCCTGCGCGCCCTGCTGCAGAAGGCGCGCAGCGCCAACATGCCGTCCGACAACGTCGAGCGCGCCATCAAGAAGGGCTTGGGCACGCTGGATGGCGTCATGCCCGAAGAGATGTCCTTCGAGGGATTCGCGCCGGGCGGGGTGGCGGTGTATGTCCACGCCCTGAGCGACAACCGCAACCGGTCCTCCGCCGAAATCCGCCATATTTTCACCCGCTTTGGCGCCAACCTGGGCGTCGCTGGCAGCGTGGCCCGCAAGTTCCAGCGCAAGGGCCAGATCGTGGTGGATGGCACCGCGGTGCCCGAGGACCGGTTGATGGAGATTGTTCTCAACGTGGGCGCGGAGGACATGCGCTCCGAGGACGGCGCGTTTGTAATCCTTACCGAACCCGCCACCTTCATGGATGTGGTCGATGCGCTGAATAAGGAGAAGATCCCGCTGCAGTCATCGGAAATCCAGTTTTTGCCCCTGGAGTACATGCCGGTAACCGACAAGGCCAAAGCCAGCCAACTGGTCAAGTTTGTCGAGGCGCTCGAAGACCTGGAAGACGTGCAGAACGTCTATGCCAACTTTGATATAGACGACCAGCTCCTCAAAGAAGTTGAGGAGTGATCCCCTGTCCGCCGCGTCGCGGGTGTTGGGCATCGATACGTCCCTGCGGTCGACGGGCATTGGCGTGGTGAACAGCTCCGGCGGCCGCCTCGTGGCCGTCAATTACGGCACGATCCGCAATCCCCAGTCCCGGCCGCATTCCGCCTGTTTGGACTTCCTTTACCAGGGCGTGCTGGAGCTGGTTGAGAAAGAAAAGCCCGACTGCGCCGCCGTGGAAGGGATTTTTTTCTGCAAAAACGTGCGCACGGCCGTCATCCTGGGCCAGGCGCGCGGCGCGGTGCTGGCGGCTTGCGCGCACTGCGGGTTGCAGGTCTACGAGTATTCCCCGCGGTTGGTCAAGCAGGCGGTTGTCGGATCGGGCGCGGCCCATAAAAGCCAGGTGGGAAAAATGATCATGGCGCTGCTCGGTTTGCCGGCCGTTCCGTCGCCGGATGCGGCGGACGCCCTGGCCATTGCCGTGTGCCACATCCACGGCGCCGCCCATCCCGAGATGATGCGCGCCAAGCCCATCTGACATGGCTATCGTAGCCAGCCTGCTTTTTTCACAACTGAAACTCCTTCCGCGATCGTGGCCGGCAAAAGACATTGTCAAAGCCGGCCAAGCTGCTACCATTCCCGACCGTATGACTGCAAAAATACTGGATGGCCAAGCCATCGCCCAGGGGCTGCGCGAGCGCCTGCGCCAGCGCGTGGAGCGCCTGCGCGCCGCGGGCGTAGTGCCTGGATTGGGCGTGCTGCTGGTGGGGGATGACCCGGCCTCGCTGTCCTACGTGACGGCCAAGGAAAAGGCCTGCGCCGCGCTGGGCTTGTACTCCCAGCAGATGCGCCTGCCGGCCACGGCGTCCCTGGATGATATCCGTGCGGTCATTGCCAGCCTGAACGCGGCGGCATCCATTCATGGCGTCCTGGTGCAGATGCCGCTGCCCGCATCGGGCATGGAGCCCGAGGTGGTCATGGCGATTGACCCGGACAAGGATGTGGATGGATTCCATCCGCTCAATGTCGGCCGCTTGGCGCTGGGCATGCCCACCTTATGGCCCTGCACCCCGCACGGCATCCTGCAGATTTTCAAGTCGGAGTCTATCCCGGTATCGGGCCGCCACGTGGTGATCGTGGGGCGCAGTCGCCTGGTGGGCCAGCCCCTGGCCATGCTGCTGGCGCGCAAGCACGAGCCCGGCAACGCCACGGTCACGCTCTGCCACACCGGTACGCCCGACCTGGGCCGGTTCACCCGGCAGGCGGATATCCTGGTCGCGGCTGCCGGCCGGCCCGGCCTGGTGACGGCGGACATGGTGCGGCCCGGGGCTGTGGTGATCGACGTGGGCGTCACCCGCGTGCCGGATCCCGATCACGCGCGCGGGTTCCGCCTCGTGGGCGACGTGGACTATGCCGCGGTCTGCGAAAAAGCGGCGGCCATCACACCCGTGCCCAACGGCGTGGGGCCGTTGACCATTACCATGCTCATGCACAACACGATCCAGGCGGCGGAGTGGCGCCTGGCCCGCACCGGCCGGCGGCCCGGATGATGCCATGACCATCCTCAACCGTTATGTCGCGCAGGATTACCTGGTCACGTTTTGCATGACCGTGCTGGTGTTCACGTTCGTGATGTGCGTGGGCACGGTGATCAAGGCCATAGACCTGGTGGCGCGGGGCGTGTCGTGGGGCATCGTGTTCCAGGTTTTCGCGGTCAACGTCCCGTTTATCATGATGTTCACGATCCCGATGAGTTCGCTGACCACGGTGCTGCTGATGTTCAGTCGGCTGTCGCTCGACGGCGAAATCACGGCGATGAAATCCTGCGGCCTGAACATCTGGCAGATCGTGGCCGCGCCGGTGTTCTTCTCGATCCTGCTGTCGGTGTTATGTGTTTACCTCAACAGCGTGGCCGCGCCCAACAGCCATTTTGCCAATCGAAAAATCCTGCGCACCGTGGGCGTGGACGAACCCATGAACCTGCTGGAGGAAGGTCGGTTCGTGCGGCATTTTCCCGGACTCCTGATCTACGTGGGCAGCAAGGAAAAGGATAAGATCAACGACGTCGTCGTCTACGAGCTCGGCGAAGAAGGCGTCAAGCGCAGTGTCCGCGCGCGCTACGGGACGATCCAGCCCGATCCGGAGCAGGGGGTGCTGAACATCGATCTGTTCGATGTGCGGATCGATCAGCCGGACCAGGACCAGCCCATGGACCTGGCGCGCGCGCGTAATGTCACGGCCCGCAAATACCCCGTAAAGCTGGATTTCCGAGAAATCTGGGACAACAGCAATATCGAGAAAAAAGTTCCGGACATGACCATGTCTGAGCTGGCCCACGCCATCCGCAATGTGGGCCAGGTGTTCCCGGAGCTGAGCCTCGAGGACCGCATGAAAATGAAGATGCGCATGGTGGTGGATGCCAACCAGCGATTTGCCCTGGCCTTGTCGTGCTTTGCATTCACCATGCTGGGCATCCCGCTGGGCATGCGTTCGCGCCGCAAGGAGTCGTCGGTGGGCGTGGGTATCAGCTTGCTGGTGGTGCTGGTTTTTTACCTGTTCATTGTGATCGCCGATGCCTTGGTGGGCAATCCCGAATGGCAGCCGGACAAGATCATCTGGATCCCGGTCATCGGTGGCGAATTGGCCGGACTGATTATGCTGCGCCGGTCGAACTGAATCGTGGCGCCGCCTCAAAAGGCGCGTTCCCTCCCAACCCTGCCCGCTCCATCAGAGCAGCATCAGCCCGGGCGGGATGCTTTCGCCAAACACGGCGCGCTGTTCGCCGTCCATGAGCGTGCCCCCGGTGCCCACCAATTCCAGGTAATGCGGCGGCGCCGACCACGCCTGCAGGCGTGCCAGCACCTGCTCCCGCAACCGGTGGGAGATGTCGCGGTGGCGATCCTGCGTGCGGCGGCTGAGCTGCATGACCGCCAGCAGGGTTTCCGGTTCCGGCCGCGCGCCCGCCAGCAACGCGGTCAGCCACTGCTCGGCCACGGACGTTTTGACCACCGTGTTCAGTGGCCCATACGCCGGCACGCGCGCCCCGAGCCGCGCCAGGGACCAGGCTGCCGCCCGGTTCCACGCGCCGGGACCTTCTTTGTCCAGGGCCGCCAGCGCCAGGCTGCCCAGCCACTGTTTTTGCGCGGCCGGCAGCCATTCCAGCGCAGCCAGCAGGCGCCAGACCTCGGCGCGTTCATGGGTTCCCCACTTGAGATCGGCTTTTTTCCCGGGGGTGGCGGCCGCCTTGATGGCTGCCAGCAGGGGGGTGGCCAACGCCTGCTGCAGGTTGGCGCTCAGCCCGCCGCTGACCCTGCGCCACAGCACCCACCATTCCGCGCGGCATTGCTCGTTCCGGGCATGAAACGGCTTGAGATGGGATAGCGTTTTCCAGGTCTGGCTCACGCGCCAGTCGTCCACGGCAAACCCATAGCCGGGCCGCAGGCAGAAACCCAGCAGGCTGGCCCAGCGGATCTCGTGGGCCGCGCTGCGTTCCCGGACGGCCACGAGGTCGAGCAGCGTTTCCCACAGCGGCCGCAGCAGTGCCGGTGGCCATTGGTCGCGCGGTAGGTCGGCGGCCTCTTCGATGCTCTTGACCACCGTGTCCGGCGCCTCCGCTCCGGAAAAGGCAGCGCGCACGACGGCGCAGCAGCGCTGGACCATGTGCTCCTCAACGACCCCGCCTCGCTCCCCGGCGCCGACATGGCCCGGCCGGTCCGTCTGCGTGGCTGGCCGGACGTCGAACTGGAGCCGCCACTCGCGATCCCCGCTCGTTTCCCGGCACCAGACCTCAAGCGTGCCGATGGGCGTCAGTTCGGCGCAAAGCCTGACCTTGATCGTGTCAGCGGCGGTCTTTTTTCCTGACCGCAGCACGGTGCGGATGGGCGGCAGGGCTGAGAGCACCGCGGGGTCCGGCGGGACAAGATCGCCGGGCTGGTCCGTAGTCCGTACGCTGGAAGAATACAAGGGGAATTCCACGGGCTGGCGGATGCGGATTTCAAAGTCGCGGGCCAGTTCCAGGCGCTGGCCCTCGTCGAGCCCGGCGGGCGCCAGGCAGATGGCGGTGGGTGTTTCCCGGGTCGCGGCGCCGATATAATACGCACGCGCCAGGCCGGCCCGGATGCGCTCGCCCGCACCGCGCCGGACCATGCCGTACCAGGCCGCGCCCCGCGAAACGGCCAGGTACAGGTGATCGTTTTGCAGCCGCTGCGGTTGCCAGCCGCCGGCAGCACCGGCAGGATTGAACCAGCCGGCAATGACTTCGAGCAGCCTTTGGCCCAAGGCGGGAGATTCAAAGAAACCGCCGTTCAGCAGGATAAAGTCGGGCCGCGCCGCGCGCAGGCTCCCTGCGGGCAGGTCCGGGGGCGCATGCTGGCTCAGGAACGAAGCCAGGTAGCGGGTGATGCCCGGGTCCGGCGCGTAGGGCAGGCCGAATTCGCGGAAGCCGGACGCGTGCCAGTCCGGTTGGGTGTCCAGGGAGACGCGCGGCAGAAATCCGTCCAGGAGCAGGGTTACGGCCTCGGCCCGCGAGCATTCCACTTGCCGGCCGCCGCCGATCAGCCGGGCTCCCGTGCCAGGCAGATGCACTGTGATTTTATCCGGAGCGTTCGGGCCCAACAGGGTTTCCTTGGCCTGCTGGCAACGCCGCACGAGGATGTTCCATTGCCGGGGCTCCAGGCGTTCTTCGCCGCCCAGCAGGCGCGCCTCGAGATGGTGCGCAAGGGCCAGGTCCAGGTTGTCGCCGCCCAGGATCAGGTGGTCGCCCACGGCCACGCGGTGGAAGTGCAGGCTGCCATCCGCGTCCGGCCGCGCGCGGATCAGGGAGAAGTCCGTCGTGCCCCCGCCGACATCGCACACCAGGACCGTGGCGCCGGAGGTCAGGCCGGCTTTCCAGCCGGCGCCCTGGTGGTGCATCCAGCAGTAGAACGCGGCCTGGGGCTCCTCGATCAAAGCGATGCGCGGCAGCCCGGCGGCGGCGGCGGCCTTGACGGTCAACTCGCGGGCGATCTCGTCGAACGATGCGGGAACGGTGATGTAAACATCCTGTTCTTCCAGCGGGTGGGCGGGAAACTGCTGGTTCCAGGCGGCGCGCAAATGGCCCAAAATCAGCGCGCTGGCCTCCATGGGCGAGCGCTGCGTCACATCCTCGGCACCGTGCCAGGGGAGGATGGCGGCCGTGCGATCAATGCCTGCGTGGCTCAGCCAGGACTTGGTCGAGATGATCAACCGGCCGGGAACTTCCGCCCCGTGGTCGCGGGCCATGGTTCCGACCACCGGCCGCCCCGGCTCGCTTTCCCAGGGCAGGTCCGCCAGCGCCGGCAGCTCGTGCGCGGCCGGTTCGTAGAGACAGGAGGGCAGGATGACCCGGCGTTCCACCGTGTCGGCCGCCACGCGCTGGGGAATGGCCAGGTCGCGCAGCACGGCCTTGCTCTCCTGCGTGTCCACGTAGGCCAGCGCGCAGTTGGTGGTGCCGAGATCTATGCCCACGACAAACCGCGCCGATCCCGGCTCCGCTTGATTCCTTTTCGCTGTCATGACTGGCGATAGTAACCCAGGCGGGACGGCCTACCAAGCGTGTTTAGTCGCCGCTTTCGCGGACGCTGAACTCCAGCTTCCATTGGTGCCCGGTGGAGGCACTGACGCACCACAGCTCAAACACGCCCAGCTCGGTGATGCGGGCGCGGAACCGGACCGGCACGAACTCTTCTTCCGTGCCTTCGGCCGCGGCCAGCGTGGTCTCCATGGAATCAGTTTCAATCAGCTCGTCAGGCGACCACGACGACAGCAGGGCTCCCGGCTGGTCCTCCTTGCGCATGGTGGAGCTGAAGAAGCGGAAGTGGGCCGGCTCGCCCACGATTACACCGATCTCGTCGCCGGGCACGTCCGCCTCCGTGCCTTCTTCCATGCCCTTGGGCACCACGCACAGCGCGCGCAGCGGCCGCGGTGCGCCCGGCACCGCGAGCCCCGAGGTCTCGATGCCGACATAATAGGAGCGTGCGGCGCCCCCGCGGATGCGGACGCCCTCACGTTGCTTGGTATAGCCGTAGTAGGCGGCCCCGCGGCCCACGGCGAAGTCCAGGTCGTCGTTTCCGCGCAGCACCTTGGGTGCCGCGCCCCCCTTGAACCAGCCGGCCACGATTTCGCGCAGGCGCTCGCGCAGGGTTTCCGCCTTGAGCACCCCGCCGTTGAACAGCAGATGCGTCGGCCTCACGGCCCGCCCCTCTTCTCCGTGCCGGCTGAGGAATGCCGCCAGGTGGCGGGTGATCGCGGTATCTGTCTCAAATGGCAGGCCCAGTTCCTTGAAGCCCGAGGCTCGTCGCCGCTCCGGCACATCGGCCAGCTTGCAAGCTGGGAAAAAACCATCCAGCAGGCTGGCGGCTACCGCGTTGCGTTCCAGCTTGGTCTTGAGCGAGCCGCCAATCACCTTGGTGCCACGGCCCAGGATGGCCACCGGTTGGCTGTCCGGGCCATCGTCGGAAAGCAGCTTTTCCTTGGCCATGCGGCAGGCATGCCAGAGCGACACCGCCTGCCACGGATCGATTTCCACGCCTTTGTCGGCCAGTTGATTGCGCGCCACGTGGGCCAGGGTCAGGTCCATGTTGTCGCCGCCCACCAGGATGTGGTTGCCCACGGCAATCCGGCGCAGGGCCAGTTCGCCCTGGTCGGATTCCACCTGGATGATGGTGAAATCCGTGGTGCCGCCGCCAATGTCGCTGACCAGCAGCACGTCGCCTGTGCCGAGTTCCTTGCGCCACTTGTCGCTGCGGTCCGACAGCCAGGCATAGAGCGCGGCCTGGGGCTCTTCCAGCAGCACCAGGTCCTGGGGCAGGCCGGCGGCGAGCGCGGCCTCACGGGTGAGCTCGCGTGCGCTCACGTCAAAGGAGGCGGGAACGGTCAGCACAACTTGCTGGTCGGCCAGCGGCGCGTCCGGGAACGCCTGCGCCCAGGCCGCGGCCATGTGCTCCAGGTAGGCCCGCGCGGCGGTCACGGGCGAGATTTTTTCCACGTCTTCCGGCGCGTTCCACGGCAGGATCGGTTGCCGCCGGTCGACCCGGCTGTAGCACAGCCAGGACTTGGCCGCGGCCACGGTCCGTGTAGGCACTGCGGCAGACTGTTGCCGCGCCCACTCGCCCACAACGAAAGCCGGGGCCGATCCCCAGGGCAAGTCGTAGATCCCACCTTGCCGTTCCTCGGCCGTGGGAATGTAAAGAAAGGAGGGCAGCATGGGCCGCGCCTCGGTCGTTCCCGGCGCAACCACCTGCGGAATGGGCAACACTTCGATCCGCGGCTTGTCAGCGTCCAGATCCAAGTAAGCCACCACGCTGTTGGTGGTTCCCAAGTCAATGCCAACGGCGTATTTCTTGCTCATTTTATCTCCACTTCCATGGGCGTGATGACGAGCAGTGACTCCTCTTGCCCGCTCCAGCTTGGCACTTCGCACCGGGCTGCTTTCCAGCCAGGATGACGCAACATTCCCTGGTAGGGAGGCGTGCCGGCCACTTTGCCTGTCAGGTGGTAAGCGGCAGGATCAAACCCCGCTGGCACGGTCAACTTGGACCCTTCCGGCGCCGGGTTAAGCGGTTGGGGTGAAAATATCCTGTTCAAGGCCGCCTGACAGGACCTGTGCATATCGCGGACGGCCGCTCCGACTTGTGCATCTGCATAACCTTCAATGGATTCCATAAAGAAATCAAGCATCCTTGCTTCGCGCTGCAAGGTTGCCAGAAGGTTCAGGGCTTCGCTACGAACGGCCTTCTTCCTGGGCGGTTCCAAGGCTGGTTTGCCTGCCGGTTGACCTTCCAGCAAGCCTTGGATCTGGTCGGCGAATCCACGGTTGAACATGACGCGAAACATGGTTTTAATGGCTAATCCGAGCCTCATACTCCACCTCCATCATTGATATTGCTAAAACGTTTTACCTTCCGGCGTCAGTGCTGTCAATCACGTTTTTTCTAATCACGTTTTTTCTTGCAACCAGGTGCGGCTTCCTGTTACCCAGATTCTAAAAGGAGATGTGTGTGAGTCCCATTACCGTTGCGTTTGCTGGTGGCAAAAAAGTGGATGCCCGGATAGGCGATTATGTCGTCAAAACCGACCAGCCTCAAAAAAATGGCGGCGAAGGGTCTGCCCCGACACCGTTTCAACTGTTCCTCGCGTCGCTGGCAACCTGCGCCGGGTATTTTGCACTGGAATTTTGCGCCAGCCGCCAGATTCCGACCGCTGGCGTGTCAGTAACCATGAACGTCGATTTCAACGCCGAGAAACATATGTGCGACCGCCTGCGCTTCGAGGTCAAGGTCCCCGCGGATTTCCCCGAGAAATACCGCCAGCCGTTGCAGCGGGCCGTGGACGCCTGCCTGGTCAAGAAGCATCTCGCCACCCCGCCAGCCATGGAAACGGTCATTTTGAGTTAAGTCAAGGAGTCCTGGATATGAGCAGCGCAAATATTAAGCAGTTGACCGATGCCGATTTTGATGCCGCAACCAAGCAAGGTGTGGTGTTGGTGGATTTCTGGGCACCATGGTGCGGCCCCTGCCAGATGCAGGGCCCGATCCTTGAGCGCGTGGCCGAGCAGGTTGGAGATAAAGCTGTTGTCGCCAAGATGAACGTGGACGAAAATCAGCAGACGCCGGCGCGGTTCGGCATCCAGGGCATTCCCACGTTGATCATTTTCAAGCAGGGCCAACCGGCCAAACAGTTTGTTGGCGTCCAACGGGAACAAGCCCTGGTCGCGGCAATCCAAGCCCTGGTGTAGGTTGGCATATGCCGCTATTTGAATATCGATGCCAGAAGTGCGGCCGGGAATTTGAGGCTTTGGTTAGAAACGCCCAGGACGCTCCGGAAGGGTGCCCGGCTTGCAAAAGCACCAAGCTCGAGAAGCTTCTGTCAACGTTCTCGCCGGCGGTGGCGTCATCATTCAAGTCGCCGTGCAGCCAGGGTGCTTGCGGAGTGAATCCCGGTTCCTGTAGCGGTGGGACCTGCCCTTACGCACACTGAGGCTCCGGGTCCCATGCTGAGCTCTGTTGCAGCAGGCTGGGACGGCATCTGGCGTGCAGGTCTGCTGTCCGCTGCTCCGCATGTTTTGCATGGCAGCGTGTCCAAGCGCCATGGCCCCTTGGAGTTTGGGCTGCGGCCGCACCCGGAGATTATCGAGCGCCGCCGGCGTTTGGCCGTTGTCATGGGATTTGAATCACGGCGCATCCACCTGCTCAATCAGGTTCATGGCTGCCACATACTCGAAATTACAGAAGAAAGCCCTGCGGGGGGCATGGAGCCGGATCGGGACCGCCTGCCGGCGGCCGATGGGATGGTCACACGGGTGGCTGGCGTGGTGCTGGTCGTGCGCACGGCGGATTGCGTGCCGGTGTTTTTTCATGCGCCGGATGTGCCTGCCGTTGGCATTGCCCATGCGGGTTGGCAGGGAACGAGTCAAGACATCGCCGGCACCATGGTGCGGAAGTTCGTCCGCATGGGTGCGGACCCGGGGACGATCAAGGTGGCCTTGGGCCCGGCCGTCTGCGCCGGCCACTACGACGTGTCGCGGGCCCGCGATGGCCGCGTGGACTTGTTCCGGACCCTGTTCCCCGCGCCGGTTCCGGTGGTGGTGGCGTTGCGCGGCGGCATCGCGTTGGACCTTGTCGAAGCCAACCGCCGGCAATGCCTGGCTGCGGGTGTGCGGCCGGGGCATGTCGAGACCTGTCCGTTGTGCACGGCGGAGAACACCCGGGACTGGCCTTCGTTGCGTGGCGAGGGCGAGTTGGCCGACCATCACGCATGGAATGTGATCGGCTTGAGAACGGCTACGGATCCTCTTGGGCCATCATAACCTCATGGTGCGGGCAATCGGCCATTGATGCGCGGCCGCTGGCCATCGGCGGAGTAGTGGGGTATGATATGAACTGCACGATGAAAGGATTGATATGAAAGCATTGTTATTTGCGCCGCTGGCTGTGGTCATGGCTTGGGCCGTTGGGGTTTCGGGGGCCGTGATCCATGTGTCCCCCAATGGCGGAAATACTCCGCCCTATACAAACTGGGCCATGGCTGCCCAAGCCATGTTTGATGCGATGATAACCGCTGGTTCCGGCGACACGGTTCTGGTCTCGAATGGCACCTACTCGGTGGAAGTACCCATCATGCTGACCGACGCCATTACCGTGCAAAGTGTCAACGGCGCTGCCAAGACGCAGTTGCGGGGGGGCGGCGTGGACCAGGTGCTGTACGTATCTGCTGCCGGCGCCGTGGTTCAGGGGTTCACCATCTCCGGGGGTACGGCGTACAATGGCGGCGGGATCTTCCTGTCGTCGGCCGGCTTGGTCCGCGACTGCGTGGTGGTCAGCAACGTGGCGGCCAACGGTGGCGGCGGCATTTACCAGGAATACGGCGGCATGGTGAGCAACTGCCTGGTGGCCTACAACGCGGCCGCCTACGGCGGCGGCTTGTTCACGTATTTTGGCGGGTATGCAAAAAACTGCACCGTCAGCAACAATGTCGCCGCTAACCGTGGCGGTGGGCTGTACGCCCAGATGAACGGCGGCATCGACACGTGCGTATTTGCCATGAACATCGCGAGCAATGAAGGCGGCGGCCTGTATCTGTATGGCAACGGCATGCAGATGACCAACTGCACGGTGCGGGCCAACCGGGCGAGGAACAACGGCGCGGGCGTCTACCATGTCCTGGGCGGAACTCTGTACAACTGTCGGATCGAAAACAACAATACGCTGAGCAGCGGCGGCTCCGGCGGCGGGTTTTATATGGACCAGGGGGGATCGGTTTTTGATTCGACGATAGCAGGTAACATCGCGTCGAATATTGGCGGCGGCATATATTTTGACGAAGGCGGATTCGCCCACGGTTGCGTGATCAGCAACAATCAATCCAGCAGCCAAGGTGGTGGGGCCTATTTGTACGTCGGAGGCCGCATGGGCAGTTGCCGGATTGTCAACAATCGCAGTGGCCTTGGCGGCGGGGCGCTCTTTTCCAGCCCGGGCGGCTGGGTCACCAACTGCCTGATTCTGCGTAACAGCGCCGCGTCCGGGGGGGGGCTGTATGCCTTCTTCGGTGGCCGTGCGCGCAACTGTCTGGTGGCTTACAACGTGGCTTCCAACGGAATGAGCGGTTCGGGCGGGGGCGCGGATATCACCTATGGCGGGACGCTGGAGAGTTGCACGGTGGTGGATAACTTTGCCCAGAGCTGGGGCGGCGGCCTGATGCGTGGCGATAGTTCCACCGTGATGAATTCCGTGGTGTATTTCAACCTCTCGGGGGGCACCACAGGCTCCAACTATTATGACAGCACGGCGACCGATTACGTGCACTGTTGCATAGCGCCGCTGCCAGCCGTGGGCATCGGCAACACGCCCGCGGACCCGAAGTTCCAAAACCGAGCCGCCGGCAATTTCCGGTTGCAGTCCACCTCGCCCTGCGTGAACACCGGGACCAACCAGGAGTGGATGGTGGCGGCCGTGGACCTGCTGGGTGCCCCGCGTATTTTCCAGGACGTTACCGACATGGGGGCGGCCGAATATGCCACCCTGTGCCGGCTGGCCATCACCGGCACGCCGCGCCTGGCTGGCGCGCCCTTGCCCCTGGGGTACGGGGTGCACGATGTCTACGGACCCATTATCGTGACCAACACGGTGACGTCACCCGCGGTGGATGGGCCAGGCAGCCGCTCCGTATGCACGGGCTGGTTCGGACAAGGCAGCGCGCCGGCTGCCGGTACATCCACCCAGGCGGTGTTCCTGCTGACCAACGATACCATCCTGGCCTGGCAATGGCAGGACCAGCGCCAGTTGACCTGCGCCGTGCAGGGCGCGGGTACAGTGGGCGGGGCAGGGGACGGATGGTTCGCGCTGAACAGCAGCGCCACCGTGACCGGCATGCCTGCCGCCTGGCATGCGTTCACCAACTGGACCGGCGATATCCCGCCTGGCGCCACGGCCAGCAACCCCGTTACGCTGCTCATGGACCAACCGCGATCCATAGCCGCGGTGTTTAACGCCAACACCACCAGCAACGGTACGCCGCAGTACTGGCTGGCGAGTTATGGCTGGACGCAGAATTTTGAGGTGGTGGACAACCTCGATCAGGACGGTGATGGGCTGATCACGCGCCTGGAGTTCATTGCCCTCACGGTTCCCACGAACCGCCAATCCTGTTTTCTGCTGGAGTATGGCCCGGCGCCGGCCGGCCGTGGCACGGTCACCCTGATGACCGCCACCAGCCGGGTGTATGCCGTGTTTGTCGGCACGCACCTGCCGTCCAACACCTGGGCAGGTTTGGTCACTAATTTGCCGGGGACCGGGTCCTCCATGACGTTCACCAACCCCGGGGCCGCGGCGGGTGAGTTCCTGCGCGCCCACGTGCGCCTGCCATGAGCGCGGCGAAATATCTGCTGGCCTTGGACCAGGGCACCACCAGCTCGCGCGCCATCCTGTTCGATGCCGCCGGCCGGGTGTTGGCCCGCGCCCAGAAAGAGTTCCGCCAACTGTACCCGCAACCTGGCTGGGTGGAGCATGATCCCACGGAGATCTGGGCCACCCAGCGCGGGGTGCTCACCGAGGCCGTGGAACGCGCTGGGGTCCAGCCCGGCGACCTGGCCGCGATAGGCATCACCAACCAGCGCGAGACCACCGTGGTCTGGGACCGGGCGACTGGCGAGCCGGTGCACAACGCGATTGTCTGGCAGTCCCGCCAGACCGCCGGCATCTGCGACTGGCTCGTAAGCGAAGGGCTGGCCGACTACGTTCGGCAGACCACGGGGCTGGTCATTGACGCCTATTTCTCGGCCACCAAGATCAAGTGGATTCTTGATCATGTCACTGGCGCCCGCGCTCGCGCCGCACGCGGCGAGTTGCTGTTCGGGACCATCGACTCCTGGTTGCTCTGGAAGCTTACCGGCGGCCGTGTCCATGCCACGGATTACTCCAATGCCAGCCGGACCATGCTGTTCGACCTGGCCAGGCTGCAATGGGATGACACGCTGCTCGCCAAGCTCGAGATCCCGCGCGCCATGCTGCCGGAGGTGCGGCCGTCCAGCGGGGTGTACGGCCTGGCGCAGGTGGGCGGCCACGAGGTGCCCGTGGCGGGTATCGCGGGAGACCAGCAGGCGGCCCTGTTCGGCCAGGCGTGCTGGACGCCGGGCATGGCCAAGAACACGTACGGCACCGGCGCGTTTCTTCTGCAGCACACCGGGTCCCAGCCGGTGGCCTCGCGCCAGGGGCTGCTGACCACCATAGCCTGGGGGCTGGACCACCGGGTGGAGTACGCGCTGGAAGGGTCGGTATTCGTGGCCGGCGCCGTGATCCAGTGGCTGCGGGATGAGCTGGGACTGGTGCACGACGCGGCGGACACCGAGTACTATGCATCCAAGGTCGCGGATACCCACGGGGTATGCGTGGTCCCGGCGTTCACTGGCCTGGGCGCACCGTATTGGGACATGTACGCGCGCGGCGTGATCACCGGCCTGACGCGTGGCGTGAACCGCGATCACATCGTGCGCGCGGCGCTGGAATCCATTGCCCAGCAGTCCGCGGATGTGCTGGAGGTCATGGTGGCGGAGTCCGGCCTGGCGCTCCCGGAACTGCGGGTCGATGGCGGCGCCAGCGTGAACAATTTCCTGATGCAGTGCCAGGCCGACCTGCTGGACATACCCATCCTGCGGCCGGCGGTCACGGAAACCACGGCTTGGGGTGCGGCCAGCCTGGCCGGCCTGGCCGTGGGCGTGTGGGCGCAGCGCGCCGAATTGGAGCAGGTGTGGCAGCCCGAACGCCGTTTCGCGCCATGCATGGATGCGCCAACCCGGCGCGATCTGCGGCTGCGCTGGCACGACGCTGTCCAGCGCGCGCGGGCATGACCTTGGCTGCGGCGGGCTGCCAAGCCCTGGCTTTTTATCATGTCCAAACCGCGGGCACGATGGTATTGAACTAGTCGGATGTCAATGAACGAGAGTGTGGAACACAATCGGAGCGAAAACCGGGCGATCAACGGCGGTTTGCTGGCCAATTTCGGACTGGCGGCGTTGAAGACCGGCTTCGGCATCTTTGGGCATAGCGAAGCCTTGCTGGCCGATGGCATCAACTCGATGTCGGACCTGGCCTATTTCGTGGTGGTTAAAATCTTTGTGTTCCTGGCCCGCAAGCCTCCG
This sequence comes from uncultured Verrucomicrobiota bacterium, assembly GCA_964489425.1. Taxonomy (GTDB): domain Bacteria; phylum Verrucomicrobiota; class Kiritimatiellia; order RZYC01; family CAZAYP01; genus CAZAYP01. The sequence goes on along the minus strand of CAZAYP010000065.1, from coordinate 2,341 downwards.
GACAAGGAGCATCCTTTTGGTCACCGGCAGCTGGAAAGCATCGCCGCCCTGGCCGTGGGTGCCTTCGTAATCACGACGGCTATCGCCCTGTTCTGGAACTCCATCAATAACGTCTACGACCTTCTTGCCACGGGCGGCAAGTCCATCCCGGTGAGCTTGGTGGCGTTGTGGGTGGCGCTGCTCACGGTTGCGAGCAAGCTGGTGCTCGCCGCATACACGCGGCGGGTCGCGGTCCAGACCGGCAACGGCGCGATCATGGCCCTGGCCCAGGACCACCGCAACGACATCTTCTCCGCGTCTGGCGCGGCCATCGGGATTGTGGTCAGCCGGATGGGCTACCCCTGGGCAGATCCCCTGGTCGGCGCGCTGGTCGCCCTGGTGGTGCTGTGGACGGGTATCCAGATCTTGCGGGATTCCGCCGCCGACCTGATGGATACGCTTCCCGGGGACATGATCGAGCGCCAGGCCAGCGAGGCCGCCTTGGGAACGGCCGGCGTGCAGGACGTCGAGGATATCTTTGCGCACCGGTTCGGACCGTACCTGGTCATGAACATCACCATCGGGGTGGATGGCCAGCTCTCGGTGGCGGAGGGCGATCGCATCGCCACGGATGTCGAGCGTGCTCTGAGCGCGAAGATCGCGATGCTGCGCCGGGTTTATGTTCATTATCACCCCGCCACGACCGGTGGCGCCCGCCGGTCGCCGGCCACCGGGGCCAGCGCCGGGCCACAACCAGAGGAGCCAACCCATGCAACCTGAAGCCAGCGGCAACGACATTCGGGAACAACGCATCGAAAATATGCGCGCCCTGGAGAAACTGGGGTATGCGCCGTTCGGCGGGCGGTTCGAACGCACCGGTACGCTGGCGGCGGTCAAAGCCGCCTTTGCCGAGCACACGCCGGCGCGCATTGCCGGCCGCCTGATCACCAAGCGCGACATGGGCAAGAGCATCTTTGCCCATCTCCAGGATGGCACCGGCCGCCTCCAGGTGTACGTGCGCCAGGACCAGATCGGCCCTGCGGCGTTCGAAGCCTTCAAGATCCTCGACCTGGGCGACCAAATCGGCGTCGCCGGCGAAATGTTCACCACCCGGACCGGCGAGCAGAGCCTCAAGGTGACCGAGTGGGCCCTGCTGTCCAAGGCGCTGCTGCCGCTGCCGGAGAAATGGCACGGGCTGCACGACGTTGAGCTGCGCTACCGCAAGCGTTACCTGGACCTGATCGCCAACCCGGCGGTGCTCGAGGTGTTCACCCGGCGCGCTGCCATCATCCGCGAGATCCGCGCGTTCCTGCAGGGCCGCGGGTTCCAGGAGGTGGAGACGCCCATGATCCAGCCCATGGCGGGCGGCGCCACGGCCACGCCGTTCAAGACCCACTACCATGCGCTGGGCATGGACATGTATCTGCGCATCGCGCCGGAACTCTTCCTCAAGCGCCTGCTCGTGGGCGGGCTGGACAAGGTGTTCGAGATCAACCGCAACTTTCGCAACGAGGGCCTGTCGCGCAAGCACAACCCCGAGTTCACCATGCTCGAAATCTACGAGGCGTACGGCGACGTCGCGAGCATGAAGGAGTTGGTCCAAGCGCTGATCGTCCACGCGGCCCAGCAGGTGATGGGCACGTTGAAGGTCGGCCCCGAAGGCGCCATCGACCTGACCCCGCCCTGGCGCACGGTTCCCTACCACGACCTGCTCCGCGAACATGCCGGCAGCGACTGGTTTGAGCTCCCGCTGGCCGCGGCCCGCGCCCGCGCCGAACAACTCGGCCTGGCGTTGCCGCCGGATGCCGCCCACCGCGACATCACCCACGAGATTTACGAGAAGCTGATCGAAAAAACCCTGGTTGCGCCAACGTTTGTGACCCGCATGCCGGCCCACCTGATTCCCCTGGCCCGGCGCTGCGCCGACGACTCCGAGTGCGTGGATGTCTTTGAATTGGAAATCGGCGGCTGCGAAGTGGCCCCGGCCTACAGCGAACTGAACGACCCGATTGAGCAGCGCCGCCGCTTCCTCGAGCAGGCTGGGGGGGATGCCACCAAGCTTGACGAGGATTTCCTCACGGCCATGGAGCATGGCATGCCGCCCGCCGGCGGCATGGGCATCGGCATCGACCGCTTGGTCATGATCCTTTGCGGCTGCGACTCCATCCGCGACGTGATCCTGTTCCCGCACCTCAAGCCGGCCTAAGCTTGGCGGGGTGGGAGGCCACCGCCACGCTGTGCGTAGCGCAGGCGTCCCCGGTTGCGTTAACCTGACTTCCCCAGCGATACGCGAATATGCCCGCAAAACAGGGGGTCATCGGCGCTTGTCGGGCTACAAGGCCGACCACGCGGGGGGCGTGGC
>CAZAYP010000064.1:0-31701 GCA_964489425.1 uncultured Verrucomicrobiota bacterium | reverse complement strand
CGCTTGTACTGGCCGAACAAGTAGCCGACCTCGCGGCCACCAACACCAATGCCGACACCGACAGTGGTGGCTGGCACGTCAGTGTCCGGGCCGATATGGCGGAACAGCTCGTTCATGAACGACTGGCAGAAGCGCATCACCTCGTTGTCCGACTTGCCCTTGGGATCAAAGTCCGACCCGCCCTTGCCGCCGCCCATCTGCAGGGTCGTGAGCGAGTTCTTGAAGATCTGTTCGAAGCCCAGGAACTTGAGGATGCTGATGTTCACGCTGGGGTGGAAGCGCAGCCCGCCCTTGTAGGGGCCGAGGGCGCTGTTGAACTCGATCCGGAACCCGCGGTTGATATGCACCTTGCCCTGGTCGTCCTGCCACGGCACGCGGAAGATGATCTGGCGCTCGGGCTCCACGACCCGTTCAAGAATCTTGCCGTCGGTATATTTTTTGTGGCGTGTAATCGCGGGTTCCAGCGACTCCAGCACCTCGGTGACCGCCTGCATGAACTCCGGCTCGCTGGCATTGCGGCGCGACACGTTGTTTAGCACATCCTGAATTACACTCACGTTTGGCTCCTGTCGTTTGTTGTTTCTCTTCACCAATACGGCACTACAATACCGATTGAACAACAGCGGCACATTGTTAATCAAAGATTATTCGGGATAATTGCATTTATAATTTGAATATCATACGGCATTTATGCCGTATATTAAAAATTGCGGAGGGCCGGTTTGTTGCTTGTGAGACGGCGGGTGGCTCGCGAAATGGCACAAACAAACGGCAAAAGAAGGGTTCATCCGGGAAGTTCCTGTCTGACGACCGATCACCACGGCGTGGCCCAACCCGGACCAGAATTCTGGACAGGATAACCAACTGAACAGGATGCCCGAATCTTGCCCTGTCCAAGATCCGTGGAACCATCTCGGAACCCAGGTGCCACCCGTTCAAGACGCGGCCTGAGGCCGCAAACCAAGAGAATAATTTGAACCACGGATGCACGCGGATTAACACGGATATTTCAGGGCAATCCGCTATCTTCCCCGATTCACATCCGCGTCCATTCGTGTCCATCCGTGGTTGTTTGTCTGCTTCCATTCGCACCTGCTTTTTGAAATCCAGACAGGCACTTGTCGGATGATCCAAAAGAAGTTCCCGGCAAGCAGCGGAGCGCGACCCTGCAAAATCCTTCGGAAACGGCTTGCTTTGCGTTTGGAGGGCCACGCGCTGTCGTGGCCGAACAATTTTTCACAGCTTCTCAGTAACGCGGGGAGACTCTCACGGAGGCACGGAGACACCGGGATGAACGTAAAGATAATCGGCGCGATCATGGCTCTACGTCATGCGTGGGAAGGAAACCCGCTTGCCGTTTGATTTATTGGTGGGGTCAATGAAGCATGACGCGCGCCATCCATGGCCTGATCGAAGCGGTACTCCGTGGCTCCGTGAGAAAAAATGAACAAGGTACTGTACCGTATTCGTCCCCCGTCGCGGATTCGGTAACGAGGACCTGTGACGATGGGCACACATCTCAAGCCCGGCGCCCGATCACCCCGCTTCAGTGAGGCCTTACCCGCGAAATAATCAAAAAAAAGTCGCTATGCGCACGCGCTGTGCTATATTCTAATCAACATGAAGTTCGCCATTTTGGGAGACATTCACAGCAATCTGGCGGCGCTGGACGCGGTGCTTGCGGATGCGCGCCAGCAGGGCGTGACCGATTATGTCTGTGTTGGCGATATCGTTGGCTACAATGCCAATCCCCGCGAATGCTTGGAAATTGTACGGTCGCTCCAGGCCGTCGCCGTGCGGGGCAACCACGACCATTACTGCTCGCACGAGGTCAACCTCAAGGACTTTCATTCCCTGGCCGCGGAAGTGGTCCAGTGGACCCGCGAGGTGCTGTCCACCGAGGAGCTCAGCTACTTGCGCAACCTGCCCCTCTCGGCGCCGGTGGAAACCTTCACCATCGTGCACGCCACCCTGGACACGCCGGAGATGTGGGGGTACGTGTTCGACAAGTTCGAGGCCGAGTCGCACTTCAATTACCAGACCACCTCGGTATGTTTTTACGGGCACACCCATGTGCCGATCGCGTTCGAGCGCAGCGACTACGTGCGCGCCGGCGTCTACACGCGCATCAAGGTGCGCCTGGGCAAAAAGTATTTCATCAACGTCGGCAGCGTGGGCCAGCCGCGCGACGGGGATCCCCGCGCCGCCTACGTGGTGTACGATCTGATGGACAACATGATCGAACTGCGCCGCGTGGCCTACGACATTTCCCTCACCCAGAAACGAATCAAGGAAGAGGGGTTGCCGGAACGCCTGGCCCTGCGCCTGGCCACCGGGCGGTAACGTCCGGCGCGGGCGTTGCCCACCCCTGCCAACCACATGAAATACTGGTATTTGTTATTAGTTGCGGCGGCCGGCTTGGCGGCTGGTCCGGCGGCGGCCCAGATCGAGGTCGCCTGCCGCCCGCAATTCGCGCAGTACCTGCCGCGCGAGCCGTTGCGGGTGGAGGTCACGATCGTGAACAGCACGGCCAACCCGCTGGTGCTCAGCGGCGCGGATGCCAACGTGCTGCTCTCTTTTGAAATCGCCCGCGGCCAGCCCGCCAGCCAGCTGCCCCTGAAGAACGAGGCGCGCCCGGAATGGGCGATTGCGCCGGGCGCCACGGCCACGCGGGGCTTTGACTTGCTGGACAACTTCGAGATCGCCCAGCCCGGCCCCCACACGCTGCGCGCCGTGCTGACCTGGCGCGAGCGCCAGTACCGATCCACCGAGAGCTATTTCGACATTGTGCCGGGCTACGAAATTTTCAGCACCATGCAGGCCGGGGGGCCGGACGACCGGGTGCAGACCCTGCGCCTGGTCACGCTGCACCGCGACAAGGGCGAGTTCCTGTTCCTGGAGATCATGGACGACGCCTCCGGGTACTGCATGGGCCTGGTGGGCCTGGGCCGGATCATCCGCGTGTACAAGCCCCTGATCCGCGCCGATGCGGACGGCGAAATCCACGTGCTGCACCAGTCCGGCCCCGCCCAGTTCACGCACACCATCGTGGGCCCGGATGGCAGCCTTTCGGACTCCGAATCCTTTTTTGGCACGGGCGACCGGATCGCCCTGAAAACCCAGGCGGACGGCACGGTCGAGGTCGTGGGCCGGTGGCGCTAACGGCCCCCGATGTCCGCTCCGTCCGGATTCACGCGGGAGGCATCACGGGCATGAACATGGTCTTGCGGATCGGGATCGGGGCCGTGGCCGGCGCCTTGGTCGGCTTGGCGATTTACAAGTTCATTGGCTGCCGCACGGGCGCTTGTCCCATCGCGGCCAACCCGTACCTGTCCGCCCTGGTTTACGGCGTGATCGGCGCGTTGACCGCGGCCTGGTGGCGCTGACCCCGGGCGACAAGGATCAATACAAGGCTAGGTCCGCGGTGAGCACGCCCACCAGCTTGCCGTCTGCATTTTTGACCGGAACGCTGTAGGTGATCATCATAACGCCCGCGCCTTCCACATCAAAGTATGGCTCGGACCAGCCGGGTGCATCGCGCTTGACGGCCTCGGCGTACCAGGCCGCTTGGGTAAAGTCAAACGTGGCCGAAAGTTGCTTGCGGACCAGGGCGGATCCCTTGCGGTACACGTAGGGCGCCGATTGGCCTGGCCCCTCGGCCGGGGCAAATGCAAACGCCGCGCCCTTGGCCTCGGGATGGGTGCGGAGAAACTCTTCCAGCTTGGCCACGGCATCGTCCGGCGTCATGTCCAGCCCCGTGATCTGCCCGGCCAGTTCGCGCACCGCCGTAGCCAGGGTGTTCTGCAGTTCAACCCCCGGCAGGCTGAGAAACGATTCGTGGTAATGGAACGCGCGCCACACGCCGTCCGTGCGCCGCCACAGCCAGGTTTCCGTCAGCAAGTACTCCACGCACTTGCTGGTGGATTCAATGAGCGGGTTGCGGCCCCACGAGGTCCACAGCACGGTATCCGGCCCCAGCACCGTGGCGCGCCCGTCCCGCCAGATGACCTGCTGGCTCAGCATGTCGCCGAATTGCTGGCGCAGGAACGGACCCAGCTCCGCATAGGTGAAGGTCTGCCCCTGGACGAAGAATAGCGCGTCCGGGCCCTGGTCGAGCCGCGCCAGGATGCCGTCGGCGTCCAGCTTGGCCGCCGCGCCCACAACCTCAACCATGGCCTGGCGCACCTCGGCGGCCGGGTCGCCCGCAGCCAGCCCCTCTTCGGCCTGGCAGGCGGCGGCCCCTGCGATCATTCCCGCAAATACCAGCTTGCTGATTTTTCCCGGCATGGCCTTCCTCCTTAATTAATGCTTTGACTGCGCCACCATGAGGATCTCTATCATGCCGGGCGGCGCCTTGCCAAGCGTCCTCGGAGGTTGACTTTCAGGGATGGCCGGGTATTAACTGGAGCATATCAACCGGGCGGGCAACATGGGCATTATAAATGGTATAGCAAGGGCTGCCGGGAACCCGTTCAGGGGGGCCGTCGCTGGCGGCATCGCCCTGGCCCTGGTCGGCTTGGCCGAACGGTCAGCCGGCGCCGCCGAGGTGGTGCTGGCGCCGGGCGTCCGCGCCTTGCCGGGCACGGACCAGCCCACGCCCTGGCTGCTGTACCGCGATCCCACGGCCACCGGGGTGGTGGTGTGCGGGATCTGGTCCGTGTGGAGCAATCGCCATCCCATGACGCTCGCGGCCGATGCCTGGCGACTGGACACGCGCCCGATCCAACTGCCGTTTGGAACCCACGAGTATAAGTTCATCGTCAACGGCAAGTGGGAAACCGGCGCCAACCGCATGCTTTACGCCGGGCCGGACGGCCTGCTCGGGCCGCCATCGGCCCTGATTCACCAGGCGCGCGTCGACGACACCAACCGCATCGTGGTCGAGTTCAATCGCGCGTACCCCGACACCCAGCCGGTCAGGGTGTCCCTGCTGCCGCCCGTGCCGTTGTCCGCCGTGGACTGGGCGCCCGCGGCCGAAGCCGAGCACCTGCAGGGGTATCGGATCCAGGACAACAAGATCGCCTTCATTTTCGACGAGCAAACCTACGGCGTCGATATTCCGCCCGCCGCGCCCGTGGTCGTGGCCGGCAACTTCACCGGCTGGCGCGACAAGGACGCGGCGCCCCAGTGGCGGCTGCACGACAATGACAACGACGGCGTCTGGACCACGGTCCTGCCGCTGCCCGCCCTGCAGCCGGCGGCGGGCGAGCAAGACCTCCTGTTCAAGTTTGTCATCCGCGGCAAGGAATGGCTGCCCCCGCCCAAGACGGCCCGCAACCGCACCGACGACGGCAGCGGCAACACCAACCTGCGCGTGGACACCAACCTCGTGGGCAGCTCGCGCCTGCAGATTGTCACCGCCGCGCCGCTGGCGCCGGCCATGAATTACCTGGTCACCGTGCAGGGCGTGGCGCCCGCGCCCGCATGGCGGATGACCACCCCGGGCGCGATCATGGACCAGTTTTACTCGGACCGGCCGCTGGGCGTGTTCCTCGACAAGGAGCAGCAGGCGACCACCTACCGCCTGTACGCGCCGCGCGCGTCGAGCGCGTACCTTACCCTGTTCCCCACACCCGAGTACGAGCGCTACACGCCGGCCTACAAGAAGCTGCCCTACGTCGAGCGCTACCCGCTCTGGCGGTATCCCGACGGCGTCTGGGAAATCACGCTGCTGGGGCTGGACACCAACAAGTATTACTCCTTCAATGTGGACGGCCCGCGCGACGATGTCGAAGGGTTCTGGCGCGAGGCGCAGATCGGCGACCCCTACGCGCGCGCCGCCGCCCACGCGGAAAACAACACCATCGTCATGGATCCGGACGCCACCAACGAGTGGTTCGCGGGCTGGAGCGACGGCGCCTACACCACGTGCCCGCCGCAGGACGTCGTGCTCTACGAGACCCACATCCGCCACTTCACCAAGCATCCCAGCTCCGGCGTGCCGCCGCCGCTGCAAGGCAAGTACGAGGGGATCCTGGCCACGGAAGGGCTGGGCACGGGCCTGGATCACCTGAAGCAGTTGGGCGTGAACACCATCGAGCTCATGCCCCACAACGAGTTCAACAACGGCCCGGACAGCCACAACTGGGGCTACAGCCCGGTGTTCTATTTCGCGCCCGAGGCGTCGTTCGGCCGGGCGCCGCTGCTGGGATCGCAATACTACGAGTACAAGCGCCTGGTCAACGAGCTGCACCGCCGCGGGTTCGGGGTGATCATGGACATCGTGTTCAACCACGTCGGCAGCCCCAACATCTTCCACATGCTGGACAAAAAATACTATTTCCGCCTCACGCCGCAGTTCGAGTACATCAACTTCAGCGGGTGCGGCAACGACGTGCGCACCGAGGCGCCCATGATGCGCCGGCTGATGGTCGACAGCATCGTGTACTGGATGAAGGAGCACCACCTCGACGGGTTCCGTTTCGACCTGGCGGAGCTGATTGACATGGACACCATGGACGCCATGGTGAAGGCGGCCCGGGCCATCAACCCCAACGTGCTGATGATCTCCGAGCCCTGGAGCTTCCGCGGCGAAAACAAGCACCAGCTCAAGGGCACCCCCTGGGCCGCCTGGAACAACGATTTCCGCTACGCGGCCAAGGATTTCGTGATGGGCAAGCGCAACCGCGCCTGGCTCATGAAGAATATTTTCGGATCCGTGCAAACCTGGGCCGCCACCCCGCTGCAGCCCATTAACTACCTGGAAAGCCACGACGACATGGCCCTGGCGGACGAGTTCTGCACGCGGCCCGACCGCAACGGCATGTACCTGCAGCACATGGACGTCGCCGCCAACCGCCTCGCCGCCACGATCCTGTTCACCTCGCTCGGCATCCCGATGATCACCGAGGGCCAGGAATACCTGCGCAGCAAGCGGGGGTTCGCCAACACCTACGACAAGGGCGACGCGCTCAACTCCCTCAACTGGGATGACCGCAACCGGCCCCTGGCCGCCGAGACGCTCGAGTATTACAAGGGCCTGATCCGCCTCCGCCAGAGCCCGCCGGGGCGGGCGTTCCGCCTGCGCGTGCGGCCGCCGGACGATTATTACCAGTGGATCGTGCCGCGCGACAACGACCAGGCCCTGGGCTATGGCGTCAACGTCGGCCACCGCCACCCGGGCGCCGCGTTTATCGTCCTGCTCAACGCCTCGAGCGACAAGACCACCTTCGCCATCCCGTTCCCCGCCGGCCGCTGGCGCATGGTGTCCGACGGCCTCAAGGTGGATCCCGCCGGCCTGCCCGGCATGCCGGTGGTCGAGGGTGGCCAGTCGCGCCAGCTCCGGTTGCCCGCCGTGCGCGCCGCGATCTTCATGGACGGGTTCTAGCCCGGCCGCGCCATACATCCGCGCTCAAGAACCAGCCGGTTTGACAGGGATAGACAGGATGGACCGGACCGGATCCTGCAAGGCGTTGCCGAGGGAGCGGATTCGACGGAGCGAATCCCTCCACGAGCGCCCATTCTTTTCTTGGCGGCTCTGCGCCTTGGCGGGTGAATATTTCCGGATGGGAAATTGTCTTGGGGTAGCAACCAGATAATTTCCCCGCGGCAATGCCGATAGAGCGCGGTCCGGGCGTGGGCCGAGGTTACCCGGACACGAGTTCGACCACCAGCAGCGAAAAATCGTCGTCCAGCGGGCGGCCGGCGCAGTGTTCCTCGACCGCGGCCCGCAGGCGGGCCGCGAGTTCCGGCGGTTCCTGGTGTCCGACCTCGCGCAGCGCGGCCAGCAGCCGATCTTCCGTGTATTCGTCGCCGCCGGCGTTCATGGCCTCGGTCAGCCCGTCCGTGTAGAAAATGAGCTTGTCGTGCAGCGCCAGGCGGGCGTGCTGGAGCCCGAACCCGCCGGCCGTGAACAGGGCCAGCGCCGGGCCGCGCCCGCCATCAAGCCGTTCCGCCGTGCCGCCGGCGGCGCGGAACAGGATGGGCGCGGGGTGCCCGGCATTGGCCCAGCTCAACGCGCGCTCCCGCAAATCTAGGGTGGCGTAGATCAGCGTGACGAAGCGGTCATCTGGCAGCAGGGTCTGGAACCGCTCGTTCAGGTAGGCCAGCATGCGATCCGGCCGGCCGAGCATGGAGCGCTCCACCCGCACGTGGGCGCCGGGCGGCGGCGCCGCATCCCGCTGCGGGTTGAACGCCATCTTGAGCATGCCCGAGATCAGCGCGGCGGACACGCCGTGCCCGGACACGTCCGCCATGTAAAAGCCCACGCGGTCGGTGTCCACGCTGAAGATGTCGTACATGTCCCCGCCCAGCATGGCGCAGGGCTGGTAGTAGCAATGGAAACGCACGCGGGCGCGGCCGGGGTACTCGTGCGGCAGGAACCCGCGCTGGACGCATTGCGCCAGGGCCAGGTCTTTCTGGATCTGCTGGTTTTTGCGGTCCAGCTCCTGGTTGGCCGCGGCCAGGCGGGCACGCTCTTCCTGCAGCAGGCGCGCCTGGCGCTGGGTTTCCGCCAGCAGCTCCGCCACCCGCGACCGCGCCAGCGCCGCGTCCAGGGCGATCGCCATGGGCTCGGCCGCCGCCACGAGAAACTCGCGCGCGTTGGCGCTGAACAGGTCGTAGCTGCGCAGCTCCACCACGCCCACCAGCCGGTCTCCGCGCGCCAGCGGGATCGTGGCCAGGTTGCCCAGCTCCGCGATCCCCGGCCCGGCCGCCTGCCGGCGCGGATCGTCGGCAGGGACTTGCTCATCGAACTGCGCCTGGCGGCTGGCGCCCGGCGCGGTCCAGGCCGGCCGTGCGGCGGCCGCGGGCCACGCGTGCACCGCCAGCCGGCGCCATGTGGTAGATTCGGCGTCCATGGCATGCAGCGCCGCGGCCTGCACGTTCAGGTGGCGCGCCAGGAACTCCAGCAAGCGCGCGCCCAATTCCTCGGGCTGCGGGTTGCCGCGCAGCGCGGCCGCCAGCTCGCTCAGCGCGTTATGAATCCAGTCCCGCTTGCGGCGCTCGACATCGTAGCCCAGCAGATCTTCCACCAACCGGTCCAGGGCCAGGCCCAGCTGGTCGTCGGCGGAGCGCGGCTGGAAAGACAGGTGAAAGTTGCGCCGGGAAAGCGACTGCATCTGCTGGACCATCCGGCGGGCGGCCGGCACCATGGAGTTCAGGGCGCGCGCGATCCGGCCGAAGTCGCCGGCCGGCGGCGCGGCGATTTCCGGCGGCAACCGGCCCTGGGCCAGGCTTTCTGCGCAGGCCGCCACCGCGCCCAGGGCCCGGCGCTGCCGGCGCCAGGCCAGGCCGCCCGCGACCACCAGGGCCGCGCCCACGGCCAGGACCACGCCGCCGGCCCAGGCCGGCGCTCGCGCCAGCATTACCATCCCCCCCCCCAACAGGGCCGCGCCCGCTACCAGGCCCGGCCCGCCCGCAAGGGATACCAGCATCTCCTTGCTTTTCACGCGTTCCTTTAGTCTTTTTATCGCCCAAGCCCCCACTGCTCAGGTACTATGCACATAGTATCAGCACAGCATGCCGAAAGAAAGCCGCACCTCATGGAAAATGCAGCCGGCAAAAACAGCGCGCCTTGCGCCATGGATCGCGCTTTGGCAGGTTGCCTGCTGGGCGGCGCCGTGGGGGATGCGCTGGGGTTGCCCTACGAGGGTCTCGGGCCGGGGCGCGCGCGCCGCCTGCTGGGCCCGCCGGATCGGTATCGCCTGTTCTTGGGCCGCGGCTGGGTGTCCGACGACACGGACCATGCCTGCATCACGGCCGCGGCGCTGATCGGGGCGCCGGACGATCCGGCGCGGTTTGCGCGGCGCCTGGCCTGGCAGCTGCGCCTGTGGCTGCTGACACTGCCCGCGGGCATCGGCTTGGCCACGCTCAAGTCTGTTTCCCGGCTGTGGCTGGGCTGGCCACCGGACCGCAGCGGGGTCTGGTCGGCCGGCAACGGGCCGGCCATGCGCAGCCCGGTGCTGGGCGTGGCGCTGGGCGCGCGGCCGGCGGCCCTGCAGGCGTTTGTGCGCGTCTCAACGCGGATGACCCACGCGGATCCCAGGGCGTTGCACGGCGCCCTGGCCGTCGCGCTGGCGGCCCACACCAGCGCCACGGCCCGGACGGTGGACCCACCCGTGTACCTGGCCGCTCTGGCCGCGCTCCTGGACGGCCAGGGCGCCGGGGAGTTGCTCGCGCTCATCGATCGCGCCTGCGCCTCGGCCGCGCGCGGGGAACCCAGCGCCGGGTTTGCCGCGGCCATTGGGTCGCGGCGCGGGATTTCCGGCTACATGCTGCACACCGTGCCGTGCGTCGTGCAAACCTGGCTGCGCCATGGGGACGATTTCCGCGGCGGCCTGCAGGAGATCATCGGCGCCGGCGGCGATACCGACACCACGGCGGCCATCCTGGGCGGCATCCTCGGCGCGCGCTGCGGCGTGGCCGGCATCCCGGCGGCATGGCTGGACCGCCTGGCGGAGTGGCCGCGGACGCGGCGCTGGATGGCGCAACTGGGAGGCAACCTGGCGCTGCGGCTGCAGGGCGACGCTACGGTGCGTGTCCCACGGTGGTGCTGGCCGGGCCTGCTGCTGCGCAGCCCGGCCATGCTGGCCATCGTGCTGGCCCACGGCTTCCGCCGCCTCGCGCCGCCCTACGGACACGCGCTCAGCGCGTCGACGTGCGGATCGCGCTGACCCGGCCCTGCTCGAACTCCACCCGCACCCGCTCGTACTCGTGAACCTTCTCGGTGCTGACGGTCACCGGGGCCCGGGACTCGTAGTGCGTGTTGCCGTCGGAATCCCGGACCATGCCGCTGGTGTTGACCGTCTGCTGTTCCGTGGTGGTGTAATCATCCATGTACGACCAGATCTCGCGGTCGCCGCCGGCGCTCGTCTCCATGGTTTTGCTGGTCGGATCGCCGAGGGCGATGAACACCATGTCCGGCGTGTACCCCCTGGCGATCTTGCCCTGGCGCACGCTTTCCTGGATGTCGGGCGGGAAACTGGCAAACAGGTCCGGATGCGACTTGATGCGCGACTCCGGGGTGGCACACCCCGCCAGGATTGCCAGTAGGCTCGCTCCCAGGAACTGTCCCAACCGAACCTTGTTCATGCGTCTGCTCCTTGCTATGTAACCGCGCGTTTCGTCCTGCAACCAGCGTACACCCTACCACGCCGCGGCCGGGCGCGCAACCCCGCTGCCGTTCTCCTCCGGCCTTAGAACGCCAGTTCGTCCGGTTTCTCGTCAAAGGGCTGGGTGGTCACCTGGCCGTCCTTGCTGACCAGCAGCTCGATCTTGCGCTCCACCTCGTTGAGCTTGTCGTTGCAGAACTTGACCAGTTGCGATCCTTCGCTGAAGCGATCCATCATCTGGTCCAGGCTGAGGCTGCCGTTTTCCATGTCCGCGACGATTTTCTCGAGGCGTTCGAGGGCTTTTTCGAAGCCCAGGGGTTGGTCGGCGGCGGCTTTTTTCATCTTTTCCGTCATGGGTTCACCTCGGTTGGGGTGGGCAGGCTTTCCTGCACGGTGGCGCGCAACGTGCCGCGCGCCAGGTGGGTTTGAATCACGTCGCCGGTCCGGACCTGGCTGGCGTCACGGACCACGGCCCCGCCGGGGCGGCGGGTGATGCTGTAGCCCCGTTCCAGCACGGCCTGCGGGCCCAGGGCGCGCAACTGCGCCTCAAGCCGCTGCAGGCGGAGGCGGGTTTGCTCGCGCCGCAGGCCCAGCGCGTGCGCGGCGCGCAGCGCAAGCTCGTCGCCGCGCTGGCGCAGGCTGTTGACGCGGCTGAGGCCGGCGTGGCGCAGCTTGAGCAGGTACTCGGCCAGTTGGCGGCGGCTGCGCTGGGCCAGGTTGCGCGGCTCGCGGAACACGTAGCTGTGGGCCACGCGGGTCAGCCGGTTGCGCAGCTCGAGGCGCCGCCGGTCCAGGGCCGCGCGCAGGCGCTGGCCGCACTGGCACAACGCGGCTTCCAGTTGATCCTTCTGGCCCACCACCAGCTCGGCCGCGGCCGTGGGCGTGGGCGCGCGCACGTCGGCGACAAAGTCGCTGATGGTGAAGTCGATCTCGTGGCCCACGGCGGAGATCACCGGGATGGCGGAGCGGGCGATGGCGCGCGCCACCACCTCCTCGTTGAAGCACCACAGGTCTTCCAGGCTGCCGCCGCCGCGGCCGGCGATGATGACATCCACTGCGTTCCGGGCGTTCAGCAGGTCGATGCCGGCGGCGATCTCGGCCGCGGCGCCGTCCCCCTGCACCTTGGCGGGCACAATCATCACGTGCAGGTTGGGAAACCGGCCGGCGAGGATTTTCAGGATGTCGCGGATGGCCGCGCCGGTGGGCGAGGTGACAATGCCGATGCGCTGCGGCAGCAGCGGGAGCTTGCGCTTGCGCGCCGGATCGAAGAGGCCCTCGGCCTGCAGCTTTTTCTTGAGCTTCTCAAACGCTTCCTGCAACGCGCCCTGGCCGGCGGGCTCGACCAGGCGGGCGATGACCTGGTACTCGCCGCTGCGCTCGTACACGGAGATTTGGCCGTAGATGCGCACCTGCAGGCCGTCGGCCAGCTGGCACGCCAGCTGGCGCTGGGCGCCCGCGAACAGCACGGCGCGGATCTGCGCCTGGGCGTCCTTGAGCGTGAAATAGCAGTGGCCCGAGGCTGGTCGCCGGAGATTGGAAATTTCGCCCTCGATCCACACGCTGCCGAACTCTTCTTCCAGCACGGCGCGGATCAGGCGGGTGATCTCCGCCACGCGGTACACCTTGCGCTGGGCGCCGCCGGCCGGTGCGGCGGGGCCGGGGCCCGGGTCAGGATCCATGGGCCGCGGTCTCCGGCGGTGGCGCGAACTCCCGCAGGCGCTTGATCTTCCGGCAGGCGCCGTTGCGGGGGTCCACCTGCAGGAGGATGCCCTCGAAGGCCACCTGGCCGGTGGCCACCTCGAACTTCTCGGGCAGGCCGGTGATGAACCGCCGCAGCACGGCGGCCTTCTCGCGGCCCAGGACCGAGTCCTTGGGCCCGGTCATGCCCAGGTCGGTGATGTAGCCGGTATACTCCGCGAGGATGGCTTCATCCGAGGTCTGGACGTGGGTGTGGGTGCCGAACACGGCGCTCGCCTTGCCCGCCAGGTAATGGCCCATGGCGATTTTCTCGGAGGTGGCCTCGGCGTGAAAATCCACGAGCAGGATGGCGCCCAGCGTGGCGCGCGCCTTGAGCAGGTCGTCCATGGCGCGGAACGGGCAATCGTACGGGCTGGGCATGAACACGCGGCCCAGCAGGTTGACCACGGTGATCGTGGCGCCGGCCGCCGTGAAGGTGTACCAGCCGCGGCCGGGGGCGCCCGGGGCATAGTTGGCCGGCCGCACCACGCGCGGCTCCGTGGCCAGGAACGGGATGATGTCGCGCTGGTCCCAGGAGTGGTCGCCCAGGGTCAGCACGTCGGCGCCGCCGGCGAACAGCTCCGCGGCCAGGACCGGGGTCAGGCCGTTGCCGCCCGCGGCGTTCTCCGCGTTGGCCACCACCACGTCCGCCTTGCCTTCGGCGCGCAGGCGGGTCGCCACGCGCGCAAAGATCGTGCGGCCGGGCTTGCCGACGATATCGCCTGCCACCAGAATATTGGTCATGCCATTGGACCCCGCCTGCGAGTTCATGGCGGCATCCTACACAGGCGTACGCGGCTTGCAAGCCGGCAACTTTGGAAAAACCGGAGCGGCGGGAGCACGGAATCACGGCCCGGGAGGTCCGTGCCACGGGGGGGGGGCCGGGCGCGGCCGAATCTTCCGCGTTGTATCCCCCGGCGGCCTCCTGTTAGTATGGCCCGGAACAAGGAGCTGTTACGATGCCGACAGAGCGATTCCACGCCACGGTTCTGAACCTGCACCAGCCGGCGGGCAATCTCCAGGGGCTGTTGGACCATGCGGAGTGGGAGGCCCGCGAGATTCTCTTTGCCTACGACCGCATCCCGCGCGCTCTGCAAGGCTGGGAAGACGTGGCGCGCGTGCACCTGCCCATGTCCGGCACCTTGCTGGAAACCCTGGCCAGCCCGGAATTCCAGGCCCGGGTGTACGGGATCGTGAAATGCGGCGACCTGCTGTGGCGGTTGCGCCACCCGGCCATCGAGATCCTGGGCACCGGCTTCTACCACCCGGTGCTGCCGCTGACGCCCGACCGCGACCGGGAGGAGCATGTCATGCGCTGGCTGGGGCTGGCCCGGCACCTGTTCGACCGGCCGTTGTTCCAAGGGTTCTGGCCGCCGGAGATGGGGTTCTCCATGGAGTTGATCCCGCTGCTGCGCCGCGCCGGGTACCGCTACGTGCTGGTGGACAGCGAGCACATCGAGCCGGTCAACGGGATGCGCTGGGAGGAAATCCGCTACCGGCCCCACGTGGCGCGCCATGCCGGCGAAGAGATCATCGTGGTGGTGCGCGACCGGGAACTGTCCGACGCCCAGGAGTCCGGGATGGCTTTTGGCTGGTTCAAGCACGAGGTCTACGAACGCACCAAGGGGTGCGATTTCCCGCCCTTGGTCACCACGTGCAGCGACGGCGAGAACGGCGGCTGGTTCCGCAACACCAACGACCAGGCCAATTTCTGGGGCGTGTTTTATCGCCCCATGCTCGAAGCGGTACGCGCCAACGACGCCGGGTTCCGCCCGATCTTCATCTCCGAGTACCTCGACCGCTACGGCGCCCACGGCGAGGTCCGGGTGCGCGAAGGCGCGTGGAACACCGGCTGGCATCACGGCCGCGGGTTTGTCCAATGGACCGGGTCGCTGGCCCAGCAGGACGCGCTGCGCCGCGTGGAGGAAGTCAGCCGCATCCACCACGAGACGGCCAACGCGCTGCGCAGTTCCGCCTGCGCCCCGGAGGTGGACCGGTGCCTGGGCGAGGCCCATTGGCGCCTGCTGCGGGCCGAGACCAGCTGCAACTTTTACTGGGGCGCCGACTGGGTCACCCGCGCGCACACGGACCTGACCGACGCGCTGCGCTGGCTTGACCGGGCGCGCTCGGCGGTGCATGCTTGAAGCCAATCAACAGGACTAATTTATGAAAACTGACCTGGCCGCGGACGTGATCAAGACCCTGGTGGACGGCAACTTCGATTCGCCGTACGACGTGCTGGGCCTGCACCGCCGCAAGGGCGGGCGCAGCGGCGCCGTGGTGCGCGCGCTCCAGCCGTTCGCCGTCAAGGTCGAGGTGGTGGACAACAAAACCGACCAGGTCTACCCCATGGAAAAAATCGACAAGGGCGGCCTTTTCGAGGGCATCATCAAGGACAAGCAGCCGTTCCTGCGCAACCAGGATCCGTTCTATTACCGGCTGCGCATGACCGACGAAAAGAACACCCAGTGGGAGATGGACGATCCCTACCAGTTCCCCTTGCAGATCACCGATTTTGACATGTACCTCATCGGCGAGGGCAGCGACTATCGCATGTACAAGAAGATGGGCGCCCATCCCATGGCGATCGACGGCGTGGAGGGCGTGCACTTCGCGATCTGGGCGCCCAACGCCCTGCGGGTCAGCGTGCTGGGCTGGTTCAACCGCTGGGACGGCCGGTGCCACCCGATGCAGCGGCGCGGCGAGAGCGGCCTGTGGGAGCTGTTCCTGCCCAAGCTCAAGCCGGGCGACTTGTACAAGTACGAGATCAAGGGGCCGGGCGGCTACGTGGTCCAGAAGGCCGACCCGTACGGGTTTGCCTCGGAACTGCGGCCGCAGACCGCCTCGATCGTCTGGGACCTGGACCGGTACGCATGGCGGGACACCGCGTGGCTGGAGCGCCGCAAGGTCACGCCCTGGCTGGAAGCGCCGGTCAGCGTGTACGAGATGCACCCCGGCTCGTGGCGCCGCGTGCCCGAGGAAAACAACCGCTGGCTCACGTACCGCGAGCTGGCCGCCGAGCTGATTCCTTACCTGATCAAGATGGGCTTCACCCATGTCGAGCTGATGCCGATCACCGAGCACCCGTTCGACGGTTCGTGGGGGTACCAGACCATCGGCTACTTCGCGCCCACCTCGCGCTTCGGCACGCCGGACGACTTCAAGTACTTCATCGACCAGTGCCACCAGAACGGCCTCGGCGTGATCCTGGACTGGGTGCCGGCGCACTTCCCCAAGGACGGCCATGGCCTGGGCTATTTCGATGGCACCCATGTGTACGAGCATGCGGACTGGCGCCAGGGCGAGCACAAGGACTGGGGCACGTTCATCTTCAATTTCGGCCGCAGCGAGGTGCGCGATTTCCTGCTGTCCAGCGCCGTGTTCTGGGCCGACGAGTACCACATCGACGGCCTGCGCGTGGACGCCGTGGCCAGCATGCTGTACCTCGACTACTCGCGCAAGGCGGGCGAGTGGATCCCCAACAAGTTCGGCGGCAAGGAAAACCTCGAGGCCATCGATTTCCTCAAGAAGTTCAACGAGATCGTGCACGGCGAGTACCCGGGGTTTTTGACCTTCGCCGAGGAGTCCACCTCGTGGCCCATGGTGTCACGGCCGGTGTATCTCGGCGGCCTGGGCTTTGACTTCAAGTGGAACATGGGCTGGATGCACGACATGCTCCACTACATGACCCAGGACCCGGTGCACCGCAAGTACCACCACAACAGCATCACGTTTGGGCTGCTCTACGCGTTCACCGAGAACTTTATCCTGCCGTTTTCGCACGACGAGGTGGTGTACGGCAAGCGGTCGATGATCGACAAGATGCCGGGCGACGCGTGGCAGAAGTGCGCCAACCTGCGGCTGCTGTTCGCGTTCATGTTCGCGCACCCGGGCAAGAAGCTGTTGTTCATGGGCGCGGAGATCGGCCAGTGGGGCGAGTGGAACTTCCAGGAAAGCCTGGCCTGGCACCTGCTGGACCAGCCGGCCCACGCCCAGATCCAGCAGTGCGTGCAGGACCTCAACGCCCTGTACCGCGCCAACCCGGAATTCCACCAGGTGGACTTCTCCTGGGACGGGTTCCAGTGGGTGGACTTCCACGATTCGGAGAAAAGCATCGTATCGTTCGTGCGCAAGGGCAAGGAGCCGGCGGATTTTGCCGTGTGCGCGTTCAACTTCACGCCCGTGCCGCGCGGCGGCTACCGCATGGGCGTGCCGCGGCCCGGCTTTTATCGCGAGGTGTTCAACAGCGACTCGGAGCTGTATGGCGGCAGCAACGTCGGCAACGGCGGCGGCGTGCCCGCCGACCCGATCCCCTGGCAGGGCTGCGACCAGTCCATGCTGGTCACCCTGCCGCCGCTGGGCGCCGTGTTTTTCCGGCCCGAAACCCGCCTGGTCCGCGCCGCCGCGCCGACCGGGGAAACCAAGCGGCCGGCGGACGCGCCGGCGAAAACGGATTAACCCAGAAAGCGCAGATGAACTACGAATCACGCGAATGCATCCCTTTGAGTCTATGCTAAACATGTACGGCAATGGCTCGAATTCTTCCTTCACCCAACAGGTGAACGATGTTGTTCTCAACTTGTTCGCCCGTTCCTCTTTCTGCGGCAACAAGTTTCGCGTTATTCGCGTGTTTCGTAGTTAATTCAAATGCTGAATTTAGGATTAAACCCTCGTGCTTGATTCGCTGGCGATCATCAGGCTTGTCCCATGACGGCCAAGAAAGAAAATGACCCAGGGCGGGCGCCCCCGCCGGCCGCGGCCGCGGCCGCTACGGCCATGGACGAGATCCGGGCGCGCATGGAGGAAAACCAGCTGCGGCTGGAACTGGCGCTGGATGCCGCCCAGGCCGGCACTTTTTTCACGGATTTCAACACCGGGGCCAACCTGCTGAACGAGTCGGCCCTGCGGTTGGCCGGGCTGACCGCCGAGCAGTACGATGGCACCGTGGCCGGCTGGTTCCGCCTCATTCACCCGGAGGACCGGCCGATCATTGAGCAGCACGTGCGGGATTCGCTGGCCACCCGGACGACGGATGTGCGGGGCGTGGAGTACCGCATTGTGAAGCCGGATGGCGAGGTGCGGCACATCAGCGTCAGCGCGCGCATTTTCCGCGACGCCCAGGGCTGCGCCACCCAGCAGACCGGCCTGATCCAGGACATCACCGACCGCAAGCGCATGGAGGAGCAGCTGCGGAAGAACGAGTCGAGCCTGCGCCGCGCCCAGCAGATCGCCGGGATGGGGTTCTGGCAGCTGGACCTGGCGACCCGCCACAGCTGGTGGTCGGACGAAATATTCCGCATCTTCGGGTATGAGCCCCAATCTTTTCGGTCCAGCCAGCAGCGGCTGTTGGAGATGGTCCATCCCGACGACCGCGAGTTGGTGCGGCAACAGATCGAGGCCGGCGTGACCAGTCGCGGGCCATACCACACCAACTACCGGATCGTCCGGCCGGACGGAACCATCCGCCACGTGCATAGCGAGTCGGACGGCGTCACCCGGGACGCGCAGGGCGTGCCGGTGCATCTGTTCGGCATCCTCCAGGACATTACCGATCGCGAACGGGCCGAGGAAGATCTCCGGCATGCGCGGGACACCCTCGGGCTGGTCATCAATACGGCGCCGGTGTTCATTTTTTGGAAAGATCGCGACCTGCGTTACCTCGGGTGTAACGAACGGTTTGCGCGGTCCGCCGGCTTCGACCGGGCCACGGACCTTCTGGGCAAGACGGATTTTGACTTGGCGTGGCGCGACCTGGCCGAACGGTACCGCAGCGACGACGCCGAGGTCATCGCCACCGGCCAGCCCAAGCTGAACATCGTCGAGCCCCTGGCCACGCCCCAGGGGAAGACCATCTGGGTTGAAACCAGCAAGGCGCCGCTCCGCGATGCGGAAGGCCGCATCTTTGGCGTGCTGGGCGTGTTCCAGGACATCACCGCCCGGCGCGAGATGGAAGCCGCCCTCGTGGCCGCCCGCAGCGACGCCGAGGCCGCCAGCCGCGCCAAGAGCGCGTTCCTGGCCACGATCAGCCACGAGATCCGCACGCCCCTGAACCCCATCCTGGGCTTCGCCAACCTGCTGATCGAGTCGGGGCTCAACCCCGAGCAGCAGTCCTACGCCGAGATCATCAAGAAGCGCGGCGAACACTTGCTGGCGCTGATCGACGACATCCTCGACCTCACCCGCATTGAAGCTAAAAAAATCGAGCTGGAGCGGGAGCACCTGCGTCCGCGCGACCTGGTGGCCGACGCGATCAAGGCCGTGGAATGGCAGGCGTTGCAGAAGGGATTGCGCCTGGCCGCTGAGGTGGATCCCGGCGTGCCGGACATGGTGGTTGGCGACGGCCTGCGGCTGCTGCAGGTGCTGCTGAACCTGCTGAGCAACGCGGTCAAGTTCACCGCGCGCGGCGAGGTCGTGGCCCGGATCAGCGTCGATGCAGCGGCGGCGGCCGAGGTCGATCCGGACCACGTGCGGCTGCGGTTCGAGGTGCGTGACACGGGGATCGGCATTGCCTTGGATCAGCAGGAACGAATTTTTGAGCCGTTCACCCAGGCGGACAGCACCATGGCCCGCAAGTTCGGCGGGTCCGGGCTGGGCCTGACCATTGCCCGGCACCTGGTGGACAAGATGGGCGGCCAGATTGGATTTGAGAGCCGCCTGGACGTGGGCAGCCGGTTCTGGTTCACGGCGCGGCTCGAGCGCGCGGAAGCGCCAGCCGGCAGCCCCGCCGCGCCGCCCCCGGCCGCGGCCCCCCCCCCTCCGCGCCGGCGCGTCCTGGTGGTGGAGGACGAGGAAACCAACCGCCTGCTCATCGCCACCCTGATGCGCAAGGCGGGCTACGACGTGCAGTCCGTGGAAGACGGCTTCCATGCCATCACCACCTGCCGGTCCGTGCAGTTTGACTTGGTGCTCATGGACATCCAGATGCCGGGCATGGACGGTATCCAGACCATGCAGGCCCTGCGCGAGCTGGATCGGCCGGCCAACCGCTACACGCCCGTGGTCGCGCTGACCGCGCACACGATGAAGGGGGACGCGGAACGGTTCCTGGCGGCCGGCATGGACGGCTATATTCCCAAGCCGGTCACTCCGGCCTCCCTGGCCGAGGGCATCCGCGCCGCCCTGTTCAAGCTGGGGCGCTGCTGATTCCCGCGCGGCCCGCACCTTGGGTTCGGCCCTTCTCCCCGGAAACATGAATATTATCGAGCAGTCTTGCGGTCGCATGCGGAACCGGGTACGCTAAAAGGATAGCGAAGCCGTTGTGGTAGTTCGGATACTGGCAACCCCAAAACAGGAGGCACGAGCATGCGTACCGGCAAGATCCCCTCATGGTTGATGACCGCGACCCTCTTCGGCCTGCTGGCGGCCTCCGCGCCGGCCGTGGAAGACGGCAAGCTGCTCATCTGGATCAACGGCGACAAGGCGTACAATGCCCTGGCCGAGCTGGGCAAGAAGTTTGAGGCCGACACCGGAATCCCCACCACCATCGAGCATCCCAACGGAATGGAAACCACGTTTGCCACCGCCGCCCAGGCGGGTGAGGGGCCGGACATCGTCATCTGGGCGCACGACCGGGTGGGTAGCTGGGTCGCGGGTGGATTGCTCAAGCCGCTGACGCTGACCGACGATTACAAGGCCCGCTTCAACGCCAAGGCCTGGGAGGCGTTCACGTTCCAAGGCAAGATCTGGGGTTACCCCATCGCCCTGGAATCCGTGGCCATGATCTTCAACAAGAAGCTGGTGCCTGCCCCGCCCGCGCTGCTCAAGGATATCCAGGGCAAGGACCAGATTCTCTGGGCCTATGACACGCCGTACTTCACCTGGCCGTTCCTCGCGGGCGGCGGCGCCTATGTCTTCGGCAAGAACCCCGACGGCAGCTACAATACCCAGGATATTGGCGTCAATGCCGCCGGCGGAGTCCAGGCGCTGGACGCCATCGGCGGCATGATCAAGGGCGGCCGCATGTCCCGGGGCGTGACGTATGAGGTCATGAAGTCCCAGATGCTGGCCGGCCAGTGCGCGATGATCGTCACGGGCCCGTGGGAGTGGAACGACCTGAAGAAGGCCGGCATCGACTTTGGCGTTGGCGTCATCCCCGGCGCCACGGAGGCCGGCCCGGCCAAGCCGTTCGTGGGGGTGCTGGGCGCGATGATTGACTCCAAGACCCCGAACGCGGACCTGGCGGAATCGTTCATCACGGATTACCTGGTCACCCTCGACGGGTTGCGCGCCCTGGACGCCGACAAGTACGACGGCCCGCACGCGCTGGTGGAGTCGTACGATCTGCAGAAGAAGGACAACCCCAACGTGGAGCCGAGCATGCGCAACGTGGAACTAGGCGTGCTGATGCCCAACATCCCGGAAACCCAGGTGTTCTGGTCCTCGCTGCAAACCGCCATCCAGACCGTGACGTCCGGCCAGGCCACGGCCAAGGACGCGTTGGACAACGCGGCCAAGATCATGCAGGCCGAGTGCGCGAAGAAATAGCGCGGGCCCGGCCCCATAGTCGGCAAGGAACCAGGCGTGCCTCATTATCATCATGGCGGTGATTGTTGTCGCGATATTGATCGTGATCGCAATCGTTGTCGTGATCTTTTTTGTAATCGTAATCGTGATCGTGATCGTGATCTTTGTCGTTGTCGTGATCGTAATCGTAGTCGTGATCTCCAGCGCGGTTTGCCATGAACTTCGGCCACGAGCAACTCGACGTTTATCAAGTATCCCTGCAATATGTGGCCTGGGCGTACCAACTGGCCAAAGGATTGAATGGCGCTGAGCGGTATGCGCGGGATCAACTTTTACGGGCCTCGCAATCCATCCCCCAGAATATTGCGGAGGGCAATGGCAAGGGGACCGAACCGGATCGGCGGCGATTCTTCGAGATCGCGCGCGGGCCCGCTTTGGAATGCGCTTCGATTCAGGATATTCTCGGGGTCTGCGATGCCTTGTCGGCAGAAGAAAATGCCAAGGGCAAGGCGTACCTTGTCCGGATCGTATCCATGCTGACCAAGCTGGGCAACCGGAACCTGGAAGTCCGGGAAGAAACGAACCGCTACGGTCAGGCCGAAGACCGGGCCGATTGCGACCACGATCACGAGAACGAGAACGACAACGATCGCGATCGCGATTAGGACAACGACAACGATCACGAGAACGACAACGACAACGAGCACGACAACGAGGATGAAGAGCAAGAGCACGACGATGGCGGCGGGCGGTAAATCATGACCGCGAATAAACTGGTGTCCCATGCGCTGTACACGCTGATCCTGGTGCTCCTGGTGGCGCTGGCCGTCAGCGTGTTCCGATCCGGCCGCGACGGGGTGGGCGGGGCGCTGCTGGTGTTCCTGGCGCTGTTCGCGTTTGTGTTCGCCTGGCGCGGGGCGTACCCGTATCGGTACCTGTTCCCGAGCCTGTTGGCGTTCGGCGCGTTCGTGATGCTGCCGCTAGTTTACACCGTGTACATTGCCTTCACCAACTACAGCGCCATGAACCTGCAAACCCTGGGCAGCGTCCAGCGGCTGATCGCGGGGGAAACGGACGTGGACGTCAACCAGGCGTACGGTTTCAAGCTCTACGCCGAAGGAGCGGATCCGGATCGCGCCTACCAGATGGTGCTGACCCGCACCGCCACGGAAAGCGGCAGCAACGTGGTCCACGTGTATGCCACCGCGGCGTTCAAGCTGGCCGATGCCGCCGCGACCGTGCCCGCCGCGGAGCAGGCGGATGGCGCCGCGGCGCCGGCCGGCGCGCCGCTGAAGCTGCCGGACATCATCAAGATCCGCGAGCGGCTCAAGCACATCACGCTGGGTTTGCCCGGGGACACCAAGCTCAGCATGCTGAACCTCTCGACCTATGCCCCGCAGGTGCCCGTGTGGCGCTTTGACGGGCAGACCGGGGAGTTCACCAGCCTCAAAACCGGCGCGAAACTGGTCCGCGACGACCACACCGGGTTCTACCGCGACGCGCAAGGCGCCAAGGTGGGGCCGGGGTACCGCGTGTTCATCGGGTGGCGCAACTTCGGCCGCATCTTCACCGATCCGGCCATTCGCGCGCCGTTCGTGCGCGTGTTTATCTGGACCGTGGTGTTCGCGCTGTTCTCGGTGCTGCTCACGTTTGCCCTGGGGTTCCTGCTGGCCGTGCTGCTGGAGTGGAAGGCACTGGCCGGCCGCCACCTCCTGCGCATGATGCTGATCCTGCCCTACGCCGTGCCGGCCTTCATCTCGATCCTGATCTTCAAGGGCTTGTTCAACCCGCAGTTCGGCGAGATCAACGCCATGCTGGCCGGCCTGTTCGGCCTGCGGCCCGACTGGACCACGGACCCCGTGCTGGCCAAAACCATGATCCTGATCGTCAACCTGTGGCTGGGGTACCCTTACATGATGATCCTGTGCACCGGCATCCTGCAGTCCGTGCCGGCGGACATCTACGAGGCCTCGGCCATCGATGGCGGCGGGCCGTTCAGCGACCTGTTCCGCCTGACCCTGCCGCTGGTGCTGCCGCCGCTCAAGCCGCTTTTGATTGCCAGCTTCGCGTTCAACTTCAACAACTTTTTGCTGATCCAGTTGCTGACCGCGGGCGCGCCGCCGATCGTGGGCGCCGCCACGCCGGTGGGGTACACGGACATCCTGGTGACCTACACGTTCAACCTGGCGTTCCGCGACGCGGGCGCCAACTTCGGGTTTGCCAGCGCCATCGCGGCAATCATCTTCCTGATGGTCAGCGCGCTGTCCTACATCAACTTCAGGGCCGCCATGCGCACCGATGAAAGGCGGTATTGACGATAACCATGAACGCCACCGATCAAAAATCAGTGGGTTTCAACCAACGGGTGCGAATGGAAAAACGGCAACAACCACGGATGAACACGAATGGACGCGGATGTGTATTGGTGCCGGAATCGGATACCCCTGAACTATCCGTGTTAATCCGTGTGCATCCGTGGTTCTATGTGTTCGCATGGGCAGCAACCGCCGGCCGTGCAAATAAAACGGCGCCCCTCCTTTTAAAGGAGGGGTGGCCGCAGGCCGGGGTGGTTTTTGAGGGTCTGCCGATGAGTGATGAGCCAATCATCGGGGCGCCGTCATGATCCGGTCCAGGTTTCACGGCATGAAACTGGGGTTGGCTTATGCCTTCATCATCGGGTTCATTCTGCTGACCCTGTTCCCGTTCCTGATGATCGTCTCGATCTCGTTCCGCGCGGGCAACCAGGCCCTGGGCAGCCTGATCCCGGACCAGGTCAGCTTCGACCACTGGCGCTACGCCCTGGGCTTGCCGTACACCGACGACCAGGGGCAGGTCGTGCGCCAGCCATCCATCGTGCTGGCGTGGTTCTGGAACTCGATCAAGGTGTCGGCCATCTCTTCCTTTTTGATCCTGCTGCTGTCCGGCACCGGGGCCTACGCTTTTGCGCGGTTGCGGTTTCGCGGCCGCGGGCAGCTGCTAACCAGCCTGATGCTGCTGCAGATGTTCCCGCAGGTGCTGTCGCTGGTGGCGATCTACGCCATCCTCAACGCCATCGGGCAGTACGTGCCCGGCCTGGGCCTCAACACGCACCCGGGCCTGGTGCTGGTGTACCTGGGCGGCGTATCCATGTACATCTGGATGATCAAGGGGTACTTCGACACCATCCCCGTGAGCATCGAGGAATCGGCGATGATCGACGGCGCCACCACGTTCCAGGCGTTTCTGCGCATCCTGCTGCCCATGAGCCTGCCGATTTTCGCGGTGGTGTTCATCCTCTCGTTCATCGCCTACATCGGCGAGTTCCCCGTGGCGCGCGTGTGCCTGGCGCAGGCCGAGAACTGGACCCTGGCCGTGGGCGCCAACTCGTTCCTCTATGACCAGCACTATGAGTGGGGCCGGTTTGCCGCCACGGCCGTGCTCAGCGGGGTGCCCATCTCCATCATGTTCATGGTCTGCCAGCGCTTCCTCGTGTCCGGGTTGACGAGTGGCGGCGTGAAGGGGTGAGGGCGCCGCATCGCGGGTTGCATTCGCGGCCGGTTTCCATAAGATGGGGCCGGTGAGCACGGCAGCCATAACAGTGGAGCGCGTCTCCAAGGCCTACCGCATCTGGGACAGCCCCAAGGCGCGGTTCAAGGCCCCGGCGCTGGCGGCGATTGCCCAGCGGCTGCCGCGCGGCCACCCCCTGGCCGCCCGCCTGCTGGCCCGGGCGCACCGTTACTTCCACGAGTTCTACGCCCTGCGCGACATTTCCTTCGAGGTGGCGCGCGGCGAGGCCATCGGCATTGTCGGCCGCAACGGGAGCGGCAAGTCCACGCTGCTGCAGATCATCACCGGCACCCTGCAGCCCACCGTGGGCCGGGTGGCGATCACCGGCCGGGTGGCCGCCCTCCTGGAGCTGGGCAGCGGGTTCAACCCGGAGTTCACCGGCCGCGAAAATGTGCGCATGAACGCGGCGATTCTCGGCCTGACCCCCAGGGAGATCGACGAGCGGTTCGACCGCATCGCCGCGTTCGCGGACATCGGCGAGTTCCTGGAGCAGCCGGTGAAAACGTATTCCAGCGGCATGTACGTGCGCCTGGCGTTCGCGGTCCAGGCCCACGTGAACCCGGAGATCCTGATCGTGGACGAGGCGCTCTCCGTGGGCGACGCCCAGTTCCAGCTCAAGTGTTTCAAGTTCCTCGACCACTTCCTTGAGCAGGGTCACACGTTGCTGTTTGTCTCGCACGACCTGGCCGCGGTCAAGCGCCTGTGCTCCGAGGCCATCCTGCTGGAACGCGGCCGGGCCCTGTTGCGCCACGCGCCCAACGTGGTGGCCAACATCTATTCCAAGATGATCACGGATCCGCGCGGCGCCGACGCGGTCCACGAGGACATCGTCGAGGCCCGGAAGGACCGGCCGGCCCCGGACATGGAGCACCTGCCGGCGCCGCATCTCCCGGAGCCCGCGGCCCTGCGGACCGACCAACTGTTCGACGCGCTGTCCGAGCGCGAGTTCCACTACGGCGGCGAGCTGGGCCGGATCACGGCCTTTTCCATGGCGCGCGCCGGCGTGCCGGCCTGGTCCTTCACCAGCGGCGAGGCGGCGCAGGTGGTGTTCGAGGCCGAGGCCTACGAGGCCATCGCCGAGCCCCTGTTCGCCGTGACCATCAAGAACCACCAGGGCCTGGAGATGTACGGTACCAACACGCGGCTATTGAAGTACGCCACGCCGCCCATGGCCGCGCGCGGCCGGGTGCGCGTGGTGTTCGACCTGCAGCTGCAGATCATGGCCGGGGAATATTTCCTGTCGCTGGGTTTCGTCACGTTTGTGGGCGGGGAGCTGTACGTCATCCACCGGCGCTACGACTGCGCGACGTTCCGGGTGTTGCCGTCGG
The DNA here is from genome assembly GCA_964489425.1 of uncultured Verrucomicrobiota bacterium. Taxonomy (GTDB): domain Bacteria; phylum Verrucomicrobiota; class Kiritimatiellia; order RZYC01; family CAZAYP01; genus CAZAYP01. Next base: position 5,576 of record CAZAYP010000064.1, on the reverse strand, counting down.
ACCCCGGGCTGGGCATGGTCAACTGCAACGGCCGGGTCAAGGTGGACCATGCCGGTTGAGTTCCAGCACGCCGGACAGGCGTGCCGGGTCGCGGCCGGCGGGTGGTACCCGGGGCCGGACGAGGGCCGGCCGGTGTACCGCGACACGGCCGCCGAGACCCAGCGCGCGATCGTTGCCCGGATCCGCGCCGGGGCGCCGTGGCGGGCAGCCGTGGCGGAGGTGCTGGCGGATCGCCAGCCCTGGCTGTGCCGCGTGGTCACCAGCCCGTTGCGTGCCCGTTTCCTCGAGCTGTGCCCGCCGCCCGCCGGCGCACGGGTCCTGGACATTGGCGCGGGCTGGGGCCAGCTCACCCTGCCGCTGGCGGAACGGGGGCACGCGGTATGTGCCCTGGAACCTACGCCGGAGCGCATGGACTTTATCCGTGCCGCCGCCGAGCAGGAGGGCAGCGCCGGGCGGATCCACTTTGTCCAGGCCGACTACCTGGACCTGGCCATGGCCACGCGCTTCGACGTGATCCTGTGCATTGGCGTGCTGGAGTGGGTGGGGCGATTCAGCCGGGCCGGCGAGACTGACGCGCGCGCCGCGCAACAGCGGTTTCTGGAGCAGGCGCGGCGCGACCTGGCGCCGGGCGGCCGCCTGGTGATCGGCATCGAAAACCGACTGGGCCTCAAGTACTGGCTGGGCGCGCCCGACGATCATCTCGGCCGGCCGCACATCATGCTTTTTGACCGGCAGCTGGCCGCAGCTAGGTGGCGCGAGGCCACGGGCGAGGATCTGCGGGTGCTGGTTTACGACATGGAGGAGTACCGCGAGCTCCTGCGCGCGGCCGGATTTTCGCGGCTGGCTTTCCACGCCGCGTTGCCGGACTACAAGCTGCCGGAAGTGATCCTGCCCGCGGACACCGCCGCGGACCTGGCCGCCTACTTCCTCAGCGGCGGGTTCGTGGCCGAGCACAGCGGGCTGGACGGCGCGCTGCTGGCGCCGGACCGGCAGGCGGAACTGCAATCGCTGTACCGCACCCTGGCGCACTTGGGGATCGTGCACCACTTCGCGCCCAGCTATTATATCGAGGCACAGCCGTGAAGAACTTCCAAACACGATTGCGTTATGCCGCCTAGCGCAGCAATGCCAAAGCGTGCGAATAACCCGCAGCAATTTGGGACGTACGACCTTGCACAATTTCCGGGATGTCAGCTATTGGGTCACTATCCGCGCCCCAGCCAACGATCCAGCCATTCTTAAGCGCAAAATTATAGCCGCCCTTACCTGCCACTTGGGAAACACCGCTTTGGGCCTCGGCCGGGGGTTGCTCGTGATTCCATTCGCCCCAAACGATCACCTTGCCATTCCTGATTGCGAACGAAAAATCGAAAGCACTAATAAGCGTGACGCCGCTCAGGGCCTCAACTGGGACATAGCATTCGCTGCAACAATCAAAGCCCCATGCAATCACCTTGCCGTTCCGGAGCGCCATGCTGTACCGGCGGCCGGCCGCTATTTGGCTCACGCCGCTTTGAGCTTCGGCCGGCACATTGCACTCCCCATAGCGATTGTCACCCCAGGCGATGACGCGGCCATTTTTAAGCGCCAAGACATGGCTCATGCCGCCCGCGACCATGGACACGCCGCTTTGTGCATCGACCGGCACCTGACTTAGCGCGCTGCTGTCTTCTCCCCAGGTGATGACGCGGCCATTTTTAACTGCCAGGCTAAAGTTGAACCCACAGGCCACTTGGCTGACACCGCTTTGAACTTCGGCCGGCACATTGCACTGCCCCGCCCAATTGGAGCCCCATGCTACGACCCGGCCATTTTTCAGCGCTAGACTGTGACTTGCCCCGGCAGCAATCTGCGTGACCCCGCTCTGCAACTCACCGGGTACATCTAAGTTCCCATACCAGTTGTCCCCCCCCCAAGCGACGACCTGACCTGGGGATGGAGTCGGAGTGGGAACTGGTGTACCGCTCAACAGCAATATTTCGCACGCGGGTGCAGAGGATACTTTGCTGGTCAACGCCCGCGAACCCAGCGCTATCCAAACGAAAAGGGAAACGGCAATCACTATGAATGATACGGGTTTCTTGGTCCAAGACATTATATTGCTCCATTTATGACGATCAAAGGCTAGCAGATTCAGGATGATTGTCAACACCCCAAAAAAGTGATACGTACGATTATGAGCTACATCAAGCGGCAGTACTTCGGACCGACCTTTGCGATCTTATGGGGTTGCATCTGGTTGATTGCGTGTTTTCTGGTTTGCATAGCCCGCAATTATGAAATCAAGGCGCATTCCGACCCGGCGACATGGTTGGCCATGGCGCGCGAATTCCCGTATGCCGTGCGCGCCAATGAATTCCCACTCGGATACCCAGCATATCTTTGGCTGATATTGAAACTGGCGGGACCGGTCTATGTGTTCCTGGCCAACCTTCCGCTCGAGTTGCTGCTGATCGCGTTGATCGGATGGATCAGTTATTTGGCCGCACGGTTCACCGAAACCATGGTCACGGCGACGGCCACCGCGTTGATGGCAATGGCGTTAGCCTTGTGGTTCTGCGCCGAGACCTGGCTATATCTGTTCGCGTTGTACCGGGATCCTCTTTCACATGTACTCCTCTTGTCAGCTGTGGGAATGTTTTGCCTATTCTGGCGATCCGACGGTTCGCGACCAGCATGGCTGGGGTGGTGCGGATGGTTGGTGGGATGCGCAAGCTGGGTGCGAGAACCAGCGATTCTGGCAAGCTTGCCCATCCTGATAATCCTAGCTGTTGGGAATCGCCGCCGCTCTGCGCGGCAGCGATGGATAGCCATTGTTTGGTTTAGCTTGGGGGTGGCGATCGGGATCCTGCCGCTATTGCTGCAGGCCGGGCTGGTTGCAGATCGCCTGGCCATATCGCCTTATTGCCTTCATAATCAACGGCTTTTGCCCGGGTTGCACATGGCTGCATTTAAAGATACCGGGAGCTGTGCTTTCAGTCAGCTCGTGGGCCGCTTGGGTGGACTGCTATTATTGGGTTTTTGTTTGGGATCTGGCATGGCGTTGCTGCGGCGCAATATGGCCGTTCTGGGACTGCTGTTACCCCTCGCTTGTGGCTTTTTCCTCTTTTACTCGTTTTATTGGATTTACGTGCCACGGTATTTTTTCCTCGCGAGTCTCTGGATATGCATGGTGGCGGCATTCGGTTTGGCACGCACCTTGTGTATTGTCATCGGTACGGAAACCTACCAACGCGCTTGGCACGGTTGGGCACTTGCCCTGGTCAGCCTGGGATTTAGTCTGGCAGCGGGCGTCAGCTTACTGGGTGTCTGGCCCAAGGAAGCTCCGTTTCGCTTTCCTGAGGCCCTGGCTTTCCGTCGAGATTTCGAGCGCCAAGTGCCGGCAGGCAGCCTTGTGATTGGCCATGGATATATAAGCCTCTATATTCAGGCGCTGACCCACTGTCAGGCCGCGCCCCTGGAGTCTTACCTGCCCAACGGGAGACTCTCGCCGGCATCTACCCGTGCAGCACTTCACAGCCTGAACCCGGGCTCAAATGCTGTGTTCTATCTGCGATGGGGTTCCATTGGGGAGTTCTCTGACATAGCGAATATGATGTCTTTGAGCCATGACTTGCGCCCGGTGTGCGAATTCGACAGCGCAGCCTATGGTATGCAGCGCGCCTTAGGCGCGCCGACCCTCACCTTGTTCCGGATTACTTCGCACACCCTCCGTTCGCCCGGTCAATAGAGCAGAAGTCGGCTGGATCTCAGGAAGGTAAGCCATAGGGCGTCAGCATGGTTGCGTGGCTGGGCTGACATGGGAAAAAACCGAAATCATCTTGATTCGAGCATAATTGCTTGTTAATCATCCGCCCGATGGTTGGGAACATCAATAAGTTCAATGTTGAGGGGCTTTCCGTGTTGGCCCGTCTTGCCCGTGAGCCTTATGTGGCCATTGGCAAGCCTGCCCGTCTTATTGGCCACCCTGTCAACGAGTCGCGCAACAACCGCGTCTGCCGGGATGGAACTGCGCTACAAGATCGTTGCCAGCTGAAGCGCCGCCATAGACGAGTTCGAGCTTGCGCGTGCCTTCCGCCAGGCCTTCCCCGACCTGGGCCGGCGACCGGCGGCCTTGCGGTCGGAGCTGATTACGACCTGCTGGTGCTGAAGTGTTTCGCGGGCCGCTCGCGGGAACAGGCCCCGGCTTCTGGTGCCCTGACTGGGACCAATGTGCCCGCTGAGATGGCGGATCATTGCCTGGGCCGCGGCTCCGTATCAGAGCACAGCATTTCAGATGGCGCGCATCTCACGAGCCAAGACGAATTGCGCTCGCTCTACCGATCCCTCGCGGATTTGGGGATCGTGCATTGTTTTGCGCCCAGCTATTACATCGAGGCCTTTGTCTGACCGTTGCCAGGGCAAGCCCGATCTCCGGCGGCCTTACCTGCTCATGGCCGCCGCGCTGTTCTGCTTCTATGCGGCCGTGTTCGGGGGGCACTTGTGCAGCTCGGACGGCATGTTGATGTATCGCCAGGCCGTGGCGCTGGCGACAAACCACAGCGTCCAGTTTCCGGACTATTTTCGCTGGGGGGCGTCCTATAACACCAGCAAGTATGGCATCGGGTTGTCCCTGTTGTACACGCCTGGCGTGTGGTTGTTCTCGAAGCTGGGCCTGGGCGCGTATGAACCTGTTGGCAACACCGACTACGGCTGCATCTACCTGGACTTTCTTTACACGATGGCCGGCGCGCCCCTGCACCTTTTCATTGCGGTGGCCACGGCTTATGTGCTGGGCCGGTTTTGTCGCCACCTGGGATTCAACACAGAGACCAGCCTGGCCGGCATGCTGTTGTTTGGCCTTGGGTCGCCCGCCCTCATCTACATGCGCGGGGATTTTGCCCAGCCGCTGATCGGGTTGTGCCTGCTCGTGGGCGTCTACTCGGCCGGCTTGTATGGCACGACCCGATCCCGGGCCTGCCTGCTGCTGCTTTTTTTCAGTGTTGTCCTGGGCCTCCTCGCCCGGCCGGTCGAGGGAACGCTCGGGTGCCTGTGTTTTGCGCTTATCCTGGGCTGTGGCGCCCAGCGGAACGGGCGGTTGCCTGTGCTTCGCGGTTTGGCCGCCCTGATCCTGGGGATGACCACGGGCGGAATCATCACCCTGCTTGTCAATTACCTGCGCTACGGCCATCCCCTGTTGTTTGGGTATCAGACCGTCCAATGGCAGAATCCCGTGACCGGCTTGCTGGGACTTTCCATCAGCCCTGCCCGCGGGATATTGTTTGCGTTTCCCAGCCTGGTGTTGGCGCCGTGGGGCTTGGGTTATGTGTGGCGTTCGCCGCACAGGTCCATGATCGGGGTTATCGTTATGTTTATCATGGTGTTCTATTTCGTGATGGCCCGGTGGTGGTGTTGGTGGGGCGGATGGTGTTGGGGGCCCCGCATGCTGGTACCGATCCTCCCGTTGTTGGCCATTTTTCCCACCGCGTTTCTCGCGTCCCACGCCGGCCGGGGCGGGCGCCTGCTCTTTACCGGCCTCTATGCCGGAGTTTGGGTCGATTTTAGCGGGCCAAATTGGCGGAAGACCCCCGTAAACA
>CAZAYP010000063.1:0-32075 GCA_964489425.1 uncultured Verrucomicrobiota bacterium | reverse complement strand
CAAGAAGCCAGATCCGGCTTTGCGGCTTTGCGTCTTGGCGGGAAAATATTCCGGTTCCGAACCCTGCCCGGTCTCCATTCATTCCAAATCATATTCTCACACGAAGACACAAAGCCACCAAGAAGCCAGATCCGGCTTTGCGGCTTTGCGTCTTGGCGGGAAAATATTCCGGTCCCGATTCCTGCCCGGTCTCCATTCATTCCAAATCATATTCTCACACGAAGACACAAAGTCGCCAAGAAGCCAGATCCGGCTTCGCGGCTTTGCGTCTCTGCGGGAAAATATTCCGGTCTCGATTTCCGTGAACCGCAGCGGCGCAGAGATCGCGGAGCAGAGGCAGAATGAACATGGATGGACAGGACGGACAGGATGAATGGGTTTGTCCTCCTACGTTCCTGCGGGAGAATATTGATGAAGAGCAGGCAGGCAACATTTCCTGGCGCCATGCTGAATTTCAATGCCAAGCGCGATGCGCTCACAATAACGCTTAACAAAGCCGATGGTTTGGCTTACTTTCCACAAAAAGGCTACTGATGATAAATGAATCCTTTCGCAGCCGCCGGTTTGACTTGGCGGTGGATACCATCACAGAAGATGATATTGCGGCCCTGATCGAGTGGCTCAAAGTGTATCCGCGCCTGACGATGTCCGTGGTTACGCCCGAATTCGAGGCGGCTTGGAGCCGGTGGCTGGGCGTGCCGCACTCGGTTTTCTGTAATTCAGGGTCATCGGCCGACCTGCTCATGTATGCGGCGATGGACAGTGCCGGGCGGTCCGGCAACCGCAAGGTCGTGGTTCCGGCTACGGGCTGGAGCACCACGGTTGCCCCGGCCATGCAACTGGGCTGGCAGCCCTTGATGTGCGAGGCGGACCCTGCCACTTTTGGCTTGGATCCGGCCAGCCTGGAGAAAATCCTCGCAACGGAAAAGCCGGACAACGTCATCCTGGTGCACGTGCTCGGCACGCCGGCCAACATGGGCGCGATCATGGCCCTGCAACAGCGTTACGGCTTCAATCTGATGGAGGACTGTTGCGCGGCCCACGGTGCCCGGTCCGGCGGACAACTGGTGGGCACGTTCGGCTGCATGTCCGCGTTTTCGTTTTATTACGGCCACCACATGTCCACGATTGAAGGCGGGATGGTCAGCACCCGGGATGAGGAACTCTGGCGCCACCTGGTCATGCTGCGGAGTCACGGATGGTGCAAGGAGTTGCCGCCTGACGCCCAGCAGAACTTGCTGGCCCAGCATGGGATCGACCCGTTCATGTCGCCGTTTGCGTTCCTCGTGCCCGGCTACAACCTGCGGCCCCTGGACCTGACCGCGTACATCGGGTTGCTGCAGTTGCCGCGCTTGGACGCCACGATCACGCGCCGTGTGGCCAACCACAGGCAGTACCAGCAGTTGCTTGAAGGCCGGGTGGGGTTTGCCCGGGCGGGCCGGGAAGATACCATCAGCAGCATCTCTTTTGGCGCGGTCGCGGCCTCGCGGGACGAGCGCAAGAAGATGGTCACCGCGCTCACCGCGCATGATATCGACACGCGCTTGTTCACGTCCGGCAACCTGGGCCGCCACCCCTTCTGGGCGGCGCGGTTCGGGGAATTTGCCGCGCCCGTGGCCGACCGGATTTATAACGGTGGGTTTTACCTGCCCAACAACCAGACCTTGGATCCGGCAGATGTCGAGTTCATCTGCGGGGTCGTACTGAAGGCCTTGGAGGCCGGCTGAAGCCGCGTCCGCGCATGGCGCTGGACCTGCTGTTTATCCATCCTGGCACACCGCCGGCAGCCTACCAAGACCTGGCCCGCGCATTCACGGCCGTAGATCCGCCGCTCTGGGCATGCCTGCTGGCTGGCGCCATGCGCCAGTTGGGGTTCACGGTGGCGCTGCACGACATCAACACCCAGGGCTGGGACGCGGCTACGCGAGAACGTTGCCTGGCGTTGTCGCCGCGCCTGGTCGTGATCCTGGCGTACGGTCACCATCCCTCGGCGTCGACCCAGACCATGCCGGCCGTCCGCAGCCTGCTGCGCGATCTCAAGGCGGCGGCGCCGGAGTTGCCGGTCGCACTGGGCGGCACGCATCCTGCCGCGTTGCCGGAGCTGACCCTGCGACAGGAGCAGGCCGACTACATCCTTTTGGGGGACGGCCGCCACGCCCTGGCCGGACTGTTGGAGCACCTGCGTGGCGCGCGGGCGCTTGACCAGGCGCCCGGCCTGTGGCATCGCACCGGGACGGGCTGCGCCTGCACCGGCGCAGCGCAACCGCTCGATCGGCTGGCGGCGGAGCTGCCGGGACCGGCCTGGGATTTGTTGCCGGACTTGACGCAGTACCGCGCGCACAACTGGCACTGTTTTCAATACTTCGAGCAGAGCCGGGACCCGGACTTCATGGATGTCCGGTCCCCGTACGCTTCGCTGTACACCTCGCTGGGATGCCCGTATTCCTGTGACTACTGCTGCATCCATACCCTGTTCGGCCGGCCAGGCCTCAAGCACTGGCCCGTGGAAACCGTCATGGGCTGGATCGACGACCTGGCGCAGCACCACGGCATCCGCAACCTGCGCCTGGCGGACGAACTGTTCCTGGCCGCGCCAGGCCGCGTGGAGCGGTTTTGCGACTTGCTGATCGCCCGCGGTTATGACTTGAACATCTGGGCTTACGCCCGCGTGGATTCCGTACCAGTCGCGTTGCTGCCGCACCTGCGAAAGGCCGGGGTCCAGTGGATCTGCCTGGGCATTGAATCCGCCAGCGCCGCCGTCTTGTCCGGCGTGCACAAAACCGCGCGGAGCGCGGCAGCCGGGGCGGTGCGCGCACTGCAGGACAACGGCATCCATGTGCTCGGCAACTACATGTTTGGCCTGCCGGACGACGATCGGGATACGCTGCAACAAACCCTGGACCTCGCCCTGGAACTGCAGTGCGAGTTTGCCAATTTCTATACGGTCATGCCGTACCCGGGATCGGCCCTGTACGCGCGGGCTGAGGCCGCGGGCCAGGCGCCTGACCGCTGGGAGGCGTACGCGCAGCTTGGCTACTGGACGCAGCCGCTGCCCACGCGCCACCTGCCCGTCGCCGAGGTGCTGGCGTTCCGTGACCACGCGTTCCGCACCTATTTTACGGATGCCGGCTACCTGCGCCGCGTGCGCAAAATATTCGGCGCGAAAGTTTGTGCCCATCTGGCTGATATGGTAACCATTCCCGTCAAACGGTACTTGGCGGGCGACGTGATTTAGGCAACAGGCGCGTTGGCCCGTAACACAGCGGAACCGTAAAACCATGCGACATGTAGGCGTGATCGGGTGACGGGATGAGCAGCCGCCTTGGCAAGCAGGATTTGATCGACTTTGAGTCTGAGATGGCCGCGTTGTTCAACGCCGGACGCATCCATGCCCCAGTGCATCTCAGCCGTGGCAATGAGGATGCATTAATCACTCTTTTTGAAAAGGTGGAGGATCCGGACTGGGTTTGCTGTTCATGGCGCAGTCATTATCACTGCCTGCTGAAAGGGGTGCCACGCGAGGCGTTGCGCGCGGAAATATTGGCCGGGCATTCCATTGCCCTGTGTTTTCCAGAGTTCCGTGTGATTTCTTCTGCCATTGTCGGCGGCATGGTCCCGATCGCCACCGGGTTGGCGCTGGCCAGCGAACGGGCCGGGAGGCCCTTTAAGGTCTGGTGTTTTATCGGCGACATGACCGCAGAAACCGGCATTGCGCATGAGTGTATCAAGTATGCCGCCAACTGGGATCTGCCGATTCGCTTTGTGGTGGAAGATAACGGCAAGTCGGTCTGCACCGACACACGCCAGGTTTGGGGAACCCCGCGGCTGACGTACGAAAACGCGGATCATCCCAAGGTTGATTATTATCGCTACGATTCACCCTATCCCCACGCCGGGGCCGGGGTGCGCGTCCAGTTCTGATATGCGGTACTTTGACGAACTCAAGCGGAGTATGGAGTATCTGGCCGGCGATCCGCGCGTCGTCTTTCTCGGCCAGGCCGTGGCCGTGCCGGGCACGGCCATAACGTCCACGTTGACCGGCGTCCCACGCGAAAAGCTGCTCGAACTGCCGGTGGGCGAAGAGATGCAGACCGGGATGGCCATCGGGCTGGCATTGGCCGGCCAAATCCCCGTGAGCATCTATCCCCGCTGGAACTTCCTGCTGCTGGCGGCCAACCAGGTGGTCAACCATCTGGACAAGCTGGCGGCCATGTCGGCTGGCGGATATGTGCCCCGCGTGATCATTCGCACCAGCATCGGCTCCGAGCGACCGTTGCATCCCCAACACCAGCACGTGGGTGATTTCACTGCCGGCTTCCGCCTGTTGTGCTCGACCATCAACATCATACGCCTTGAAGAGCCGGAGCAGATATACCCCGCCTATCAAGAGGCCTTGGAGCGGGCTGACGGCCGGAGCACGATCCTTGTCGAGCATGGGGATTACTACCATGAAAAATGAGGTCAGCCGTCTGTCCGGTTGTCGGGGGCGTGCGGCCGGCCGCGCGCCAGGCGTCCACCCCCGGAAGGCCCAGCCACGATGACGACGACCCTCTTGGTGCCCACCCGCAACGAACTCGAGCCCATGCGCGTGATCATGCCACAAGTCCGGCCCGAGTGGTGCCAGCAGATTTTGGTAATCGACGCGTCGACCGATGGCACGGCCGACTATGCCCGCGCGCAGGGTTACGACGTGCTGGTGCAGCGTCAGGCCGGGATACGGTTTGCTTACAACGAAGCGTTCCCGCAGGTTCGCGGCGACATTGTGATCACCTTCAGCCCGGACGGCAACTCGATCCCGGATGCGATTCCACGGCTGATTGAAAAAATGAACGAAGGCTATGACATGGTGATCGCCTCCCGTTACCTGCCGCCCGCCCACAGTGACGATGATGACTGGATGACCGGGTTCGGCAACTGGCTCTACACCCGCACCATCAACAGCCTGCACGGCGGGCATTATACCGATGCCATGGTTATTTTCCGCGCCTATCGCACCCGCCTGTTCTACGATCTGGGCTTGGACAACGCAGACGCCTACCGGCCGGAAAAGTGGTTCGGCACCGTGCTGGGCGTCGAGCCGCTATTGTCCGTCCGGGCCGCCAAACGCAAGCTGAAAGTCACCGAGATCCCGGCCGACGAGCCGCCGCGCATCGGCGGCCAGCGCAAGCTGCAACCGTTCCGCTGGGGCGCGGCGTACATGGCGCAGATTTGGCGGGAGTTGTACTTCTGGCGCTGATTCGAAATATATCCGGCTTGCCATGTCCCCGGCTTTTGCTAGTCTGGTTGCCATGAGCCAAGCGCTAGGATCGAGTCCTAAGTTTCATCGCCTGGTGGTCAACTGGGGGACGCCATTCAAGCCGATGGGTTGGGGCCTTTCGCACTGGTACCATGGGCAACTCCGGGCGGAGTCACGGACCCCGACAGACGGGCTATGGGGGTCTGCCGTTCGGTTGAGGCGGCGGTCAGGAAAAGCGGCATGACCGTCCTTGGTTTCAAGCGAATATTGGTCACGGGCGCGACAGGCTTCCTTGGTCATCACATCGTGCCGGCGCTGCGAAGCGCCTGCGGGACAACAGTTATCGCTGTAGGCCGACAGGATTATGATCTCATGGCGGCGGGCGCGGCGCGGGCAATGCTCATGGATATCCAGCCTGATGCCATCGTGCATCTGGCAGCCATGTCAGGCGGCATTGCCGCCAACGCCAACCGGCCGGCGGATTTTTTTTACGATAACCTGTCCATGACCCTCCCGCTGATCCATGAAGCGTATCGCGCCGGCGTGATCAAGTTGCTCGCCTTGATGGGGTCCTGTGCGTATCCCGCCACAGCCGCCGCACCGATTAGCGAAGGCCATATCTGGGACGGCTTTCCGCAGCCAGAGAGCGCCGGCTACGCCATGGCCAAAAAGATGCTGTTGGTCCAATCCTGGGCCTATCGCCGGCAGTATGGCTTCAACTCTGTGGTCTTAATCCCAGGCAATGTCTATGGTGAATGGGACAACTTCAACCTGGAGCAGGCCCACGTGATCCCGGCCTTGGTCCGCAAGTTTGTTGATGCGCGCGAAAGTGGCCGGCCGGCGGTGGTGGTCTGGGGCACGGGCCAACCACGTCGCGATTTTGTTTACGCCGGAGACGTAGCCCGCACCATTCCCTGGTTCCTCGCCAATTATAGCATCAGCGACCCGGTCAACATTTCCACCGGAACCAGCGTGTCCATCCGGCACCTTGCCGAAACCATCAAAGATCTGGCCGGTTACCGGGGTTCCATCGAATGGGACACCTCGCGACCGGATGGGCAGGCCGACAAAGTGCTGGACGTGACCAGGCTTCATGAATTGGGATTGCGTTGCACTACACCCCTGACCGATGGGTTGCGCAAAACGATGGAATGGTATCTCCGGGCTCGACAATCCAGAGAGGTCCGGTTGTGACCAACCCCGGGTCCTGCTGCGTGATCGGCGGCCGCGGCTTTATTGGCAGCGCCCTGACGGCCGAAGCCAGACGACGTGGATGGACAGTTGCCGTCGCGGATCGAGTGGACTATGCGATCCATGCGGGCTGCTCTTTTGACTTGGTGCTCAATGCCAACGGCAACTCCCGCAAATACATGGCCCAAGACGACCCGGCGCGGGATTTCGACTTGTCTGTCACTTCCGTGATGCACAGCCTCCATGATTTCAAGGCCAGCCGCTATGTGTATATTTCCTCGGTTGATGTTTATCCCGATCATGCCCGGCCGGCCTGCAATCACGAGCAGGCGGGCATCGAACTTTCAGGCCTCAAGCCATATGGCGCCCATAAGTATATGGCGGAGTTGTTGGTTCGCCAGTATGCGCGCAATTGGTTGATCTTGCGGGTAGGAGGAGTGGTGGGTCCAGATCTGTGGAAAAATTCGGTCTACGACCTTCTTCGGGGACGTCCCCTGCGCGTGCACCCGGACTCGTTTTATCAGTACTTGCACATCCGGGACCTGGCGCGGATCGCATTCGACCTTGCCGAGATCGGTGCGCAGGCCGCGATTTACAATGTCTGTGGGGATGGACTCATATCGCTGCGGACCATAGCGGAAATGATTCCGGGATACGTTGAGGAGCCGGCTGCTGGGGCATTGCCGCGCGAGCACTACGAAATAAATATCGATGGCATCAAGGCATTGGCCGCCATTCCTCGAACACAACAAACCCTGGAAACGTTTGTAAGTGATGTGACCGCGGGACGGGAGCGGTTGGGCAACGACGACGGCAGACCGGTGCGGTGCGGGGATGCCGGGATATGAGTTGGTTTGAAGACAACAGCGGTGCGCAGATGCTGCCATGATCGCAGATGGATCGAACATCTCCGCGATGAACAAGACGGGCGATGGCGCCTCGGCGCCTGCGGATGTGGCGGTGCTGCTGCCGGCCTTCAACGAGGCCGATACTGTGGCGGAATGCGTCCGCTCCGTGCGCGCCGCGTTCCCGGCCGCGGCCATGCTGGTTGTGGTGGGCGGCGACGCGGCGACCGAGTTAGCCGCGCGCCGGGTGGCTGCGGACACACCGAGCGTCCGCGTAATCCGGCAATGTGCGCCCGGCAAGGGCGCCGCGATTCGCGAAGGCTTGGCGGAGTGCCGGGCGGCGATTGTGGCCCAGTTCGATACGGATGGGCAGTTCGCGGCGCCCGATCTGCAGCGGGCGGTAGAGGCGGTTCGAGCGGGCCGGGCCGACCTTTGCGTCGGGTCCCGCTTCATGGGGGTGGAGGCGCGGACTTCCGGCAGTTGGGCGCGCCGCATAGGCAACCGTTTGGTGGCGGGCTGGGTGAGCCTGCTGCTGGGCCGGCGGTATACAGACGTGACCTCCGGCCTCAAGGTCTGGCGTAAGGCTCTCACTGACCAGCACCCGTTGGTTGATGACGGCTACTGCTACGAACTCGAGTTGGTGATGCGCGCGGCGCGGGCCGGAGCCGTGGTCCTGGAAATCCCCACACGGGAAAGCCCGCGTCAGAGCGGTTCCTCGATGCATCATGATTTGCCCGGACTGGCGCGGGCTGGGCTGCGCCTGCTGGGGCATGCCTGGCGCTGCCGATGGGATCAGCCGGCGACCTACCGCATGCCTCCCTCAGCCGCCCCGCCGCATGCTTGTCAGGGGCCGGGGGATCCGCGCGCATGAGGGGGGCCGTACATCTTGTTGCCGGCGGGAAGTGCGTTGGCGGTTGGTCCGGGCGGCGCCCTCTCCGCGGAGGTGGCACCATGGCCCGAAGAGGGCGCGCGAACTCAAGCCGGTGCTAAGTCGCATGCGGATCAGCTTGCTATATCCGCCGTGGACTTCGCGCTCAGGCCGCTCCGCGCATTTTGCACGCCAGGCGGCCATGTGGCCCCCTTTGAACCTGGCATACCTGGGGGCGTGGGCCGAACAGTCGGGTCACGCAGTGCAGATCGTGGATGGCGAAGCCGAGGGGTTGAGCCTGGATGCCGCCGCGCGCCAGGTCCTCGCGTACCGGCCGGACCTGGTGGGCATCACGGCCACTACGCCGTTTTATCATCTGGCGATAGATGCGGCCCGGGCTCTGAAACTGGCACGGTTCCAAGGGCCCATCGCGATCGGCGGCCCGCACATCACCGTGATGGGGCAAGCCGCGTTCGAAGACTGTTTCGACCTCGCCTTCATCGGCGCGGCGGACCGGTCCTGGCCAGCCTGTCTCGCGGTCCTGGCCGGGGGTGGTGACCCGCGGAAGGTGCGTGGTTTGCTGGTCCGTTGTTCGGGCAAAGTGGTTGACACCGGGCCGGCCGAACCGATTGCGGACGTGGATGCGATCCCTATTCCAGCCCGGCACCTGCTGAAAAATGAGCTCTACAGGATCGGTACGCGGCGCGGACTCAAGCCTTTCACGACCATCATGACGACGCGCGGTTGCCCGTTTCACTGTATTTTTTGCAGCACCCGGGTCTTTGGAAAAGACACCCGCCGGCGCAGCCCGGCCCTGGTAATCCAGGAAATGGAGCAAGCCTGCCGGCTCTTCGGCGCCGGCCACTTCATGTTCCTGGACGACACCCTTACTTTGAACCGCGAGCACGTCCTCGAAATATGTGATCGCCTGATTGCCGCCCGGCTCGGGGTCACCTTTGAAGGCAGCACCCGGGCCAACCTGGTGGACGAGGTGCTTGTGAGCCGGATGGTTGCGGCGGGGCTGATTCGCCTTTCATTCGGGTTGGAGTCAGTTGACGAGACCATTCGCGCGACCATGCGCAAGCAGGTACCCTTGGCCAGCTACGCCGCAGCCAACCGCCTCACCAACCGCCATGGCATCGAGACCCTGAATTCCTGCATGATCGGCCTGCCGGGGGAGACCGTGGACACTATTCGCGCGACTCTGGCGTTCCTGCGGCGGTCGCGTGACATCAAACAGGCCAACATCAGCATCGCCGTGCCGTACCCCGGCACCGAACTCTTCGAGATGGCAAAACGCGACGCCCATGGCCTGCACCTCGAGACCCTGGATTTCTCCAGGTATTTGCGCTACGACACGGCCGTAATGACCGTCGGCGACCTCTCGCCGGCCGACTTGGTTCGCATCCAGAACGAGGCTTTCGCGAGCATTTACCTTGCACCGTGGCGCTGGCCCACGCTGGTGCGGAAATGGGGGCTCAAGGGCGCTTGGTTGACGTTCAAGCGGTTGTTGCGCGCGCTGCGGCAAGGCCGCACCCGGTTTCTCACCGATCGCCAACTGGGACTCGGTCGGAGGAACCCGTCCGCCCACCTGGCCTCCGTCATATGAGGCGAGGGATCGCGATCCTTGCCAGTCGGCCGGTTCACGGCCCGGACCAATATTTTGACTTAAATACTAAAAAAGAATGGCCGCCGATATGCCTGTGGACTAGGATTTTTGCAGGAAGACGTATGAGGCTTAAGCTCACAGGTTGTTTTTATGATTGAACAGGGCCGCCCGTCCGGGGACGACCGATTGCTACCTGTATTACACCGTTGGATCTCAAGCGAGCCGGGTTGCTCCAGGACGCTGTTGCTGGCGGCTATGGCGATGGCGTTTGCGTTGTATGCGCCAACCATTGGGCATGATTTCTGCTTGGTGGATGATGCCTACTTTATCCTGGACAATCCATTGGTTCAGGGGGGCCTCACCTGGCATGGCATCCAGGCCGCGTTTTTGACGGTCCAGGCCACCTATTGGGCGCCGCTGCTGTGGTTGAGTTTCATGCTCGACCAGGAACTATCCGGTGGGGCGCCTTGGAGTTTTCATTTGACCAACGCGGTTTTGTTCGCATTGAGCGTCGGTTTGCTTTTTACATTGGTTCGGCGCTGGACAAAACGAACGGGCATAGCGCTGGGGACGGCGCTCCTTTGGGCGTTTCATCCGGCGCGCGTGGAAAGCGTGGCTTGGATTACCGAACGCAAGGACGTGTTGAGCGGGTTGTTTCTCCTGCTGGGGCTCTGGTTCTACACGGCGGGCCGCGACGCGGGCGGACGGAGCAGCGCCGACAACCGACCTTCATCCTGCATCCTTCATCCTTCCTCCTTATTTTTTCTGTCCTGGCTCTGCATGTTGCTGGGCGGAATGGTCAAGCCGGTGGTCATGGTGATGCCTGCCGCCCTGATCCTGTTGGACGTGTGGCCGCTTGGCCGGACGAGTTGGGGCCGGCTGTGGCGGGATGTCTGGCGCCTCGCGGCTGAAAAGTGGGCGTTCTGGTTGCTGGCTGTCGCGTTCGCGTTGCTTGCTATCCGGCTGCAGGCCGTCGAAAAGGCGATTGCGGATATCCCTGTTTTGCATAGGCTGGCGATGATCCCGGCTCATTACCTGTTTTACCTGCAGAACTTGGTCTACCCGACCGCCTTGGCGCCGCTGCAGTCCGATCTGCTGTTTGCCCGGTGGAAGACGGGTGTGGGGTTGGTCGTGTTGACGGGTGCGACGGTGTGGTTGTGGAAATATCGGGTCGCCGCTCCGTGGGGGCTATGGGGCTGGTTATGGTTCGTGGGCTTGTTGTTCCCATTCAGCGGCGTGGTGTGGGTCGGGGCCGAATCCGTGGCCATGCGGTTCCTGTACCTGCCGCAGATCGGCCTGATGTTAGCCGTGGCGCTGGCAATGGCCGGGCTTGCCGGCAAGCACGCCAGGCTGGGCGGGGCCGTCCCGGTCTTGTCGGCTCTGGTGCTCCTGGTCAGTTGCGTTGTCACGCTGCGCACCTTGTCGAATTGGCGCACCAAGGATGCCTTCGGAATATGGGTTTGGGAGAACCACCCGGAGCAAGGCGGCGCTTGCGCGATCGGCGGCGACGTGCTTCTGGGCTGGGGCCGGTGGTCCGAGGCGCTGCAAGCCTACCAACAGGGCGTCGCGCTTCTTTCCAGGGATTGTTTCATTCGGCAATGCATGGTCTGGAATTACCTTGGTCAAACCGCTTTGTCAGTTGATGCCTGGGACGATTTCGAGCGCGCCTGGGGCATCCCCCTGGAACAATTCTCCGCTTGGGAGCGGCCCTCGGAACGGGAACTTTTCTGGCGTGTGCGGGGGCAGATGCTGATGGCGCAGGGCGACTACAATGGCGCCATCAAGGCGTTGCAAGATGCGCTGCGGTGGGATCCCGACGCCAATGTACTGGTCATGGCGGAATACCTGCGCGCTTGCTACGAGGGCGGCCGTCCAGAGGCGGCGGGCGCGGTGGCGGAACGTATGGGAACAGCGATGAACATCACCGTGCGCGAATGGCGGGATTTGTTCCCGGCTTACGTCGAGATGTGGAAAATGGGCGCCCGCGGCCACGCCTACAGCTATTTTGCCGATTACGCTGAGCGTTTCCCGGACGATGCCGTTACCCTGAACTACATGGCGTGGTTGTTGGCCACGGCGGAACCGGATGGATTGGATCACGCGCGCATGGGCGAATGGCCGCAGGCTGCACTGCGCTGGGTGGATCTCGCGCTCAAGGCGAGCGACAAGCCCATCGCCGGCGTGTGGAACGTGATGGCCGCAGCGCGCGCCAACGCCGGCGATTTTTCGGGTGCCGTTCGTGCGGCGGAAAAAGCGCGCGACCTGGCGCGGGAGAATAAAGACGATGCCTTGGCCGCGACGATCGAAAAGCATATCATGTCCTATCGCATGGGCTTGGCGTTGCGGGAATGAACTCGTTGGCGTTGCGAGCTTGGAAGGGCGAATGATATGAACTTACATTCTAGCCGAAACCCTCCGCGGCGACACAGCGCCGCGGTTACAGAAAACCAGACACTTGCGCGGCGACACAGCGCAGCGGTTACAGCAATCCTCGGCTCCACGTTCCATCTGGGTGTAGCCACGGCGCTATGCAGCCGTGCCTGCCGTCCTGGCCGGGTTTCAGACAGGCATTTTAGGATTAAAGGGGCTGATCGCGGATGACGGACAAGTCCCGACATTTTTTCAATGAGCCATGGCGTACGGCGGGGGCATGCCTGCTGGTGATGGCGGTGGCGTTTGGCCTGTATGCCCCGACGATTGGTTACGATTTCGTCACGTTGGACGACCCGCTTTACGTGGAGACCAGCAAGGTGGTCAGGGATGGTTTTTCCTGGGATGGTGTCTGGCTGGCATGGACTACAGCTCCGGAGAATTACTGGGCGCCGCTGCTATGGATGAGCTTCATGTTCGACATGGAACTGTCCGGCGGGCCAGCGTGGAGCTGCCACCTGACCAACGCGATCCTGTTTTCACTAAACGCCGGGTTGCTCTTTCTGCTGCTGCGCCGCTGGACCGGCCGGACCGGCATTGCCCTGGCGACCGCGCTGCTGTGGACCTGCCATCCGACCCGCGTTGAAAGCGTTGCCTGGATCACGGCCAGGAAGGACGTTCTAAGCGGGGTGTTTATCTTCCTGGGCCTCTGGTTCTACACGCTTGGCCGCGAAGCGGAAAAAAATCCACAATCTCAAATCTCAAATCTCAAATCTAAAATCATCCATCATCCATCATCCTTCATCATTGCTTCCTGGCTTTGCATGCTCATCGGTGGCATGGCCAAACAGGTGGTCATCATAATGCCCGCGGCTTTTGTTTTTCTGGACGTTTGGCCCTTGGGCCGGACGAATTGGAACCGACTATGGAGGGATGGGTGGCGGCTGGCAGCGGAGAAATGGGCTTTCTGGTTGCTGGCCATTGGCTTCGCCGCGCTTCCCATCGGGTTCCATGTGGCGCGCAAGGCCATCGTGGAGGTGCCCGTGCTGCACCGCGTGGGGATGATACCCGTTCATTACCTGTTCTATTTGAGCAAAGTGGTCTGGCCCGTCCGGTTGATGCCGCTGCAGCCGGACTTGCCGTCGTGGTGGGAACTACTGGTGGGGGCGTGTTGTGTGCTGGCGGGTGTGACCTGGGTGGCGTGGCGCTGGCGGCAAAAATTCCCTCTGGCCCTCTGGGGCTGGCTCTGGTTCGTCGTGCTGCTCTTCCCGTTGAGCGGCGTGGTGTGGGCCGGGGCGGAAAGAGTGGCCACGCGCTTCCTGTACGTGCCGCAAATCGGCTTGCTGCTGGCCATGGTGGCGGTGGTTGCCGCTTGGATACGTTCGCGCGGGTGGCGTGCGCGATGGGGCGTTTTGGGGTGTGTGTTGCTATTGGCTCTATGGGGCGGGATGTCGCTGAGTTTGTCGCGGCATTGGCGCAATCGGGATAGTTTCGGCATCTGGGCTTGGAGATGCAACCCGGGCCACCCGGTGGCCTGCATGCTGGGTGGGGATGGCTACCTGTCGCAGAAAGACTGGCCGCAGGCCTTGGAAGCCTACGAGGCTGGCAGCGCATATTACAATGTGCACTGTTTCTTGCGCCTGTGCCTGATTTGGAATTGCTGCGGCCGGCCGGATTTGACCGACGACGCCTGGCCCCGGTTCGAGAAGGGGCTTGGGAAGACCGTGTTCGAAGCTACCCGCGATGATCTGCCCATTGATCGGATCTTCCTGTGGCGCATCCGTGCTCAATCCATGCAGGCGCGCGGCGATCTCGCCGGGGCAATTGGCGCGTTCAAAGAAGCGGTAAAGTTGGAGAAGGACCCCACGGCTTTTGTGAAGGCCGAATACCTGCGCGCTTGCCATGAAGCCGGGCTAACGAACGATGTGGCCGAGGTGGCCACGCGCATGACCGAGGCCGCGGGCGAGTCACGGTTCACCTGGGGTGATTTGTTCCCCTGCTATGCACAGATTTGGAAAGACGGCGCCCGCGGCTACGCCTATGGATATTTTCTCGAATATGCCAAGCGTTACCCCACCAATGCCGTGGCCTTTAACAACATGGCGTGGCTCTTATCCACGGCCAAGCCGGTCGAGTTGGTTCATGCCCACATGGAGGAGTGGCCCGCAAAAGCGGTGGAATGGGCGGAACTGGCGGTTAAACTGGATGGCGGCAAGGCCGCCACGGCGTGGGACACCCTCGGTGCGGCACGGGCCAACGCGGGCGATTTCACGAGGGCGATCGAGGCGGCCTCGCGGGGCGCGGCCCTGGCGCGGGAAGGGGGCGGGCTGGAATTGGCAAATCAGATTGAGTTGCGTATCGCGGGTTACCAGGCTGGCGTTGCGTGGAGGGAGTGAAATTCAAAATAGCGTCAAAAGTCCACCGGGTTGTAGGCCCGGCCTCGGCGCCGGGCACTGGGGCTTGCGGACTCCCCCAGGATGCCAAACACGCCTGACGGCGTTAACTACGAACGCTTGGGCGGCCGCTCACAAGCCGTTTGTAGCGAGCGCCGTGAGGCGCGTGCGCCAGAATGAGAATGGCTGGTGTTTTCTGGGCCCCCTTTGTGATCATCCTGCCTCCGTGGTATAACAATCAGGTCTGCGAAATCCACCCCACCCGTTTGATGTTCATGGCCTTGCAAAAAAAAACGACCGAGATCGGGCTGGCTGAAATTATTTGAAAATACCACTGAACAAAGGAAGCTGTTTTCTGTACATTATAGCACGGATACAAAGACGCAACGGATGATCGGTTGTCGCCGCGCGCATTCGCGTTTGTGGATGCCAACGCGATGGTTGTAGTGGAATATGGCTTTGTGGACGGGTTGCCGAACGCTCGGAAAACAGAGGGAATTGGCAGGTTAATGCAGGCGCAGAAGATGCTTGAGAGGATCAGGATAAACGCAGACAAACAAAACGCCTTGGGTTGCTTGGTGATGCTCGCACCAAGTAGGTTTCAGGCTTTTTTGGCTTTGGGAGAGGGATGATTATGAAAAATGCCATCACGCGAAAATATGATGTTGCCCGGCAGAACAACCATCTGGGATATCCATTCCCACGCAAGGTTTCTGCGAATCCAAGGCCGCTGATGCGGTTTGGCTGGCGGACGGCGTTGGTGGCGATTGCGGCGGCAGTGGTATGCTTTGCCCCCGTCCAAACTGAAGCCGCCTATTCGGGTTCAGGAACCTTTAATCTAATCACGGGCACGGGTGACATCACGTCAGGTGGGTACTATGTTTTCGTGGGCCCAAGTTCGTTTGATTATCTAATGGAATCGTCATCAATCGGCACTGCGACGCACGCGCTTTCTGCCGTGGCAGTCACAATCCTTTCCAGCGCCATTGTCAATCCGAGCGTTGGACAGGTATGGAAAATGGACTCGGTTGCAACTGGCTACAGCATCTACAACGAGGCGGGCAGCATCTATGTCGGGCACGCCGCGACAGTGAACGTATTCGTCAAATCTGCAGCCGCATCTGCCTCCCAGTTCCACTGGACGTTTGCCACTGCCACCACTGCCGGCCTTATGGAAATTAGAAACGTGGGGTCAACCCTCCGCATTTTGCAGTACAATTCCGCCACATCCACCCGGCGTTTCGCTCCATACTCCAGCGCTCAAAACCGAGTGCGCGTCTTCAAATTGGTCGTCCCCGCCATCACCTTGGCCGACAACGGCACGCAGGTTGGTGCGTCCAACATCGTGGCCAACACCACGGCCAACATCCTGCACAAGTTCAGCCTGGCGGTGGCCACGGCCAACGCGACCCTGACCGCGGTTGGCTTCACCTCTGCGGGGACCTACACCGCCACCGACATTTCCAATTTCAAGGTCTGGTATTCCACGGACAACGCTCTGAACACCGGCGCTGACACACTGCTGGGCACGATCTCGAGCAGCCTGGGCACGGGCGCGCACACGCTCTCGTCGTTGACCCAAGTCATCAACTCGGGCAGCACGGGCTACATCTTCATCACGACGGATATCGCGTCCGCGGCCTCCACCAACGGCGTGACGATCTACGTCAGTCCTGCGGTAGGCACCGCCGACGTGACCTTCTCCGCCGGCACCAAGTCGGGTTCGACCACCGCCGGCGGTGCACAGACCATCCTGGCTGCGGAACCAACGAGCCATGCCACCAGCCTGTCGTTCACGGCGGTGTCAGGAACCCAGATGACGGTGAACTGGTCCAGCGGCAACGGCGAGAACCGCATCGTGGTGGTGAAGTCCGCTGGCGCGGTGTCGTGGGCGCCGACGGATGGCACGGCGCCTTCCGGTGTCAATGCCGACTTCACCGTGGCTACGGACCAGGGCAGCGCCAACAAGATTTGCTACAACGGCAACAGCACCAGCTTCACACTGACCGGCCTGACCGGCGGCACGACGTATTACGTGAAAATCTTCGAGTACAAGGGCTCCAGTTCCGGGGTGAACTATTATACCGGTGGTACCCCGCTCAATGGCAACCAGACGGCTGCGGCCAGTTGCACGCCGGCGCCAGCGGTGACCTATGTGCAGCAGGTCGGGAACTACTCCAACTGGTTTGTGGACGCCGCAGGCGGTTGCGGCTACTACAACAATGGCGGCACGGAAGTCGGCTTGTATGCCCATGTCAATGGCGCCAAGCAGGTGGCGGGATGGCGTCCGTTCCGCACCGACGGCAGCGGTGGCGGCACGCCGCGCGAGTTGCAGGTGGGTGACCGATTCCAGATCAGCGTGCATGGCTGGTCGCCCTATGGCGGCTTGGGCTGTTCCATCAACGATGGCGCGGCCGTGGGGTCCTGGGCCAACCGCATCAACAATACCCGTGGCTACATCCAGTGCGACAATTATGGCGATTTGTACGTGACCTATAACGGCAGCACCGCGAGCTGGGGCGGGGTCAAGCCCTGCAACTCCACGGTGACGTTCGAGTTTGATATTCTTTCCACCAAGGAATTCACCGCAAACATCTCTGGCCAGACCCCCAAGTATGACTTGACGATGATGAACAGCCCGGACGACACCATGCGGGTGGACGGCTATTCGATTTATTTTGCCGATGACTATCAAACGTGCGACGGCGCCAGCGCCCATGACTCTTTCTGGAAGCAGAACACGCTGGTCACCAACCTGGGCTACGTGGTGGTGGGCGCGGATAACGGCACCCGGACCATTGCCGGCAAAATCACGGATGGCCAGAACGCGGCCTGCACCAATGCACCGAGCGCCAACCGGCTGCGCAAGGCGGGGTCTGGCACGGTCTCGCTGGGCAACACGAACAACACGTTCTCGGGCGACACGGCCATCGAGGGCGGCACCCTGGCGGTCGGCGATGACGGCGCGCTGGGCACGAAGCCGGGCGCGCTGTCCAACGCCCACATCAAGGTCACGGCTGCGGGTGGGGCCCTGGTGGCGACCAACACCTTCACGCTGGATTCCAACCGCGGCGTTTTGCTCACGGGTTGGGCATACATCGGCGTCGCGGCCGGCAAGACCCTGACCTACAACGGCGTGATCAACGACGCCGCCAGCAGCCTCAACATTGTCAAGAACCAGGACGGCACCCTGGTGCTCGGCGGCAACAACACGTTCGACGGCGGCCTTTACATCGATCAAGGCACCCAGACCCTGATGCATGCCAGCGCCGCCGGCACGGGCCTGATCGCGCTGGGCCGGGACTCGGGCACCGAGTCTGCCGCGCTGAGCCTGGGCGCGGCGATCACCGTGGCCAACGTCTTCACCTGCCGCACGGAAAGCACCGGGACCAAGTATATTTGCGCCCCGGAAACCGCGACCATGAGCGGCGCGGGCGGGTTCGGCACGGGCGACGACGAGTGTTACATTGATGTGGCGGCCACCAAGACCCTGACCATGAGCGGCGTCATTGGCGGCACAGGCGGCGGCGAGATCACCAAGAAGGGTTCCGGCATCCTGTACATGTCCAATGCGGCCAACGTCCACGACAAGAAGCTCACGGTCGAGGCCGGCACCCTGCAGGTGGCGGCCTCCCGCAACCTGGGCGCGGACCCGGCCGCCGTCTATGCCGACAAGCTGACCCTCAACGGCGGCACCTTGAACGCCACGGCTTCGTTCACCATGAACCGCTATTATGCCACCACCCTGGGCGCCAGCCACGGAACCATCAACGTGGCCGACACCTATGTATTGACCTATGACTCGGTGATCTCCGGCGCCGGCAACTTGAGCAAGACCGGCAACGGCACCCTGGTGCTGACCAACGTCAACACCTACGGCGGCACCACGACCATCAGCGCCGGCACCAACGTGGTCAACGGCACGGCTTCCAGCTCGGCCCACACCGTGGCCGCGGGCGCCTGCCTGCGCGGCGTGGGCACGGTCGGCAGCCTGGTGGCCAACGGCATCATCAACCCCGGCAACCTGACCTACGTGGCCAGCAACCTCAACTGCGGCACCTACACCCTGGGCAGCGGCGGCGGGCAGGTGGTGGACATCGCGACCGCCAGCGGCACGGCCGGTACGGACTGGGACCAGGTCACCGCCTCCGGTGCGATCACGGTCAACGGCAGCGGCACGTTCACCATTTACGTGAAAGGCACCGCGACCGGGTTTGACGCCAACAAGGATTACACGTGGAAAATCATGAAGGGCGCGTCCGTGGCCAGCTTCGATGTCGCCCGGTTCAGCGTGGTTTCGACCGACTTCACCCCCGGCCTGGACAGCGGCACATTCACAGTCGCCCAGAGCGGTAACGATATTTACCTGCTATTTATTGCCTTGGTGGATCCGCCGGCGGCGTTTGACGCCACGGCTGGTAGCGTCACGAACAATGTGCTGTCCTTCACCCGGAACTCGGCCGGCACGGATATTATTATTTTATATGACACCGACGGCACGTTCGATGCTCCCTCCGGCACGGCCGGCGCCGTGGGCGACGTCTTCGCGGGCGGCACGGTGTTGTACAAGGGCGCCGCGTCGCCGCAAAGCCACAACCTGTTGCTTGGCTGCCAGACCGTGTATTACAAGTGTTGGAGCTACACCAACACCCGCTACTCGGCCACGGGCCTGACCGACAACCAGGCCACCCCCAGCGTAGCTCCTCCCACCGGCCTGTATGCCAACCCGACCAACGCCACGGATTTCACGGCGCGCTGGATCGCCGCCCTGGGCGCCACCAACTACTTGTTGGATGTGAGCACCAATGCGACGTTCGGCGGCGAGGGCGGGGGCGGCAACATTTTGAATGTCACATTTGAAGGGTGGGCTGCTGTGCCGGCGGATTGGTCGGAAAACAGCTCCGCTATACAGAATAATAGTTCCCTCTCTCACGGCGGGACCTACTGCGAGAGCATGAATGCGGCGGCTGACTGGATCTGCACGCCTATAATGACTAACTTGGGCACTTTGAGCTTTTGGGTACGGACCTCTTCAGATCCGGGGGACTGGACTCTCACCGTTCAAACATCTCCGGACAAAGATACTTGGACGACTCAGGGCGTTGTCGTCGAAAGTGGAGCCGGCGGGGCCATTTCCGACACGTATATTCAAACCAATATGCCTGTGAACCTGGTGGGAACTAATTACATCCGGTGGTACATGACCGCCCGTACCGCCGACAGTGTATATATTGATGATGTTTTGCTCTCGTCTGGCGGCGGTGGCGCCGGCGACATGATCACCCACTACACCAACCGGATCGCGGGGGCGACCACGAGTTTGTCGGTGACCGGGCTGACCTCGGGCGTAACCTACTACTACCGTGTACAGGCCCAGGGCGTGTCCTGCTCCAGCGGCGAGTCGCTGACCGGCACGGTCACCACCATTGGCGGCGTGGCGCCGCCGGTGATCAACCCGACGATTCGGTTCATGAGTTTTGATGGCACGACCAACGACACTTGGTACTACAAGGGTTCGGCCGGCATCGACTACGTGTGCCTGGACAACACGACCAACGCCACGGGCGTCTATGCGCTCAAGTTCACCGGGTCCAGCGGCGGCGGCACGGATCCCGCGGCCGTGTTTGACAACGTGGACCTGACCGGCATGTCCAATGCCACGCTTTCGGTTGGCTACGCCTGCAACGGCGCGGACAGCGACGACGACCTGTATTTGGATTTGTCCTACGACAATGGGGCCAACTGGACGGTTTCGCACAAGCTGGTGGATGGTAACAGCGGTTTTGACCTTGGGTTTGGGGCGATTGATCTTGCCCGCACGACCAACGCCAATCCCTTCACGGTGGCTATCCCCAACACCGAGCGCCAGGTCCGGATGCGGATCCGCTATGATGAAGCCGCCGGGCTGGACAACACGTTTGACCGGTACTGGGTGGATAACATCAAGATCACGGCCACCGGATTGGTCTATACGGTGATGTATTTTGGCACCAACGAGACTGTGGCGTCCGAGGACGGCAGCGTGGTGGCCATCCCGGTGAAGATTTCGGCGGCCGCCGGGGCCACGGTGTCGGTCTTCTGCGCCGGCTCGGCCGTGCTGGGTACGGATTACACCCTCTCGGCCACCACGATTGTATTTAATGGAGGCGCCACGGTCAGCAACCTGTACGTGACCTTCACGGACGATTCCGACGCGGAAGGCCCGGAACTGGGCCGGTTCTGGCTAACCCAGCCGCGCGGGGCGCGGGTCGGCGGCCCGGACAACTCGACCCTGTTTATCCGGGACGACAACTCGATTTCCATCATGGCGGCCAACCTGTCCGGCGGCACGAGCAAGTGGAAATCGGCCTACGCCTACCCGCCCGAGAGCGAGAGCCAGTTGCGCTTGCTGCGGCCCGACGTGGTGGCCATCCAGGAATGGAACATCCGTTCCAACACCAGCTACCGGGCATTTGTGACCGAGAATTTTGGTGCCGACTTCTCCTACTATGTGGTCACCAACGCCGACCCCAATGAATTGCCCAACGGCATCATCAGCCGCTGGGGCATCACGGTCTCCAACGCGTGGGAAGACAACGTGGGCTACCGGCAGACCATGCACAGCGAAATCGATTTGCCGGGCGCCGAAGACCTGCAGATGATCAGCGTGCATTTCCGCGCCTCGGACGAATACACCACCAGCCGCTGGGCGTCGGCCCAGTCCCTGACCAGCGCGGTGGCTGCGGCGGCGTTCCCGGCGGGCGACTACATGGCCATTGCCGGCGACCTGAACCTCTCCAACCGCACCGAGTTGTGCATGCAGGTGCTGACCCAGATTGTGAAGGACGCCCACATCCCCAAGGATGCCCTGGGACGGACCAATACGAACGTGATTCTCAACCGGCCGTACGACGTGGTGCTGCCTAACGCGGTGCTGGAAGCCAATCATGTTTCTTATTCCTTCAACGGCACGACGTATGCGGACGGCATGATCTTTGACACGCGCCTGTGCGCCGAGCACCAGTTCCCCGCGCTGTGGGCCTATACCGAGACGCCCAACGTGACCCACCGGCCGGTGATGAAGGTGTACAGCCTGCTGCCGCCGGTTAATCCGCCGGCGGCGTTTGCCGCCACCGTGGCCAGCGCGGCGCAGATCAACCTGACGTTCACCCGCAACGCGGCCTCCGACAACGTCATCATCGTGTACAACGCGACCGGCGTGTTCACGGATCCGTCCGGCGCGGCCGGCAACGTGGGCGATCCCTTTGTGGGCGGCACGATCCTGTACAAGGGCGGCGTTTCGCCGGTCAACCACACCAGTTTGCTCGGGTGCCAGCGTTACTATTACAAGTGCTGGTCCTACAATGGAGCGCGCTATTCCACGGGCTTGACTGACGACGACACCACCACCGCGGTGGCTGCGCCAACGGCCATCTACGTCAACCCCACCAACGCCAGCAGCATTACCATTAACTGGACCGCGGCGGCGGGCGCGACCAACTACTGGCTGGACATGGCCATCAGCAACACGTTCGTGAGCGGGTCGGGCACGCAGACCAATCTTGTCCAGTACGGGTTCCCGGCCAGCGATGCGCTCCTGCCGACGTATGTGGGCGGCGTGCTTACCGCCTCGATGTTTACCGTCTCGTCCGGGGCGATTGAGAGCAATATCACTACCGGCACGTATTTCCCCAACGAGCCCTACATTGAGGAATCCACTGGCTGGGGCGGCACGACCTGGGGTGGCGCGAAGTATTTTGTGTTCACCATCTATCCGATTGGCGGCAACCGCATCACGATAACCGGCATCACCTACAAGGCCTATGCCACCGCCGCGGGGCCGTCGGCGTTTTCGGTGGATATCAATAATGCCGCATGGACCAACACCATTGATGCCCCGGATTCACTGTTGCTGACCAACATCCTGGCGGTGACCGGCGTGGCGGACAAGACCGCGCCCATAATCATCAAGATCCTGGGTTGGAACAACGGGTCGCGGGCCACTACCGGCACCGGCGTGTTCCGTCTGGACGACGTGCAGATCTCCGGCGTGGTGGCCGGCGGCGGCTCGGGCGGCACGTTCCTGACCGGGTTTGAGAACCTGATGGTGACCGGCACCAGCTACACGGTGAACGGGTTGACTGACAACTTTACGTATTATTACCGCATCCGTTCCGGCGCGGCCTGTACCAGCCCCAATTCGGCCACCCAGACCATCACGACCGTGGGCGGCCCTGCGGGCATTGCGGTGAAAGGCACCAACGATGAGTTTATCGTCAGCGGCGAGACGCCGCCTTCCAGCGACAAGGGCACGGCGTTCCGCGGCATTGCGGTGAGCGACGGCGCCCTGACCAACGTGTTCACCGTCCAGGACGACGGCGTGGGCACGTTGAACCTGCAGAACCTGACCATTGGCGGGACCCATGCGGCGGACTTCAGCATTGTCACCCAGCCCAGCCTGACGGTCAGCCCGGGTGGTTCCAGCATCTTCAAGATCAAGTTTGATCCCTCGGGCGTGGGGTTGCGCTCGGCCACGGTGTACATCACGAACAATGTGGCGGGCGAAAATCCGTTCACCTTCGATATTTCCGGTTCCGGCGAATGGCCGTGGGTGTACCGGCTGCCGGCGACGATCGCGGCCTCGGCCTCCGTGGGCGGCGATCCGGCCAACCAGGGGTTCGGCGTGACCAACATCGGTATCGGCACCCTGAACTACGTGGTTAC
Organism: uncultured Verrucomicrobiota bacterium; assembly: GCA_964489425.1. Taxonomy (GTDB): domain Bacteria; phylum Verrucomicrobiota; class Kiritimatiellia; order RZYC01; family CAZAYP01; genus CAZAYP01. The sequence goes on along the minus strand of CAZAYP010000063.1, from coordinate 8,860 downwards.
CACCAACGCGGCCTGGATGACCATCAGCCCGGTTTCCGGCAGCTTCACCAACAGGCAAAGCCAGCAGCACACCGTGGACTTTATCACCACGGGCCTGGCGACCGGCGTGTATAATGGCACCATCACCCTGACGGATGCCAATGCGTCCAACAGCCCGGCGACCATCGCGGTGACCCTGACGTTGAACCCCATCAGTGACCCCACGGCCGGCACGGCCACGGCGGATGGCAACGAGTTGATTGACCTGGCCTGGACGCCGCACGGGTCCTATGCCACGGTGATGGTCCTGCACAAGGGCAGTGCCATCAGCACGGATCCGACCAACGGCTGCGCGTACAGCGTGGGCAACAACATTGCCGGCGCCGTGGTGCTCTACAAAGGCACCGGCACCGCGCTGGAACATATCGTGCCCGCGGGTTCGGCCAACTATTACAAGTTCTACTCGGTCAGCGGAAATTACTATTCGCCGGGCGTCGCGGATGACGTCACCACCGAGTCGTACCTGACCAACGAGATTGTGGAAGTGTTTGCCTACACCAACAACACCACCCTGGCCCAGGGCGCCACCAACAGCGGCAAGGGGTGGAGCAGTGGATGGACCGGGCTCCTCGACCAGTTCACCAATACGGCCGGCAGTTTTGCCACCCAGGCCAATTACCCGGGCAACGCCGCCAACAAGGTGGTGACCCGGCCGGGGGCCGGCAATACGAACAAGATCATGCGCGCGTTCCCGGCGGTTACCTCGGGCAAGATTTTTGCCGCCTATATAATGAACTACGAGTGGGCCGGCGCGCAGAAGTGGGCGGGCGCGTCCCTCATGGACGGCACGACCGAGAAGATCTTCTTCGGTGAGTGCTATGGCGGCGACGGCATCCTCGGCGTGGGTCTGACCACCGGCACCAAGGCGCTGACCGCAGGCTCGGGCAACGACTACATCGTCATCATGCGCTACGATTACAGCACGGATGACGCGCACGTCAACGCCTACAAGATTGGCACCGATACGGTGCCGACCGTGGAGCCGGGTTCATGGGACGCCACCAACCTGAACGTCGGCGGGATCACTTCCCTGAACGGCATCATGCTGCAGGCCGGCTGCAACGACGGCGTCAACACGCCGGGTCGCATTTACTATGATGAAGTGCGCGTGGCCACGACCTGGGCCGGGTTGATGAACATCGTGGTGACCACGCCCACGGCCACCAACTATGTGATCAATGGCGGCGCCAACGTGACGGACGCGGCCGTGACCGGCGGCACGTTCAGCGTGGTGCTGGACCTGTACGATATTGCCGGCATTGAAATCACGAATGTCGCGGCACCGTTCTACAAGCCCAACTTCGACCTGATCAACTCCGCGGGCACGGAGATCCTGCAGGATAAGGTGTTCGACAGCTTTATCCGCCAGGGTGGCCGCTCGGTGCTGGCCTCCAACACCACTTGGGCAGGCTACTTCCCGGCTGTGCTGGGTTCCTACACCTCGCGCTGGAGCGCCATTAACTCCAACGGCTATGACACGGTCAACTCCACGTCGTATGGCGGTTCCGGCGGCGGCGGCGCCAACCTGGCGGCCAACCCTGGCTTCGAGACCGGCTCCAGCGCCTCGTGGACCACGTTCGAGGCCGACTACTCGGTGGTCAGCAGCGACAAGCACGGCGGGACTTATTCCGTCTTTTGTAACGCCACCGACACCCGCGCCCTGGCGCAGACTATTGCCATCAGCCCGGCGGCGGATGGCAGCACGCCATACACGATATCCTATTGGTACAAGCTTACCAACGATACCGGCAACGGGTTCCGGCGGTGGATGTCGTGGGACACCGGCGCCGGCACGGGCAGCACCCTGCAGCCCGGCACCTACCACGACACGATCTGTGACTGGACCTATGTTCAATTAACCAACACGCCCTCCGCCGGCACGGCCAGCTTCACCTGCGAGTTCCGCGCTTACAATGGCTGTGATTTCTACCTCGACGACGTGACCCTGTCCACGGCCGGCGGCTCCGGCGGCCAGATGGTATTCACAGTGGTGGACGATGATACCGTGGCCCCGATGATCGCCTCGAATGCCAATGCCGCGCCCCTGGCTGTGCAGCTCGGATCTTCCTACATCGAGGCCACGTCCGGCGCCGGCACCACCAACGCCATCTACACGGTGAACAAGAGCCAGTTGGAAGCCGTCGATGGCGCCAATCCGCTGCGCTTTGTCATCAGCGCCTATGACGCGGGCAGCGGTCTCTCGCGCGGCACCACGGATGCGGCCTCGCAGATGAACGTGAGCATTGGCAGCGTGTTCGTGGACAACGTGGCGCAGTACGTCAGTGACGAAAGCACGGCCTACGCCAGCACCCTGACCGCCACCGCTACCAGCGTGTGGAAATGGACCTCCATCACGGTGGGCCAGCTCGGTGATCTGACCACGGCCCGCACCAACCGCATCGTGGTGGACATCCCGGACGCTGACTACGAGTCGTCCACTGACCGTTCGTGGCGGACCAACCAGTTGGTCGGCCGCCTGGTGGTTATCGACGACACCTCGTCCTCGGCCGTGATCTACGACAGCTTCAACGGCACGGACGCCACGACCATCGGCGGATGCAGCGGCGGCGCCGGGTGGTCGGATACCTGGACCCTGGGCGGCGATGCCTATGTCAACTACAGCGCCGGCTCGTTCAACATCGAGAAGTCGTGCTACTTCAACCCGGTGTTCAACAAGATCGTCATGTTGGGCGACGTCAACGACCGCGATATGACCGCGGCCCGGACGTTCAACCGCACGTTCACCGCTGGCCGGGTGTATTTCTCCTGGATGCAGAACACTGAGTTCACCGGCGGCAACACCTACGCTGGGGTGTCGTTGCTCCAAACCGGCACCGAAAAAGCCTTTGTCGGCAAGGTGTACGCCGACGATAAGCTGGGCATCGACAGCAGCACGCATAACAAGTCTTCTACCGTGACCTTGTCCCAGGGTACCGGCAACGATTACGTGATCGTCGCCATGTTCGATTTCGCCACCCGCGAGTTGAGCGCCACATCCTACAAGAGCACCACCGAGCATATCGCCGAGGAACCGCGCGGATACTGGCAGGTGACCACCACCCAGACCGTGGGTCACATCACCAGCCTGGATGGCCTCCGCTTCGCCATCGGCGCCGGCGCCGGCGTGCAGGTGGGCGACGTGTACATGGATGAAATCCGCGTGGGCACCAACTGGTTCGAGGTGGTGCGCAAGGACGGCGTGGCCCAGGGCGCCAACATGGCCAAGGGGCCGACGCCCAAACTGCTCTACGTGGGCACCAATTACCTCGCGGCCAACAATCCGCAGGGCAATACCAACAACATCACGGTGACGGACAAGGACCTGGTCAATGCGTCGCGGCCGCTGGACTTCGCGGTGCAGTGGAGCAGCGACTACGGCGTGTTCCTGACCAATGCCAACGGCACCTGGAACTTCGACTCGCGCCAGGGCCGGGTGCAGCCCAACTGGGATCCCGTGCTCAAGAGTGGCAGCGGGGCCAGCGCCGAAATCGGCTATGACGACTATTTCACCAACTTTATAGGGGTCAGCGGCGCCAACGTGGTGACCACCTACGTGCACGGCGCGTTCAACATCACCAACGCCACCTATAGCGACCTGTTCTACATGACGCTGAGCGCCGAGAACAACAACACCAATTCCGGTGGCTCAATCGCCGCGGTCAATGGCGCGGATGCCGTGCCTTACTATCGCGGTTTGACAATCAACTCCAACCTGCAGTTCTACGTGCAGGATAATGACACGGAACCGCCCGAGTTCGGCCAGTTCACGGTCAATGCCATGGGCGCCTATGGCAGCTCCAACATCATGGCCGGTGGCATCGCCATCGTCGGCATCAACGGCGGTCCTCAATCTATGGCGGAGCGGTTCTCGTTCGTGGTGCTGAGCCCGTTCCCCGAGGGCACGATCATCCACTTCACGGATTGCGGATGGTCTACAACTAACGACACTTGGCACCGTCTGTCCGAGTTCCATACCAACAAGTGGATTGCAGTGGGCAATGCCGACATCGGCCAGGTATTTGAGCTGAACCTGCAGGACCTCAACACTGGCGGTGACCAGGTGACCGTGTACCAGTATGACGGTGTTCTGGCGCCCAGCAATGATTCGGCCAATGTGCGGTTTGTGTACGCCGTGAACTGTGCCAGCGATACCAATGTCTGGCTGTATGACCCGCTGGGGGCAAGCAATACCGTTTCGTGCATATATCGTGGCTTGACCAATGGATTGTCGGCTGTGGGCATTCCGAATGCCGGATCGGTCAACGTGATCTATACCGGCACGGTCAGCGGGTCGGGCTCTGCCTTGTTGAGTTCGATCAGTGATAGTCGGAATTGGCAGATTGTGCCTAATACCACGGACATGAACATAACCAACTTCCATTTCGACATCACCAGCGCCGGCGGCCTGGAGTGGACTGTGGCTGCGGTCACGGACGGTGAGATCGGTGATGGGTTCTGGATCACCAATATTGTGCGTGACATCGGCGCCGGGTTGCTGGCCAGCAACAGCGCCTATGGCAGCGCGCCCTATTTCATGCTGTTCAACGAGCTCGGGGAGGTGCTGGTATCCAACCAGTTCGCTGCCTCGTATCCCAACGGCTATCGGGACTGGGTGACCAACACCCTGTGGGTGACCAACTACACGGGCGAGGCCATCAACCTTGGCGTGTGCAGCGCCATGGTGTACGTGTGCGATGCCGACTATGACCGCAGCGGGGATTACTCCGCCTACGCGCTCGATCTCAGCGTGTTCATTACGGATGATGACGTGGATCCTCCGTTGGTCGGGCCGAATTACGTTACCATGGCGGCTAACGCCACGGATATTCCCTCGCTGGCGGTCACCCAGGCGCTGGCGTGCTGGAATTTCAACACCGACGGCCTGCCCAGCTATGGCACCGGCAACATGCTCAGCAACCTGTATGAAGGGGTTTCCTCCGCTGCTGGATCTACTATTAACGCTTATTCTGGTGACGCGGCCGGCAATGATCTCACGATCGCCAACTGGACCAACAATGGTCGGTATATCCAGTTCACGATCAGCATGCAGGGCTTCAAGAACCTGCAAATGAGCATGGCTGCGCGCCGTTCGAACTTGGGGTATACGGACAACGACATCGCCTATTCCGTGAATGGCCTCGACTTCACGGATATCGAGACCGGCTGGAACCCGGTGGATGGCACCTGGACCCTGAAAACTGTGGACTTCAGTTCCGCCACGGTGCTTAACAACAGCCCGGTGGTCAATATCCGCATCACCCTGGGCGGCGGCACCGCGACCGGCAGCATCCGCATCGATAATCTCACGTTTAAGGCTGAGCCCATCCGCTACTTCGAGGTTAATGATTCCGTGCTGCGGACCTTGGGCGCGGGCAGTCCGTTGGCCTTCACCTTCAACATGTACGATCCCACCAGCGGATTGCGGCGCGCCAATTCAGGCTCTGCGCAATACCGGACCCACGTCAATATCGACGGGATCGCCACCAACAACCTGAGCTATTATGTGGCAGCCAAGAGCTCCGCCGACTCTCAGATCGCCAGTTCGACCAGCCGCTGGGAGTTCACCGATAATAACTTGTTCAGCTTCGAGGGGGTTAGCGCACTTTACGCGGATGGCCTGACCAACCGCGCCATCCGGGCAAATATTGCGGACTTTGACTTCGACCGCAACGAAGTCGATATGCGATGGGCCAGCAACACCTTGTTCGGGTTCTTGCGTGTCACCGACGAGGACACCAACGCGCCGGCCGCCGTGCTGATCAACAAGTACGCCGACCATGCCACGATCGACGCCGGCTTCGCCGTGGTGACCAATAACCACGTGCTGCGCAGCGACGAATATGTCCGCGGCCATGCCCGCCGCGAAGGTTCGGACACCAACGTGGTCTGGTCCATATCCGATGCGGACCTGACTGCGGCCGGCACCCGCGGGCTGCAATTCGCATTTGCCGCCCAGGATGCCTTGAGCGGCATTGGCCGCGGCACTACCGGCAACACCAATACCGTGATGTCGTTCAGCGTCGGCTCGCACATCGCCAATAATTTCGCCAATTACAGCGTGGGGCTGAGCAGTCCCGCCGGCGCCGGCGCGCCCCTGACCAACGTATGGACATTCACCAACGGGTTCATGAGCGAAATCGTGGTGACCGCCATGATGGCCGCCACGGTATCCGGACCCCTTCCGGTAAGCATCCGGGCTCCAGACACGGACAACGACCGCACCAATGATGCGGCCATCCTGGCCAACCAGCGCGTCGGTTCCTTGCGCGTCTACGATGATGACCGCATGGGCCCGGTCATTTCCACGGTTTACCTGCCCACCAATTTCGGCGGTGCGCCGATCTTTGTGGACAGCTTTGAGACCAACCAGGGCTGGCCTTCGGCTTCGGTTGCCGCCACCGCGATGTGGACCAATAACGTGGCCTCGGGAACCTGGATCGGGCGCGGCATATCCCAGACCACGTTCGATCCCAAGGTCACGGGTACGCGCCGGATTGGCTTCCACACCAATACCTTCAATAATCCATGGCTCCAGTTGCCGCCGGTGACCGATCCGGGCAGCCTGTACCTCTATGCCCAGCCGATCAATACCGGCAGCGGCGACACCACCCTCCGGGTCGAACGTGCGGACGGCGGTTCCTGGGTCGATATGGGATCGCTGGCCATCACCAATACCGCGCTGGATGACGAGAACAACTTCGAGATGTTCACGTGGGATATTGACCTCGCCGGAACGTATACGCTACGCGTGGTGCGTACGGATTCCGGCACCACCGTGAGCCGGTCCCAGATATTCGCGGATGACTTCCGCGTCACCAAGCGCACGATATGGCAGAACGAAACCAACATCGTGCTCGCCTGGAGCCCGGCCGTGGATGATTACAGCGGGGTGGACGAGTACCGCTACATGGCGCCGTCGCTGGCCCCCGTGCGCCGTGGCGCATCCATCAACACCAACAACGGTGTCCATGTCGATAATAACGTTACCAGCCTGGTCATGAACATCGGGGCCCAAGGCATACTCACCGGGTATGTGTTCGCTGTGGACAACGACGCGGATCGCAATAATGATCGCGCGGTGGGGTCGCCCATTCCGGTCAACCTGCGCATCGACCGCACCCGGCCGAATGCCCCGGCGGCCTTTGGCTTGCTGGCTTCGGGCTATGACGATGAGACGGAAGTGGGCCTGACGTGGACGCCCCCCGGCCACGACAACCTGTCGCCGTGGCAGTCGTACCGCGTGTATTGGAATTTCGGCGATCACACGCTGACCACCAACGATAACTACTACGACGTGATGGAATTCCCGGGCCTGGGCAACCGCGTGACTAACCGGGTAGTGGTCACCAACCTGATTGGTGGACAGGACTACTTCTTTGCCGTGGCCGGCAAGGACGAGGCCGGCAACCTCGGCGACCTGAGTTCGGTCACCAACGTGATGATCGGGTTCCTGACCGTGACCCAGGGCGTGCGTAACAGCGCCACCAAGCTGCGCCTGAACTGGACCGGGTCGGCCGCGGCCAAGACCTATGACGTCATTCACAAGGACGGCACGGCGTACTCCGACATCCTGACCAACTCGACCCAGTGGACGCTGCTCGGTCGCACCAATGTGCCCGTGTTCGTGGATGAGACGCCCAATGCCATGGGCGACAACCTGCGCTTCTACCGGGTCACGTATCTGGATCGCTGGAACCTTGGCTTGCGCAAGAAAGCCAGCTCGCAAATCTACGTGGGTAAACGGATCCGGCTGTATTCAGGCCGCAACTGGATCTCGCTGCCGGGCATTCCAGACTTCAACACCGTTGAGTACGTGTTTGGGCGCGATCTGCCGTGGGATAGCGTACCGGCCAATGCCACCCGCCTCAGTTGGATGGGCAGGGGCTTCAACTCCTGGGCTACCACGCAGCAGGTGTACCTGGCCAACGACGGCTGGCGCTGGAGCATCATTGGCGCCGGTGTGACCGTGGGGTCCGTGGCTACCAATGCGTCGCTGCCCAACAACCAGTCGTTCATCGTTGACATCCCGGGCAACGGCATTGTGACCCAGGTGTTCTTCATCGGCCAGATACCGCCGACGAACTACCAGCCGAACGTGTCCATCCTCGGCGGTTCGAGCTCAACCAACCGGGCCTATACGTATGCCACGTTCAACATGCCGGCGCACATTGACACCAACATGTTGAACAGCCTGCGCGCCGCGGGGTTCGGCGGGTGGCGTGGCACTGCGCCGTTGTCGGATTCGATCTGGACCTATAACAAGGCGTCCCAGAAGAACGGCTGGCAGATATTCTACCGGTCCGACCTCACGCCTCCGCGCTGGCAGTATTTCGACGGCGCCTGGAAGAACTATTACAACGGCATGCTCAAGGCGGATGAAGGCGTCATCATCCGCAGCGTGACCAACAAGGTTCCGTATAACTGGTATCCGCCGCGCAATTACAGAAATCCGAGCTACGACTTGAATTAAGAGGAGTGCCACGGGCGCCCACCGTCAATGGGTGGGTGCCCGCACGTGGCCCGGCCCTCCCGGGCCATGGGAATTTCGCGGGACAGGAGCCCCGCGCCACGTAAAGTGGCCCGGCCCTCCCGGGTCGTGATTCTAGTAATCGCGCCGATGACGGACATTCATTCTGCAACTCCCTGTATCCAAAAAAGATCAGATGAAACTACGAATTTCACGAATCACGCGGATGGTATTATGAAGAACCATCAATATTCTCGCGCCAAGCCGCCAAGAAGCCAGGTCCGGCTTTGCGTCTTTGTGTCTCTGCGGGAAAATATTCCGGTCCTGATTCCGTGAACCGCGGCGGCGCGGAGA
>CAZAYP010000062.1:0-33232 GCA_964489425.1 uncultured Verrucomicrobiota bacterium | reverse complement strand
ACCAGGCGGAAAGTTCGGCGGCGCTGGGGTTCGGGTTCCGCTGCGGGTTCCTGGGGCTGCTGCACATGGAAATTGTCCAGGAGCGCCTGCGCCGCGAGTACGACGTGGACCTCATCGCCACGTACCCGGGCGTGATCTACAAGGTGTACCTGACCAGCGGCGAGATGCAGGAGATCGACAACCCCGTGTTCCTGCCGGACACCACGGTGATCGATAAAATCGAAGAGCCCATCATCCGCGCCTTCATCATCTGCCACAACGAACACATCGGCGACATGCTGCAGCTGATCATGGAAAAGCGCGGGATCGTGGACAAGACCGAGTCGCTGGACACGCGCCGCATCATGATTACCAGCCGGCTGCCGCTCAACGAGATCCTGCTGGATTTCCATGACCGCCTGAAAAGCCTGAGCCAGGGCTATTCCTCCATGGACTACGAGCCCGCGGGTTACGCCCAGGGCGACCTGATCAAGCTGGACATTCTCGTGCACGGCGAGGTGGTGGACGCTTTTTCCTGCATCATCCACCGCAGCAAAGCCGAGGCCCGTGGCCGTGAAATGTGCAAGCGCCTCAAGGACGTGATCCCGCCCCAGATGTTCCAGATCCCGCTGCAGGCCGCGGTCGGCCACAAGTTCATTGCCCGCGAAACGATCCGTGCGCTGCGCAAGGACGTGACGGCCAAATGCTACGGCGGCGACATTAGCCGCAAGCGCAAGCTCCTCGAACGCCAGAAAGAGGGCAAAAAGAAAATGAAGCAGATCGGCAAGGTCAGCATTCCGCAGCAGGCGTTCATTGCCATTTTGAAACAGGGTTCTTGAGGGCGGCATGAAATACCTTGAGCGGCAGCGTTACGGAAAACTGGTCAAGCACCTGCAGCGCGAGGCGCGCCATGCCCGGAACATGCGCGAGGACGTCGCGCCGCCGCAGCAACTCGATGCGCTGACCGCGGCCGAACAGTTGCTGCGGGAGGCCTGGCAGGCGCGGGATCCCGGGCGATTGGACGCGGCTGCGGAGCAGGCCAGCACCGCCATTGCCGCCCTGTACCCACCGCGGCGCCTGCCGCGCCTGCGCGAGAACCTGGAAATTCTCGTGGTAGCCCTGGCCATTGCCATGGCTTTTCGAACCTTCTTCATTCAGCCATTCAAAATTCCCACCGGGTCCATGCAGCCCACGCTCTATGGCATCACCGTGCAGCCCCAGGAAACCCGGCAATGGTCTGATTATTTTCCATTCAACCTGATCAAGCTTGCCGTGTTTGGCGAACGGTTCACGGAGATCAAGGCGAAGATTACGGGCCGGGTCAATCCATACTATGAGCGCGTGGACCACAACTTCATTGTTTACGTGGACGGCGTGCCCCACGAAATCCATTCCCAGATGGCCATGTATTTCAAGCTTGGCGACTACGTGCAGAAAGGCCAGCGGCTGGCTTCGGGTTTAAGAAGGATAGGGGACCATATCTTCGTCAACAAGGTGCTCTATAATTTTGCCCGGCCGCAGCGCGGCGACATCATCGTGTTCGATACCGCGGGTATCCAGCACCCGGCGATCAAAACAAACACCTTTTACATCAAACGGCTGGTTGGGCTCCCCAACGAACGTATTGCCGTGGATCCGCCGTACCTGCTGGTCAACACGCAGCGGGTGACCGAGCCCTATCCGTTTGAGCGGTTATTGACGGCCACCAACCAGGGCTACAACGGCTATGCCTTGGCCCAGGCACATGGCCAAGGGCCCCGGCCCAAACTGGCCGACAAAGCGGACGTCCTGATCCTTGGGGATCAGGATTATCTCCCGTTTGGCGACAACACCCACTTCAGCCTCGACGGTCGCTATTTCGGACCGATTGAAGAGACCCACCTTGTGGGCCCGGCGTTTGCCGTGTACTGGCCGTTTGGCAAGCGCTGGGGCTGGGTGCAATAGCTGGCCTGGCGGGTCAGGCAATCGGTCACCAGTTCCAATCAACAACCTCACACAATCCACGCGATTTTGAGCCAGCGGCCCCATTGGCATATAACGTCGCATAATATATGTTATGTCTACTCTGTGCGGGGGTGGGCCACAATATGTAGTTGGGTTTGGCGTTAAACGCTAAAACCCCGCATATCGGCCCAACAAGCCTGCCTGTTAATAACCCTGTGGATAACTGCAACTGCGCCTTGCGCGCTATGGCCTGCGGTAAGCTGGTCGTTTGCGTCTGACGCCCAGTCTTCCTGCATCCGGCAAAACAGTCTGACGCGCCTTAACCTTTAACTACGCCCAGCGGTCGCAGTTTGACGCGTGGAATGATCAGATCCATTTCAGCGTTAATCACCGCGTCGATGTTTTTATACGCCAGCGGCGACTCGCCAAAGTCCAACATGCGCGGGCCTCTCTGGCGTCCGTGCCCATGGTACGTCGTCCAGCCATCGAAGACCACTCCAGCCATAGCGCGGTCGCAGTCCTCCCGGCTTAACTCCCGGCTGGCCTGCGCCCGGCCCATGCAACGGCCCGCGCCGTGCGAACAGGACATGAACGACTCGGCCGCGCCCTGGCCCTCGACGATGTACGACGGTGTTCCCATGCTACCCGGGATGATGCCCCATTCGCCGGCCCGCGCCGAAGTGGCGCCTTTGCGGTGCACCCATACGCTCCGCCCGAAATGGGATTCCTCGGCGGCGTAATTGTGATGAATGTTGATTTCGCGTAGAAACCTGGCGTCCAGGACGCCGGCGACCGCCGCCTTGAACGCCTGCATGATCCGCGCGCGGTTTTCCCGTGCGTAAGCGAGCGCCAGGTTCATGTCGCGGATGTAATCCCGGCCTTCCTTTGAGTCCAACGGAAGATGCGCCAGGTCGAGATGCGACGGCGGCTCCGCCAGCCGATCGCTCAGCCGCTGGGCCGTCTTGTGAAAATGTTCTGCGATCCGGTAGCCGAGGTTGCGGGATCCGGAATGGATCATCAGCCAGAGGAACCCGTCATCGCCAGCCTGCAATTCGATAAAGTGGTTGCCGCCGCCGAGGGTGCCGAGGTTGCGGCGCGCCAGGTCGGCGCCGTTGGCGTCCAGCCACGGCGGATGGCCGCCGGCCCGGTCCAGGTATTCTTCCCAGGAATCCCAGACCTGCGGGTCACGGTGCGCATGGCCTTCGCCGGTGGGCACGCGCCGCTTGACTTCATGGAGGATGGCTTTGACCTGGTCCGGGCGTACGCCGGCGGCCGAGATATTGGTCTGCGCGGCACCCATGCCGCAGCCGATATCCACGCCCACGGCGTTGGGGATCACTGCCGCCTGGCACGCGATCACCCCGCCGATGGGCATGCCGTAACCCACATGGCAGTCCGGCATGATGGCCACGTGGCGGAACACCGCTGGATGGCGCGCGAGGTTTGCGGCCTGTTCGTGGGCGCCGGCTTCCATGTCGCGGCACCAGGACTTGATCGGCACGCGCCATCCTGGTTCGTTCCGTTCCCATTCCATGGTAGATCCCCCTGCCCTTGCGGGCCTGCGCCGCAGCGCTCAGTCCAGGTAGCGCCGCTCGATGCTGCGGTCGAGGCACGTCAGGATTTCGTAAGCGATGGTGCGGCAGATCGCGGCCAACTCGTTGGCCCAGACTTTTTCGCTGCCTTGCTCGCCGATGAAGACCACCTCGTCCCCGCGCTTAACGCCGCTGTTCGGGCCGAGATCGGCGGCGATCCAGTTCATGCTCACGCGGCCCACGACCGGGCAGCGCCGTCCGTGGATCAGGACCTGGCCGCGGTTGCTCAGCGCGCGCAGGTAGCCGTCAGCGTAGCCGCAGGCCAGCACCGCGATGTCTGTTTCGCGCGAGGTCACGTGGGTGCTGTAGTAGCCCACGGCAAAATCCGGCGGCACGCTTTTGACCTGGGCCACGTAACCTTTCCACTGCAGGATCGGCTTGGTGTGCACACGCATTTCGTCCTCCAGCGCTCCGTAGCCGTAAAGCATGATGCCCGGCCGGACGCCGTCGAGGTCCCATTCCTTGTGGAACAGCAGCGCGCGGCTCGAGCTCAGATGCTTGAAGAGCTTGCGCCCGCTGGCTTCCTCGATGGCCCGGGTCGCATTAAGAAAGTGATCCGCCTGGTTCATGGCGGACTGTGGTTCCACGGATTCCACCATGGCAAAATGGCTGCAGGCGCCGATGATGTCCAGGCCGGGCTCTTTCATCAGGTTGAGAATCGCCTCGGTGGCCTGGCGCCACCAGAATCCGATCCGGCCCATGCCGGTATCGATCTTCACGTGCACGGGCAGGGTCACGCCGGCCGCCCGGGCCGCGGCCGCCAAAGCCCGGCCGTGTTCGTCATCGGCCACGATCGGGATGATGCGGTGGCGCGCCATGGTGGCGGCCTGGAACGGGTCCGTGACTCCGAGTACCAGGATGTTCGGGGTGGACAACTCGCGCCGCAGTTCCAAGGCCTCCTCGAGGTATGCGACGGCAAACCACTTGACGCCCTCCTGGGCGGCACGGCGGGCCACGGGCACGGCGCCATGACCGTAGGCATCGGCCTTGACCACGAAAATCATCTCGGTCTCGGGACGCAGCGCGGCCCGCGTGGCGCGGATGTTTTCGGCCAGGGCGCCCAGGTTGACTTCGATCCAGCAACGCTTCATGGTGTAACCTCGTTGGTCATGGGCGACTGTTTTCCCATAAAAAGCAGGGCCTGTCCATCGGGAAGAAAACGGCGGGAAGCGTCCGCCCAGCCGGCGCCTGCGACAAGCCATGCCGGGCGCCGTGCCGCGGCCGCACCAACCCCGTGGCGGGTCACGCCGCGTGTTGGGCAGCGAACCAGCCGGCGTGGTCGAGGGCGTGCATTTCTTCGTTCAGCTTGGCGGCCACCTGCTGCACCTCGGGCGACCCGAGCCCCAGGGATTCACGACACCCCGCCAGGCGGTCGACGGTGGCGCGGGCCATGTCGCAGTAGCCATGTTCCATGGCGTTGCACAGCCATTCGGAGAGCCGGAGGACCATGTGCAATTCACGGTACGGGTTTTCGGGAGGCGGCCACACATGGTGCCGCCCGATGAGGTCGCACAACGCTTCAGGGAAGTTCCAGCCTTCCGCGACGGCCTGGCCCAGGTCGGCGTGGTTGAACCCGAGGCGGGGTTGCTCCTCGGCGGCCAGGTCGGTGGCGTGGAAATAGCGAACCTGCACGGCCTCCTCAAAGCCGCGCTGGCAGAGGAACTGGTGCTCCAAGGCAATGCCCATGTCGTGCAGCAGGCCGGCCAGGAAAGGATCCAGGCCGACGGAACCGCAACCCGTTTTGCTGCTGATCAGGCGGTTGGCGATGCCCACGGCCATGGCATGCCGCCAAAGCCGGCTGGCCGAATAGTCCAGGATGGCATCCTGGGCGGCAAACACAGTGGCTACCATGGCGCCCATGATCACTTCGTGGGCCCGCTGGAACCCAATCCGCACAATGGCGTCGCGCACGCTGGCCACCCGGGCCTGGTACATGCTCCGGGTGTAGAACACCGAGTTGGCCAGCTTGAGGATGCGGGCGCTGGCGGCCATGTCATGCTCGCACACCCGTGCCAGGTCAGCGGCCTCCGCCTGCGGGTCGCGCCATATCCGGCGCAGTTCATCGAGCACAACCGGGATGGTGGAGAACTCGCTTTCCGCCACGGCGGCCAGGACTTCATCCATGCCCGCGTGGAACGACGTCTGCAACCAATACATTTCCCAACCCCCTGAATTGATCCCAAGTTACCAATACCACGCGGAATATCATCGCATCCCGCGCTGGGTTGTAAAGAATTAATTTGCCGGCCCGGAGGCCGAGGGATGCCGAGCGCAGATCAGGTGACAGGGAGTTCCCGAAACGAGCAGAAGCCCAAGGATTTCAGCGGGGTCGCGATCGGCATCGGCATCGAAACCCGATACCGATTGATGGGAAATTGTGACGCAGAGCGCGTAACGCACTGAGCGCATGCCGGGCCCGCGGGAAGCCGCGGTTCAAACCTTCATCAGCCATCACCCAAGCAGTAAGGTCCCTGCTGGTCGGGTCCGCTATTTGCCGCACTTGGTCTTGGCCAGGCCGGCCAGCGAGGCAAACCCATCCGGATCCTGGATGGCGATCTCCGAGAGCATCTTGCGGTTCAGCTTGACGCCCGCCTTGGTCAAGCCCTCGAGGAAACGGCTGTAGTTGAGCCCGTTGATTTTGCAGGCGGCGGAAAGCCGCGTGATCCACAGGCCGCGGTAGTCGCGCTTCTTGTTCTTGCGGTGGACGAAGGCGGTGGCCATGGAGTGATCCACGGCCTCCGTGGCCATGCGAAACAGTTTGCTGCGGCTGCCATAGAAACCGCTGGCTAGTTTCAGGCGGCGGCTACGGCGTTTGCGGGAAGCGGGAGCATTGGTTGCGCGCATCGATATTCTCCTGGATAATCGTCCAAACCCAAATTAATACGGCAGGCCGACCAGGACCCGCTTGTAATCCGCCTTGGCCACCATCTTGCCGGCGCGCACCCGGCGCTTCCGGCCACGCGACTTTCCGGTCGCCAGATGGGCGCCGCCCGCGGCCGTGCGCCTGATTTTGTTCCGGCCCGTCTTCTTGAACCGCTTGGCCACCGATTTTCTCGTTTTCTGCTTCGGCATAGTCGTGCTTCCTTTTCCTGGTCTAACCCCGCCTTGTCCGCAACCGGCCTTTCCGGTTGGTCCATTCCGGTCTCTTAAGACCGCAGAGCGCACACTTGTAGGTGAACAGGCATGGATAGTCCAGCATAATGGATAAAAAATTGACAGTTTTTTTTCTCCCGGATCGCCAGCGGCTCTGCAAGAATAAGCCCTCCCGCAGGGCCCAGTGACGCCCGGCGGGTGATTATTATTGGAACCATGGGCAAATGAATCCAGCTGGCGCCATCGGCCGCAAGGTCATCGGCAGCATCCGCAACGGGCGGCACCTGGCCGCGCTGGTGGCCATGGTGGTGGCCACGGCCTGCCGGCCGGCGTATTGGCCGGTGACCGTGCGCTCGGTTTTTGCGCGGCAGCTGCTGTTCACGGGCGTGGAAGCCGTGCGCCTGGTTTCGCTGATCGCCTTCCTGGGCGGCGTGTCGATCGTGTTGCAGGCCCAGGTCTGGCTGAACCGGATGGGCCAGTCCGGCCTGCTGGGCCCGCTGCTGGTCATCGTGCTGGTGCGCGAGGTCGGGCCCCTGCTGACCAACTTCATCGTGATTGGCCGCAGCGGGACGGCCATCGCCGCGGAGATGGCCAGCATGCGCGCCGCCCGGGAAATCGAGGTCCTGGACGCCCAGGGCCTGGACCCGTTCACCTACCTGCTGATGCCCCGGGTCCTGGGCGTGGCGGTTTCGGTGTTCCTGCTGACCATGGTATTCATCGTGGTCAGCTTTGCCAGCGGGTATGTCACGGGCCTGGTGACTGGCGCCGCGACCGGCGGGCCCGGATTGTTCGTGGACAGCATCCTGGGCGCCATGCGGCCGGTGGATGTCGTCAGCCTGCTGGCCAAGACGTTCATCCCCGGCATGCTGACCGGCGCGATCTGCTGTGAAGAGGGCTTGAAGATCAAGGGCGCGTTGACTGAGATTCCCCAGGCCACGACCCGCGGGCAGGTCAAGTCGATCATCGCGGTGTTCCTGGTATCGGCCGTTATTTCCGTGCTGACCTATCTTTAATGCAGAAAGCGCAACCATGCAAAAAAAAGCCGGCCTGCTGATCCTGCTCGCGTATGTCATCCTGTACCTGGCGCCGCTGGGCGTGCGGCCGATCGCGATCATCGACGAGGCCCGTTACGGCGCCATTCCCCGGGAAATGATTTACACCGGCGACTGGGTGGTGCCGCACCTGAACGGGTTGCGCTATTTTGAGAAGCCGGTGCTGGGGTACTGGCTGACCTCGCTATCGATCATGGCCTGGGGCCCCAACGGGTTTGGCTGCCGGTTTCCGTCCGCGGTGGCGGCGGGCTTGTCGGTGCTGGCGGTATTCCTGCTGCTGCGCCGGCACGCCCCGGGGCCGCAGGCCGGGTACCTGGGCGCGGCGGTGCAATTGACCTGCGTGTTGCCGATGATGATTGGCGTGGCCAACGTGCTGGATACCATGTTCACGTTTTTTGTCACGGCCACGGTGGCCCTGTTTTACGAAGCCTGGGCGGCACCCCGGCAGCGGGTGCGCCTGGGCTGGCTGGCCCTGTGCGGCGTGGCCTGCGGCGCCGCGTTTCTCGTCAAGGGGTTCATCGCGCTGGCGGTGCCGCTGGTGACCATCGTGCCGTTCCTGCTCTGGGAGCGGCGCTGGAAAGACCTTTTCACCATGCCTTGGATTCCGCTCCTCGTGGCCGTGCTGGTGGTGCTGCCATGGGCCCTGGCCATTGACCGGCGCGAAAGCGACTACTGGCACTACTTTGTCTGGATTGAGCACTTCAACCGCTTTGTCCCGGAGAGCCTCAAGGCGGCGATGCACGCCAGCCCGTTCTGGCGGGACTTGCTGGGCTCCGAAGCCTTGGGGCGCACCATGCAAACCGGCACGCAGCACCCGGAATCGTTCTTTTATTTTATTCCCGTGCTCCTGGCTGGGGCGTTACCGTGGACGGTCCTGTCCGGGGCCGCGGTACTGGGCCTGCGGCGCGGCGGCCGCGATTCCTTCCTGCGGTTCGCGGGATGCTGGTTCGTGTTCCCGCTGCTTTTCTATTCAGCGTCCAGCGGCAAGCTGGCTACCTACATCCTCCCTTGTTTTCCGCCCCTGGCGCTGCTCATGGACGCCGGCATCCGGCGCTACGTCGCGGCCGGCCGGGCCAAGGCGCTGGCCGTGGGATGCTGGATTCTCGCCGTGCTGGTCGCGGGCGCGATCCTGTTTTTCGCGGCGGAGTGGATCGTGCGGTTTACGGGCCGGATGATCCTCCGGGAATACGCCGCGGACGAGCAGTGGAAAGTGGGCGTGGTGGTGCTGGCCTGCGCCTGGTGGCTGGCCGGGATCGTCCAGGCCATCCGCACCCAGGCCTGGGCCCGCCGCCTGGTCTGGTTTTTCGTGGCCGCGTTTCCGTTTTGCGTGCTGGCCCACGTGGCCATGCCCGCGCACATGGAAATCATGGCCACGGCCGAACACATTTACGCGCGCAATGCGGACCGCATACCAGCCGACGCCATCCTGGTTTCCGATCGCAATCTGGCCCATTCGTTTTCCTTTTTCGCGGCCACCAACAACATTTACCTGTTCGAAAGCCGCGGGGAAATGGAGTACGGCTTGGACTATCCCGACGCCCGCCACCGCTTGCTCACGGTGGCCGCGCTCAACGCCATGGTCCGCGCCGCCCAGGGCCGCACCAACATCACCCTGATGATCACGGCGGAGCGCTTCGACGAGTTCAAGGCCCAACTCCCGCCGCCCGCCTACCTGGACCGGGAGGAAAACGTGGCCGTGGTGCAATTTTTCTGAGCCCGGACCGACAGCCCATCAGGAGGTAATCATGAAGACAAGCATCATGGCGTTTCTGGCGGGGTGCCTGCTGGCCCCGGTGCCGTTGGCGCTGGCGCAGGCGCCGGACGTGGCCGCGACCAACCGGCCCGCGGAGGCCGAGTGGCTGATCATGGTGTACATGGCCGGCGACAACAACCTGGACAACGCGACGCTTCTCGACGTGGCCGAGATGGAGAAGGTCGGCTCCTCGGATCGCCTCAGGATCGTGGCGCTGCTCGACCGCGCCGCGGACAGCGAGTGGTCCACGGCCCGCCGGTTCCTCGTGCAACCCGCGGCGGATCTGGGCGGGCGCCATTCCTGGGACCCGGGCCTGCCCACCTGCCAGGACCTCGGCGAGATCAACATGGGCGATCCGCAGACGCTCAAGGAGTTCGTCGCCTGGGCGCGCGCGGCCTACCCGGCCCGCAAAACCATGCTGGTGCTGTGGAACCACGGCGGCGGCTGGCGCGCCAGCCTGGCCCGCGCCGCCGGCCGGGCGGCCGGCCCGGACGAAGCCATCGCCACCCCCGGCATGGACCTGCTGGCGCGCGGCATCGCCTGGGACGATTCCAGCGACGAAGATTTCCTGGAGAACCGCGAGGTGCGCGCCGCCCTTGAACTGTTCCCCAAGCTGGACGTGCTTGGCGCCGACGCGTGCCTCATGGCCATGATCGAAGCCGCCTACGAGTGGCGCGGGGTGGCCACCGCCTTCGTGGCCAGCGAGGACACCGAACCGTTTGATGGCTGGGCGTACGACCTCTTCCTGCAGCCGCTCGCCGCGCAGCCGGACTGGGACGGCCGCACCCTGGCATCGAACATCGTCGCCCTGTGTGCCGCATATCCCACCAACCAGAACCTGACCACGCTCAGCGCCGTGGACCTGGGCCAAATGCCTGCCCTTGCGCAAAGCTTCGACGCGCTGGCCGGAGTGCTGATGCAGGCGGCCGGCGCCGGCCAGCCGTTGCCCGCGGACGCGTTCGACGTGCCGGCTTTCTACGGCTTTGCCGACCTGGACGCCTTGCTCGAGAAGATCGCGGCCGCGCCGGGCCCGGGCGGCGGGATTCGGGACGCCGTGGCCCAGGCCCGCGCCGGGCTGGCCCAGGCGGTGCTGGCCAACTTTGCGCGGCCCGGCAAGAACGGCCGCGGCCTGACCATTTACCCCGGTGAAAACGCCGGCAAGAAGGTGAATCCCGACTACCGGGCGGACATCATCCAGTTCGCGCGCGACACGCGCTGGGATGAGTTTCTCGCGCAGCGGGCCGCCGCGCTGGTGGGCGCCGCAACGACGACCCCGGTGGCGGCCGGCGCCAGGGTCCCGGCCGCGCCCAACCGCTGGGCCGTGCTGATCGGCGTTGAGAAATACAAGGATCCCAAGGTGCCCGCTTTGCAGTACGCCGTGGATGATATCGAACAACTGCGCCTCGCGCTCATCCAGCAGGCCGGGTTCCTGTCCAACCAGGTCATCACGCTGACCGACGCGGAGGCCACCACGGAAAAGGTACGCTCGATCCTTGGCACCTGGCTGCCACGCCATGCCGGCACCCAGGACTGGGTGATGATCTTTTTCTCGGGCCACGGCGGCGCAGAGCCCGCGCTGACCGGCACGGGCGGGGACGGCACCGAGAAGTACATCATGCTCGCGGACAGCCAGCTCGAGGACATGTACGGCACCGCGCTGCCCATGTCCGAAATGGCCCGGATTTTCGGGCGCATCCAGGCGGACAAGCTGTTGTTTGTCATGGACGCCTGCTATTCCGGCGCCGTGGGCGCCAAGGGGGTGCTGCGGCCGGGCATGAAGGCCGTCGGCCTGCAGGATGATTACCTTGACCAGTTGACCGCCAGCCAGGGCGCCGTGGTCATCACCGCCTCGCGCGCGGACGAGATATCCATGGAGTCCAGCGACCTGCGCCAGGGTATTTTTTCCTACCATCTCTGCGAGGTGCTCAAAGGGCAGGCCGATGCCAATGGCGACCAGGTCACCACGCTTTCCGAGGCGTATGCTTATCTTAACGAGCAGGTGCCCGCCACGGCCCGCAAAATGGGCGCCGCGCAGCACCCGGTGCTCAAGGGGGAAGTGACCGGCACGTTTCCCGTGGCCGGCGGCCGCGCGCCGGTGGCGCCGGCCGAGCGCCCCACCGCGCCGCCGCCGCCGCCCACGCCGGAGGTGCTGCCCACGGCCACCACGGTGCCGCCGCCCACCCCGACCCCGCTGGTGCCACCCACGCTGCAGGTGCTGACGCCCACCGTGCGCGCCGGAGGCAAGATCGTGGTTGTCATCCGCAACGGGACCGGGCTGCGCCAGAACCCGCATGCGTGGATTGCGCTCTACCGCGATCCGGCCGCGCCGCCGCAGGGCTATGCAACCTACACATTCCTCAACAACCTGATCAACGACACGTGGGATATCTTGGTGCCCCTGCCCGGCGCTTACGAGGTGCGCCTGTTTCCCGACGCGGGGTATACGCCGATCGCGATCAGTTCGCCGATCACGGTCCAAAAATGAACCGCGCCGCGGCCGGCCGCGGGCCGGGACCGTTTTTTTAATTGCCAGAACCGGGGTTATCGATCATCGTCTTGCGTCTGACCATCATGTTAAGAGCCCGACCATTTGGATGCGCATGGATCGCCATGCTGATCTGGGCCGCCAGTCTCTTGGCCGGCTGGGGGCAGGATCCGCCCAGCATTACGGTCAATGATCCCAACGACATGCTGACCGGCGTGTCCACGGATCGGCCCGTGGCCGGCGTGATCCGTTCCGGGGATCAGACGATCTACATCTATCGCGACGAGGTTGCCAGCGAAGCGGCCCCCGGGGTGGTCGGCTGGTTCACCCAGTTATACCAGCGCGTGTCCAAACCCTTTGGCGGCCCCGGGGAGAAGCCCGCGACCACCGCGCCGCCGGCCGCCGCCGGAACCAATGTGGTGGCCACGCCTACTCCCCATACGCCGCCTGGCACCAACCGTGCCGAGCGGGCGGACTCCCTCAACATCCCGCCCGCCGCGGTGACTATCGTGCGCCCCCCCACCCCCACCCCGGCGCCGGCCGGCATGGAAGACACGCCCCCACCGGTCGTCGCCCCCCCCCGGGGCGGGCTGTTGCAGTCGCTTTTCTCGGTGTATGGCATTGTGGCCCAGGTGGTGGGGTTGGTGCTGGTCGTCGGCGTGTTCAGCTTTATTTTTGGCAGCCGCCGGAACGACCCGGTGCAGCGCATCCAAACCTTGCGCCGCACGTCGCCGCTCCCTCCCGCCACGACCGGGTCCAGCCGCCTGACAGCCCTGCTGAACCAGGAACGCACCTCGCCCGCACCACGCCCGGCCTTCGCGCCCCATGCCGAGAACCCGCTGGGTATTTTCAGCGCTGCAGCACCGCCCGCACCCGCACCCGCGCCGGCCGCCCCCGCCGCGGCCCCCGTAGCCGCGGCTACCCCGGCGCCCAACCGCGAATCCATTCGTGAGTCCATGACCGACCTGACCGGCACCATCCAACGGACCGCCCTGGGCGAACTGATCCAGTTCCTCAATGCCGGCAAAGAAACCGGGATCCTGGCGGTCAAGGACGAACACAAGCAACCGCTGGGCTTGGTGTACATGGCCAAGGGCGAGATCGTCGATGCCACCTGCGGCGCGCAGCGCGGTTTGGACGCCGTGTATGCGGTGCTGCGCCGCACCAAGGGCTACTACACATTCAAGCGCCGGGAGCAGATCGAGCAGGAGCGTACCGTGACCCAGGGCACGATCGGCATCCTCCTCGAAGCCTACCGCATCATCGACGAAGAAAAAGGCTGAGCCGCGGCCGCTTGACGTTTTCCAATTTTTTGATACAAACGAACAAGTTGCCTCGGGAAAGCCTCCCGCGGCGTGCAAGTAACGAAAAACGTGTAATGGAGATGGAAAGGAACTACCATGGCGAGAGTATATAATTTCAATCCCGGCCCGGCCGTGTTGCCGCTGGAAGTCCTGGAAGAAGCCCAGAAGGAATTCGTGGATTTCAAGGGCATTGGCATGTCGCTGCTGGAAGCCAGCCATCGCGGCAAAGATTACGAGGCCGTCCACAACGAAGCCATCGCCAACATCCGCAAGCTGATCAACCTGTCCGATGACTACGCGGTGCTGTTCCTCCAGGGCGGCGCCAGCGCCCAGTTTGCCATGGTGCCCATGAACCTGCTCGGCGCGGGCCAGGTAGCCGATTATGTCAACACCGGCGCCTGGGCGGCCAAGGCCATCAAGGAAGCCAAGGTCATCGGCAAGATCAATGTGGTGGCGGACACCGCCAAGGCCATGCCCTGCACGCTGCCGGATCCCGCCAGCCTCAAGTGGACGCCCGACGCGGCGTACGCGCACATCACCTCCAACGAGACCATCGCCGGAACGCAGTGGCCGGTGTACCCCAAGACCGCGGCCCCGCTGGTGTGCGACATGTCCTCGGACATTTTCTGCCGCCCGTTTGATCCGAACCAGTTCGGCCTGGTTTATGCCGGCGCTCAGAAGAACCTCGGCCCGGCGGGCGTCACGGTGGTGATCATCAAGAAGTCGCTGGCCGAGAAGCCGCCCGAGAACATCCCGTTCATCTTCCGTTACAAGACGCACCTGGAAGAGAACTCGCTCCACAACACACCGCCCTGCTTCCCGATCTACATCGTGATGCTGGTCACCCGCTGGTTGCTCAAGAAGGGCGGACTCGCCGCCATGGCCCAGCAGAACCGCGCCAAGGCCGCCAAGATCTACGATGTGATCGATTCCGGCACGTTCTATAAGGGGGCTGCGGACAAGGCCTGCCGCTCGGACATGAACATCACCTTCCGCCTGCCGTCCGAGGCGCTGGAGGAAACGTTTGTCAAGGAAGCCTCGGCCAAGGGCATGAAGGGCCTCAAAGGCCACCGCTCCGTCGGCGGCATCCGGGCCTCGGTCTACAACGCGTTCCCGGTCGAAGGCGTGGACGCGCTGGTGGCCTTCATGAAGGATTTCCAGAAGCGGAACAGCTAAAACCGCGGCCGGTCAGATTGCCCGGCCCCCTGCGGGGCCGGTTGTGCGCCTGTAGCTCAATTGGATAGAGCGTTGGCCTCCGAAGCCAAAGGTTGTGAGTTCGACCCTCGCCAGGCGCACCAATTATTTACGATTTCAGACACCTTAACGCCCTATATTTCATGCGGTTATGGCGCATGATGTATATTTTACAACTCCGGCGTTACACTTCTTTACAATGCTTGACAGAACGGACAATTACACACAAAGTCACACACACACTTTGACCAACACCGGCCCCCATTGGCCTGAATTTCTACGCAGATAAATCGGTTCATCCGCGAAGTTCCTGTCTGACGACCGATCACCACGGCGTGGCCCAACCCGGACCAGAATTCTGGACAGGATAACCAACTGAACAGGATGCCCGAATCTTGCCCTGTCCAAGATCCGTGGAACCATCTCGGAACCCAGGTGCCACCCGTTCAAGACGCGGCCTGAGGCCGCAAACCAAGAGAATAATTTGAACCACGGATGCACGCGGATTAACACGGATATTTCAGGGCAATCCGCTATCTTCCCCGATTCACATCCGCGTCCATTCGTGTCCATCCGTGGTTGTTTGTCTGCTTCCATTCGCACCTGCTTTTTGAAATCCAGACAGGCACTTGTCGGATGATCCACTGCGGCTCATCCGAAAAGTTCCTGTCCGCAGCACCGGACGATAACTGCGTCCACCACGGGTTGGTCCCATGATTCCCGGAGCGGATGTAGCACCACGAAGATCCCAGAGGCAGCTCCAGAAAGCATGCCCGGGTGAACCCGCTTCTCCCTTCCATTCCTTATAAAAGCGCACTTGCCTGGCGGATCACCTGGCACAACTCCACGGCTTGGAGCGGCTTGGCCAGGTAGCCGTCCATGCCCGCCTTCAGGAACCGGTCCTTGTCGCCGGGCATGGCGTGGGCGGTGAGCGCCATGACGGGCGTATGCCGGCCGGCCCGGCGATCCCGCTCGCGGATGGCCGCGATGGTTTCCAAGCCGTCCATGACCGGCATGCTAATGTCCAGCAACACGAGGTCGAACGCCTCTTTTTCCAGCCAGGCCAAAGCGTCCCGGCCATTTTCCGCGGTCCGGATCCCGTGGCCGGCATCTTTCATCAGCGCTTGCATCAGCGTCACGCTGGCCGCGTCGTCGTCCACCAGCAAGATGCGCAATGGCCTGGTGGCGCCGGCCGCGGCCACGCCGGCGGGCGCCTGGAGCGCGGCGGCTCCGGCCGCTGGTTGCCCGCCGACCATGACTGTGAAGAAAAACGTGCTGCCCTGGCCGGCCCGGCTCTCGACCCAGATCCGGCCGCCCATCAGGTCCACCAGTTGCTGCGCAATGGCCAGGCCCAGGCCGGCCCCGCCGTAGTCGACGGCATGCTTGGGATCGGCATGCGTGAATGCCTCGAAAATGCCCGCCTGCTGCTCGGCCGCAATGCCGATGCCCGTATCCTGGACGCTGAACAGCAAGGCGATTTCGCCGGGGTCCGGCGCGCGCGCCAGGCGGTTAGCGCCCCCGGCCATCGCGCGGACAGCGATCCGGCCGTGTCGCGTGAACTTGATGGCATTGTTCAGCAGGTTCATCAGCACCTGGCGGATCCGGAACCCGTCGGCCATCACGTGGTCCGGCACGTCCGGCGCCACTTCCCAGTCCAGGATCAGGCCCTTCTTCTCGGCTGCCGGGCCCAGCGAAGCTGCCAGGTCCTGCACGGTCTGCCGGACCCTCAACGGATGCCGCTCAATGATCATCTTGCCGGCCTCGATCTTGGACAGGTCCAGCACGGATTGAATCAACTGCAGCAAGTCGGTTCCGCGGCGATGGACAATCCCAAGCCAGAGGCGCTGCTCCTCGGTCAGGTTCGGCGCGTCGGCCAGCAAGCCCGTAAACCCCAGGACCGGATTCAGCGGCGTGCGCAGCTCGTGGCTCATGGTGGCCAGGAACTGGCTTTTGGCCTTGGTCGCCGCCTCCGCCTTTTCTGCCAGTTCCAGCGCCTGCTGGGTCGTGCGCCCCAACTGCCGGTTCGCCTCCTGCAGCGCATCCTCCGCCCGCTTGCGCTCAACCAGAAATGTGATGGTTTGCGCCGAAGTCAGCAGGCGGCTTTTGGCCATTTCGATGATATAGCGGGGGCGAGATTGATAGGCCTCAGCGGCACGCCGGAGGGACTCATGGTCCACGTTAAAAGTCTCGGCCAATGCTTTTAATGTTTTCGGGTCTTTCGGCGGATCGCCATAGCCGAAATTTATGGCGCCGATAACCTCTCCGTTCACAAAAATCGGCAATCCATAGATCCTGATGCCGCCGGCGCATTCGATATCAACGGGTTCGCCGCGGGACATGGCCTCTTTTGAGCAACGGTTCCAGCAGCTTTCATGGCACAGCCATAAACCTGAGGCGAGCGCCTGGGCATTGTCGGAGGTGGCGCAAAGCTTGCGTGAAGCGCAGTCCATCATCCGGCACCAGCCTGATGAAAAAATACCGTGCGCATAGTCGCCATTGGCTTCGTAAATCGCCGAGGAAGTCCCCAGCAAATCCAGATAGTCTGAGGTAATCTTGGCAAGCATTTCACGTCCGACGGAATTCAGAATAAGGCCATTTTGGTTTAGCTTGGTTAAGTCGCCATAATTGGCCGCCGGTTGAGCATCTTCCAGGGCGTGTTCAACGGGCTGGGAGAGCATCCATTCAATCCGCTTGAGATTTTCCTCCGCCTGCTGGCGCTCGGTGATGTCGCGCGCCGTCGAGAGCGCGCCTATTACAACGCCCTGCGCGTCTTTGAGCGTCCGGCACCACCAGGCCAACAGGCGCTTTTGACCATCCTTTCTCCGCTGCCAACTTTCGACGTAGATCACCTGCTCGTCGCCGTTGAAGAGCGGGGAAAGCGTCTCATAGGCTTTCTGTTCACCATCGAAGTAGGCGCAGGCTTCCTTACCGATCACGTCCTCGCCAAAAAACTCGAGGCCCGCCCGATTGGCCCACGTGTAGATCTTATTGCAGTCAACCTCCATGATGATGTCCGGAACTGCGGCAAGCAGGGCCTCTTGGCGGGACGAGAAGCGGCGCAACTCCTCCTCCGCCTGCTTGCGCTCGGTGATGTCGCGGCCAACCCCGATGAACAGAAGCCGCCCTCGTGGATCTTTGAAGGGCATTCCATTGACCTCGAACCACGGCCAGCGACCGGAGGCATCCTTGACCCGGAAATGCGGACTTGTCGAGCTTTGTCCGGTGCTCAGCACGCGCTGCAGGTAGTCCGCGCACCCCGCGACATCATCCGGGTGCACAAACAGGCCAAAAGGACGGCCCAGCGCCTCGCTCACCGGTATGCCGAAATGCCGTTCCCATGCGGTGGAAAGAAAAGCGAATCGGCCTGCATGATCGAGTGTAAAAATCACGTCAAACGCATTGTCCATGTGCGCCCTGAACATGGCCTCGCTTTCCCGTAACGCATTTTCGGCATCCAGCCGTTCCAGTTCGCTGGCCGCGCGGATGGCCACCAGTTGCAGGATCGCCTCGGCCAGCGGCCGGTTTTCCAACGGGTTCCGTCCGATCACCGCGATCAGTCCGATGGGTTGCAGGGTGTGGCTGAAAAGGGTCACGCCCACGTAGCTTTCCGCGCGCAAGTCTGCCAGCACCTGGTCGCGCGGAAAAAACTGGCACACGCTGGCGGGGAAGCAGCACACCCGCTTGCCCACCACCTCGCCGCAGGGGGTGTCCTTCAGGGCGTAGGTGACATTGTCCTCGAAACGGCCGTCATTCCAGACCGCCAGGGTGCGGGCGTTCAATCCATCTCCTTCAAGGCGATCAATGCAAACGAAATCCATGCCCAGGTTCCGGGCCAGGTGGCTGGCCAACGCTTCAAAGAACGTCTCACCCGGCGCCCCGCGGCTGGTCTGGGCCAGGAACACCTGAACCGTTTCAAGCCGTTTGCGCTCGGTGATGTCCTGCATGGCGCCGATCATGCGCATGGCCTTGCCCCGGTCATCGCGCAGGACATAGCCGCGATCCATGACCTCCGCGTAGGTGCCGTCGGCTTTCAGAAAACGGTACTCGTCGTGCCAGACATCTTGTTGCGGGTCGTTCACCACGGCAAAGAACGTTTCATGCACTCTTTGGCGGTCATCCGGATGCACCCGGTCGACCCACCACTGGGCGTTGACCGGGCGCTCGACAATCTCCGTCCAGCCGAAGACGCTGGTCCCGGCCATGTTCCATTGCTGCATATCCCGGACGATATCCCAGTCCCAGACCACGTCGTTGGTGGCCTTGAGGGCCAGCTGCAAGCGCTGGGCAATCGCGCGCAATTCATCCGCGGTTCGCTTGATCTCGCTGAGGTCGCGGTGGATCGCGACGATCTGCTGCTCCTGGCCAACCGCGATCAGCTTGGCGGTCACGGCCAGCGGGAAAACGTGCCCATCCTTGTGATAGTGCTCCACGTTGAAAGACAAGGTTTCGCCGGCCATGATCCGGCGGATCCGGTCCGGAACCGGGGCCATGCCCTCCACGTCCAGCCCCGCCAGCCCCAGGCGCAGCATTTCCGCCACGGGGTAGCCGTGCATGCGCGCGAACGCCTCGTTGACTGAGATGATCCGGCCCTGGGTATCGAGCACGAAGACGCCGTCGCTGGCTTGTTCGAACAGGGCCAAGTCACGGTCGCGGCTATTGCTTTCTATAGTCATGCGTCACCTTCCGCGGGCATTTTATCCGGCAGCCATGGCCGGAATAGGACGGATTTCACACTCCATGATCGCGCCTTCTGCATCATGCGCCGTTTCGATCTCGTAATGGGTTTGGAGATTCATCCAGACTTCGACCGACGTGCCCAGGTACCGCGCCAGGCGCAGCGCCGTATCCGCAGAGATGCCGCGCTTGCCAAGGACGATCTCGTTGATCCGGCGCGGCGGCACATGAACGTCGTGCGCCAGGCGGTATTGAGACAAGCCCAGGGGGTTAAGAAATACCTCGCTCAAGACTTCTCCGGGATGCACAGGTTTTTGTCGTTTCATCCTCATGGCAACCTCTCACTGAGCGTCCGTCATTTCCACGCGCCAATCAAGATCATTCCGCCACTCGCAGCATAGAGGCCTTCAGCGGCTCGGTGGGACACCTCGCCCTACGTCTGCGGCCAGGTAGGGCGAACGGTCCCCGTGAGCCGTCCGGTCTTTCCGGA
This sequence comes from uncultured Verrucomicrobiota bacterium, assembly GCA_964489425.1. Taxonomy (GTDB): domain Bacteria; phylum Verrucomicrobiota; class Kiritimatiellia; order RZYC01; family CAZAYP01; genus CAZAYP01. The sequence goes on along the minus strand of CAZAYP010000062.1, from coordinate 13,672 downwards.
CATTCATTATGAAAAATCAGAAATATTCTCGCGCCAAGCCGCCAAGCCGCCAAGAAGCCAGATCTTACTTTGCGCCTCTGCGTCTTGGCGGGAAAATATTCCGGTTCCGATTCCTGCACGGCTGGCTGGAGGCCTTCAGCGGCTCGGTGGGACACCTCGCCCGTTGCATGTCTGCGGTCAGGCAGGGCGAGCGGTCCCCGTGAGCCGTCCGGTCTTTCCGGACATTCATTATGAAAAATCAGAAATATTCTCGCGCCAAGCCGCCAAGCCGCCAAGAAGCCAGATCTTACTTTGCGCCTCTGCGTCTTGGCGGGAAAATATTCCGGTTCCGATTTCCGTGAACCGCCGAGGCGCGGCGACGCGGAGCAGAGGCAGAATGAACATGGATGGACAGGACGGACAGGATGATCGGGCATGGTCCCTCCGGCTCCCCACCTTTTCAAGGCGGGGGGGACCCGCAGGGTGGGGCGGTTGAACTCTGAAAGATCATGATCATGCCAGACGGCGATTTGCCACGCCCTACCGTTGCATGTCTGTGGCCAGGTAGGGCGAACGGTCCCCGTGAGCCGTCCGGTCTTTCCGGACATTCATTATGAAAAATCAGAAATATTCTCGCGCCAAGCCGCCAAGCCGCCAAGAAGCCAGATCTTACTTTGCGCCTCTGCGTCTTGGCGGGAAAATATTCCGGTTCCGATTCCTGCATGGTCTCCATCCATAGATGCCGAAATCCAGATCAACGCAATCGAACGGGAACAACTCCCGCAGGAGTTCCTGGAATTGCTTGCGTGCGGCACTCATCCTTGATATCCACCTTTCCCAATATGCAGGCCCAGCTGCCATGACCCCCGGATATGTCCACGGCTATGATCCGCGTGAAAACCTGAGGCTGCAGGATCAGGCCGCCACGCTGGCGGACTTGCTGCATGCGGACACCGCGTATCCGGCCGGCAGCCGCGTGCTGGAAGCCGGGTGTGGCGTGGGTGCCCAGACCGTGACCCTGGCCGGCCACAGTCCCGGTGCCCGGATCGTGGCCATGGACATCTCGGCGGTCTCGGTGGCCGCCGCCCGCGCCCGGGTGGAAGCGGCGGGATTTACCAACGTGCAACTGCAGCAGGGCGACCTGTTCAAGCTGCCGTTCGGGCCGGCGAGTTTCGACCATGTGTTTGTGTGTTTTGTCCTGGAGCACCTGGCCTGTCCGGTCGAGGCCTTGCTGATCCTGAAAGCGGCGCTCAAGCCTGGCGGAACGATCACGGTCATTGAGGGTGATCATGGCTCCGCCTATTTCCACCCAGACAGCGCGGCGGCCCACCAGGCCATCCGCTGCCAGGTTGAACTCCAGCGGCGCAGCGGAGGCAACGCCATGATCGGGCGGCAGCTGTATCCCTTGCTGCGCCAGGCCGGTTTCGATGCGGTGCGCGTCTCGCCGCGCATGGTCTATGCGGATGAGAGCCGGCCGGCGCTGGTCGACGGGTTCACCCGCAAGACGTTCACGGCCATGATTGCCGGAGTCCGTGACGCCGCCCTTGAACAGGGGCTCAGCCCGGCCGGGGATTTTGACCGTGGCATCCGGGATCTGTACCGGACAGCGGAGCCGGGCGGCGTTTTCTGCTACACGTTTTTCAAGGCCACCGCCGCCGTGCCCTGAGCGGGGGGGGGGGGCCGGAATCGCTATTGGCAAATTCATGGTCACGGGGTATAGTAGCAGTGGAATTATAACACGGGACATTCAAGCGCGGTGAACAAGGATATTGCCAATATTCTCCACGGATGGTCGTACGATCCGGGGCAGGTGAATGCACGCTGGATCACGGGGGCGGATGGCTTGCCCAAGGTGCAGCTGCGGCTGGACCTGGGCGTGCTCCAGATGGAGTTGGAAGGTCGGCCGGATGGCAAGACCCCCAACGGATCCCCGTCCCTGCTGGACTACTACCTTGATAAAGAGGAGAAGTTCGGGGACGGCGACCAGGCCCTGGTGCTGGACGAAAAGGTCTGCATGGTCATGCAGCAGGAAGCCGTGCAGTATTACTACCGCTACCTTGCGTTTTCCTCGCTGGGCTACCTGGATGGCGTGGTGCGCGACACGGACCACAACCTGGCGCTCTTCAACCTCGTGGCGCGCCGGGCGGTCGATGACGACCTGGCCTGGCAATTCCTGCAATTTTATCCTTATGTGCGCATGATGAACGCGCGCGCGCTGGCCGAGAAAAACGCCGCCAACAACAACATCACCGAGGCCATCGAGATCGTGCGCCAGGCGCTGGCCGACATCCGCGACTTCTGCGCCGAGTACGACGATGTCTACGAGGGTGAAGGCTGCGACGAAGAGGACGTGCTCGAGGAAATCCTTAAAAACCTGCAAAGCCGCAAGCCCAAGAGCAAGCTGGAACGGCTGCAGGAAAACCTGAGCCACGCCATTGCCCAGGAAAACTACGAACGCGCGGCAGCCCTGCGCGATGAGCTGAAAAAAATCGGCCCGGAACTGGCCTGACCGCCGCGGGGCGGCGGGTCGCTCAGGCGGGCGGAACAGGCGGGGTGATGCGCTCCATGCCGTTCATGTACGGCCGCAGCGCGGCCGGAATCACCACCGACCCATCCGCCTGCTGCCCGTTCTCGATCAGCGCGACCACCAGGCGCGGCAGGGCCACCCCGGATCCGTTCAGCGTGTGCACGAGGGCGGTCTTGCCGTCGGGCGTGCGGTAGCGGATCTGGGCGCGCCGAGCCTGGAAATCCTCGAACGTGCTGCACGAGGAGACCTCCAGCCATAGCTGCTGGCCAGGCGCCCAGAGCTCGATGTCATAGCACTTGGCGGCGGCGAAGCTGAGATCGCCGGTGCACAGCTGCAGCACCCGGTAGGGCAGCTCAAGGCGCTGGAGCACGGTCTCGGCGTCGCGCACGAGCTTTTCGAGCTCGTCGTAGGCGGTGCCCGGCGCGACCAGCTTGACCAGTTCCACCTTGTCAAACTGGTGGATGCGGTTCAGGCCCCGGGTTTCGCGGCCGGCCGCGCCGGCCTCGCGCCGGAAGCACGGGGAGTAACCGACAAAATAGAGCGGGAGGGGCGCCCCGATGATCTCCTCGCGGTAGAGGTTGGTGATCGGCACCTCGGCCGTGGGGATCAGGTACAGGTCTTCCGTGGGCAGATAGTACATGTCTTCAGCCATGCGCGGCAGTTGGCCGGTCCCGGTCATGGCCGCCGGGTTGCACAGGAAGGGCGGCGACACTTCCTCGTAGCCGTGCTCGCGGGTGTGCACATCCAGCATGAAGTTGATCAGCGCGCGCTCCAGGCGCGCCCCGGCGCCGCGATAAAAGGGGAACCCCGACCCGGCCATGCGCGTGGCGCGTTCGAATTCCAGCATGCCCAGGCGGACGCCGATGTCCCAGTGGGGCTGGGGCGGGAAGTCAAACACGCGTGGCACACCCCAGGTGCGGACCACCTGGTTGCCCGAGGCGTCCGGGCCCACCGGGACCGAGACATGGGGCAGGTTGGGGATGCGCAGCATGGCCGGCTGCAATTTATCCTCCACCTCGCGCACCCGCTGTTCAAGGTTCTGGATCCGCTCGCCCACCTCGCGCATGCCGCGCTGCCGGGAACTGGTATCGGCGCCGGACTTCTTGAGCCGGCCGATTTCCTTGGACGCGACGTTGCGCTCGTTCTTCAACGCCTCCACGTCCTGGAGCAACTGGCGCCGCTCCAAGTCGAGCGAGAGGACGTTGTCCAGCAGTTCCAGGTCGTAGTTCCGGTTCTTGAGCGCGCCGGCCACGTCGTCGGGCCGGTCACGGATTGTTTTCATGTCCAGCATGCCGCGCCTCGCTATTAAAAAAAGAGAGCCACATTGCTGTGGCTCTCCCTTTAACCTGTTCAGGTCAGAATTGCTTACCAGCGATCGCCACGGCCACCGCGGCCACCGCCGCGCCCGCCGCCACCACCGCCACCGCCGCCGCCACCACCACCGCCACCAGGGCCGCGGCTTTCTTTCGGCCGGGCTTCGTTCACGGTGAGCGGACGACCCTTGTGTTCCTTGCCGTTCAGCGCGTTGATGGCCGCCTGGGATTCCCCGTCAGCGCCCATTTCCACGAAGCCGAACCCTTTGCTGCGCCCGCTGGCGCGGTCCATGATCACGTCCGACGTTACCACGGTGCCGTGCGCCGAGAAAATTTCTTTCAGCTCCGCGCCGTCCACGTCGTAACTCAAGTTACCTACATACAGTCTCGTACCCATACTTTCCTACTTTCCCTTTCTTCTTTTTATGCCCCGACCGGTGTTTTGGTTCCGGACCTGGCGACTAGGGTCATCGAGTAGACCCAACCACTAGGGCGAAGGCCACCGAGCAGGCATGCGGACCGAACAACCGTCGCATATTCTGACTCTGCTGAACTTCAACCACTGGCGACATACTAGCATAATGGTTTATTTTGCCAAGCGCTAATTTCGAAACATTTTGCAAGGGGGTCGGATGCGCAACCGCGGCCGGGCGGGCGGACGTCAGGCCGGGCGTTTGTCAAGGACCGCCACGAACGCGCCGTCCATCCCACCGGCCGGCGGGACCAGTTGCGTGCTCTGGCGCAACGTACATTCCGGATGGCGGCGCGTCCAGGCCGCCACGAGGGCTTCATCTTCCTCGGGTTCCAGGCTGCACGTGCTGTAGACCAGGCAGCCACCAGGCTTGAGCCGCGGGACCACCCCGTCGAGGATGGCGGCCTGGACCCGGGCCAACTCCCCTACCCGCTCCAGGGAAAAACGCCAGCGCGCATCCGGCCGGCGGCGGATGACGCCGGTGTTGGAGCACGGTGCATCCACGAGGATCCGGTCAAAACCGCCCGGCGGCAACACGGGGTCATACCCGGCCAGCTTCATGGCGTCCGCCTCCAGTACGCGCACGGACGGGCAGCCCAGGCGGGCAAGATTCGCGCGCAGCGGTGGCAGGCGGTCCGCATGCCGGTCCATGGCCACCAGCACGCCGCGGCCCTGCATGCGCTCCGCGATCAGGATGGTTTTGCCGCCCGGCGCGGCGCAAGCGTCCAGGATGGTTTCGCCGGGCGCGGGCTGCAGCGCGTCCACGGCCGCCAGGGTGGCGGGATCCTGCACCACGAACCAACCTTCCGCAAATCCCGGGCACTCGTCGACGCGCACGCCGTGGGGCAGGATGATGAACTGGGCGGATGGATGCGGATGGGGCACGGCCTGGATGCCCTGGCTGATCAACCGGGCGGCCAACTCATCCCGGGACACCTGGCCCGGCCGGACCCGGAGGATCACGTCGGCCGGCAGGTTGTTCCACATGGCCAGGCTGCGGGCCGCGTCCGCGCCGAACCGCCGGACCCAGCGGTCATACAGCACATCCGGATGGGAGAGCGCCACGGCCGGCGGCTGGGCTTCCAGCCGGGCCAGCCACTGTTCGCGCTCGCGCAGGCTGCGGCGCAGCACGGCGTTCACCAGGCCGCCGCCGCGGTAGTTGGTGAGTGCGGCGGCCGCGTCCACGGTCTCGTTCACCGCGGCGTGTGGCGCCATGCCCGGTTGCTTGAGGGTTTGGTACAGCCCGACCAGCAACGCCGCTTCGAGCGTGACCCCGGGATGCACCGCCACCATCTTGTCCAGCACCCAGCTCAAGGCCCGCCGCCAGCGGATGGTGCCGTAAGCCAGTTCCATGGTCGCCCCGCGCCGGCCGGCCTGGCCGGCGAGCTCGCGATCCGGGAAATCCCCGCGCTCCAGGTGCGCCACCAGGATGCGGATCGCCCGCAGGCGGTCATTTTCCTCAGCCATGGCCCGGGCCGGGTTTGCGCGTCAAGCTGGTGAACATGAAATCCTCTTTACCACAGCCGCGCCGGCGGTTATACATATTTCGCACGGAGATGTTGCGAACCTGAACGTGTAAAATCTGGAGCCGTTGCATGAATGAGGGGACCCTGCAGGAGCTGGACACGGACGAGCGTCAGGACATCCTCTTGGAAAGCGGCACCAACGAGGTGGAGATCATGGAGTTCGTGCTGCGGGACCAGAGCTTTGGGGTCAACGTGGCCAAGGTCCAGCAAATCAGCCAATTCGATCGCACCAGGCACAACACCCTCCCCGACACCGTGCCGGCCATGATGGGCACCTACCTGCACCGCGGGGTCCCGGTTCCGCTGGTGGACCTGGCGCGCGCGCTGAACATGCAGAACCAGGCGCAGGCGGTGGACAAGCCGCTGGTGATGGTGTGCGAGTTCAACCAGGTCGTGTGCGGCTTCTTCATTGACGGCGTCCGGCGCATCCACCGCCTGTCCTGGCAGGATATCCGGCCGCTTAACGACATGCTGGCGCGCCGGTCCCCGGTCGTGATCAGTTCGGTTCATATTGATGATACGGACGTGTTGATCGTGGACCTGGAGCATATCCTGGCAACCCTCGGCATTGCCGACAGCCATGAACTGGCGCCCGGCGATGTGGTCCAACCGGCCATGCGCAAGGGATTGGCGGACGCCCGGGTGGTGCTGGCGGAGGATTCCAACTTCATCCGCACCCGGATGGTGGAAAACATGCGCCAGTTGGGCTTGACCGCCATCCAAGCCTTTACGGATGGCCAGCGCGCCATGGATGCGATCCAGAAACACGTGGACACGGCGCGCGCCAACCGGCAGCCCATCACCGACTTTTTCAACATCGTGATTACCGACATCGAGATGCCCCGCATGGACGGCCTCACCCTGTGCCGACGCATCAAGCAGGAGCTGAAGCTGCCGGTGCCGGTGATCATTTACTCCTCTTTGATCAACGAGCAGATGGGGCTCAAGTGCAAGCAAGTCGGCGCCGACCACTTCTGCTGCAAGCCGCAAATCGCGGATTTGATCAAATTGATCGCCGGCTATATGGGCCAGCCGGCCCCGGCCTAACCCGGTCCGATGACGAATTCCGCCGTACTCCTTCCTGCCGACCCGCCGCCGGGATCCCCGGACCGCGGCGCGCGCCTCGCGGAAGCCGTGCTGCTGCTGGCGTTGGCGGCCCTGTTCTGCGTGCTGCGCGGCGCATGGATTGGCCACGTGCTCACCTGGGACGAAGCCATGAACCTGGCCGGCGTGCGCGCCTGGGTGGGCGGCGGCGAAGACCCTTACTCCAACTGGTTCTGGCGGCACCCGCCGGGCTACCTGCTGCTGCTGTCGCTGCTGTCCCCATTGCAGGCCGGGTTTGCCGAACGGGCCGAGGTGCTGACCATGGCCATGGCCCTGGGCGGGGCCCTGGTGCTGTATGTCCTGGTGCGCCACTTGGCCGGCCGGATAGCCGCCGCGTGGAGTTTTTTCCTGCTGGCGATCATGCCGGGCGCGGTATTTTTTGACACGTGGATCAAGCAGGACTCATTGCTGGCCATCCCGGGCCTGCTGGCGCTGGCGGGCTGTTTCAGGCGCCGGTTCGTCGTGGCCGGGATGTGCCTGGGCGTGGCATTCCTCATCAAGGAGACCGCCATATTTTATGCCCTGGCCGCAGCGCTCGCCTGGCTGCTGCAGGAAAAAACGCAGCGCCGCTGGCAAGACGCGGCGGCGCTGGTCCTGGCGCCGATCCTGATAGCTGGCTGGTGGTACATCGGGTTCAGCACGACCGTGCGGCAGTTTGCCCTGCTGTTTTCCGGCCAGCCGTTCCAGGGCGAAGAGGCGTGGCACCAGAACCCCTGGGACTATTACCTGTACCGCATCCCGCTGTACCTGGGCTGGGCCGGCACCCTGATGGCCGCGGGGGGCGCGTTGGCGCTGGTCCGCCATCGGCCTGGGTTGCGCGCGGTCGCCGTGGCCCGGGCCTGGCCCGCGCTGGTGCTGGTGCCGGCGCTGGTCCTGCTGCACCTCGCGCAGGGCAAAACCACCTGGATGGTCATTGCCCTGTTCCCCGCGTTCGCCGGGCTGCAGGCGGTGGCCGCGGCCGCTGTCTGCCGGCTGGGCCGCACGTTCCTGCGTCGCGCGGTCATGGCCAGTGTGTTGGCCGGGTTGCTGCTGGGCCTCACGTGGCCAATGATGGGAAGCCAGGGCTATGACGATTTCTTCAAGAAAATGGATTTCCCGTTCTGGTGGGGATCGGTCGCCTCGCGCGAAGCCGCCACCCTGCTCGCCAGCCAGATGGGCCCCGGCGACCGGGCGCTGGTCACGCCCATGTATTACTGGACCGATCCCCGCCTGCGCGCCTGCGCCATCTTCACCTATTACTTCGGCGGCGACCACCCCGTGCTGGTGGCGCCCAACACGCTGCCGGCGAACGAATACCTGCGCCTGCTGCGCGAGTACAACCTGCAATGGGCGATGATCTCGGTAGCGCCGGATGCCGGCCGGCAACGGTTGCTGGATGAACTGCAAAGGGCCGGGGTCACGGGCCGCGTCTTCCGCAGCGGCCTGCTGCTGGATGCCCGCGCCTTGCGGCTACCCGGGGGAACCGGCGCCATCCATTAGCGCGTTGATGCGCGCGCGCAGCGTCGCCTGGCGGGCGTCCAGCAGGGTCCGGAGATCTTGCTCCAGCGCCGTTGCCCGCGCCTGCGCTTCCTTCAGCGCCGCCTTCAGCGCCAGCACGTCGTCCGCCTGCTCCAGCAGCTCCATCTCCTTCATCAACTGCGACACCTCGACGAACTTGGCGATGGGCAGCCGGTTGAGCTTGTGCGTCATGGCGCCAGGCGAGACCCGCGGGTCACAGGTCCTGGTAGGTGGTGGGCGCGAAGTTGTCCGCCATGGTCCAGACGGCCACGCGGCATTCGACCAGGCGGAAGATCACGAGCAGGTCATAGCCTTGCTTTTCGACCCAGGGCTGCATGAACGGCCGCGCCGCCACGATCTCTTTTTTAAGGGCCAGGTCGGTCAGCACCTCGGCGCGGCCGCTGACCCGGACCTGGACGCCTTTTTCAAGATCGTTGAAGCAGGCTTCCGCGCGACCATTCTCCGAGAGCTGCCGGCACAACGCCTTGTCTTTGCCGGTGTGGAACACCACGCCCTGGGCATCCGCCTTGTACATCATCATGCCGCGCACCCGCGGCTGCATCCCTTCGGTGGTGGCCAAATGGCACAGTGGATGCTGATTGAGAAAATCCAGTATTTCTTTGCGATCCATGGTGGCCTGCCTTTCTGGTTAATGTGGTTACCCTAGCGCGCGCCGCCGCGTTCGTCAAACGCCAACCCGGCGCTTCACGGCCCGGCACTGGCGCGTGGGTTGATGAACACCACGATCGCCTCGATGCCAAAGCGGTTGTAGAGATCGGCGCTGATCTGGGTTTTCAGATCGGCCAGCGAGCGCATCCGGTCCGCGAAGATGGCGTCCGTGACCTGGAGCGCGATCCGGACATTGCGTTCACCGATCGTGATCTCGAACGGCAGGCCGGCGGCCGGGGTGTGCGCCAAAGCGTCCCGGATCTGCGCGGCGTACAGGGGAATCTCGTTGATCAGGTACCGCTGGTCGCGGCGGGCGCCCGGGCGGATCACCACCCCGGTGCGGCCGCAGGGGCACTTGGCATGCTCGAGCGTGGCCGCGATGCGCGTCTTGTAGCGCAGCAGGGGCATGGCCTCGCGGCACAGGGTGGTGACCACCAGTTCGCCGTCCTCCACCTCCACGAGAAAGTGATCCTCGTTGACGTGGAACTTGCCGTCCTCGCACTCGACGCACAGGCCCGGGTCCAGGATCTCGGGCACGCCGAAGTTGCACTGGACCACGGAGAACAGCTCGGTCTGCAGCAGGCGGCGCTCCTCCGGCGACACAGGCCGGCTGAGCAGAAGCGTGCGCAGGTGGAGGGCCTGCGGCTCGACCTTGCGGTCGTTGAGCAGGTCGATCAGGTCGCGGGCGTTCTGCGGCGTGGTGATCAGGACCGTGACCCGGTAATTCTGCAGCATGGCCAGCTGGTACTCGATGTGGAACGGATCCTCGGGGATCACCGAGGCCTCGATCTGCTCCGCGCCCAGCATGTAGCCCATGGCGCGCTCGAAGCCGCCGGTGCTGAAACGGATCTGGATGACGTCGTGCGCGGTCACCCCGGCGGCCACGAGCTGGCGGGCAGTCAACCGCGCCCAGTGCATCAGGTCATTGCGCGTGTGGCCGATGACCACCTGGCGGCCGGCGGGGCCGACCGTGGAATGCAGGCGGGTGACCTCGCGCAGCGGCAGGGCCAGCATGCCGTAGGGCACGCTGGCCACAAGGTCTTCGGGGGTGGTGGCGGGCAGGTTCCGGAGTTCGCTCAGGCTCTCGATATGGATGTCGCCCAGCCGTTCGCGGTAGCGCCGCATGTTGCGTTTCAGGCGCGCCAGCAGGGCCTGCAGGCGCTCGAGCTGCACCTGGCGGAGCTGGTCGCGGCTCAAGGTCTCGTTGCGGGGATCAAAGCAGCTCATTCCCAGACCTCCTTGTAGCCTTTCCCGAGGTAGGCGCGCTTCACCTCGGGATTGGTGACCAGGTCGGCGGCCGGACCCTCGAGGATGATCTCGCCGGTTTCGAGGACATACGCGCGGTCCGCGATCCGCAGGGCGGCCATGGCGTTCTGCTCGATCAGGAAGACGGTGACGCCCTGGTCCTTGAGCTCCCGGATCACCGCGAACACCTCCTGCACCATGAGCGGCGCCAGGCCCATGGACGGCTCGTCCAGCAGCAGCAGGCGCGGCTGGCCGACCAGCGCCCGGCCAATCGCCAGCATCTGCTGTTCGCCGCCCGAGAGCGTGCCGGCGAGCTGGCCGGCGCGCTCGCGCAGGCGCGGGAACCGCTGCAGCACCTCGTCGATGACCCGGCTGCGCCGCGGGTTGTGGTAGCCGCCAAGCAGGAGGTTTTCCAGGATCGTCATGTCGGCGAACAACTGCCGGCCCTCGGGCACCAGCACCATCTCGTTGAGGATGCCGCGCCAGGGAGGCTGCCCGGTGACCGGGCGGCCGAGTATCCGGACCTCGCCGCGGGCCGGCCGCAGCAGCCCGCCGATGGCCTTGAGTAGCGTGGTCTTGCCCGCGCCGTTGGCGCCCACCAAGGTCACGATTTCGCCGGCGCCCACGTGCAGGCTGACGCCCTTGATGACCGCCAGGCCGCCGTATCCGCAGTACAGGTTAGTGATGCGCAGCATAGGCGGGATCGTCTCCAAGGTATACGGCCACGACCTTGGGATGGTTGCGGATCTCGTCCGCGGTGCCCTCGGCCAGCGGGGCGCCAAAATGCAGCACGAAGATCTCGTCGGCCACATCCATGACCAGCGACATGTTATGTTCCACCAGCAAAACCGTCACCCCGCGGTCGCGGATCTGGCGGATGCGCTCGGCCAAATCGCAACTCTCGCGGGTGTTGAGGCCGCTGGCCGGCTCGTCCAGCAGGAGCAGCCGCGGTTCGGCCGCCAGCGCGCGCGCCAGTTCCACCATGCGCCGCTGCCCAAACGACAGCGCGCTCACCGGCTGGTCCGCGCGCGCGGCCAGGCCGATGAACTCCAGGCATTCGAGCGCCCGCGCGCGCAAGGCGCGCTCCTCGCGCACCTGGCCCGGCCAGCGGACCAGCGCGGACAGGAAGTCATGCCGGCCGCGGTAATGGCGGCCAACCATCACGTTTTCGAGGACGCTCATGTGCAGGAACAGGCTGACGTTCTGGAAGGTCCGGCCAATCCCCGCGCGCGCCACCTGGTGCGGCGGGCGGCCGCTGATGGGCCGGCCCTCCAGGAGAATCGTCCCGCGGCGCGGCGGCAGGATGCCGCTGATGATGTTGAACAGCGTGGTCTTGCCCGCGCCGTTCGGCCCGATCACCGCCTTGACCTGGCCGGCCCGGACCTGGAACGAGACGTGATCCAAGGCCACCAGGCCACCGAAGTTGTGACAAATATCCTTTATTTCCAGCAAGGTCATGATGGATGTGCCGCCGCTATCCATGCCTTTATAGTGCATCCCAAGGGAATAAATCCATAATGAAATTGACAAGCCCCAACCGAATATTCAGAGTGCCGCTCAAACCGAACAAGGAACCGATTGGGCATGAAAAGAATCTGCTTGGCTGCCGGTCGGCTGGCGTTGCTGGCCGCGTTCGTCCTGGCCGTACCCCCCCTGGCTGCCGCGGGCACGGCCGACAAGTCGCACGCCAGCGACTCGGCCATGAAGGTGGAGTTGGAACGGTGGCTGGTTGGCTTTGACGTGGTCACGATCAAGCGCGGCGTCGAGTTCGACGCCTACGGCAAGCAGTCGCTGGACGCCCGCTACCTCGCCGGCGTGGTGGGCTACGATGTGCTGCCGTGGCTGACGCCGTTTGTCACGGCCGGCAAAAGCAAGGCCCAACTGTCCAACATGGCCGGCTACGGCGACCAGCAGTGGGCGTTCACCGTGGGCGCCAATGCCAATGTCTGGCGCACGGACGTGGTCGAGCCGGAGTTCATGGCCGGCCAACTGAGCCTGAAGATCCTGCTCGAGTACGGCCGTTACCAGTCGTCCAAGGACATCTGGGAAGTCAAGTGGAGCGAGTGGTACGCCGCGCCGCTGCTGACCTACGAGATGTTCGCGGAGACCGAAGCGGCGGTGCAGCGCGTGCCGTACAGCCTGGTGCTGGCGGCGGGCCCGGCGTTCTCCGCCTTGAACGGGACCGAAAAATCGTCCGTGACCAGCATGGACTTCAGCCAGAAGGAAAGCGTCGGCTACCTGCTCGGGCTGGATATCTTCATCGCCCACAACCTGTCCGTGGGCGCCCAGTTGGTGTTTTTCGACCACACGACCGTGGACGGCAGCATCCGTTACCGGTTCTAATCCCGGCGCCAAGCCGTTTATAGGGTTTTTCATAATAAGTGTCCGTAAAGACCGGACGTCTCACGGGGACCGTTCGCCCCACCTGGCCGCAGATCTGCCGGTAGGGCGAGGTGTCTCACCGAGCCGCTGAAGGCGTCCAGCCAGCCATGCTTCCGGACAATTTTGGTGCCACCGCGGTCACAGCGTGGCCTGCAGCCGCAAACCAAGTCAATAATTTGAACCACAGATGCACACAGATTAACACGGATTTTCAGGGGGATCCGATACCTGCACCGAGTCACATCCGTGTCTATCCGCGGTTGTTTCTCTTCTTCTATTCGGACCCGTTTGTTGAAATCCAGGCCAGCACTTGGCGGATGAGCCGAAAATCCGGCTATTGACGCCTGGATGGCAGTCGACGGGCAATCCGGCACGGACAACAGAATTGAACATAGACAGACAGGATTTACCCTAAATTAAGAATTTGAATTAACTACGAAATACGCGAATAACGCTAAACTTGTTGCCCCAGAAAGAGGAGCGGGCGCACAAGGTGAGAATAACATCGTTCACCTGTTGGGAGAAGGAAGAATTCGATCCATTGACATACATATTTAGCAGATAGTCAAGGGGATGCATTCGCGTGATTCGCGTGATTCGTAGTTCATCTGCTCTTTCTAGGTTTACAGGATGCATCGTCGCCTTGGAACCTCCCTTCCTGTCCATCCTGTGAATCCATGTAAAAAAATCCCGGTTCTCACGGGGTAAATCCAACCCGGAATATTTTCCCGCCAAGCCGCTGAGGCGCAGAGCCGTTGAGCCGCCAGTTTCCCCGTCTTCTTCGCGGCTTTGCGCCTTGGTGGGAGAACCAATGCAATTTTTGGGTTCAACATGGACAGACAGGATGTACAGGATACATCGTCGCCCTGTAACCTTCCGTCCTGTCCATCCTGTGAATCCATGTTAACCCGACTTTCGCTACTGGAGGCTAGCACTGCCGTAAAGGCTGTATTTTTAC
>CAZAYP010000061.1:0-33575 GCA_964489425.1 uncultured Verrucomicrobiota bacterium | reverse complement strand
TGTGGCGCTGCTGCTGGGTCTGCCGCGCTGCGCGCTCCCCCAGCCCGGCGCAGCAGCGCCCAGGCCTCCAAGGTCATCGGCTTCGCCGATGTTTTCCGCTCCGCGCTTATCGTGCACGGCCTAGGCGCCTCGGTCGTTGATTCGGGCCGTCCGCTCCGCTACACCGACCGCGTCAACCTCATCATGGCTTGCGCCGTCCTTGATCGGCGTCATGGACCAGGGCGCCCATCACGCACCACCTGGTGGCGGAGGCCCCGTCAGCCGTCATGCCGCCTGCATACGCATACGGCCCGCCGGCCCCGAATTTCATCATGCAGCGATTGTTTCTGAGTGATGGGGAGCGCCGCTGGTCTTGAGCTTTTTCTCACCTTTAGAAAAGGCGCCGCGCGTCCTGCTGTATCAGCCGGGTTTTCCGGACTGGCTATATAGATCAAGTCACGCCCGGGCTACGGTTCATCGTCTCTCTAAATAGGCCGTTTGTTGTCGTATAGAAAACGGGAAGTACGCCAACGCGCGCTAGCCGGATTCGCGCCAACAGGATCATGGCAAAATGTGGACGAAGGGAGCACCCGCATTGCATGCAGTTCCATCAAATACGTTTGCTGAATAAGGTGAAAGACTGCTATTAACAGGATCCGGCCAAGGAGACGCTATGAATAACGTCGCAGTACTGTTTGTGGACGATGAGCGCAACGTGTTGAGCTCGATCGAGCGCGCCATGTTACGCGAACCCTACCAGAAACACTATGCAACGTCCGGCCGGGACGCGCTGAAAATCCTGGAAAGCGAGTCCGTCGCCGTGATCGCCACGGACATGAAAATGCCGGAAATGGACGGCCTGACGCTGTTGCGCCAGGTGCGCGAGCGGTTCCCGGAAACGGTGCGCCTGGTCATCAGCGCCTACACGGCCGCCCCGCAGCTGCTGGCCGTCATCAACAGCGGCGAGGTGTTCCGTTACATCACCAAGCCGATCGGCGACCTCGACGAGTTCCGGGCCACCTTGCGGGCGGCCATCACCCAGCATCTCCTGGGGCGCGAGAAACGCGCCCTGATTGCCGAGTTGCACAAACAGAACGCCGACCTGGCGGCTGCCTTGGCGCAGGTCAAGAAGCTCGAGGGCCTGCTGCCCATCTGTTCCTACTGCAAGAAAATCAGGGATGATCACAACTACTGGCAGGATGTGGAGTTCTACATTGCCAGCCGCACCGCGGCGCGATTCAGCCATGGAATCTGCCCGGAGTGCATGCAGAATGTGGTGGCCCCCATGCTGCAAAAAATGGATCCTGACGGGGCGGCGGGATCATCCGGCACTTGAGGCGGGGTTGGCTGGCGCCAGCAGGTTTTCCAGCCGGGCGGTCTTGAGGATCCGCCGCGGGATCTCGCCCCAGCCCGCGGCCGCAAATGCCCGGCGGTTATGGGCGGCGGCTTTCTGGAGGGCCACGAGGAACCCGAGCGCCGCGCTGTCGATGAACTGCAGCTGGCCGGCATCCACCTCCCAGCCCGCGACCGCGGCCGCCCCGCCGGGCGGGAGCGCCTGTTCGTAGCGGGCGCGGTAAGCGGGCAGGTTGGCGGCCGTGAGTTCGGCCGGCAATACCAGCCGCAAGCGGCCCTGGGCGTCGCACGCCACGGCGCCGGCGCGCCCGGCGGCCTTGGCGGCCTGCAGCCTGGCGGTCCAGTCCGCGGCCCGCGGCGCGATCTGGAAATACGTGTCGAGCCGGTACTCGCGCAGCAGGCGCAGCAGGCGCGGTCCCGGCCGCCACAGGATGACCCCTGGTCCCCGGGTGCGCGCCTCGGCCTGGAGCGCCACCAGCAGGCCCAGTTCATGGCTTTTCAACCAGGCGGCAGGGGCCAGGTCGAAGACCAGCGTGGCCTGGCTGGTGACGGCGGACAACTCCTGGCGGCGGGTCATGGCCGAGGCCAGGTCCGGGAGCGGCTGCCAGAGCACGATGCGGGCGCGCAGGTCCGCCAGCCGGTCCGGCGCGGGCGCCGGGTCGGATTCCGGTGCCGCCGCGGCCGCAACCGCGGCATGCCGGAGCCAGGCCAGGCGGCCGATCGCGGCCACCAGGAACAGGGCATTGGCGGCATAGCGCTTGAAGAGCCGGCGCGGGTTGGTGCCCATGCGCCAGAGCCACTCCAGCCCGATGCGCTGGACCCAGCGCGGGGCGCGCGTCTGCGCGCCGGCCAGGAAATCGAGGGTGCCGCCCACCCCGATGGCCAGGGGCACGCGCCACTGGCGGAAGTGCATGTTGATCCACTTCTCCTGCTTGGGGGCGCCAAACGCCACCAGCAGCAGGGCCGGCTTGGCCGCGTTCAACCGTTCGAGGATCGCGGCGTGGTCCATTTCCAGGATGCCGGCCAGCGGGGGCGAGTAGGTCGCCCCGGCCGGCAACCCGGGGTAGCGTTGGCGGAGGCCCGCCAGGGCGCGTTCCGCCACGCCGGCCGCCCCGCCCAGGGCGAAGATCGGCCAGCCCCGCCGGGCGCAGAGCTCAGCCAGCATGGGCGTGAGGTCGCTGCCGGTGACGCGCTCGCGCAGGCGCGGCCCCAGGCGGGATGATAGCCGCACCAGCGGCGCGCCGTCAGCCACGACCAGGTCGGCTTCAAAAAGGATCCGCTGCAGTTCCGGGTCGCGCTGGGCTTGCATCACGAAGTCGAGGTTGGCGGTGGCGATGTACCCGGGCTGGCCGCGCGCGATATGGTCCTCGGCCCAGGTCACGGTTTCGGCGAAAGTGACGTCGTGGAAGGGTACTCCCATGACAATCACCGGCAGCGGGGACGATCTCGAGTTCATGCGGTGTTCTCCGGGGCCGACCAAGGATCAGGCACCGTCATGCGCAGGCCGATTTCGCGTTCCTGGCGCGCCAGCATGCCGGCCAGGCGCGCAGCAGCCACCTGCCTTGAGCGCGCGGACGGCCGCGTGGCGGACCGCAGGCGGGCCGCGAAAGCCGGCACGCGGGCCATGTCTGGCTGGACCGCGAAGGCGTAGCTGCCCAGCAGGGTGCCCAGCATCAGGCCCACGGAACGCGGGTAGAGGGCCACGCACCAGGTCGCGCGGCACAGCTCAAAGTCAAGCCGGACCGGCTGGTCCTGGGGCGTCACCACGAAGTTGGGCAGCCGGTGGTCCGTGTCGATGAGGCCGGAGGCCAGCAGTCCGGCGGTGGAACGGATGATGGCATCTTCGAAAGCGTGGGCCTCGTTTTCCCGGCCGGCGCGCAGCAGGGCCTTGAAGAACTCGGTCGCGTCGCGGCATTCCCCGAGATCGCTGGAGACCAGCGCCTCAGTGTAGGGCGTGGCCGGGTCGCGCAGGCGCAGGTAGGCGATGGGCCGCGGCGTGCCGATGTGTTGCGGTTCGAGGCGGCGCAGGGTCTGGTATTCCTGGAATCCAATGTTGGTGCGGGTGAGGCGGCGCATGGCCCCGCGCCACCCCGGCCGGTTCCAGAGCTTAACGACCACCGTACCAGGGCCGACGGGAACCGGAACGCGGGCGATGCGCACATCCGTGCCGCGCTCCCGCAGCATGACCATGCCCGGCGCAATGCCGCGACCAACTTGGAGCGCCAATACAAGCCAGGGAGGCCGGTTCATGCCGCTCTTGTCCCCCCGCGGACCTGCCGCCAAACCTGCGCGGCGGCGACCAGGCATGGCAGGCCGGAGATGGCGCAGACGGCCAGTGCTTTCACCCACATGGGCCAGCCGGCGGAGGTGACGGCCTGGCACAACCCGATCGCCGGCAGGGCATAGGCCAGGCCGGCCGCCGTGGCCAGGATGGTTTGGGTGGTCATGGCCAGACGTCCCGTTGGCAGGCGCAGGATGAGGTAGATGTGGGCCGCCAGGTTCGCGCCCGTCATGCCTACAATGAAGCCCGGCAAGCTCCAGAAGTGATAGCCCAGGACGGCCAGCAGCATGCCAGCCGTGGTGACGCAGCTGGAGATGAACAGAACGCGGGGCGCTCCCAGCGCCAGGGGGATGCGGTCCATGCTGACCAGCAGCACCTGTGACCAGGTGTACAGGGCCAGCCAGCGCGAAATGGGGCCGGCGGCGCTGTAGCGCGCATCGTACAGGGTGTTGAAAAAGAAGGGCGCGAACACGGCAAACGCCGTGCAGATGGCGCCGCTGGCCCACAGCACCGCCTGGCGCGCCTTCAGGCAGGACCGTACCAGGCGGGGCGGATCGTCCTGGCGGCGCGCCAGCAGCGGGAAGAGCACCGCGGAACTCAGGCGGGTGGCCGTGTGAATGGCCACCCGCGCCAAGGTCATCCCGATGCTGTAGAGACCCAGCTCGGCCATGCTCAGGAGGCGCCCGAGCAGAATGCGGTCCAGGTGGGTGGCCAGGAAGCTCACGACGGTGCTGAGAAAAATCCAGCGCCCGAAATGCAGGAGCTCGCGGCGGGCGGCGGGGTCCCAGCTGAAACCGTCGCGCGGGCCGTCGTTCCACAAGTGGCTCAGCAGCAACCGGACCACGCTGTAGGCGAGGCCGCCCGCGACCAGCGCCCACACCGAGCGGTTCATCCACCCCCAGGCGATCATCACCACGAGCGACACGATCTGCGGGATGAATTCCAGCAGCGTGACCCGCGCCATGGCCAGCTTGCGGTTGAGCGTAAACACGCTCGTCGAGGTGAAGCCGCCGATGACCGCCGTCAGCCCGGCTACCGGGAGCAGCCGGGCCAGTTGGATGGCGTCCGGGTTGCTGGCGGCGAAAAAGCGCGCCACCGGCCAGGCGCAGAGGAGTGTCACCAGCCAGAGCGCCACCCCGCGGAGCACCTGCAGCGTCCAGGCCGCGCGCAGGAACCCGGGCGTGGCGCCGGCCTTGTTCTGGATGATGCCCGGCCCGATGCCGATATCCGAAAACATCTGCAAGCCCTGCATGAACACGTTCACCAGCGCCATCAGGCCGAAGGCCTCGGGGAACAACAGGCGGGCGAGGACCAGGTTGCTGACCAGGCGGAGCAGCTGGGCGCTCCCGTAGCCGCCCAGGGTCCAGAGGGAGCCGCGCAGAGCTTTGTGCGTATCGTTGCCGTGTTTCCTGGGAGGTGGTTCCGTCATGGAATGCCCATCATAACGCCCGGGGGCGCGGCAAGGGGATGCTGTCGGGGTGCGGCTGGCTTGCCATGTCCGCACAGCCAGCGGTCTCGGGCTGTGTAGCAAGCCCGGCCATGCCCCCGCCGGCCAGGAGCATGGTGGGGTTGAACATGTTGTTGAACAGGTTATCGATCATGAACAGCGCGATCAGGATCGGCAGGCCGGCCATCGCGGCCACCTCCGGCTGGCGCCAGCGGGCCGGCGGGTACCGCCGCAGGAACAACAGGCACGGCAGGATCAAGGTCATGGTCATGGCCGTCAGCCCCAATAGACCATCCCGGCCCAGCGCCAACACCCAGAGGCCGTCGGGCACCGAGACGATGACGTCGTTTTCGTCGCGCACGTAAGAGCGCCGGTAGCGGCCCCAGCCCAGCCAGGGGCGGAGGCGGGCTTTATCCACCAGGACGTTTTCGTTCTGGATGCGGAACTCGAGCGACCCGGCGCGTTCCGCATTGGCCGCGCGCGCGGACAGGTTCACCAGGTTCTGCGCCGACCAGGCCCCCGTGCCGCGCAAGCTCATGTACAGCAGGGGGAGCAGGAGCAACAGGAGAAAGGGCCAGCGCGATTTCAAGGCGCGGGCGCTGAAGAAGATGCCCGTGCCCAGCACCAGCAGGAACATGGCGCCGGCCGATTTGCACAGCACCGTGGTGGCCGCCAGCGCGCCCCAGGCCGCCCACCCCAGGGCGGGCTTAACCCTGGCCGCCAATCCGCGCCAACCGCCGCCCGCGAGCAAGGTGAGGCCGCACAGGCAGGCGCTGGTCATCCACATGGCCGTCATCAGGCCGTGCTCCATGAACACCACCGGGCGCCAGCCGCCGCCGCGCTTGGCTTGCCCGAACAAGTGGGGGTGGAATCCGTAGACGATCCGGTGCAGGCGCGGGCTCATGGCCACTTCAAACAGGCAGAAAGGCATGTAGATCAGGCCGCCGATGAAGATGCCCAGGGCCAAGTCGCGCAGGTGCCCGGGGTCGTTGAAGTAGATGCGGCCGATGAACCACGGGACACCCCACAGGAATATTCGATCCAGCACCGCGGAAAGGCCCTCGTACGCGCCCAGCCCGTTGGAAAGCGCCGTGAACAACGGCAGGCTGCACCAGGCGATCATGGGGCCATCCACCGGGCGCAGTCGGAACGAGCGGAACGCCTGGGGGTAGAACACGGCCGTGGCGAGCAGGATTCCCAGGCTGGCGGCGCTAACCTTGCTGTAGTCGGGCAGTCCCGGCATGGGGAAGCTGTATTGCGGCAGGAACATCCAGGCCAGCAGGAACCCCGCGATGACCGCCCGGTGCGGCCGCAGGCGGGCAAACAACCCCAGGACCACGGGGATCCAGCCGAACATCGCGACAGGAATACTCGGGTTCACGGAATAGTTTTTACCAAAACGGTTTTCATGCTTACACTGCGGCTTCAGACTATGAGAACGAGCCTTGGTATTCTAGCACATAATGAGGAGGCGCGTCTGCCAGCCCTGCTCGCCGCCCTCTGGCGCCAAACCTGGTTGCAGGCGAGCGCGCGCGAGCATGACCCGTTCGAGGTCTTGTGTGTCGTCAATGGGTCCAGCGATCGCACGGCCGCGGTGGCGCGTGATTACCTGGCCGCCCATCCCCTGCCGGGAGTCAGCCCCAAGGTCGTGGAAATCGAGCGCGCCGGCAAGGCCAACGCCTGGAACGAGTATGTGCATCGATACAGCGCGCCGGATGCCGGGATCCTGTTCCTGGTGGATGCTGACATCGATTTGCCTGGAACGGACACCCTGGCCCTGCTGGCCGGGGCGTTGCAGCACAAGCCAGGCGCCGTGGCGGCCGTGGACCAACCGGTCAAGGACCTGGCCGCGCGCGGGGACGCGGGCGCGCGGGCGCGGTTGTCGCGGGCAGCGGCGGATCTGGCGGCCGTGGGCCCGCCCAAGCTCTGCGGCCAACTCTACGCCGCGCGCGCCGCCGCGCTCCGGAAAATCGAGGTTCCCGAAGGATTGCTCGTCGAAGATGGCTTCATCAGGGCCATGCTGTTGACCGATAATTTCCGCAGTCCGGAGGATGTCTCCAGGATCGTGCGGGCGGACGGCGCCTGGCACGTTTTCGAGGCGGAAACGGCTTTCGGCACGCTGCTCCGGCACGAGCGGCGCATTGTCATCGGCACCCTTGTAAACATCCTTTTGTTCAAGGAGTTTAACGCGGCCGCCAAGGCGGGTCACGACGTGGCGGCAATGATCCGCGCGCGCAACGCCGCCGCGCCGGACTGGGTGGCGCGGGAGGTGGGCACGCGCTGGCGGGATGCGTGGGGCCCGGGCATCCGCGAGTACGTGAGCTTGCCGCTGCGGCAATGGCGCCAGGGCGGCGGCAAGCCGCGCCTGCTGCCCGGCGCATGGGCGCGCGCTGCGTTCAACGCCATGGCGGCGGCGTCAGCGTGGCGGGAGTTGCGGCGCGGTCGATTTGCCTGGTAGGCGCAAGCCGCTCAGCGCATCTGCAACTTGAGCCAGGCGTGCAGGAAGGGCAGCTTGGTTTTTCCGTGGCAGGCGTGGTAGAACCAGTGCCGGCGCAGGAGCGACCCGGGCAGGCTCCAGCACTTGAAATAGAATTGGCGGTTGAACCTGGGATCGAGCGGCTCGTCCATGCGGCGGTACAGCAGGCTGCGAGTCAGGGCTTTCTGATCCCAGAAAGGGTCGGGATCCTGCAAGGCTTCCTCAAATACGGCGGCGATCTCCGGCCCGGGGTGGTAAACCAGCACCCCGCTGTTCATCTGGTACGGCAGCTTGTCGGGAACCGCCGCGATCTTGCCGGGCGGGATGATGGGCAGCGGCGGCGCGTCGTGAGCTATGAGGATGTCGGCATCCGCAAACGCTATTTGATCGTAGCTGTTGAACCAGGGCAGGTCCATCAGGCAGAGCTTCTGCCAGGTCAGCTTTTTGCCCGGCAGGGGGCGGATGGGCGCGCTCACGACGCGCAGTTCATAGCCGTGCCGTGCGGCGTACTGCTCAAACCGCCGCCGGACATATTGATCGTACAGGCGCTCGAACGCTTCCCCGATGACGATGGTGACCAAGGCTGTTTTCACGCCGCGCTGCCGTTGCCGGGCCGGTCGCCGGGACCCGGCCGTTCCCACCGCTGAATCACATACCGATGGGCGCGGGTGAACATGCCAAGGCTTTCCTGCATGCGCTCCAGCAGGCGATTCAGCCAGAGGGGTTGGGCTTGGTTCAACACGGCCGTCAAGGCGGGCACCCCGGCTTGCACCATCTGGTCGATGGCGCGGCGCAGGTGGCGGTACAGGCTGGCGTCCTCGCGGGCCACGAGAATGATGGCATCGGCATGGAGTGCTGCATAATAGCCAACATCGTCGGTCAGCACGCATCCGGCGTCCACCAGCACCACTCCGTCGGCCGGCGCGGATTCCCGCAGGATGTCCGCTATCAGGGCGTGGGATGGCGGGCGCGCGCCGCCCTCGGCCGGGAGCACCCGCAATCCGCGCAGGGGCTCGGTGCGCAGCAGGCTGGTCCACGGCTGGTGGCCGCGCAAGGCGGTTTCGAGCCCCGGGCCCGGCGGCAGTTCAAGGGCCGCCCGCAGCCCGGGCCGCGCCAGGTTGGTCTCGACCAGCAGCACGCCGGGGCACATGGCGGTGAAGGCATGGGCGACGTTGATCGCCAGGGTGGTCGCACCGCACTGCGCGTTGAGCCCGCTGAACACAAAGACGCGGCCGCCATGGCGTTCGCGCTCGAAATTGAGCCGCACGGCCAGGTCCCGGATCGCCCGGACGGCCGGGTGGTCGGGCGCGTCCAGCGTGGCGCGGGCAAAGTTGCTTTTGGTGACCACGGTGGAGACATAGGAAGCGATGGGATCGGGTCCCGGCGCTCCGAGCGCCAGCTCGATTTCCCGCGGGGAGCGGATGCGGTTGTCCAGCAGGTCGAAACCCAGGACCAGCGCCAGGACGCTCCCAAACCCCAGCGCCAGCGCCAGGAGCATCAGCGTCTTGCGGTTGCTGGACGCCGGCCGGTCCGGCGTGATCGCGCGCTTGTTAATCGCGATCCGGACCGGCGCCTTGGCCTCCAGCTCGCAGTCGTCAATGCGGTTGTCGAGGGCCGCCAGCCGGTCGCGCAACTGGCTGACCGCAAAGGACAAGTCCGCCGCCTGAAAGATGGCTTCGGAGATGGCGTCAGCGTCTTGCCGGGACTGCGCGAGCTGCTGGCCGAGGTGGCCGGCCGTATCCGCCGCCGCGCGTTGCGCGCTCCGGGCCTTGAGCACCTCGGCCTCGAGCTCGAAGCTGCGCTTTTCGACCAGGTTGCGGATGGTTTCCGCGTTGACGCGCTGCTTGTAGCTTTCGAGGAACTTATTCATGGATTCCATGCGCGACTCGACATACTGGCGGTCGGGGTTCTCGGGGGTCAACCCGTCGATGCCGGCGCGCATGCCCTGCAGTTGCTCGTAGGTCCATTGCTCAATACGGTTGATGCCGAAATTGTCAGCCACGCGCTCATCCGCAAAAGGCTGCAGGTCGAGCTTGGCCAGCGCCTGCTGGTCGGCCAGCGCTTTGCTCAACAAGCCCTCCTTGTCGGCGCGCACGGCCTCGGCCTCCCAGTAGAGGCGCTGGACTTGCTCCACCTTGGAAAAATGCACCGTGTAGGCTTCGTGCAGGAACGCCTTGCTCTGCACGCTGTCGGCCAGGGCCAGCAGGCGCGCGCGCTGCTCCTCGATGCGCGCCTGCAGTTGGTCGCGTTCGGCGCGCAGGTAGGTCAGGCGGCGCGCGTACAAGTGCTCCTGCTCGGCCTGAATATTCTGGACAAACACTTCGAGAATGGTGTTGAGCGTCGGCCCGAGACCGCCGGGCGTCGGGGCCGAGAGCGTGGCGGCAATGAGGTAGGTGCGGGGCACGTCGTAGACTTTGAGCCGGCCCATCAGGCGGTAGACGTCGCGATCCGGGTCGACCTTGGCATCAGCCAGGAACGCCGGGTAGTTGGTGGCCGGCAACCGGCGCAGGGCTGCGCCGATCACATCGTAACCCGAGAGGCGCGTGACCAGCGTCCGCGTGTAGTCGCCGACGTTGCCCGGGATGATGTCGCGCTCCCGGCCCCCCAGGGTGGGCTCCTTGGTGGGATCCACCAGCAGCAGCCCGTCCGTCTTGTAGATGGGATGGACAAAGGGCCAGAACAGGAGATTGGCCGCAAACGCCAGGGCGCCGCCCAGGGCCAGGATCAGCAGGCCCCGGCGCCGCACAAAGGCCAGCGGCGCAAACGGCTTGGCCTTGCGGCCCTGCTCGATGTGCCGTTGTCTTCCGGCCCGCGAGCCGGCCATGGGCTGATCCGGCGTGGTCATGGGTTGCCGTTGACAAAGCCTTCCTGACCCCAGAGCTTCTGGCGCAATTCCTGCATCGCGCCAAACCGCTCGGCCGCGTTCAAGGTGAAGTCAATGACCTTCATCGTGGGCAACATCTGGGTCATGTAGTAATTGAACCGGCTGATGCCGCGCTCGCTCACGTACACAATGTCGCCATCTTTCAGCACGTAGTTGCGCCGAAAGTCGCCGCGCCGGGCGATCTCGTCGATATCCACGTCCTGCACCAGGCCTTGCTCACCTTGCGCCCGCACCAGGAAGATGTGCTGCGGGTTGGCGTTTTTGCTCAGGCCGCCGCACTGCATGACAGCGTCCAGCAGGGTCATCTCGGACCGCAGCAGCAGCACCCCCGGCGTCAGCACCTCGCCCATGACGTAGGCCATCTGGTCGTCGCTTTGCGGGATGAAGATGAAGTCGCCGTTCTGCAGCCGCGCGTTGAGCGCCAGGTTCCCGTTGTTGAGCAGGTCGTTCAGGTCGATCCACAGCACGAGTTCCTTGCCGCGTACGATCATGCAGCGGCTCAGGAAGGATTTCTGGGTGTCGATGGGCAGGCCGCCGGCCAGCGCCAGCGCCTCCAGCAGCGTGCCCCGGCCGTGAAAATGCACGGCCCCGGGGTTGGCCACCCGGCCGAGGACAAACACCTGGTTGTTGTTGAACGCCTGCATCACGAGCGTGACGTCGGGCTGATCGTAGTATTTTTCCAGGGAACCGCGGGCCTGGCTGGTGACTTCCCGCAGCGTGCGCCCCTTGACGTTCAGGATACCCACCAGCGGCAGGGCCACCTCGCCATCCGGGGAGACGGTCACGGACGCGAGCGAAAGGTCCGGCCGGCCCCGCACCAGGAAGGCAAACTGGTCGCCCGGCCCGAGCCGGTATTCGGCCACCGTGTTGGAAGAAAAGGCGGTGACCGCATCCGCGGCCGCGTATTGCTTGGTCGGGGCCTTGATCTCCGCGGTGAAGAAGCGCCCGGTGTCGGTCTCGTTGGTGACGACCTCGTAGGGCGCCCCGTTGGTTGGCGCGGCATAGACGACCGTGGGCGCCGGCGTGCTGCGGCAGCCGCACCACCCGGCCGTACTCAGGACCCCGGCCAGGGCCGCGCACCATATATTGCTGCGGTTCATGCCGAGACGGTGGCCCCCTGGCGCCGGGCGGCGGCATCCAAGTCCGCCGTGGCGCGATGCTTGCCCTTGCACAGGCATTGCCACTGGTAACGGCGCAAAAAACGGCGGAAATTCAAGTCGTCGTACCGCGGCTTGCGGGCCAGCATGCTTTGGACATAACCCCACCACATGGCCAGGCCGCCCAGCACGTAGGGCGGCACGGACATGCGGAACACCGAGCTGACCGTCATGTAGGTCAGCCCGGTGCCCATGAAGTATTGCCCGAACCCGTGCCGCATGCGGCCGGTCCAGATGCTTTGCTGGCTGGAACCCATGGGCCGCAGGTGGATAAACCGCAAATCCGGTTCGTCCCAGCTACAGGCCATCCAGCCCAGCATCCGGCAGCGATGACAATCGATGCCGTCCCACATGACCTGGCGCACAAATCCGCCGATCTCCCGGAAACAGGCGGTGCGATAAAACTTGGTCATGCCGACCGACATTTCGTCGCCGCACTTTTCGCTGATTAACGCGCCCGTGGCCGGATCCACGAAATAGGGCTTGCCGCTGCACGTGCCCAAGCGTGGCTCCGCGGCCATGCGCGCCATGAGCAGCTCGAAGTAGCGGGAAGGGATGTCCAGGTCCAGGTCAAATTTGCACAGGAACTCGTAATCTTCCATGCGGATGGCCTCAAGGCCGGCATAGAAGGCGTCCACCACGCCCGGGCCCACCGCGCGCCGGCCGCGGTTGTCCCGGCGGATGACTTTGATCCACGGAGTCGCGGCGGCATATTCGGCCAGGATGGCTGGGGTTTCGTCGCTTGATCCGTCATCCACAAGGACCCAGAGCGCCGGCAACCGGCTTTGGCGCAGCACGCTGTCGAGGCAGCGGCGCGCATAGGCCGACTCGTCGCGGCAGGGAGTAACCAGGACGTACCGGCCGGCCGGTTCCGGTGGCTGGCGCTCGCTCATGGCTCCTTCGCTATCATAGAGAAAGCATTGTGCAGCCGCCGCGCATTCAAGTCGAGTGCAAACTCCTGCCCGACGCGCGCGCGGCCGGCGGCGGCCAGTTTCCGGCGGTCGTCCGGCTGGCGGGCCAGGCGCCCGATTTCCGCGGCCAGGGCGCCGGCATCGCCCGGCGGCACTAGGATGCCGCAATCCCCGCTGGCGATCAATTCGCGGATGGCGGGCAAATCACCGCTGATCGCGCACACCTCGCAGGCCATGGCTTCCATCAGCACCACCGGGATGCCGTCGCGGTCGCCGGCCGCGTCCACCCGGCAGGGCAGCACGAACAGGTCGGCGGCCCGCAACGCCTCCCGCACCTCGCGGTTTGGCGCGGCGCCGGCCAATTCGACCTGGGCGTTCAACCCTGCTTTCGCCACCTGCTCCGCGAGCGCCGCGTGTTCAGGGCCATCGCCCAGGATCCGGGCATGGAACCGCAGGCCATCCGCCTGCACCGTTGCCAGCGCCGCGATCAGCACATCGAAGCCTTTCTTGGGCACCAGGCGGCCGACCGCCAGGATCCGCAGGGGCGCGCCGGCGGCGGGCGGCGGGCCAGGCACGAATTCGGCGGGGTCCACCCCGCAACGCACGATCGGGTACTCCGCCTCGGGCCGCGCCACGAGCGACTGGTAGAACGCGCGGTGCCAATGGCTGATGCAGGCGACAAACGCGGCTCGGCGCAGCTTTTCCGGCAGCAGCGCCCGGTCGCGGAACAAATCCGCCGCGTGGCCGGTGAAGCTGAAGTGGCCGCCCAGCTGCCGCGCAGCGTACATGGCGATGCTGGCTGAGACGTGCGCGAAGTGCGCGTGGATGTGCGTCACGCCCTGCCGGCGCGCGGCGCGCGCCAGGGCCAGCCCGGCCAGCGCGTGCCACGCGATTTTCAGGCGCGCGCGCCCGCGGGCATCGCCGGCCCGGAAACTGTCGCGCAGGGCCAGCGCCAGGGTGGCTGCCGCCCGGGCCGGGTGGCGCAAAGCTTCCCCCAGGGCCGCGCGCAGCACGGCCGCCGGCCCGCCGCGGTAAAGGCACAGGGCTTCGCCGGCCAACTGGTCCAGCGCGGGATCGCCCAGGCCTTGTTCCGGGGGATGGATCGAGGCCGCCGAAACCTGCAGGCCCAGCGCGCGCAGGGCCAACAACTCGCGGTAGACAAACGTTTCCGAGAGCTTGGGAAGCCAGGGCGCGAGGTACAGGAGGTGCGGGCCGGCGGTCAAGCAGGTGCCCCCGCCGCGGGCCGCGGCGGGATCACCCGCGCCGGGATGCCCACGGCCGTGTGCCCGGGCGGCACGTCCTGCAGCACCACGCTCATGGCGCCGATCTTCGCGCCTTGGCCGACCCGGATGCCGCCCAGCACTTGGGCATAGGCCCCGAACTCCACGTCATCCTCGATCACCGGCACGGGCCCGCCTTCGACCCGGTTGCCGATGGTGACGCCCTGGCGCAGGGTACAGTGGGCGCCGAGCTTGACGCCGGAATGGATAAAAATGTTCCCGAAATGGTAGACCCGCAGGCCCGGCCCGATTTGCACGGCCTTGGTGAAGCTCACCCCCGTGAGGGTCTCCACGATCCGGAACAGGAACCAGTAGAGGCGGTCGTTGAACCAGCGGGTCACGCCGCGTGGCCGGGCATCGTTCCAGCACCCGAACCGGTAGACGGCAATGGCCCACAACGATTGTTCGCGGAAAAATGCGCTTTCCGGGTAACGCGCCCGGTCGGCTTGCCAGGGAGTCATGGGGGAATCCTCCTTGTATTCAATCAGGCGCGCGCCCCGGCCGGCGAGCGTGTCGCGCCGGTAGCGCCACTGCCCGGTTACCTGCGCCCACTTGCCCAGCAGGGTCAGGCCACCGTGCGCCAGCGCAGTGCGCAGGTCCGGAGTTCTGCGCCGCACCGCCCAACCGAGCCGCGCCGCCTGCGCCAGCCACAGGGCCGCGCCGGCCCCGAGGCCCGCCGCCGCCCACCACGGGCCCATAACCAGGCCCAGCGCGGCCGCCAGCGCCAGGGTCGCCCCGGCCCAGCCCAGGGTCCAGGTCCGGGCGCTGCGCACCATGAACCCGAACGGGATGTCCGCATGCGGGGTCGTGGCCGCCAGGCGGGTGACCACGTCCAGGCTGCCGTAGCCGCCGCGCTGCATGCGCCGCCACCACTGGCGGAAGGTGAGGATATTGGCGTCGTGGCGCGTCATCTCCGCGTCCAGGCGCCAGATTTTCCAGCCGGCGCGCCGCAGGCGCAGGCACAGTTCCGGCTCCTCGCCCGCGATCAGGGATTCATTGAACCCGTTGGCGGCGACGAAGGCTTCGGCCCGCACCAGGGCATCGCCGCCCACGGCCCGCGCCTCGCCCACGGCGGTGTTCCATTCCAGGTCGCAGAGGCGGTTGTAAATCGAATGTTCAGGATGCTGCTCGCGCCGGCGCCCGGCCACGGCCGCTACGTCCGGGCGCGCCGCGAGAAAGGCCACCGCCGCTTCCAGCCAGCCGGCAGCCACTTCGCAGTCGCCGTCCACGAACTGGACCAGGCGCAAATCCGGCCGGAGTTGGCGGAGGTGCTGGAACCCGGCGTTGCGCGCGCGCGCCATGGAAAAGGGCCGGGACATGTCCAGCTCGACCACCGCCACCCCCAGCGACCGCGCGAAGGCCACGCTTCCGTCCGTGGACCCGGAATCCACGTACACGCCGCAGGGCGCGGAGGCCAGCGACCGCAGGCAGCGCTGCAGCCGCTCGCCCTCGTTGCGCCCAATCACCACGACACCCATGGTATGCGGCGGATTCATCAGCAGGCCAGAGTACCCAATGGATCAATGCCAGAAAAGCAGATTGTGAGCCGGGTCGCCGGCGCGGTATGCTGGGCGCGTGAACTACGAGGAAATCGTGGCGCGGATGGGGGAGGCGTACGTGCGCCGGCGCTTCATGCTGCAGGCGCACTACGTCGCCCGCGTGATCGGCCCAGGCCTGGTCCATTTCCACGTCGAGAACCTGCTGTGGGCACACTACCTGCTGCGCCGGTTTTTGCAGACGGTGCGCCTGCATGGGCGGGGCCAGGCCAACGCCCTGCGCTTTGAGATCACTCGGAACGAGGTGGCTTGGCCGGGCTTGCCGCCCGCCTTTGCCGGGTTCAGGATTCTACACCTGAGCGATCTGCATGCGGATTTTCACCCTGCCTTCGCTGAGCGTCTCGCCGCAGCGGTGGCGGGGTTGGATTACGATGCCGTGGCGTTGACCGGCGACTACCGCATGCACACCACCGGCAATTTTGATCCCGCCATGGCGGGTCTGCGCGCCATCCGCGCCGCGCTGCGCGGGCCGGTTTTCGCGGTGCTCGGAAACCACGATTTCCTGGAAATGATCCCGGTGCTGGAAGACATGGGCGTGCGCCTGCTGCTCAATGAAAACGAACCGCTCCGGCGCGGGGCAGACACCCTGCACGTGGTGGGCGTGGACGATCCGCATTTTTATCGCGCCGCCGAGCTCAAGCGGGCCATGGCCGGGGTGCCGCCGGCCGCGCCGGTGCTCCTGCTTGCGCATTCGCCGGAACTTCACGAACAGGCCCGGCAAGCAGGTGTCCGCCTCATGCTCTGCGGCCACACCCACGGTGGGCAGATCTGCCTGCCGGGCGGCCGGGCCATCCTGACCAACGCCCGCTGCCCGCGTGCGCTGGTGGCCGGGGCGTGGCGGCGCGGCGGCCTGCAGGGTTACACCTCGCGCGGCACCGGGTCGTCCGGCCTTGATGTGCGCTACAACTGCCCGCCGGAAATCGTTGTCCACCGCCTGACCGCCGCGTCATAGCCAGTCGCTCAGGTGGCTCCCACTGAACACGTCGATGCCCAGGAACGACTTGAGCCAGTAGAGGACCAGGAGCGCGAGCGCGGCCAGCACCGCCAGGCCCGCCAGCAGGATGGCCGCGCCCAGCAGGAACAACCCCACGAAGTGCAGCGTCCGCCCCAGGCGCGGGTGCGGCAGCCCCTCGGCCGCGGCCCGTTCATAGTGGCGGACCGCATGCCGGACCTCGTCTTCCCGTTCATGTTGGCGCAGGGCGTCCTGGACGGTGTGCCGGAACACCATCAGATCAAAAGGCTTGGCCAGGTAACGAAAGAGCGCCCCGCTGTTCAGGGCGGCAATGGCCAGCCCCTCCTGGGAGTGGCCGGTGACCAGCACGCGCACCGGCGTGGCGCGGCGGCGATGCAGGTCCTGGAGATAATCCAGGCCAAGGCCGTCAGGCAGGACGTGGTCGCAGACGATCACCCGCACGGGGTGGGTTTCCAACGCGGTCTTGGCGCCCTGCAAATCCCGGGCGGTGATGATCCGGCAAAAGGGGGCCAGCACCTGGCCCATCAGCACCAATATGGATTCCTCGTCATCCACCAGCAGCACCAGGGGAGACGGTCCCTCATGGCCCCCGACTCGCCTGGTTTCCTTTCCTGGCAATGAATCTTTCACGCAAACATCTTGTCGCTGGTATTGGCGGGAAACTCTGCCACAGATGGCAAGGATGGGACAACCCAGTTTTAATATTCCACCGCCGCCGGACCCATGGCGGCGGCGCCTGAATTCCAGCGCTAAGAGCTTTCCATTGGGGAGCACACATGGTAATCAGCCCCGTGACGGCCTGATTAATGGTCAAAGGAGTCGCGATGAAGAAAATTCTTTGTATTGGAGCGGGTTATGTCGGCGGACCCACCATGGCGATGATCGCCAGGAAAAATCCGGCTGTCCAAGTCAAGGTCGTGGACATCAACCAGGCGCGGATCGACGCCTGGAATTCGGACCGGTTGCCGATCTACGAGCCGGGACTGGATGGGGTGGTCAAGGAGGCGCGCGGCCGCAACTTGTTTTTCTCGACCGATGTGGACGGTGGGATCGCGGAGTCCGACATCATCTTCGTCAGCGTGAACACGCCGACCAAGACCTTTGGCCAGGGCGCCGGCCGCGCGGCGGATTTGCAGCACTGGGAAAAATGCGCGCGGCGCATTCTCGACGTGGCCACCGCGGACAAGATCGTCGTCGAGAAAAGCACCTTGCCTGTCCGCACGGCCGCCGCCATGGAGCGGATCCTGAACAGCGGCAAGAGCGGCGTGCATTTTGAAGTGCTCTCCAACCCGGAGTTCCTGGCGGAAGGTTCGGCGATCGCCGATCTCGATTGCCCGGACCGCATCCTGATCGGCGGGCATCCCACGCCCACGGGCCAAAAAGCAGTCCAGGCGCTGGTGGACGTGTATGCCGCCTGGGTCCCGCGCGACCGCATCCTGACCACCAACCTGTGGTCAAGCGAACTGTCCAAGCTGGCCGCCAATGCGTTCCTGGCCCAGCGCGTCAGTTCCATCAACAGCATCTCCGCCCTGTGCGAAGCCACGGATGCCGATGTCGGCGAAGTCGCCCATGCCATCGGCACCGACAGCCGGATCGGGCCGAAGTTCCTCAAGGCCAGCGTCGGGTTCGGCGGGTCCTGCTTCCAGAAAGACATCCTCAACCTGGTGTATCTTTGCGAAAACTTCGGGCTGCCCGAGGTGGCGGAGTACTGGCGGCAGGTGGTCGCGATGAACGAGTACCAGGAACGGCGCTTCGTGGGGCGGATGCTGAAGGAAATGTTCAACACCATCGCCGGCAAACGCATCGCCATGCTCGGGTTCGCTTTCAAGGCGGACACCGGAGACACGCGCGAAAGCCCGGCCATCATGGTCGCGCGCGAGCTGCTGGCGGAGCACGCCGACTTGGTGATCACGGACCCGAAGGCGCTGGATCAGGCCCAGCTGGACTTGGCGGACGTAAAGGAGCGCGTTCAATTCGAGCCGGATCCCTATAAGGCGGCCAGGGGCGCCCATGCCATTGCGCTGCTGACCGAGTGGCGCGAATATAAGACCCTCGATTACCAGAAGATTTTCGAGAGCATGACACAGCCCGCGTTTCTATTCGACGGGCGCAACCACCTGGACCACAAGGCACTGTTCGAGATTGGCTTCAATGTCTACTCCATCGGCAAGGCGTCGCTGAAGCATTTCTAGTGGCCCCGGAAAAAATCCGGGCCGGCTAACCCGTCAGCCTGGCCAGGAACTCGGCATAGAGGCTCGCGACCTGGGGCCAATCAAAGCGCGCGGCCGCAGTGGCATGGCGCAGGTCTGCCTGGGCGGGTTCGGCCAGGGCGGCGCGCAGGGCTTCCGCGATATGCTCGTCGACCGTGGTGTCCACCAGGCGGCCATGCACGCCGAGGATCCAGCGGGCCGTGGCATAGTCGTGGCCCACCACCGGCAAGCCCGTGGCCAAGGCTTCCACGTAGACGTTGCCGAACGCTTCGTCGCGGCTCAGGTGCATGAAGACGTCGGCACAGCGGTACAGGGCGGGCATGCGGTCCATGGTCGTGGTCAGGCGCGTGAACCGTCCCGGCAGTAGCTGGGCGGCCAGGTTCTCCACCTCCGCGCGCTGCGGTCCATCGCCGGCCACGACCAGGTGCACACCGGGCAACCGCGCCACCGCGCGCACGCCGGCGGCCACGAACTTCGAGGGGATCAGCGCGCTGACCATCAGCACCACCGGCACCCCGGTCGGGATGCCGAAGGCCGCGCGGTCGCCCGGGCCGGGGGTGAACCGGCGGGCGTCCATGCCGTTGGGGATGAGCGCGCAAGTCCAGTGGTCCTTGTGCCGCTCGTAATACTCGGGATTGGTGCAGACCAGGCCGTCGCAGGCAAACCACTTGTACTCGGCGTTGCGGCGCTGGGCCGGCCAGTCGCCGTTCTGGGTCACGAAGACATGCGGTCGCCGGGGGCGCTTGGCGCGCAGCACCCAGCTCACGAACGGGTAGCTGCAGGTGACGGTCAGGTCATATCGTCCGGGGTCATAGGCCCGCCACAGGCCGGGCGCAAAAGACAGCTCCTCCCAGCGGTATTCACCGCGCATGGGCGGGATGGCGGGCCAGCGGCGGAACTTCTCCCGCGGGATCATGCCGGCATGGATCAAGCGATACGGTTCGCCGGCGCGCGGTTCGCCCGCGCCGATGAGGGTGACGTCATCCCCCCGGCGCGCGAGTTCGCGGGCGATGTTCTCGAATGCGGCCTCGGCGCCGCGCGCCACGCGGTGCAGGCCAGGCAGGGCAAACAGGATGCGGTGGCTCATTCGCGGGTGGGGTCCAGGGGGCCGGTCAGTGTGCGCAAGCCGGAGGCGATGCTGCGATAGATGGGCGTCCCGCGGCGGCCGCTGACCGCCAACCAGCCCAGGCGCAGGGCAAACGCCGCGGTGTAGACCGCGCGCAACCAGGCCGCGGCCATCCGCCCGTAGCAGCGCCGCTGCACGTGAAAACGGGCATACCAGGTGAGGACATCCTTGCGCCGGTCCAGCAGGCGGGTCGGGTCAGACGAGCCGCCGCCAAAATGAGTGATGGCAGCGCCGGGATCGAACCAGACCTGCCAGCCATGGCGCCAGAACCGGTGGCAGAACTCGATATCTTCGCCATAGAAGAAAAAGGATTCATCCATCAGGCCCGCCTGCCGGACGGCTTCCGTGCGTAGGAACATGAACGCGCCGCCGATCCACTCCACGGCCCGGGACACGTTTTCGCGGTTCCAGCCAAGGTCCTCGAGGTCTGCCCAGCCGAAGGCGCGTGGAAAAAAGTAGGGCAGGCCGAGGGCGCGCGCCGTTTCGCGGTCCGGTCGGGGAAACTTGCGGCAGACGTTCTGGACCGTGCCGTCGCGATTGCGCAGCATGCACGACAAGACCCCGACCCGGGGGTGCGCCTCCATGAAGGCCCGGCACACCGCCAGGCATCCGGGGTGGACGAGCGTATCGCTGTTGAGCAGCAGCACCCACGGCGGCGCATCCGCCTCCGCCAGGACCCGCCGCATAACATAATTGTTCCCGCCCGCGAACCCGAGGTTTTTCTCTGACGGCAGCAACTCCACCCAGTCCTGCCAGCGGTTCGCGGCAATCGCCGCGCGCAGCCGGGGAAGCGAGTCGTCGCCGGAGGCATTGTCGATCAGCAGCACCCGCGCGCCCGGGCCCCAGGCGGCCATTTCCGGCGCCAGGGTGCGCAGGCAGTCCTCGGTGTAGGCGGGGGTTTTAAAATTGATGATGACGATCGCCAGGTTCACGGGCGAAGGGCCTCCGGCCCGGGTTGGGCGGCGGCGTAGTCCGTCAGCGCCCCGAACCAACGCCGCCAGAAAAAGCGCAAGAGGATCTGCGCATCCGTGCCGGGCGAATGCTGGTGGGCATAATAGCGCGCTTCGATTTCGCGTTGGCCAGGGGCCGGGTGGGCGGTCCGCAAATCCGCGTAACTCACGGCGCCGGGATGATAATGGGGCAGTTCGCCGAGCAGGTCATCTTCCGCGGGGCTGCGCAGGGGCGGTTGCCCGCATAGCCACAGCCGGCCGATCAGGACGAGCCCCAGGCGTGGCAGCAGGTCCAGGCCCAGGGCCGTGAACCAGCGTGTGCCGGCCGTGCTCGTTGGCGGCGCCCGCCACTCCGGGAACTCCAGCGTGAGGCCGCGCGTGCCCCGCGCCGGCCGCCGGACGAAGTGCCCGCCGCCGCGCCGTGCCAGCGGGTAGAGCAGCGCAAAGGGGCTGACCAGCAGCAGGGCCAGCAGCAGGGCCACGGGCCAGCCCAGGATGGCGCGCGCCGCATCGCGCAGGTGCCCGGCGGCCCTCAGGGGCGCCAGCAGCCACGGGTCGACGATGTCGGCCACGGCGCCGCTCTCCGGGTCCACGACCCGCCGGCCGGCCACGATCTTGCCGTCGATTTCCACGCCGGGGCCGATGTAGGTGCCGTCCAAGACCACGCAGCGGGTCAGGAGGCACTGGCGGTCGGCCACCACGCGCGCGCCCAGGATGGCGTCTGGGCCGACCGCGCAGAGCGGCGCAAGGCGGCTGTCGTTGCCCACCATCAGGGGCGGCTGAACCTGCGCCGCCGGCGGGATGATGACGTTATAGCCGATGTAAGCACCATCCGCGGCATAGTAGCCGGGCGCCAGGTAACGGGTGATTTCGCCCCGCACCAGGCGCATGTTTAATTCATAGTAGTCGCGCACCGAACCGATGGGCTGGATTTCAAGCCCCACCGCGGCCCACGCGGCGCCAAAGTCGCCGGGCAGTTGTCCGCTGGCGCAGAAATGGTCCAGCGCCGCGCCGGCCGCGGCCCACAGGCATTGCAGTGGCCCGCCCGCAGCCCGCGCCACCATGGCCGGCGGCGGGTGGGCTGGCCATGCGAAACGATCGGGCACGCGGCGGGGGAAGGCCGGCGCGCCCACAAAAAGCAAGCCCGCCCGCCACAGCTCCGGAGCACGCCGCAGAAAGGCGGCCGGCGGCTGATCGTCTTTCAAGAAACTGTAGGATATGGCCAGGCCCCACCGCTCGCCCGCGCCGGCATACGCCTCGACAAACTCCGCGCCATGCCCCAGCACGAGCCGCACCTCGTCGATCTTCAACTCGGCGCAGAGTTCCAGCCAGTATTCGAGCAGGGGCCGGTTGCCCACCGGCAGCAGGGACCAGACAGCATCGCCCAGGGTCACGGCCCAGGCGGGCTGCCCGCCGCAGTGGATCACGGCTTTCATGGCGTCGCGCGGACAGCTTCCTCCACAGTGTCAAATATCTCGAATATTTTGTAGGTGCGGGTGATTTCAAAAACCATGCGGACGGTTTTGCGCAACCCGGCAATCTTCAGGTCGCCCCCGCGCGGGGTGATGCGTTTGAGCATCGCGATCAGCAGGCCCATGCCCGAGCTGTCGATGAACTCCACGGCGCTCAAGTCCAGGATGACATTGCGCACATTCTGGGCGCCTTCAAGCCACTTGAACCACTCGTCGCGCACCGGGTCGATCACGGCAGCGTTCAGGGATCCTGTCTGGCGCAGGATAGCCAGGTTCCCATCGTTTCTCATTTCTACTTGCATGGCGGATTCTCCTCGTTTGATGGTTGGCGACCCGTCTGTGATCAGTAAGCCCCCCGGCCCAATAACACCGCGGGAATGGTTTTGATCAGAATGATAAAGTCCTGCCGCAGGCTTTGGCTGTGGATATACAGCAGATCGAGCCGCACCTGCTCATGGAAGGGAATTTCGGACCGGCCCTGGATTTGCCAAAAGCAGGTCAGGCCAGGCTTGACGTGGAGGCGCTTACGTTCCGCCAGGGTATATAGCGCCACCTCGCGCGGGACCGGTGGCCGCGGACCTACCAGCGTCAGGTCGCCGGTGAGCACGTTCAGCAGCTGGGGCATCTCGTCCAGGCTGAACCGGCGGATGAACCGGCCCACCCGGGTCACGCGGGGGTCGCGCTTCATTTTGAAGATCACGCCGTCGCCGGACTCGTTTTGTTTAAGGAGCTGGTCCTTCATCTGGTCGGCGTTGCGCAGCATGGAGCGGAATTTGTAAAAGGGAAACAGCCGGCCGTTGAGGCCGACCCGTTGCTGGGCGTAAAAAACCGGCCAACCGTCCTCGACGAGAATGGCCGCGGCCACGGCCAGGAATACCGGGGCCAGGACCAGCAACCCCAACGCTGAGGCCGCCACATCGATGACGCGCTTGACGAGGAACAGCGCCAGCAGGTTGAACTCCCAAAGGCGCAACTTCAGGTACTGCCGGCGCCGCAGCCGCCGCGCATCGGCCCGCGACACGGGCCAGCGCAGTTCCGCGAACAGCGCCGCCCGCGCTTGATAAATCGTGTCGTTGATCATTCTTCCATCGTCAGGCTTGTTCCTGGGCCCCCTGGTATTGGCGGGCCACAATAAAACGGGCATAAGTATAGGGTTCCCGGCGGCAAAAATCAATATGCGCCGCCATCGCGCGGATGATGTCCAGGCCGCGGCCGCTCTCGGCATCGTTGAGCGTGGCGCCGCGGCGCGCCAGGCGGCCGGGCAAATCCCAGGCCGGGCCACTGTCACGGATTTGCAGGTGGCAGAACTCACCGCGCAGTTGCAGGCAATACTGGAACTCCGCGCTCGGTTGTGCAGGTCCATGGCGGACCAGGTTGACGCCGTATTCCATGAACAGCAGGCGCACAGCCATGGCTGCGGGTTCGGGCCACGTGGCCGTCCGCAGGGCTTCTTCGCAGGCGGCGGCCTCCGCGTTGACGGTTTCGAGGCGGACCTCCACGGTGCGCCGCAATAGCACCTCGTCGGGCCGGGTCAGGCGCACGGTAACGGCACAGCAATCGTCGTCATCCAGCTGGTAACCCAGGCCCGCCATCTGTTCCAGCAGGGCCCCGGGTTGCGGGAACAGCACTTCGCGCGCCACCATCGCGCCGGCCAGGCGCATTAATTGCTCCATGCCGCAGGCGGCGCGGGTTTCGCGGTGCCGGGCTTCCAACAGGCCATCCGTATACAGCAGTAAAACATCGCCGGCCTGGCCAGACCAGGTGATTTCAACATCCGCGCCAAAGTGGCCGGGATCATTGACCATGCCAATGGGCAAATCGCCCTCGTCGGGGATGACATCCGGGCGCGGCGCGCCGTCGGCGCCCAGCAGGATGGGCAGGGGATGCCCGCAGTTGCAGGCCCGCCACTGGCGCTGGGCGGGCTCATACACCGCCAGGAACAGGGTCGCGAACAGCTCGGTGTTCTGGACATGCTCGTGCATGTAGCGGTTGAGCTCCCGGCAGATGGCGGCGGGGCCGGCCGCGATGTGGGTGCGCGCCAGATCGGTGGTGGTCATCTTCAACAGGGTGGAGATGAGGGCGGACGCCACGCCATGGCCGGAGACGTCGCCCACGTAGAGACAAAGGCGGCCATCGGGCCAGGTCAAGGCGTCGAAGAAATCGCCGCCGATCGTCAGGCTGGGCCGGTAGGCGAAGCGCGCCTCGTAGTCCGGGGCCAACACCGGCTCGGTCAACAGCAAGCGCCGCTGCAATTGCCCAGCTACCTGCAGTTCGTGGGCCATGCGCGTCTGCCAGCGCGACAGTTCCCGGTTGCTGTCCGCCAGCTCCTTGAGCAACTCCGCCTGGCGTTGCTGCAACTCGTGATATTCCAGCGCCTGGCGCAGGATGGCGCGGAATTCGCCCAGCTCGCTGAGGGGCTTGGTCAGGTAGCGGTAAATCTCCCCGCTGTTGATGGCCGCGATGACGCGCTGGATTTCCGGGGTGCCGCTGAGCACCATGCGCACCACGTGGGGGTGATGGGCGCGCACCTCTTTAAGAAAGGCCAGACCGTCCATTTCCGGCATGCGCATATCGGTGACGACCACCTGGACGCGCTCCCGCGCCATCAGGTCCAGCCCCTCGCGGGCGCTGTTGGCAAACAGCTTGCGGTACGGCTCGCGCAGCAGGTGCCGCTCCAGCGATGTCAGTACGTTGCGCTCATCGTCCACAAAAAGAATGGTGGGTTGGCTCATGAAGGTTCTTCCCCGTCGGGCGCTGATTGCGGGACCGCGCGCTGCACCGGCAACTCGATGCGGAAACAGGCGCCGCCTTGGGGCTGGTTGCGCACCGTCAGCCGGCCCTGGTGCTTGTTCACGATGATGTCATAGGAAATACTCAGACCCAGCCCCGTCCCCTCGCCGGGCGCCTTGGTAGTGAAGAAAGGATCAAAGATCTGGCGCTCCAGACCCGGGGGGATGCCGGGCCCGTTGTCGGCGATCTCGCCAACCACCATCGCGGCGGCCTGCCAGGTCCGCACGGTGATCACCCCTTTAACCGCGTCGGCCGGCCGGCCGGCCAGCGCCTGCGCCGCGTTCACCAGGAGGTTCAGCAGGACCTGGTTGATCTGGCCGGCCACGGCGGGCACCTCGGGGATCTCGCCCAACTGGAGATTCAAATCCGCGTTGTACTTATACGCATTGCGCGCAATCACCAGGGTGTCTTCAACCCCGCGGTTCAGGTCGTACGGGCTGAAGGCGTCGGCGGTATCCTTGCGGGCGAAGGTCCGCATGCTGTTGATGATGGTGGTAATGCGGCGAAAGCCATCGCGGGACTCCGCGAACAGTTTCGGCAGGTCCTGGACAATGAAATCCAGGGCGGTTTCCTGTTCGCGCCGGCTCAAACGGGCCAGTTTCTCCCGGCGGGCCGGCGCGGCCGTGGCCAGATCGCCTTCGCGGGCCAACTCCCGGTATCCAGACAACAACTCCTGAAGATAGGCAATATTCTCTTCCAGAGTAGCCATGTTCGTGGCCACAAAGCTGACGGGATTATTGATCTCGTGGGCCAAGCCGGCCGCCAGCTGTCCGACCGACGCCATCTTGTCCTGCAGAAACAGCGTGGCCTGGGCGGCCTGCAATTCACGGGTGCGCTCGTCGACGCGACGTTCCAGGGTCGCATTCAGTTCGCGCAGTTGCAACTCGGCTTCCCTATGCTTGATGGTGTTATGTACAATCCCGGCCAGCAGTTCCAGCGGCGCCACGTCGTCCTCGGTCCAGTTCTTTTTCTGTTGGACCGAGTCGAAGCCGATGAAGCCTTCAAGCTGCCCGCCCCAGGAGAGGGGCACGACCAGCAGGGACTGGATGCCTTGCGATTCGAGGAATTCACGCTCGGCCCCAGCTTCCGGCGGCAGATCGGTCACGGCGGGGATCCTGATGTTCCGCAAGGCGGTCATTTGCTTGGTCCACCACGGCAGCAGGCTGGAGGGCACGTTCTGCAGGTTGGCGATCTGGGGTTCGATGCCCTGCGCGCACCACTCGTAGATGTTGGAACAGGCGGCCAGGTCGGGCGAATAGGCGAACACGTAGACCCGGTCCACGGCGATCAACTCGCCAACCTCGCGCAAGACGCCTTGAATGCGGGACTCCGTCTCGTCGGGCTTGAGGTTGATGAACTGCATGGACGTGGTTGCCATGAGCGTCTCGATGCGCGCGTGTTGACTCAACTGACGCTCGATGCTTTTGCGCTTGGTGATATCGATCATCACGGTCAGAAAGAATTGGCGGCCCTGGCTGTTGATGATTTCGCCGGAGAACAGCCCATCCAGCAAGCGTCCGTCCTTGCATCGCACTTGCAGTTCATAGCCGGCCACCCGGTCATGGTTTCTCAACTGCTCCGTCACCAAAGCTTGTTGGTTGGGGTGTACAAACAGATTGAGCTCGTCGGCGGTTTTCCCGATCACCTCGCCACGGGAGTACCCGAGCGCCACCAGGAAAGCGTCGTTGATGTCCGTGAAGTGCCGCTCCGGAACCTCCGAAAGCGCCATGAGGGCTGGGTTGTTGCGGAACAACCGCTCAAAGCGCTGTTGCGCTTCTTGTTCCGCCGTCAAATCCTTGGAGATGCCGAAGATGCAGTCGGCGCCATTCCACTTACCGAACCAGACGCGGGTTTCCACCGGCACCCACCGGCCGTCTTTGCTGGCCAGCGGCAGCGGACAGGTGGCGCGTTCGCCCCGGAACATGGCTGTAAAAATGGCCTCCGCCTCCTGCCGTTTGTCGGCGGGATGGACATCCAGGATATGCAGGGACAACAGTTCCTCGGCGCTGTAACCGAGCTTGTGCGACACGGCGCTGTTCGTGAAGAGGATCTTGCCGTCCGGTGTTCCCACGAAAATCATGTCGCTTATGGATTCAAAAAAAGTGCGGAAATTCGCCT
The DNA here is from genome assembly GCA_964489425.1 of uncultured Verrucomicrobiota bacterium. Taxonomy (GTDB): domain Bacteria; phylum Verrucomicrobiota; class Kiritimatiellia; order RZYC01; family CAZAYP01; genus CAZAYP01. The sequence goes on along the minus strand of CAZAYP010000061.1, from coordinate 6,612 downwards.
CGCTCTCCTTCAACGCCGTCACGGCTTTCACCCGTTCGGTGATGTCTCGCGAGACGCCCAGCAACCCGATGACGCCTCCCCCCGCGTCCCGCAAGGGGGCTTTCAGGGTGTCAAGCAGGACTTTCCTGCCGTCTGGGTAGTCCATCCACTCTTCGTTATGGCGGGCCGCACCCTGTGCCATCATGATGCGATCATTCTCGCGGAAGAAATCCGCGATTTCTTTTGAAAAGAGGTCGTTATCGGTGAAGCCGACGACCTGTTCGCGCGGGCGCCCCACGAACTGCGCAAAATGGATGTTGCAACCCAGATACACTCCGTTCACATCCTTGAAAAAAATCAGGTCGGGAATGGAATCGAGCAGATTGCTGAGCAGCGCGGTGCGTTGCGCCAGTTGCTCTTCAATCCGTTTGCGGTTGCTGATCTCGCTGTGGGTGCCGGCCATGCGCAACGGGGCGCCGGTCGCCGAACGGTGCGTGACCTTGCCGCGGTCATGCACCCAAAGCCAGTCGCCACTCCGGTGCTTCATGCGGCATTCCAGCTCGTAATAGGGCAGTTCGCCCGCGAAATGCTGCCGCAGCAGGGCTTCGCTCTTTTTAAGGTCATCCGGATGCGCCAGGTTCATCCAAGTCTGGATGGTGGTGGGCGCCAGGTCCTTCAGCGCATAGCCCGCGATTTGCGCCCAGCGCTCATTGAACACGGTTTCCCCGGTTTCTATATTCCACTCCCAGGTGCCGACGTTCGTGCCCTCGATGATGCCGGCCAATCGTTCCTGCTGGGCCGCCAACTGCTCGGCCGACCGCCGGCGCTGGGCATGCTGCACCCGGCCAATCAGGATGAACAGGACCGCCACGATCACCGCGCCCACGCCCAGGGCCAGCCGCCACGGGGCCAGCGTGCCGACGACCGCCGCCGCCGGCACGGCCACCAGGATCCGGAAGGGCGTGCGCGGCACCGCACACAGGTAAGCGATTCGATCTGAACAATAGCACACGGAACGCGTCGACGCCGCAGCCAACGCGCGGGAAGCCATGGGCCACGCCGTGGCCGGCGAACTCTGCAGCAGTTGGTCGCCGCCATACAATCCCAGCCAGGCCGCGGAACTGGCGCGGGCCTCGGTATTGACCCACGCCAACAACGCCTCGGGCGGGAACGCGGCCAGCACGTAGCCAGCCAAGCGCGACTTGAAATAGACTGGCGCCGTTATCTGGATGAGCGGTTGCGGGCCGGCGGTCACCCCCTGCATGGTGGTCGTCAGGCTGGCACCGTCCATGGCCACCCGACTCCCTTCGGCCAACACCAGGTCATGGTCAACCAGCAAGGCGCCATCCGGCGCGACCAGCCGCAGCGACGTGAACAGGGGCGCGCCGGTCATTCGGCGCTCCGCCAGCAAATTCTCAAAGACCTTTCCAATTTGAGTCAAACTTGCCCGCAAGCCGTACTGCAAGGACATGCCAAGCGCCTTGTTTTGGTAATAGGTTTGGATTTCCAGGTTCGCCGCCAGCCGATCCACGTCGCGTTGGCGTTCGGCCAGGTAATAGCCAATGGTCTCAGCTTGCTTCTCCACCATGTGGGTGAACCGCTGCTCGGCCGAGCTTCTCAACGTGCGTTGCGAGGCAATATTGGCCATCAGGAGATACGCCACGTAGGCCATGATGAGCAAGTTGGCGCCGGTCAGCAGCGCGCTGCTGATCCGTTCAGTGCGCTGGGTGACCGTGGTCATGCCAGCCGGTTACTTGCAGTCCGTGAAAAAAACGGGATAGTAGGCAAACACGTCCGGGTAATACTGGCGGACCAAGCGCAGGTACGTGCCGTCCCGTTGGCATTGGGCGAGAAACTCGTTGAATGCCGCCAGCAGTTGCGGAGAGGTTTTCCGGAAGGCGACCGCCATGTCCTGCATTCCGGACATGGGGCCGAGCACCTTGATCTTGCCCGGCCATTTGTTCAGCGCCACGAGGGCGTCCGGCACGTCCAGCAGCAATAATTGGCTTTCGCCATTGAGCAGGGCCGGCGCCAGTTCGTTCAGCCCGCCCTCAAAGTTGACCCCCGTGGCGCCGGCTTCCTCGACATCATAGAGCGAGAGATCCAAGCACGTGCCGGACTTGCCCATCACGTGGTTCCCCTTGATCAAACGGCGCGTGGCGGCAATGTCGGCCTTCAAGTCGCCGCTGGGTGTGATGGGCGGCAAGCCCGACTCGGCCAGTGTGACCAGCCACACCTGGGTGGGGAACGTGGGCTTCGAAAAAGCCACCGCTTGTTCCCGCCAAGGCAGGACCGTGACGCCGTTGGCGATCACGTCGCCCTTAATTTCCGTGGCGCCAAGCACTTCAATATTGGTTCCGGCAGGCTTGATTATCTGCCCGGTCAGATCGCCGAACACGGTCGCCCAGGTTTCGGGAACGTATTCGTAACGGACGCCCAGGTGCTCGGCGAATTTCCGGATAAGCTCGACATCCAAACCGTCGCCCGCCCCGGAATTGAAGTTGGCATAGGGGATGCTTAAGTGGCGCAACACTCCGCGCGAACGGATGTCCTCCAAGTCTTGGCTCCAGCCGGCCGTAGCAGCCCAAAGCACCATCCACCCCATCATCATCCTATACTTATTGATGCTATATCGCATGGGCTTCTCCATGTTCCGTTTTTTGCTCCTCGCGAGGTTGCTCCGGTTGTTGTGCGGGCTCTGTCGGCCGATCCCTCCCCAACTGAACCACTGAGTCATTCCAAATGTCTTTTGCTTCGCCCGTGATTTCACAACCACCAGACAATTTTTATGGTCTGCACCCTATAACAATAGAGTTGCCACTTGCAAGAACTGCTTGCTGACCGGCGTCTTTGCCGCAGCTGGAATCCGGCAGCACCGCCCCCCTCAGGATCAGCCGCTCAACCTCGACCGACGAAAATCCGCAACCCCGCACCCGGCTAGGCAGTACACGCCGGGTCAGCAGCCCCTGCTTGGCCCATTTGTCCACAGCGCGTAGGCTGACCGACAGGCGCTGGGCCACTTCCCGCCGACGCAGCAGGCGGGCTTCCTTGGATGGGGAGTGAGCTTCATCGCCAATCAGCCCCTGCTCCCGCAGCAGGGTCAGCCGGTCTTTCCGGCTCAACTGGTTCAACGCCATTCGGGCCATGGATAAACGGTTGTCGTTCATAGAGGCCCCTTGCTTGCACCGAGTGCCGGCATTGCGCTCAGCCCCGGTCTTGTCTTGTGGTCCTTGAAACCGGCGCCCACGAACGCCAGCCCCCTTTGTTGATATCTCCGCATTCTTTCTTCTCCTTCCTCGTGGGGTTACTGCTCCCCAACAATCACAGTGCCATCATCTTTGCCTTGATTTCGGCCCAGTTCTTCGCCGACAGCCGTTCCGCCAGAGCCCGGATTTCATAGGCCGGCACCATGCGCGCGGCGGGCAGCGCCTTGACTGGTCCACCATCGCCCACGATGGCCGGCAATGCCGCGGCCGTGGCCCTGGCGGTGCTCTCGGAGATATGGGTGTAATGCTCGGTCATAATCGGGTTGCCGTGTCCGACCAGCTTCTGCAACACGGCCTGCGGGGTGCCGGCCTGGGCGTGCATGGATATGAAACTGTGCCGCAGACTATGAAACCCGGCTATGCTCACCCCCCGCTTGTCGGTTCCCGGCCCCGTACCTTCCTTGACGGTCTGGATACCGCACCGCTTGAGGTGGGCCTGGATGGTAAAGCTCAAGGCGGTGAGGCGGGTCCGGTGAAATTCGGCGATCTCAGGCAGGACGAACGGTCCTTGGCGTGGCAACTTGGCCAGGTGCTCCCCGAGGATGGCAGGAATCCCGATGATGACCACCTGGCCGGTCCGGGCCGTTTTCCGCGGGATGCGGCGGATGATCCCCCGGTCAAGGTCGGTTTCCGACCACAGCAACGTGGCGCAGTCGGCCAGCCGCAGGCCGGTGAACGTGCCAAGCATGAACAGGGTCTTCATTTCCCCCTCGGCCGTTTCAATGACGCGCTTGATCTCCTCCACGGTCAACGGCCGCTTGGTTTCGCAGCGCCGCCGCCGGAGGGCGATCTCCTCAAACGGATTGGCCGGGATACGGCCGGGCTTGGCCAGGACCTTGAAATAGGTTCGCAAGAACATCCGCTTGTTGATGCTGCTGGAGGTGAGGTTGCGGGCATCCAATGCCGAAAAGTAACCGGCCGCCATCTCGGGCGTTACGTCGCGCAAGAAAGCCACATTGGGATGGTGTTCTTGCAGCCATGTTCTAAACTCGACGACGTAGGACCCGTAGCTTGCCAGGACGCGGGCGCTGGGGCGGTTTCGATTCTGCGCCGCCACGTAGGCGTCCCAAGATTGGGCCAGGGTCAACGGCGGGTTGGCTTCGTCGGCCAACTTGGCGGCGGCCAGCTTGGCGGTATCCATACGGGCGGCGATCACGGCCAGGGCGTCTGCCTTCTCAGCGGCGATCAGGGGGCGCATCTTCTCGAATCGGCGCTTTTCGGCTTCCGCCTTGTTGGTGGTTTCCAGGCTCTCGCGGATCACCTGGCCGGCCACGGAATACTGGAGCCACCAGATCGCTCCCCGGCGATATAGGTATCCCCGACGGCTTTTTCTGGTCATGTTCAGGGCCTTTCTTGTGTGTGCGTTTTCATGCTGCATACCCCCATATTAAAGCACACAAAAAGCACACAATACAGCATATATTTCAACAATATAGCCTTATTGTACAGAGACGTAGTCGGTCATTACGCCCTCACTGTTTGATCCCGCTGGTGAACGTCAGCGTGACGGGTTCCAACACCAGGTTGGTGATGGTGCCGGGGTTCTTGTACTGGATCACGATGTTGGTGATGACCGTGACCTGGCATGTTGCGCCGGTGACGCCGTTGACCACGAACGCCCCGGCCCGGCATACCGCCGCGCTGATGGCGCCCACGGCCAAGCTGCCGGGGATGGCGTCGCCGGTCCTGCGAACATAGTTGGTGGTGGAGTCAGCCTGCGCCCACACGTTGCTGGCCAGCTTGGCGCAGATATTCGACTGCACCGCGTTCGATGCCGCGGCCCAGACAGGGTCCGTCTCCTGGTATGGCCGGTCAGGGTCCACCCAACCGGCCAGGCAGGGAAAAGCCATCGCAACAACCAGTATGATCAGCCGATACATGGCAAGGCCCTCGGGGCATGCTCGGCCAGCACCACGTACAGCGGCGTGGGGCCGCCCGTGGCGTCTGCCGTGGTCAGGAAGTGCTTGTACCCGATCTGGCGCAGGAAGATTTCCGCCCGGGTCATGCTCTCCTGGGCTTCCTCCTTGATGGATTGCCCCATCTCCATCATCAGGTTGAACAGCACAATGGTCTCGGCGCTGCGCAGACAGCTTTCCGGCACCTTGGTGGTGTCCGGGTCAAGCTGGTTGGCCGGGTTGGACGCAATGGCGTCCCGGAACTCGGCCACGGTGCGCTGGGTGATCTCGGCCAGCCGGCCGGCCTTGTCGGGATGCTCGGCCACCCACTTGTCATAGTACGGCTTGAGGTCCGTGGGAAAATCCTTGAGGACCTGCGCCGCGTCCAGGACCACCCAGTTCACGCGTGCTCTCCCCCTACGCCGCGGCGACGTTCAGCCGGCAGGCGGCGGCCGCGTTGATCACTTTCACGTCCTCGGACCAGTCGAACTTGGCCACTTCCACGCGGCCGTCGTCGCGCAGGTACGACCCCGGCACCATGTACTTGTCCATGAGCCGGAAGGTCTTCATGAACGACGGGTCGCGCCGGGTGGGATTGGCCTTGCGGGCGAAGATGAGCACGGCCGCGTCCAGGACGAAGTTCAGGGACGCGGGCTTGCCCTCGGGCTGGGCGTCATACACCATGTACGAAGTCCGCACCTCGGGCGTGCCGATGAACATCTGGTTGGCCGACTGCTCGGTCGGCACGGCCAAGCCCACCCCGCTGCGACTGCCCGCGCCCACCACGAACCGGCCGCGGACCTTGGACTGGTTCTTGAAGATGCTCCAGGCCGTGGCACCAAACACGACGCCCACGCCCATGAGCGAGCCGTACCCGCAGGTGCGGATCACGTTCAGGATCGCGGCGTCCACGTCGGCCACCGGGTCGGCCGCGTCGTTCCAGACCTTGTCGGTGACGGTGCCCACGGCCTGGATCGCGGCGTCGATCACGGTCTTCTCGTGCGCCAGGGCCGCGACCTCGGCCACGGCCACCGCGCCCTCGCGGAGCACGTTCTCCAGCCCCTCAGCCTCAAGCTGCTCCAGGTTGTCCACCGGGTAGTCCAGGGCATGGGGTTCGCAGTTGAACGTGGCGTCCGTGGCCTCGAACCGCAGTTCCGTGGCCCGGCCGCCCAGCGTGCGCAGGGTGTTGGGGATGCGGAACCGGTTCTTCTCGGTGTAGACCTTGTACCGGCCGGTGCTGGTCGGCACCGGGACCGTGGGCGCGATGAAATCGGCCACGGGCATTATTGAATCTTGTGCCGCACCCTGGGCAAATTCGCGCAGCATGGGGCTGGAACTGATGGAAGAAAGTCTGCTCATGTCATGATCTCCTTGGGATTGTTACGCCGTGATGTTGCCCAGCATGGCCGGCCGGCACAGGATCAACTGGCCCTCGTTGCCGAACTCCTGGGCGATGGCAATGCCCCGGTACG
>CAZAYP010000060.1:0-35542 GCA_964489425.1 uncultured Verrucomicrobiota bacterium | reverse complement strand
GGGCCGACTGTTCCACCTCGCTGGCGCGCACATGCCGGTTGGCGATCAGCGTGGCGCTCGGTCAATGGCATAACAAGAGCCCGAGGAAATCACGATCATCCAATTTGCTGATGGCCCTTTTGTTGGGCTTTTTGCACGCCCGCAACCCGTTGCCACATGGTGAAACGTAGAAAAAATGTAGAACAAAATCCGCCGCGGTTTTCGCGGATAGAGGCCCGGCCTTTCATCTGCGTCCGTTGATGTCAGGGAGTAAAACCGAGTGCGGCAGGGCGTCCATATTACTGGCCAGCGGTCGGGCATCCGTGCCGCCATGCAACACGACGCCGCGCACGAATTGACCGGAGCGCGACACGGAATCGGCAAAACGCCGCAAGCCGCTGGCATCGTCCAAGGTGACCCGCGCGCCTGTCTTAACCTCGATGGCCACGCAGGTCTGGTCCTGCTCAAGGATAAAATCCACTTCGTCGCCGCCACGGGTGCGCCAATAGCTGAGGCGACGCCGCGAAGGGGCGATCCCGCGCCAGGACTGCAGGGTCTGGAACACAGCCTGCTCCAACCAAAACCCGGCGTCAGCACGCTGCTGCAACGCGGTGGGATTCTCTATTCCGGCCAGCCAGGCCGCCACGCCGGTATCGCCCCAAAACAGCTTAGGGCTTTTGACCAGCGGCTTGGTGGGGTTGGCGGCATAGGGTGGCAGCCGCACAATCTGGAACCCGGTTGCCAGCAGGTTCAGATAGCGGTGGCAGGTGGCCTGGGCCAGGCCGGCATCGCGGGCGATCTCCGACTGGTTAATCAGGCGGCCGGTGCGTTGCGCGGCGATACGCATCATGCGCTGAAAATCCGGCAGGCCGGCCACTTCGCTCAACGCGCGCACCGCCGATGACCACGACCGGCATGACCCGCAACGCCAGTTCTGCCTGCTCGCGAATCCACCTTGGAATAAATCTATTCACGGTGTGATTAATAATACGCGGCCCGCGCGTGTCAATTGTGGATTCGGGCCTGGAATGCCGATATACGTATACTCAATTGTCAATGCGGCAAGTTCCGGGTGCCTTGTCCGCGTCGGTAGAGCGCAAGTTGGTCCGGGTATCCTGAAGCAACAGCACGTCATGGTAGCAGGGCGATAATACCGATCAGCCGTTCCAGGTGATTGGCAAAACCACTCGCCAATAGCAATATCTGTGCCAAATATTGGTGCCGAGGCTGAATATAGTGCAATAATCTCCGAGGGAATTTTCTTTTTTTACGTATTCCTATAATACGGCCCGTCATGATGACGGCGCCGAATAATAGGAGAGACAAGATGCGTTGGAATGAAGAAAAGACGGAAGGAACCGACCTGGCCGCTGCGCGCGGCATACTGCTGAGCATGACGGAGACCGTGGCCCCCACACCGAAAAATGCCGAGCAGTTGCTTGGGCAATGCGCCGGCCACTATCGGCACAAGCGATGGATCATGCACCTGGCTGCTGAACTGGAACTCGATCTGTCCAATGAGCTATATAACAATGCACTGCAAATATATTTCGATATCAAGCATGCGGGCCTAGATTGGGGTTATATTTCCAGGGGCTGGGACGAACCGGGGTTTCGCATCGGCCAACTGATCGAGATTCCCGCGCAGCACGAAATGGACTTCCGCCGGAAGTCCAACACCATCGTGCGGAACGTCGCCACGCGTGGCATTGCTCTGTCCATCGATCCCGACGTGAACCGCCAGACGATCGCGCTGCACCTGACCATCAACATCTTTGACGAGGGCTTTAATCCACCCGTGCTGCGGGAGTCCTTAAAAAACCTGGCAGAAGCCACGCAACAAATACGAGGGGTACTGCCATGCAACTGACGATCCACCGCGGTGCACGTCAAATCGGTGGTAACTGCGTGGAAGTGGCCTGTGGCGCAACGCAGTTGATCATCGACGTGGGGCTCCCCCTTGAGTTGGCCCCGGCCCCGTCGCGTGATTCTAAGACGCGCATGGCAGATCCAATCGTCAAGTCGTTGTTTGCCAAGGAGCCGCCGGTAGCCGCGGTCTTGCTATCTCATGCTCATCTGGATCACAGCGGCTTGCTGGACCACGTCCCCGCCGGCACCCAGGTTTGGATGAGCCGGGGCACCAGCAAGATTCTCCAAGCCGGCGCCGTGTACGCCCGGCATCCGCGCATTCTCCGCGGACAGCAGTTTATCCTGGAACCGCGAATCCCCTATCCTGTGGGCGGTTTGAAGGTCACGGGATATCCCGTGGATCATTCGGTGTACGGGGCCATGGCGTTCTTGATCGAAGGCGACCAGCGCCGCCTCCTTTACACCGGGGACCTTCGTCTTCATGGCCGCAAGCCCGGCATGGCCCGGAACCTGGTCGCTGATCTGGGCGGCACCATTGATGCGCTGCTGATCGAAGGGACCCATATCCCAGCCGACCACGTTCGCGGCCCGTCGGAAGCAACTCTTGCCCGGCAAATTGCCGCGGATGTCCGTGCTGCACCCGGCCTGGTACTGGCGTGTTTCGCCCCAGCCAATCTTGATCGGTTCGCGGCATTCTTCAAGGCCGCAATCCACGCCGGCCGGCTGCTGGCTATCGATCATTACATGGCCTTTATACTCCACATGGTGGCAGCCGCAGTGAAATCGATTCCAAGTCCCGCTTCGCCCCAAGTACGCATTTTTGGCCCCCAGCGACAGACGCGCATCGACAAGGTGGCGCGCAAGTATGTTCACAACGAAATACCGCTGGCCGAGATCTTGCGCAACCCGCAGCGCTACGTCATGCTATTCCGCCCGTCCATGCTGACGCATGACTTCAATAACGCCCTGCCGTCTGGCGTGCTTTGCATTCACTCCTATTGGAGCGGCTACTTGTCCCGGCCGGAGTTCCTGGCCGTCCACGCAGCTGTGGATTTAGCCGAAGGCCGGTTCATCGAACGCCATACCAGCGGGCATTTGTATAGGGGGGACATAACGCGGCTGATTAGCGACTTGCATCCGAAAATGGTTGTGCCTATACACACTGAGGTTCCTGCAGCATTTAGTAATTTGTATTCGCAAACAATCGTGGCAACCGACGGAAAAGAAATAAACCTATGACATCTGCAGCCAAAGGGGAAATGAACGTGATGACGGCCGCCACCGGGTTCCAAGAGCAAAAAAGGTTCGTGCAATTGCGCTTTATGCGCCAGCAGGCCGAGCAGCTTGCATCCCCGCGGTTGTTCAACCAATTGATCAAGAAAACCTATGAAGATGCCCCGCTGAGACGAATAAGCAAGCGTCGCTCCCCTCAAGATTTAATAAGGAACAGTGCTGGGATAGAAGCACTGAACAAGGGTAAATCAAAACGCCTGTTTAACGAGAAACATTTTGAGCGCGCTTGTTACGAAGCTTGGAATCAAACGGTCAAGTGGGATCAACCAGATAGCGCCTCAAATCCGTTTGAGCGAATCGTCTCGTATCAGTGGCTTACAAAAGACACCAACGCGGATAAGGGCTGGGGCGAAATCGACATGCTCGGCGCAACAAAGGGCGGCCACCTCGTGGTGATCGAGGCCAAAACAGAGCCAAGCCAAAAATTCATAGCCGCCATCATGGAAGCCGCCGCTTATGCCATTGCAGTCAGAAAGAATTTTGCTGATCCTAAAAGCCACCTGTCTGTCGCCTGGGCCGGGAACGGACTCACAATACCGGGCCAAGACACGCCCATCCCGATGGTTGTGATGGCACCGGCCAGCTATTGGGAAACAGTTACCTGCCAAGAAACCCGACGCAGACCGAATCAGACTCCCAAAGATGCCTGGCCAGCAATCCGTGCATTTATCGATCTCTTGGAAGGGTCGGGTTATCCGTTGAGGTGCGTTTCCGTTCGGGTTGGCAAAGTTGACGCAGGAAACTCGATGCCGAAGATTTCCAAGGCAACATGCCAGCGCTTACCAACCTGAAGGAGGAGAATTACCGCGGCGCGCTTATGGGCCTGGCCGCCGGCGATGCGCTGGGAACGGCGGTCGAGTTCAAGGCGCCGGGATCATTCAAGCCCCTTGCCGACATTATCGGGGGCGGACCGTTCGCGTTAAAAACCGGCCAGTGGACCGATGACACGTCCATGGCCCTGTGCTTGGCGGAGAGCCTGGTTGAGAAACGGGCGTTTGATCCTGTGGACCAGTTGGCGCGCTATGTCCGCTGGTATCGTCAGGGCCACCTGAGCAGCACCGGCCGCTGTTTCGATATCGGCAATGCGACCCGGACCGCCCTTGAACTTTTCGAACAGACCCATCGGCCGTACTGCGGGTCGACGGATCCGCGCTCAGCCGGCAATGGATCGATCATGCGGCTTGCTCCGGTGCCGCTCTTTTTTGCCACGGACCCGGCGCAAGCTATCGAGCGCGCAGGCGAGAGTTCCCGCACCACGCATGGAGCACCGACCTGTGTAGACGCCTGCCGTTATCTGGGCGGTTTGATCGCCGGCGCGGTCAGGGGCGCCAGCAAGGATGAGCTATTATCCGCAGGATACAGCCCCATTCCCGGATATAGGCAAAAACATGCGTTGGCGCCCGAAATCACGGCTATTGCCCAAGGATCATTCAAGCTGAAGAAACCGCCAGCGATCCGGGGTAGCGGTTATGTCGTAAACTCTCTGGAAGCTGCGCTATGGGCTTTTTACAAGGCCACTGATTTCGAGTCCGGCGCTTTGCTGGCCGTCAACCTAGGCGATGATGCTGATACCACGGGCGCCGTGTATGGCCAGTTGGCAGGCGCTTATTACGGTTGCGAGGGTATTCCCGTCCGCTGGCGTAAGATTATCACGCATGTCAAACTCATCAAAGATCTTGCCGATCGTCTGTACGCCTTCGCTAGTGGGTCACGCGACCCATAATCGTCTTAATCGATTCAACTCTGCAGGCATGGGCCGAGACACGAGCCGGTCGGAATCGGCCGGTGTGGCGGCTTGTGCTTTGAATCTTGTTAGTCATACTCCCACCGCAGCCCGAGCAAGGCGGTCGACTGCAATCCCTTTCTGGCAATGAAGCCGGAGAAAAGTTGTAGAACCAACCGTTTTTGACCCATTGATACGGGGGTAAAAAAAAATTGCGCAACCACTTGACGATGAATGGCGCACCTGGCAGGGCTCGAACCTGCAACCTCCTGATCCGAAGTCAGGAGCTCTGTCCAATTGAGCTACAGGTGCGGGCGGATGCGGTCCAAGCATGCCAAAAGGCCAGCGCAGACAACAGGATGAATGTTGTATTGCGCAGGAGGCTCAGCCAACTGATGTGGCCGACGGCGCTATCCACGGAGAAACATCCGCAAGCAACGTCCAGGCCGCGGATCATGCTGATGATGATGGCCGCGGTGAACATGGTCAGCATGCCAATCATGATGGTTGCCGCCGCGGCACGCATGCGCGGCCAAGCCAGCAACACGATGCCGGTCGTCATTTCCAGCCACGGCATGAAGATGGCCAGCAGGTTGATGGCGGCGTAAGGCGCAAGATCGTAGCGAAACACGGCCACGGCAAAATCGTGCGGATGGGCGATCTTGGACAGGCTGGCGCCGATGAAGATCAGGCCCATGACCCAGCGGGCGGCGATCGCGGCGCATGCCAGGATCTGTTGCCACCTGGCGCTCATGCAGCAGCCTCACGACGCATAACAGGGCCGAAGTTGGCCTGCTGGTCAGAAACCCGGATGTTCCCGCAGAGACGCAGGGACGCAGAGAATTTTGAAAGATTCCTCACTATTTCGAGTGGCTCCCAAGAATGTGTAATCGGACGGAGCCGCCCGTGTCGGTTCTGGGGCCGGGTAAGAGTCCCGGCTTCAGCCGGAAGTTCCGCGCGTCCTTCAGGACGCGATTCTGGCTGCGGGCTAAAGCCCGGCCAGAGCTTCCGCCTAAAGGCGGAACTCTGACGCGATGCAATCCCAGCCGTAATGCGCCAGGTCATGGGCCTTTGCCTCCAACCGGCGCGTTGGTGGTAACAATTTGGATCCACTCTTCCCAGCCGCCAGCGAACAGCCATACGTTGGTGAGTCCTTGCTGGCGCAGGAACGCGGCCAGCAGCAAGGCGTCGTCGCATGCGTTGCCGGAGCAATACGTGACCAGCGGTTGGGCCGGAGTGAACAACGGAGCCAACTGGCCGAAATAGACATCGCGCTCGTCGTAAGGCAGGGACATGGCGCCGGCGATGTGGCCGGCATCGTAGTCCGAGGTGGGGCGGGCATCGAGCACGATGACGCTACCCGCGGCCAGTTGGGCCTGGAGCTGGCGCAGGGGCAACAGCGCGATGCCTTGTTCGCGGGCCAGGGCCTCGGCGTAGTGGCCCCAATCTTCAACCCAGGCGATGCGGCGCGGAGAAACCAGGTTGGCCAGCGCAGCGACCGCTGCCGCCACGACCACAAGCGTACCCATGCGGACCGCCAGCCCGAACAACGGCCGCCATGAGATGCTGTGAACCATGCCGGGGCGGGGATCAGGGCATCAGCTTGAACGGGATCTTGATGGGCTCCATGCCCGGGGCATCGGTCTCGATCACCATTTCCTGGCCGTTCAACTCCGCGAGGGCGGTGATGTTGCTGATCTCGATGCGGTAGCCGTTGTCACCCAGCGGCGTCACCTGGGTTTGGATGTCCGGCCGGGGGGCGATAAGCTTGGTGATCTTGAACTGGCTGACCGTGCCGGGGCGGATGATGACGTAGCGAATGATGGGGGCCGCGCTCTCGGCCGGCAAAATCAGTTCCTGGGGCGCCACGACCAGCGGGCCCTCGATGGCGAAGGTGACCGGGATATCCACGGTTTTGGCGGTATTGGTATCAAAGGCTTGCACGTTGGCCTGCGAAACGCCGAACGGCAGCGGGGGTTTGGTGGTGATGGTGATCTCGTAGCGCTTGCCGTCTTCCAGGGTTTTCATCTGCGCTTCCACGAACGGCGCGGTGGAGGTCAGGCCGGTCAGGAACAGGGGTTGATTGGGGCTGCTGACCGTGACAGTGCGGGTTTCGGCCTGGTTGGCTTCCAGGCGGCCCAGGTAGAGGCGGTCCGGCTCGACCACGATGGGTTTCTCCACGGTGCCTTCGAGCCAGAGGATGAATTGCGGCTGGTCAGGATCGTTGGACGCGACCGTGATGTTCTTGCGGGTTGGCCCGAGGCGGCCGCGCAGGCTGAGGCGGGACTGGATGGTGGCGGTTTCGCCGGGCGGCACGGAGTTGCGCGAGATGTTGGCCACGGTGCAGCCGCAGGCCGGCCGGGCGCTGGCGATTTCCAGGGTCAAGTCGCCGGTATTCTTGATGACGAAGTCATGCGTGATGTCCCGGGACTCGTCCACGGTACCGAAGTTGTAGGTGGCCTGATCGCAGGCAATCCGCGGGCGGGACTGGGGCGCGGCCGCGGCGGCGGCCTCGGGGACCGCGGCGGGCGCTGGCTCCGCGGGCGCGCTGGTGGCAGCGGCGTTCAGGCCCTCCGGCGGGGCCGGGGGCAGGGACATGGGCTGGACAACGTCCTGCGCCAGCAACGTTCCGGCGCATAACACACTCAGCAACAGGCTACCGACTATTTTTAGCTTCATGATCAAGATCCCTTTACTGTTGTTAACCCACACAAACCGTCAGAAAACGCGGCGGCACAGCGCCGCGGCTACAACTTTGACCATAACCCAAGCGGCGGTCATGCCATCCAGTTTACCGGCTTGTCGGGATTCCATTTGACCGAGATTTTTTTCAGCTTGGTCCAGAACCCGATGGAGCTTTTGCCGGTGACATCGCCCACGCCGAAAATCGAGGCTTTCCACCCGCCAAACGAGAACGGCTCGCGCGGCACGGGCACACCGACATTGACGCCGACCATGCCGGCCTCGATCCGGTTGCAGAAGATTTCCGCGGCCCGGCCGCTTTGGGTAAAGATGGAAGCGCCGTTACCGTAGGGGGAGGTGTTGGCCAGGGCAATGGCATCGTCGAGCGTTTTGACGCGCAGGATGGTGAGCACCGGGCCAAAGTTTTCCTCGCGGGCGATCTCCATGTCCGGTTTCGCGTTGTCCACGATGGTCGGGCCGAGATAGTTCCCTTTTTCCATGCCGGCGGGCGCCTTGGCCTGCCGCCCATCGAGCAGGAGCTTGCAGCCATCTTTCACCGCGCGGTCGATGAAGCCGGTGATGCTCTTCTTGGCCTCTTCATTGACGATGGCGCTCATGTTCACGCCCGGCACGAACTTCTTGGACTCTTCCACCAGGCGGGTGATGACGGCGTCCGCGTCGCCCACGGCCACGAGCACGCAGGCGGACATGCAGCGCTGGCCGGCGCACCCGAGGTACGAGGCGGCGATGTTGGCGGCCGCGTTGTCCGGGTGGGCGTCGGGCAACAGGACGAGGTGGTTGTTGGCGCTGCCCAGGGCCAGGGCGCGTTTGCCGCGGGCGGCGCACGTCGCGTACACCATCTGCGCGACCTTGGTGGACCCGACAAACGAGACCGCCTGGATGTTGGGGTGCTCGCAAATACCGGTCACGATCTCGCGGCCGCCGAGCACGACGTTGAGCGCGCCGTCGGGCAACCCGGCGTCCTTGAGCATGCGGGCCATGGTCAGGGCCGTCAGGGGCGCCTCGCGTGACGGTTTGAGGATCATGGTGTTGCCAAGGACCAGGGCGTTGGGAATGGTCCAATGCGCCACCATGTGGGGGAAGTTGAACGGGGCGATCGAGGCGCCCACGCCCATGGGCACGTGGTCGATCCGGCAGACCACGCCGCGGCTGACTTCTTCGCTGTCGCCGGTGGCAATTTGCGGCATGGAGCAGGCGAACTCGGTCAGCTCAAGGCTCTTGGCCACCTCGGCCTTGGCATCGCCGAGATCCTTGCCCATTTCCTCGTGCATGAGGCCGGCAATATCATCCACGCGGGCGGCGAGCAGGTTATAATATTTGTAGAAAATGGCGGCGCGATCCTTGATGGTGCGCCCGGCCCAGGCTGGGGCCGCAGCCTGGGCGGCTTTAACCGCCCGGTCCAACTCGGCGGCATCGGATTGGGGATACGAGGAGAGGACCGTGCCGTCCACGGGGCTGACGCACTGGGCGCGCGGCCCGGCGGGGTTGGAGCAGTGTCCGCCGATAAAGTTGCCAAGATCGCCATATTTCATTGGGTTCCGCCTTTTGTTTGATCCCTGTTGAACGCAGGATAAAATATCTTTACTTTTATCTAGCAAATCTCGATAGTCCGATGCAATAGAAAATGCGCCCCGATGCCCGGCTTGGCCGGGGCCGCGGGGGCGTTCCAACCAAGGAGATGGCGATGGCGCGGATGGTGAAATGCGGTCTGATCCAGTGTGGCCTGCCGATGCACGAGGGCGAGGGGTCCATGGACCAAATCAAGGACGCGATGCTCCGCAAGCACCTGCCGATGATCGAGCAGGCCGGCAAGCAAGGCGTACAAATCCTCGGGTTGCAGGAGATTTTCAACACGCCGTACTTCTGCCCGGCCCAGGACCCGAAGTGGTTCCGCACGGCCGAGAAGGTTCCCGACGGGCCCACGGTGACCTTGCTGCGGGAATACGCGGCCAAGTACGGGATGGTGATGGTGGTGCCCTTGTACGAAGAGGCCATGACCGGCGTGTATTACAACACGGCGGCGGTGATTGACGCGGATGGGAGCTTCCTGGGCAAGTATCGCAAGAACCACATTCCGCAGGTCGGCGGGTTCTGGGAAAAATACTATTTCAAGCCCGGCAACCTGGGGTATCCCGTGTTCCCGACGCGCTACGCCAACGTGGGCGTGTACATCTGCTATGACCGCCATTTTCCCGAAGGGGCGCGCCTGCTGGGGCTGCACGGGGCGGAGATCGTGTTCAATCCGTCCGCCACGGTGACCGGGATTTCCCAATACCTGTGGAAGCTGGAGCAGCCGGCGCACGCGGTGGCCAACGGCTACTTCATGGGCTGCAACAACCGCGTGGGCGTGGAAAAGCCCTGGAACATCGGCAAGTTTTACGGCACCAGTTATTTTGTGAACCCGCGCGGCGAGATGGTGTCCGTGGGCAGCGAAGACCGGGACGAGTTGGTGGTGGCGGACCTCGACCTCGACCAGATCCAGGAAATCCGCGACAAGTGGCAGTTCTACCGTGACCGCCGGCCGGAAACCTACGAGGACATGACCAAGCTGTTGCCGTAACCCAGGAGACCTGACATGGGCATGATTATCAAGGGCGGGACCGTGGTGACCGCGGCCGACACGTTCAAGGCCGACGTGCGCGTGGACGGCGAAACCATCGCGCTGATCGGGCCGGACCTGCCGGCCCAGCCCGGCGACCAGGTGGTCGACGCGGCCGGCAAGTACCTGTTGCCCGGCGGCGTGGACGTGCACACGCATTTTGCGCTGCCGTTCATGGGCACGGTGAGCGCGGACGACTTCTTCACCGGGACCCGCGCCGCGCTGTGCGGCGGGACGACCACGATCATCGACTTTGTCGTGCCGCCCAAGGGCCGGCCGCTGGCCGAGGCGCTGGCCACCTGGCGCGAGAAGGCGGCCAAGGCCGTGGCGGATTATGGGTTCCACATGTGCATCACGGAGTACAGCGACGCCGTGGCCGCCGAGATCCCCGAGATCATCAAGGCGGGGGTGTCCTCGTTCAAGTGTTTCATGGCATACAAGAACGTGTACCAGGTGGACGACGGCCAATTGATTGGCGTGCTGCAGGCCGCGGGCCGCAACGGGGGCATGGTGTCCGTGCACGCCGAGAACGGCGATATGATCCGCCAGCTCACCGCCCGGTTTGTCGCCGAGGGCAAGCTGACGCCGCAATACCATTGGGAATCGCACCCGGCCATCGCCGAGGAAGAGGCCGTGGGCCGGGCGATCCAGTTGGCGCGGTTCGCGGGCCAGCCCATCTACATCGTGCACCTGTCCAGCGCGGACGGGCTGGAACAGGTCAAGGCAGCCACGG
Source organism: uncultured Verrucomicrobiota bacterium (assembly GCA_964489425.1). GTDB lineage: Bacteria > Verrucomicrobiota > Kiritimatiellia > RZYC01 > CAZAYP01 > CAZAYP01. Next base: position 24,643 of record CAZAYP010000060.1, on the reverse strand, counting down.
CGCGCGGGTACCCGGTGATCGCGGAGACCTGCCCGCAGTACCTGCTCTTGTCGAGCGACCTGTATTTGAAGCCGAACTTCGAGGGCGCCAAGTGGGTGATGTCCCCGCCGCTGCGGCCAGCCGACCACTTGGACAAGATGTGGGAAGGCCTGCGCCAAGGCTATATAAAAGTCGTGGCCACGGACCACTGCCCGTTCAATTTTAAAGGGCAAAAGGATATGGGGCGCGGCGATTTCACGAGGATCCCCAACGGCATCGCCTCGGTGGGCGACCGGCTCAACCTGCTCTACACCTACGGCGTGGCCGCCGGGCGGATCAGCCTCAACCGGTTCGTGGACCTGGTGGCCACGGCCCCGGCGAAAATCTTCGGCCTGTACCCGCGCAAAGGCAGCCTGGCCATTGGCGGCGACGCGGATGTGGTGATTTTTGATCCGCAGGCCGCGGGCGAGATCTCTGTCCGCAACCAGTTCCACAACGTGGATTACAGCGCCTACGAGGGCTTCAAGCTGCAAGGCCAGCCCGAGGCCGTGTACCTGCGCGGAAAGCTGGCGTACAAGAATGGTCAGTACGTGGGCGAACAGGGCGCCGGCCAGTACCTGCCGCGGGCCACCTCGGGCGCGCAACTGTAGCCCATGGCGCAGGGCGGCGTGGTCCGGAACCCCGGGTTTTAATCAGCGACGTTGGCAACCGGACGCGGGCCTGCGCGGCGCGGTTTTTTCTGCCTTGTCCGCTTGCTTCCGCCGGGCGCAAGGTCTACCATGGCCGCGCATTTTTCCAACGAGAAGGCGACCATGCAACATGTCAAGTGGGCGGTGGTACTGGGCCTTGCGTGGGCCGTGCTGGCCGGCACGCCGGCCGTCCACGCCTGGTACCGGGGCGACGAATACCAGAAGCGCGGCTTCATTTTCGACAGCGAATACTTCGTGGACCGGCTCTCCTACCAGCAGCCGCTCGAGGACCGCCTGGCCTTTCTCTACGCCACCAACGCCTACATCATTTCCGCCGGGTCGTTCACCCGCCGCGACCTGCTGGCCTTGCAGGAGCTGAAGCTGGATAAAACCATTGCCGAGCCGTTCGATTTCGTGTTCGATTTTCTCACGGACCAGGATTTTGACGACGATTATTACCACGCCCTGGCGGGATTCGCCTGGAACATCGACCCCGGGCTGGCCGTGGAACTGATCGGCGAGCCGCAGGGCAAGAAAGAGTTCGCGGACGTGGGGCTGGGGCTCAATCTCCAGCGGGATCGCAACCTGCTGCGGGGGCGATTCCTGGTGCCCAATTTTGCGTTCAACGGCAAAAACGACATGGGCGGGTCGTTCCAGAAACGGGCCTACAACCTCCAGGGCGAGGCGCTGTACGAAGTGACCGAGCCACTGGACCTGTACCTCGCCGCGGACCTGGACTTCCCCTCGGAAGTGCAGTACACCGACCCTGAGTTCAACTTTCAGTTTCAGTCGTACAAGCCCGCGGCCGGGTTGACCTGGCGGCTGGCCCCGCGGCAGACGCTCTGGACCCTGGCCCGCTACGAAAACACCCGCAAGGTGCGCGCGAGCCCGGCGCTCGACGCCACCGAGGATTATTCCACGCGGCGCACGGTTTGGCAGTGGCAGACGGAATATATTCACGTATTCGATCGCGGGCGGCGGGGCGCGGTGGGGCTGTTTTACGCCTATTTCGACGAGCCCAACGACTTTGAGAACAACTTGGAGCAGGATATTGAGTATTACCACCTTTCCCGCATGGTGTACGGCACCTGGCGGGAGCCCGTGGGCGGCCCGTTTTACGTCAACCTGGGACTGTATCTCGACGCCGTGGAGCACAAGGAACTGCACAACAAGGAGCCGGATCAGAACGGCTATAACTCCGGGCTGGAAGGCAAGCTGGCGCTCGGCATCGAATGGCGGCGCGGCCCGTACCAGTTGCAGTTGGGCATCTCGCAGCAGGTGGACTCGGTCGCGTTCGGCGGCGGGTACGGCCAGGCGTTGTTCATTTTCTGATCGGCCGGCGCATGTTTATTTTTGACGATAAGCCTTACACCTTCGACCGCGTGGTGCGGTTGCTCCTGGCGCTGCTGTTCGCCTGGGCCGGCATCCGCCTGCTGGGGTACCTGAGCGATGTGCTGATCCCCTTTGCCGTGGCCGTGCTGCTGGCTTACATCCTGCACCCGCTGGTGCTCGTGATTCAGAAGAAGGTCCGCCACCGCGGCAGCGCGGTGCTGCTGGCGCTGGTCCTCGTGCTGGCGGCGATCATCCTGGCGCTGAGCCTGCTGGTTCCGCTGATCGTCAAGGAGTTCGAGAACATGGGCCCCATGCTGCGGAAGCTGGGGCAATCCGCATGGGCCCAGAAGGTGGAGCGGCACATCCCCGCGGATTTCTGGACCCAGTGCAAGGCGTACGCGCGCAGCCCGGAACTCCAGCAGTTCTTCCAGGACGAGACGTTCTGGCGCCTCCTCGAGCAGGGCTGGCACAAGGTGCTGCCCGGCGTCTGGGGCATGCTGGAAGGCGCCAAGTCCGTGGTGCTGGGCCTGGTGGGGTTCCTGGTTACGATCGTGTACCTGGTGTTCCTGCTCATCGATTTCCGCCACTTCCAGTCCAGTTGGGCGGGCTATATCCCCGAAAAATACCGCGACAACACCGTGGGCTTCCTGCACGATTTCAACACCTACATGAAGCAATATTTCCGCGGCCAGTCCGCCATTGCCGGCCTGGTGGGCCTGATGTTCGCCTTCGGCTTCTGGCTGATTGGCCTGCCCATGGGCATCCTGCTGGGCTTGTTCATCGGCCTGCTCAACATGGTGCCTTACCTGCAGATTATCGGCCTCATCCCGGCGTTCCTGCTGGCGCTGGTGTACGGCCTTTCGGACGGCACGCAGGTCTGGACCATGCTGATCCTGACCGGCGTGGTTTTCGCGGTGGTGCAGCTGATCCAGGACTACATCCTGACCCCGCGCATCATGGGCAAAGCCACGGGCCTGAGCCCGGTGGCCATCATCCTGTCCATTTCCGTCTGGGGCAAGCTGCTGGGTTTCCTGGGATTGCTGCTGGCGATCCCCATGACCTGCCTGGTCCTGGCCTATTACCGGCGCTACATTGTGCCCAGCACCCAACCGCCCGCCACTTGAACGCCAAGCCTGCGCCCGGGAGACCCGCAAGATCTTGCCTTTTCCGGAGGTTGCCCCATTATATCGGCGTGCAAAGCAGGGAGTCGATGACCATGAAACTGTGGATTACATGCTGGGCCGTCGCGCTGGCCGGCGGGACGATCGCCGCGGCGGATACCGTCGCAGAGTTCACGGCCGAGTGCGGCCGGCAGGCGGCGGCGGCCGTGACCGCGGGCCAGACCGTGGTGCGCGGCCGCGACGGCTGGCTGTTTCTCCCGGCCGAGCTGCGCCACGTGGCCGCCGGCCGGTTCTGGGGCGCGGACGCGAAGTTCCAGCCGGACCCGCTGGCCGCGATCGTGGATTACAACACCAAGCTGAAGCAAGCCGGCATTGAACTAATCTTCGTGCCGGTGCCGCCCAAGGCCGCGATCTATCCGGACGGGCTGGTCTCCAACCCGCCCCCGGCCGCCGCCCGCGTGGACTTTCACGCCCGCGAATTCTTCGACGCGCTCACCTCCAATGGCGTCAGCGTGTTGGACCTGACGCCGCTGTTCCTGGCGGCCCGGCAAAACCCGGCCGCGCCGGCGCTCTACTGCCATACGGACACGCACTGGTCGCCCTACGCCTGCCAACTCGTGGCCAGCAACCTCGCGGCCATGATCCGCGGCAAGACCCTGGCGGCGGACCTGCGCCGGCAAGAGTTTGCGCTGGCCAACCAGGAGATCACGATCCAGGGCGATCTGCTGAAAATGCTGGGCCAGGCCAACCTGCCCGGGGAAACGCTGCCGCTGCGCGCGGTGACCGGCGCCACGGACGACAAGGCCAGCCCGGTGCTGCTGCTGGGCGACAGCCATTGTCTTGTCTACCATATTGGCGGCGACATGCACGCCACGGGCGCCGGGCTGGCCGACCAGTTGGCTGCGGAGCTTGGCATCGGCGTGGACTGCCTGGGCGAGCGCGGGTCCGGCGCCACCCCGTCGCGGGTCACCCTGTACCGCCGGGCCAAGGCAGAACCCGGCTACCTGCAGAACAAGAAAGTCATGATCTGGTGCTTGAGCGCCCGCGAGTTCACCGAAACACCGCGCTGGTCGCTGGTGCCGGTGACCCCGGCGCCGTAGCGCGCCGGATCAGTACGCGGGCTTGGAATAGAACGGGAAGTCCGCCGGGTTGGCGCCTTCGGGCACGTATTTCCAGCGCTTGTACATCCACATCCACGCCCCGGGATGTTCGGTGATGTCCTGCTGGATGGTGGCCAGGATGCGCGCGGTCAGCGTTTCCTTGGTGTCGGTCTCCGGATCGTAGGGGATGTGTTTGACCGGCACGCCCTCGTAGTGGCCGTCGGGCCGGGCCACGACGGCGCCATAGCCCAGCGCGGACCGGCTGTGCAGGGCCAGCGCGGCGGCGGCGCTGGACGCGAGCACCGGCCGCCCGAAAAACGGGACGAACATCCCGCCCTCTTTCAGCCGCGTGTTCTGGTCCAGCAGCAGGCCCACCCGGCCCTTGTCCGCCAGGGTCTTGATCATCTTGCGCAGCGCGCTGTGCTTGGAGATGATGATTTGCCCCGTGTTCACGCGGATGCCCGTGAACAGATCGTCCAGGACCCGGTTGTCCAGCGGCGCCGCCACGCTGGTCAGCGGATAGCCGTGCTGGGACACCGCCTTGCCGAGGATTTCCCAGTTGCCGATGTGGGCGGCAATGCAGACGTAGGCCTTGTCCTGGAACAGGTGCTCGTAGTAGGACGGGTGGAAGTGCACATATTTTTCTAGGCGGGCGGCCGCGTCCCGGGCAAACCAGAACACGTCCAGCATCACCAGCGCGAAGTTCACGAAGGCCTGCTTCAAGATGCCGGTTTTTTCGGCGGGCGTGAGGCTGGCGCCATAGGCCAGGTCCAGATTGGCCTGCCCCACCTTGCGCAGGTGGCGGCAAAGCCGGTAGGCCAGCCAGCCGGCGCCCCGCGCCAGGCCCATGACGGCCGGCCGGGGCAGACGGGGGATGACGGCCAGCGCCACGCGCGCGCCGGCCAATTCCATGGTGTGGCGCAGGGTCATTGCGCCCGGCGGATCCCGCCGGTCAGCGGTTTTTCCGCTTGTACTCTTCGCTTTCGCGCAGGGCGTTGCGGACGTCTTCCTCGCTCCAGCCCTCTTCCTTGATGTAGCGCCGGAACTGGTTCAGCCCGCCGTTATCCGGTTGCCGGCCGAGGATGTCTTCGTAGGCGTCGCGGATGATGCGGTCGGTTTCCTTGTTCTTGAACTCATCGCTTTCGCGCAGGGCGTTGCGGACGTCTTCCTCGCTCCAGCCCTCGTCAATGATCAGGCTGCGGAACTGGCGCAGCCCGCTGGGGTCCGGGTCACGGCCCAGGACATCCTGGTAGGCCTCCTTGACGATGGTGGTCGGGTCCCGCGCCAAAGCAGCCGGCGCCAGCAACACCAGCACGACCATCGCGATCGCGCTCACGACCTGGAATCTTGCGCACTTTTTCATCGGCATCCCTTTCTCTTGGTTGCGTTGCCATTCCGCCGGCCCGGCGCCGGGTTAAAACTTGGAAGAACGATACCGCTGGCCGCCGGGAAATCAATACAAATAGGTCACCGCCCGGAGTAGGCGCGGAGTGATATCCTCTCAATGCATGGTGTCTCTCGCATATCCTGAAGCAGACGCGGCGGGACCGGAACCAGTTTATGAAACTGGCATCGGAAAGACAACGGCATCCTCCTGCATTGCTCCCCCGTGCGGACGCATCCTTCGGGTCTGCTGAGGCGTGACGTTGGGCCAGCAGAAACAGGATGAAATCGGAGGTTGACCCTATACGCCATTGGCGTATGATGCGGGCATGATTTTCATTGAGACCTCGGTGTTCACGCGAGAGATCAGGCGCCTCTTGCCGGACGAAGAGTATCGAAGATTGCAGACGGCGCTGATGTTCAGGCCGGATGCCGGGGCCCTCATCAGCGGCGGAGGTGGATTGCGGAAGGTACGGTGGAACCTTCCCGGCATGGGCAAGCGCGGCGCCTTGAGGGTTATCTACTACCGGGACCTGCCGGCTTTTGCCGTACAAGAAAACAGATCAAGACGACCTCACGCCGGAACAAGTGAGATTTCTCCGGGCATTGGTCAAGGAGTGGTTGAAATGAAAGAAGACCTGTTTGCCAAGTTGGCCGCCAGCATCAAGGAAGCCGGAGAGATCAAGGCGGGACGCCACGCACCCAGTCGAATCTACGAGATTAAGCCACCTGAAATCCGAATGGTTCGTGAGAGGCTCGAAGTCTCGCAAGGAGAGTTTGCCGTCATGATCGGTGTCAGCACCCGGACCCTCCAGAACTGGGAGCAAGGCCGGCGTCAACCCGAGGGCCCCGCGAAGGCTCTTTTGACCATCGCTTCGCGCAATCCGGCTGCTGTTCTTGACGCCCTGCACGGACAAAGAACCGGTCCAACAAGCCAGTCCAAGCGATTCTCAACCCGCGCGGCGCGGGTCTCAACCGCCTAATTTGGAACGTTCCTATAAGGAAATCAGCCTTTTCAGGGGAATGCGGCGGCTAGCGCAGGAGGTCCGGGGAGACCGGCGGCGGGTCGTCCCAGCGGGGCGGCGGCGCCAGCGGCGCGGCTTGTCCCTCGCGCCACCCCGCGCGGTACGCGCGGAAGCCCGCCCGGCCGTCTTCCACGCGGATCCGCGCCTGGATATAGGCGCTATGGGCCCAACCGGTCAGCCAGCCGTGCCCGCGGTGCTTGCGGAAGAACAAGGCGGCGGCGCGGCCTTGGATCTGGAGGGAATTCGGGGTGCGCGTGCCGGTCTTGGTGGCCATGGACACCTTGTGCCAGACGCGGGCCGGACACGCCAGCCGGATGCGGAACCCGGCTGCGCGCGTGCGCAGGCACAGGTCGTAATCTTCCATGTACACCCAGTAGGCGGGGTCCAGCACCCCCACGGCCGCGAGCATCTCACGGGTCAGCAGCGCGGAGCAGAGCGTGGCGAACTGGAGCTCGGGTTGGGCGTCGTAGCGGCCATCGTCCGGCTGGCTGGTTTTCTGCATGACGATCGCCGGCGGGAACCGGCGGAACCGCGACCCCGCGGACCACAGCGTGTCCGGGTGGCTGTGATAGAAAACCTTCGGCACCACCAGCCCGGCGCGCGGGGTCTGCCGCGCCTCGGCCACCAGGTGGCCAATGGCGGCCGGGTCCACGATCGTGTCGTTGTTGGTGATGAAGATGTACTCCGCGCCCGCGCGCAGGCCGTGGCGGATGCCGGCATTGAACCCGTGGCCCACGCCGACGTTGTCCCGGAACGCCAGCACCTGCGCTTCCGGCACCGCCTCCAGCACCTGGCGGCGCTCGTCCGGCCGGCTGCCGTTGTCCACGTACAACAGCGCCTGGCGCGGCCAGGTCGAGCGGCGCAGGCTGTGCAGGCACGCCACCGTGTCGTCGGCATGGTTGTAGCCCAGCACGACTGCAACGACCAGGGGATCCGGGCCCGGCGCGGCCGTCACCGCGCGACCTTCTTCGTGGACTTGATGATGATGTCGGTCACCTCGGCGGTGCGCGGCATCTGCATGAGATTGACGATCTGGGCGGCGATATCTTCCGGCTGCACCAGGTCCTCCGGCTTGTAATCGCGCTGCTCGAGGCGGAAGATCAGCTCCTGCATGGGGGTGGCCGTGCGCCCCGGATACACGCTCAGGACGCGGATGCCCTGGGTGTCCAACTCTGCGCGCACGCTGTCCGCCAGCATCTTGAGGCCGGCCTTGATCGCCGAGTAGGCCGCCCAGTTGGCCCCACCCTGCAGGGCGGCCGTGGAGTTGATGAACACCACCTGGCCGTGGCTGGCGCGCAGGAGCGGCAGCAGTTCCTGGGTCAGCCGGTAGGGCGCGCGGAGATTGACGCGGTAGAGCTGGTCCATTTCCTGGACCGGCATGGCGGACAGGCTGCCCATGCTGAAGATCCCGGCGCTGTGCACCAGGTAATCGAGCTGCTGGAACGAGTGCCGGACGGTCTTGGCCAGGGCGTCCAACTGGGCATCGTCGGCCAGGTCGCAGGCATAGCAGGGGTGGGCGGCGGCGGCCGGGTCCTTGGCCTGCTCCGCCACGGCGGCCAGCTTGGCGCGATCCCGGCCCACCAGGATCAGGCGCGTCCCCACCTGGGCCAGCGCCAGGGCCAGGGCCCGGCCAATGCCGCTGCTGGCGCCGGTGATCAACGCAAATTTTTCCTGCACCCCATGTTCTTCGGTGGCCATGTTTGTTTTATAGACAGGCGGAAGGCCGGCGACAAGCGGGAAACTCAGGCTGGCGCCAGGCAGGCCGGCTGCCATCCCCGCGGCGCCGGGCGCCAGGCATCGCCGGCCGGCCCGTCGCGATCCTGCCAGCGGCGGATGTATTCGAACGTCCATTTGCGGGCCAGGGCGGGGTTGCCCAGGGCGTGGTAAGCCTGGAACAAGGCTTGGCTGGCCGCGCGCAAACCCGCCCCATCGCCACGTTCAAGGGCCATGGCATAGGCCGCCTGCCAGCGCGCAGGATCCTGATCCAAGTTGGCCAGCGTATGTTCCATGCCTGGCGGCTAGCAATGCCCATGCCACGGACTGGACCGGTTTTTGCCGCCGGCCGGCCCGATTTGTTTCCACCGCTTAACTAACCCGAAGGTGCCGCCGATAAAATAGCTACAGGAAAGCCATTCCCTGTCGGGCATGGCGAAAAAAATATGAAAACAGCAGCATGGACTTGCTGATTAACGGGCTGCAAGCCGCCGTGCAGATCCTGGAGTCGCGGCCGGCGCCGCCCGGCGCCGCGCCCGCGCCCGGTGACGCGTCCCCGGCCCTGCCCCGCGACCTGCCGGTGGACCAGTATGTGGCCCAGCCCCAGGTGCAGGCGCAGGCCCAAGCCACGCTCCAGGCCACCGACGAGACGCCGCCGCGCGCGCTCCGTCCGGCGGCGCCCGAGCGGAGATCCACCACCTTGTACACCTCCCACCGGGGCGCCCTGGCCGCGGCGACCTCGTCCGCCGACCGCTGCGGCCAGTCCGTCAATCTGCGCGCCTGAGCGGCGGCCTTACCCGGCCACGGCCGGCGCCGCCTCGCGGCGGAAAAAGCTGCGCACCCAACCGTCTGGCGCATGGTCCCGCAACTCCGCGGGCCGTCCGGCGGCCACGATGTTCCGAGTCCGCTTGTCGAGCATGATGACCCGGTCGGCAATGGCGAAGATGCTGGGCAACTCGTGGGTCACGACCACGAAGGTGATCCCCAGCGTGCGCGCCAGTTGCAGGATCAGCTGGTCCAGGCCCGCCGAAGTGACCGGGTCCAGCCCGGCCGAGGGCTCGTCGAGAAACAGGATGTCCGGATCCAGTGCCATGGCCCGCGCGATGGCGGCCCGCTTCTGCATGCCGCCGCTGATCTCGGATGGCAGCTTCTGCTCGGCCCCGGCCAACCCCACCAGGGCCAGCTTGATCTGCGCCAGCCAGTCCATGCCGGCCGGCGGCAGCCGGGTGAACTCCTCGATGGGCAGGCGCACATTTTCCAGCAGCGTCAGGGATCCGAACAAGGCCCCATTCTGGTACATCACGCCAAAGTTGCGCAACAGGTCGAGGTAGGCGGCGGAATCCGCGCTGACAATGTCCCGGCCCTTGATCAGGATCTGCCCTTGGGCCGGCTGTTCCAGGCCGATCATCTGGCGCAGCAGCGAGCTTTTGCCGCAGCCGGACCCGCCCAGGATCGCAAACACTTCGCCGGGAAACACCTCGAAGCTGATGTCGTCGAGGATCGGCGTTCCGTCATACGCCACGGAGACATGGCGCACGGAGATGACGGGCGGGGCAGCGGGAACCGGGGAGTCGGGCGCCGGGGACATGCGCGCCTAGATGTCCAGGATGCGCGACGATTCGCCCTCGGTCTCGCGGGTGATGTACGGCACGGTCCGGTACTCGCTCACGGCGTTCAGCTTGTGGAGGATTTCCGCCACCCGCTCGGAGGCGGAGAGGATCGCGTCCATCAGCTCCAGGTCCTCTTTATCGGCGCCGGGCTGGCGCATCTTCATGAGCATGATGTTATTCAAGATCACCGTGGCCGGCTGGCCCAAGTGATGGCAGGCCGCGCCCACGCTGGCCAGCATGGCGGTCTGCTGCTCCGCCTCGCGGATCGCCGCCGCGGCGCGCTTGCGGTCGGTGACGTCCATGAGGGACACGACCAGGCCGGTGATCTCGTTTTCGTTGTTCAGGTTGCAGACCGCGGACACCTCGACGTCGAACATGGACTGGTCGTGCCGCCGCGCCACCAGCTCGCCATTCCAGGTTTTGTTTTCGACGATCACCGCGCGGAACATGTCCTGCGTGGCCGGCTTGTCCGGCTCGACCAGGAAGAGTTGGCCAAGCTCCTGGCCCACGAGCTGATCCGGCTCGGTATAGCCCCACATGCGGGCCACGGCCGGGTTCACGTAGTTGATCTGGCCATCCACGTCCACGATCGCAATGCCGGTCACCGCGTTGTGCAGCGCGTTGTGCTCGGTGCGCAGCATTTCCTCGGTCATCTTGCGCAAGGTGACATCGCGGACGAAAAAGCACATCCGCGTTTCCGGCAGCTTGAGCAGGTTGACGGCGATCTCGGCCGGGAACATGGTCTGGTCCTTGCGGATGCAGTACGCCTGCAGCAACGCAAAGCGCTCGGTCAACAGGTGCTGGCTGAGCGATCCGAGCAGGCTGTCATCCGCGCCGGCGACGAGGTTGAGGATGTTCATCTGGCGCAGCTCGCCGGCGGAGTAGATGAAAAATTCCTCGGCGCGCAGGTTGGTATCCACGATCTGGCCTTCCAGGTCGGTGATCACCGCGCCGTCGTAAATGCTTTGCAGCAGCTGGTCGTACTTGGACGCCACCCCATCGCGTGAGGGTATGCGCAACTGGGCGGTGGGGGCGACGTGCCGGGCTTTGTTGATATTGAACTTCAGCGCCGACTGGTCGATGCTCTTCAACGCCTCCGGCGTGATATCAATGCGCATCGTCGAGGACAAGCCTTCCCGGCTGCCCGCGCTGCGTTCATCTCCCCGTTCGCTCATGATTGGCCCTCAGCTCCTTAAAATACCAACATACACCAACCCACCGCGGCCGTCCACCACTACTTGCGGGCGCGATCCGGCCGGCCGCCGCGATAGGCTTGCATCCCGGCCCGCATCTCGCGGATGGCCCGGCCCAGCCCCACGAACACGGCCCGTGCCACCAGGCTGTGCCCGATGTTCAGCGTATGCAGCCAGGGCAGGGTCAATACCCCGGCCAGGTTGTCCAGGTTGATGCCGTGCCCGGCGTTGACCTGCATGCCCAGGTCGTGCGCCAGCTGCGCCCCGCGGCGCAGGGCCGCCAGCTCGCGGGGCTGGCGCGCCCGCGTGGCGTTGCAGTAGGCGCCGGTGTGCAGCTCCACCACGCGCGCGCCAACGTCCGCGGCCGCAGCCACCTGGTCGGGCTCCGGCCCGATAAAGAGGCTGACCGCGACCCCCTCCGCCTGCAGGGCGCGGATCGTGGGGCGGAGCGCGCGACGCTGCGCCGCCACGTCCAGGCCGCCCTCGGTGGTCACCTCGCGGCGCCGCTCCGGCACCAGGCACGCCTCTGCCGGCCGGACGTTCAGGGCGATCCGCACGATCTCCGGCGCGTTGGCCATCTCCAGGTTCATGGGCAGCAGGTTGGCTTTCCGGATCCGGAACACGTCCGCATCCTGGATGTGGCGCCGGTCTTCGCGCAAGTGCACGGTGACCTGCGCCGCGCCCGCCTCGCGGCAGACCCGCGCCGCGGCCAGCGGGTCGGGATAGTCGACGCCGCGCGCCTGGCGCAGGGTGGCCACGTGATCAATGTTGACGCCGAGCAACAGCCGGTTTTTGTTCATTCCGCACCTTCCTTGTAACCGGCGGCCACTATCATCCCCGTGGGCTGGCAGGGTCAATCCAATTAACGCCGCCCGCGGCGCGGGACGGCGCGGGACGCGCCGCGGGCTTCTTTTGTCTTTCAGAAATCCCTGGGCGGCAGTACAATGTCCGGCCATAACAAGGAGATTACAACATGGCCAAGTACTTTTGCATCCTCGTTGCCTGGTCGGTCCTGGCCGCCGCCGCTGCGGCGCAAGCCTTGAATCCACCGCTCCCGCCCGCCGTTCCGCAGCTGCAACACCTGGTCGGCAGCGAACTGGTGAACGCCGCGGACGAGAAGCGCCCGGTGTCCGATCTGGCTGGCAAGATCGTCGGCCTGTATTTCTCGGCGCACTGGTGCCCGCCATGCCGCCAGTTCACCCCGCGCCTCGTGGAGACGTTCAACCAGTGGAAGCAGGATGGCAAGGCGATCGAGATCGTGTTCGTCAGCGGCGACCGCAACGCGGCGGCCATGAAGAAATACATGGCCGAGGCCAAGATGCCCTGGCTCGCCATTCCCTACGGCGATCCGCGCATTGACAAGCTGTTTGAACGGTTCAAGGTCGAAGGCATCCCCACCCTGGTCATCCTCGACGAAACCGCCAAGGTGCTGGCCCGCGACGCCCGCAACCAGGTGGCCGAACTCGGTACGGCCGCGTTCGACCGCTGGCAGCCGGCCAAAGCCGCGCCGACCGCGAAATAAGCCGGCGCTATTCGTCCAGCAGCATAAACCAGGCGCCGGGTAACCCGGCGGCATACGCATGCGGCGTGAACCGCAGGCTGCCGGGTTGGGCCGCGACGATCCACAGGTAGTACCCAGCCGTTCCGCTGCCCGCCCGCCAGTCCAGCACGCCGCCCATGGACTCGGCCAGCACCGCCGCGTTGGTCGCCGAGACAACGCGGAATGTGACGCCGCTGGCGGCCATGGCCACGCGCTGGTTGGGCTGCAACGTCAACGCATACCACAACCCGCTGTTGGGCACGGCAAAGGCGTTGGTCTGCGCAGTGTTGAAGGCCAGCGCCTGTACCTGGGTGGGCCACGGCGCGGGATACAAGAGTTGCAGGTTGGTCAGGCACGTCGGCGTAGGGTCCTGCCAGGGGTTGGCCAGAAAGCTGCGCATGGCTTGCAGGGTGCAGCCATTCGTGGCCTGCAGCACGCCATGGCCGACGGTGGGGACGATAACCAGAAAGGCGTTGGGGAGATGCCGGGCAACTTCGGCGGCCCAATTGGTTCCGGTTTGGGTGTCAAAGGTGCCGTTGATGACAAGGGTGGGAATGGCGCTGGTGACCGGCAGGATGAAAGACGGATCCGCTTGCCCGGCGGGATCGAACGAGTTGGCCCCGTCCACGACTCCCTGCATGAAATTGAGGTTAAGCTGGCGCAGGAGCGGGGACAGGCTGGCGCAGGCATTCGAAGCGGCGGCCAGGGAGTCAAACGGCAGGATATCATGCTTGATGACCAGCATCTGCATCACCGTGCTGACGACGCTTCGAATCATGCTGTTGGTGTCCAGGTTGAACCCTGTGTACAGCTCGGCCAGCGCGGCTGTTTCTTCACCGGCGGCGCGATAGGCAATGTTGGGGATCCGTTCGCGCGTGCCAAGGTCCGACACGGTCATCTGCTGCAACACCGCGTCGAGATAGGCCAGGCCGTCCATTTGATTCGTGATGCCCGAGTACTGGAGGGTGACCGGATGGTTTTGGAGATTGGTGCCCAGGGTGTAAAACGTCGTCGGGAAGCCGGGATACCAGGCGACAGCGCGAGGATTGGCGGCAATCCCGGCGAAAAGGGCGTTGAGGGCGTTGTTGCGGATGGGCCCGGTCTGGCTGAAGGGCGTGATGTTGGGGGCCATGACACCGTCGAGGATGACGGCGCGGAGCCAGGCCGGTTCGCGGCGCATCAGGGTTTGCGCCAGCAACGTGCCATACGACAGGCCGTGCAGGTTGGCATTGGTGAGGGCCATGGCGGCGGCCAGGTCGTCGAGGTCGCGGCTGGACTCGAGGGTGTTGATGGCGGAGAGGTCGCTGTCTTGCAGCATGCCGAGGCGGTATTGCAGGTCCGTGGGGCTCTCTTGCGGCTTCAAGGCCAGGTCCGGCTGGGAGTACCCGACGCCACGCTGGTCAATCAGGTAGACATCGTACGCATCAGTGAAGGCTTTCATGAAATGCTGGTAGGGGCAACGGATGGCGCTGTCGCCGGGGCCGCCTTCGCAAAAGAACAGCGGCGGCGCGGCCGGGTTGGGCGAGTTCATCCGGGCGACCGCGATTCTCAAGATCTTGCCCGCCTGGTTGGTATGGTTTTCATGGACAAAAACATGCCCGAAATCCAGCGCGCCATAGAGATTGGAACGCGCCATAAGTTCCGTCGGCCAGTTCGCCGGCGACTCCTGGACGTAAAAGGGAATGGCGCTCGTGTACACGTTCAAACGCCAGGGGCCGACGTTGGTGCCGTTGCGCACCACGGCGGCCATGAGCGGCCGGGCGTTGGTGGCGTCGAGATGAAACGCATGGGCGCGGTTGGCCTGGCCGACGGCGACACAGTTGGTGTCGTAGAGCCAGGTGGTCAGCTCGCTATCCGAAGCCAGGTCCACGGTGAGGTCCTGCCCCGGGGCCGCCGGGATGCGAAACCAGTAAACTTCGTTGCCGCTGGTGACGCCGTTGGTACAGCCGCCGGGCAGGAGCAGCGGGATGCCACCCTGGGCGCGATAGCGATTCCCCATGAACGCGATGTCGTCGCCGGACGCGCGCAGCGCGGAACCCTTGTTGCGGCCCAGGCCGGCGGCAAACGCCAGCCCATCGTTGGTGGCCGCCATGACAAAGTTGCCGCTGGCCCGGTTGGCCAGCGGCGCAAATATCAACATCTGGTCCTTGGCGTAGAGCTCAACCATGGGAAAACACATGACCTCTGGCATGGGCCAGGAGATGTCGTCCGGGTGCAGGTCGGTGACCCACCAGCGCCCCAGCCGGCTGTTCCAGGCCGGGTCGAAGCCGGCAAGGTCCGCGGCCCGCTCGCCCACGATGCCCATGTTGGTGACGCCGCCGGCAAAGTTCCGCATGAGGTACACAATGCGCCCGGCCACCTGGGTGAAGGCGATCTGCGGCGTGTACGCGTTGGTGGGCGTAAACCACCCGTCTTCCCGGTACAGGAGATCTTGATCGCTGGGGCTCCCGGCTTGCGCGTTGCGGCGGATCACCAGCCCGCTGGCGTTGGTGGCAAACGCGTCGTAGCCGTTGCCGGTGACGTACACGCCGCCCGTGGCCAGCGCCACGATCTCCGGCGGCGCCACGGCCGCGGCGGGCGTGCCCGGCTCGCAGGGCGCCGGCGGCGCGATCCCGGTTTTCTCTTCGTACGCCCACTTCAGGGCGCTGTCCACGATCTCGGTGTTGACGCTGCCGCCTTCCGCCGTGTTCCACGAAATGAAACACCCCAGCCCGGCCTCGGTCGCCACCCGCAGCAACGTGCGGAAATACACGGTGCCGCCATCGTGCCAGATGACCTTGCCCATGTACTGGAGCGTGGGCGGATCAAGGATGAACCCGATGCCCATGTTGAGCTGCGTGTTGAAGCGATCCAGCGGCACGTCCGCGTTCTGCTTGACGCTCATCGCGGCCAGGGTCGCGTTGGAAATGACGCGGCCGTTGTCGCCCCGGCCGCCGGCGAGGAGCATCCGCATGTAGCGGGCCATGTCCGCGGCGGTCGCGTAGATGGACCCGGCCAGGAACACGTCGCAGTATTCGTCCGGCCCCAGCTGGCCCGCGATGTAGGGCCGCGCCATGTGGCTGGCGATGTACGGCAGGTCGTACACCATCGAGGAGTTGGTCATGGCCGCCCGGTCGAACAGGTTGGTGCGCATGTAGTCGGCCACCGCCTGGCCAGTGACGTGGCGCACGGCCTGGCCGAGCATGACGAACCCGCTGTTGTTGTAGGCCCAGAACGTGTTCGTGGGCATCAGGGTGTACTCGTCCGCCAGCATGGCCTGGATCTCGTCCGGGGCCGCGTAGTTGGGCCGCACGGTGAACGCGCCGTTGAAGATGTCGCCCGGCAGCCCGGAATGATGCGTCAGGATCGTGCGCGGCGTGATGACATTGTCGGCGAACCGCTGATGGATGGAGAAGGTCGGCAGGTAGTTGGTAAACGGCGCATCAAGATCCATGAGGCCCCGCTCCACCAGCTGCATGGCGGCGAGGGTGCCGAAGGTTTTGGAACAGGACCCGATCATGAACACCGTGCCCGCGTCCGCCGGGATGCCGCGCTCGCGGTCGGCCAGGCCGAACCCGGTCTGCCATACGGTGTGCGCGCCGTCCACCAGCGCGAGGCCGCAGCCCACGAGGCCATGCTGCGCCGCCAGGTTGGTGACCAGCGCGGACACGCGCGCGATCGTGCTGGTGAGGTTGTAGAGCCGCAGGGAGAACGGCGCGCTCGCCGCGCCCGGGTTCTGCAGGATCAGGGCATAGGACCCGGGCGTGGCGAGATCGGCCGCCGGGTCCAGCCGCAGGACCAGGCTGGTGGGCATGACCGCCAGGTTATGCCACACGGAGTCCGTGACGTTGACCTGGTACAGGGCGGTTTCGCCAGCGGCCAGCGTGCCCGTGACCGACCGGCCAGCCTGGAGCACGGGCAAATCATTCACCGACTGGAAGTCATATCCGCTGTAGCGGATCACTTCATGCCCGTTGGTATGCTTCACCAGCAACGCCGAGGGTTGCGGGGCGTTCATGGAAAAGGGGAAAGCCAGGTCGTCGTTCTGCGGCTGCAGGGTCATGCACGGCGCTGAATATACGGTCAGCACGCCGTCGTGGATGTCCAGTTGCAGCGTCGGATACATCCCCAGCAGCCAGAGGTAGCTCTCGGGTTCCAGGTCGGCGGTTACCCATGTTTTCCCGACCCGGTTGCTCCATGCGGCGGAGAGCGGGGCGGGAGTGAACCGCTCGGCCTGCACGACGATCTGCAGGTAGTTTTCGTACGGCGCCTGGCGGCGCAGGATGACCCGCCCGCCGATGTTGGTGAACGCCAGGCGAAAAGCCGGCTGGCTCGTCACGCAGAACCAGCCGTCGGCATGGGGCACCAGACCCTCGTAGCGAACCGGCGCCGCGCCGCCCGCATCCGTAATCCAAGTAATGGCCGCGACGGTTCCGGTCACCAGGCTATAGCCGCCCTCCGCCGAGTAGCGGCCGACAATGCCCGCCAGTTCCTGTTCGGTCAGCACCGTGACGGGGGATGCGGGAAACGCGGGCGGATTGGTCGGCGGCAGCGGGATGCCGTCGCGCTCCAGGAGCGCCAGTTTCAAGGCCATTTTGGCCGCGGGCGCGGCGGCGTTGTCGGCGCCGGGAATACTGTTCAGCGCCACGGCGGCCAGCCCGCGTTCCGGCATGACGCAAATGATGGCGCTATAGTTCAGGCTGTCGCCGTCCTTCCACGCCATGGTCCCGGCGTACGCAAAGCTCGGATCGGCGATCTGGTCCCAGCCCAGGCCGCTCTTCACATGGCCCTCCTTGTTGACCAGCGCCACCTGCGCGCTTTGATCCGACCACAGGGCGGCGACGGCATTGGACGATAGGATGCGCACCCCGTCGTAGGCTCCATAGCCCAGCAGAAACCGCGCGTAGCGGGCCATGTCCGCGGCGCTCGAATACGCGCCGCCGGAGCCGGGGGTGTTGACATACTCATCCGGGGCACGCACGCCGTTCCGATAAATCCTGGCCAACCGATTGGTTTGGTCGCCCGCCAGGCGAAACGCCGTGTTGCTCATAGCCATCGGCTGAAACAGGTTCGTGGCGGCGAATGCGGCGTAGGTGAGCCCGTTCGTGTTGGCGCCCGCCACCACGCCCTCGATCAGCGTGAACCCGTTGTTATTGTATTTTTCAAGAAACCGCGGAGGTTCGACCATGTAATCCTCAGCCAGGAAGGCCAGCATCATGTCGTAATAGCCGTCGTACGGAATCGTGGAATCGGCATGGCGGAAATAGCACCCCGGAAGCTGGGCCTGGTGCGCCAGGAGTTCGCGGATGGTGACGGCCTGGTTGGTGTAGCGGGGCAGCATCGCAAACGCGGGGATCGTCTGGGTAACGTCGTCGAGAATGCTGAGCCGCCCGGCATCCTGCAAACGCAGCGTCGATGCCGCGGCGAAGGTTTTCGACACGGAGGCCAAACGATAGATTGTATTTTCCGAGGCCGGGATGTTGGCCTCGCGATCCGCCATGCCAAACCCCTGCGCCCAGACGATGTTGCTGCCGCTCACCAGCGCGATGCTCAGGGCCGGCACGGCGTGCTGCGCCATCAGGTTCGTGATCAGCGCCGTCGTCTGCGCGATGGTGTTGGAGAATGCCGGGTCGGCGACCTCCGCCCGCCCCGGGCCCGCCGCCGCCAGCAGCAACGCCGCCGCCGGGAGGATTTTCCAATGTTTGGAAAAACACCCCCGGGATTTTCCAATGTTTGGAAAACCGGCCACTGCTTTTTCCAAACATTGGAAAAATTGACTCTTCATTTTCCAAACATTGGAAACCCGCGTTGCGCATGCATGGATGTTCATAATACGTTCCTTTCGCGAAACCGCTGATTCTCCACTATGGAACAATATCAACCCACCGAAGGCGCATTGATTTTGTTTTTAATCTGGTCCGATACGACCCGCCGCGGCGGTCCTGACGGCGTCGTCGCGAACAAGCCAGTTCAGCGTGGGCATGCGCTGTTATGATCCCTTAAAAAAGCATTATCAATCATGTTTCCGATTAGACAGCCGATTGTCGCGATGTCTTCCGATTCAAGCCGCCCCAAGTGTTTGATTACAATGGTTTCTGAAAGTGTGACAATCATGGGCTTGGCCCATGTCGGCTTGATCAGTCCAGCTTTTTGCCAGGCGGTCATTGGCGGGGCATCGTCTTGCGCAACGCTGGTCAAGGGGACGAGCAGATAATCGCCATACTTATCGGGATATGATTGGGTGTTTATGACGACAGCCGGTCGTTTTTTTGTTGTGGCCAAATCCGTAAAGGGAAAGCGGACGAGCACAACATCACCGGGATTATAGGTTGTCATAGGCGGCATCTTCTTCGTTATCCCATATTTTTTGTAGCGTGGCAGCTTGCGCCATTCGCCAATCGCTACTTTTCAGCGTTACATCCGGGTCGGTTTGAAATACCACAATCACCGGACAGCGTTTCACGGGCGGCCGTTCTTTCAGGTGGATTTCACCTTTTTCATAAACCGCATCAACAGCAAGCATGACACGACTCCTTCCTTAATGAACTCGTCTGTATGTCGTCCTTGTACCTTTCACGCGCATTGCTTGCAACGTCCATCCACCGGCGATACCGAGGGATGGATTCAAGGCACAGGCACGTTGGCCTTGAACTGCTCGGGGTTGATCCACCGGATTTCGCCGCGATAGACCGGCCAGTTGGTGGCGTTCGGCGTGTAGGGCGTCTGGCCCGTGGTGTATTCGGCGCAAAAATAATCGTAAGCGGCCGAACCGACCGCGGCCATGTTGCTCCAGGCGGTCAGCAGGCTGGCGGCGGACAGGTCCGGCAGGTTATAGCCGCGGTCCATGCTGAACAGAAGATCCCAGACCGCCGGACCCGTCTTGCCGGCGTATTGGGGCGTGGGCAGGGCGTAGGTGGTCTCCCGCAGGATGCGCAGCGTGGCGCGCTCGTAGGTCAGCACGGTGAACGCGGGATTGTCGCCGTGGTTGTTGAGCAGCCCCCCCATGATCTGAATGGCCATGGTGGCATTCGACGTGGCGGGATCGTTGGCGAGTTGCAACGTGCGCAGGTGATAGTGACCGCACAGCATGCCGCCCACCGTGCCTGGGTACATCGCGATCAGGTTGTTAAACTGATCCTGGAAATCCACGCGCCAGTTGGTTTCCACATAGTTGACATCGCCCGTCTGCCAGCGGCTCCACGTATCGCCGGCCCGCACGCCGGACGGGATGTGGCCGAGGATCCACGCCGGCCGGCCCGCGGCCTCACACGCGGCCAGTTGGCCCGACAGATAAGCCAGTTGATTGCTGCCCGGCCCATCGTCGCAGGGCGACCGGGGGCTCATGAAAACGGATTCCAACGCCACGATGGTACCCCGGCCGAACGGCGCCGCATAGTTGCCGCCGTTGGTGTACGTGGCGGTAAAATCCGTGTGGGACACCACGCCGGTCAGCCCGTAGTGATGGAACAAGGGCGCCGTCGCGGCCAGGAAATCCTCCCCCACGCTGATCCCGAAATCGTTGGTGAAGGTGTCGTTGTTGCCCAGGCAGGGGTAGATGGGCGTATGCGGGAAGGCCGCCGCCGTTTTCATCAGGATATATTCATACATCTTCATCAAGAACTGCCGCCGGCCGGCTTCGCTCATGTCCCCGGTAATCTGCTGATAGTAGTTCTTAAAATGATAATATTCGAAGTCTCCCAGGATCAGGATGGCGTCGGGCGACGGGCAGGCCGCCTGCCCATTGGCCAGGGCGGATTGCCAGAGCAGTGGGTTGGCCGTCGACATGCCGGTGGCGTCCACGGAGCAATACCCGTTGGTGTCCTGCGCCAGGATGGCGTCCCACGCCGTCACGGGCGCCGCCGCCAGGTTCGTGACGATCGCATACGAGCAAAAGGGGCTCAGGTGCAAATCGGAGAAGACCACCACGCGGCCGACCGGATTGGTCGCCGCGGCCTGCTCATCGACCACCCGGTAAAAAAGCTCGGGGCCCGGCGCGATCGGGTTGGTGCAGGCCGTGATCTCGCCGGCCGACGGCACGTGCGTGCGGTAGGACACAAACGCGTTGGGCTCCACGAGATCACTGGCCGTTTCGATGGCATACGTCGTATTGCTGACCCCCTGCCACTCCAGGGTCAGGTTTTGATTGGTTTCGGCGACCGCCCGGATCAGCAACGGGGGCTGGCTGAACTGCAGAAGATATTGGCTTGCGGCCGCCGGGTCGGTCCGCGCGACGGCCAGGTAATAGAAGCCGTCGTGCTCCGCCACAAACTGCAGCGGCTGGCCCGCCCGCGCCTGGTCCAACAGGGTCCAGCCATCGTCAAAACGGCGGACGGTCAGCGGGTCGCCGGTGGTCAGTTCGATTCGATAGGTCGTTCCTGAGGTCACGTAAATGCGGTACCAGTCCGTGGCCCCGGCGGCCACCTGGGCGTTGGTTGCCGTCCCGGGCGCCAGGATCGGCGTGGCATCTGTCCGGCGGTAGGTGTAGCTGGAGAAGCGCAGGTCTTCCACGCCGTTCGCCACGGTGATCACCACGGAGGCGCCGCGCCGGACCGCGCTGCCGGCGGCAAACCCCAGCGCGTCGTTCGAGGGGGCGATCACAAAGTGACCGGAGGGGCTGGTCAACCAGATCAGGCCCAGGCGGTTGGTCAGGCGCAGGCGCAAATCGGTTCCGAACTGGGCATAGCTCCAGTAGAGATCCGTTGGCGGCATGTCCACCGGCAGCCACGCCACGTTCAGGCGGTTCGACCACGCCGCCGAAATGGGCGGCGGCGCGTACCGATCGCCGCGGAACGACTGGATTTCGCCAAACTCCTCCGCCGTGCGGTAAATCATTACGGCGTGGCCGCTGAGGTTGGTGGGTTGGATGCGCAGGTATGGCTGCGCGGTGGCATAGATCCAGCCATCCACGTGCGGGGTCAGGCCCGTGGCCACGACGGGCGCCTCCGTGTGCGCCTTGAGCGTCCAGATCAGGGTTCCGTCGGGCGCGGCGTCGAGCAAGTCATACCCCGAATCCATGCCTTCCGCGGTGACGTACAGGCCGGTCACCGCGGCCATGGTTTCCGCCGGCCAGTTGGTCGCGGCGCTGACGGACGGGGTATAGTTCGTGGGCTGGTACAGGCCATCGCGTTCGGCCAGCGCCTGCATCAGCGCTGCGTGGGCGACGGGGTTGGGCAACGACCCCGGCGTGTTGTTCATCACCACCACCCCCAACTGGCGATCGTTCAGGATGATGACGGAACAATAATAGGTGAAAGTCTGGCCGTCCTTGTAGCAGTTGCGGCCGGCATAGTTCAGCTTGGTGTCGGCGAGCGAGTCCCAGCCCAGACCCACGCGGAAATCGCTGTCCACATCCATCGCGATGTTCGTGGTCTGGTCCGTCAGCATGGCGGCCACGGTGTGGGCGGCCAGGATGTTCGTACCGCCGAAGCGGCCCTCGGCCAGGATCATGCGGATCAGCGCGGCCATGTCCTCGACGCTCGAATACATGCCGCCCGTGCCGCGGATATTGACGAACTCTTCCGGGAACGGGGTTCCCGCCGCATAGGCATGGGCGCGCCGCGCCGCGATGTTCGGCTTATCCTTCAGGAACGAGGAGCTGGCCATGCCCAGGGGGCCGAAAAAGTTCGATTGCGCAAAATCATTCAACGACGACCCGCTGACGCGCCCGACAATTTCCTCGGCCAACTGGAATCCGGTGTTGCAGTATACCGACCGGAACCCGGCCGGATAGTTCGGATAATCCGTGGCCAGTTCAGCCGCCAGCCATGCGTTGTAGCCGCCCCAGGCGGCGGTGGAGAACCCGTCGCGGAACATGTCCCCGGGCAGTCCGCTCTGGTGGTTCAGGCACTCGCGCACCGTGGGTGGGCGCTCGCCGCCAGCGCGGGGCCGGACGCTAAACTCGGGTAGATAGTTGGTAATGGCGGCCTCGAGATCCAGCCGGCCATCTTCCCACAGCTTCAGCGTGGCGGCCGCGGTGAATATTTTGGAGACCGAGCCGATCCGGTAAACCGTCGCCGCCGTGGCGGCTGCGTTGCTCTCGACCACCGCCAGTCCGAACCCCTGTGACCAGGCAATTTCATCCCCATCCACCAGCGCGATGCTCAACCCCGCCACGTTCTGCGCCGCCATCTGGTTCGTGATGTAGCCAGTCATAAAGGCGATCGTGTTGGTGTAGGAATAGAAGCGGATGCTGGCGGGCGTGGCCGAGGTGGCGGACAGGCTGAGGCGATAGGTGCCGGGCACCGGACAGATCCAGCCCAGCCGGTTGGTGCAGGTGGTCGCGGCCGCCGGATTGACCGCGGGCGCGCAGGCCAGCCGGATATCGGCGACGGCGTTGCTGATCACCAGGCCGTAGAAAACGTCTTTGGCGGCCAAGAAATAGAATACGTTGGTGGCGCCGGCGGCCAGATTCAAGTTGGTGTCCGCCCCGGCCTGCAGCGCCGGCGTCCGGTTGTAACCCAGGGCGGCCAGGGCGCGGTAGGCCGCCTCGTACATGGCATTGAAGCAGGCCATGAATTCCGCGAGGCCTTGCGACCAGTCCACGACCGGCAGGGCCACCGCGACGGAGACATCCGTTTCGGGGTTGTAGGCCATGACGGAAAGGTTCCCAACGCGCGAACCATTATGGCCGAACCCGATGTCCGGCTTGAAAAAACAGCCCAGAGCATAGTCACCGTTGGCCGGCGACGTGGCGGTTTGCATGAGGTGCACGGCTTCGTTGCTGAGCACGCTTTGGCCTTTCATGACCGCACGGACATGGCGGTTGAGCGAAGCCAGCGATCCATACCCATTGCCTTCCCCCACCTGCGCGCTCATGTTCATGTTGGAAATGACTTCCGTCACGTTGCTGGGGTAATACAGCGTGCCGGGCACGTACGGGGCCGGCAGGGCCGTGTCGGCCGCGAGGTTGGGGAAGTGCAGGTCGGGGAGCGGAACCGGCGCGGCGCCCCCGACGACTTGTTCATAGAGGTAATCGGACAGGGTTTTGTTGGTGCCGCAGTAGTGGGAGTAAACCCGGGCGACGATCTCCGCCAGCAGCGTATACCCCGTGTTGCTGTAATGGTAGCCCGCGTCCGGGGCAAAATACGCAAGCTGGTGGCGCGCGGCTTGCCCGGCCAGTTCCTCCGCCGTGAACGGATGGGCCGGATCCAGTTTCAGCATGTAGCCGGTGTAACTTTCGCCCCCGCAGCCGGGCACCGGGTCGTTGTCCACGTCGTAGACCCCCGCGCTGTGGCGGAGCAGCTGCTGGATGGTGATGGCGTTCTTGTGCGGGATCGCCCAGTTGGTGCCCGCCGGGATCAACGGCTGATCCGTGCCTGGAATAAAATCCACGATGTGGTTCGTGATGTGCAGCAATCCCTGCTGATGCAGGTGGAGCACGGCGGTGGCCGTAAAGTTCTTGGTGTTGCTCGCGAAGCGGAACACCGTGTTGGAGGCCAGCGCCTGCGCCGGCGTCGCCGCCGCCGACACGAAAAACGTGTTGGCAGGCGTTTGCAGCACGAGGCTCAACGACGGCACCGGCTTGCCCAGGGTAGCTTCCAGCTCCAACCGCACGGCATGCACGGCGTTGGAGACCTTGGCGTCATCCGTTTGGGCGCCGGCCGCCAGCGCTGCCGCGCAAACCAAGATGCCGCCGGCCAGTTTTCCAATGTTTGGAAAATGACCGCCAATAATTTCCAATGTTTGGAAAAACGACCATCGCAAACAGACCGCTGTTTTTTTCATGCAATCTCCAAAAGAGATGACTTTAGCTGGTTTGCCCGGCAATGGCCAGTCTCGGGCTTATAGAAGTTGCAGTAATGATTGCATTATCGGCGCCGCCGGCGGTCCATCCTGCGTAAGCGTGCTGGACTGCGGGGGCGGTCGCGGCATCGACCATCACCGATGGCGCCAGGCCGTCTTCGCCGAACATGGGCACTGCTGGCTCTAGCCCGGATATTTCACACGTTCCCGTGAGAAGCGGGGGACGCGGCGAAAGTT
>CAZAYP010000059.1:0-36474 GCA_964489425.1 uncultured Verrucomicrobiota bacterium | reverse complement strand
GCAAGCGATAATCAGACAAATTGATTACTGTCTAGTTGAGTGCCAAACTTCAGGGAAAACTTCCGGCTAAAGCCGGTACTCTGATCAAGCCTAACACCAACCAGGTCCGCCATGGCTCTTTCTCTGGGATCTCCGTGCCTCCGTGTGCAATATTTTCCGATTCTTGATTTTTTACATTATTGGCGAGCGGTCATTATTCATTACTTCATTCTCGCCTGTTCCGGCTCACGTTGCGAGGAAATAGCCTGCAGCGCATCCATCAGTTCTGCCGGGTCGATCACCAGGATGACGCGGCCGTCGCCCATGACGGTTACGCCCGCGAACATCCGCGAAGTCGCCAGGCCGGCCAGCGGCTTGACCACGACCTGTTCCCGGCTGATGAACCGGTCCAGGATCACGGCATAGCGGGTGGTGCCGCTGCGCATCAGCGCCAGGGCCACCGGGTCCCCGGTGTTGGGCTCATCCGCGTCTGCCGCGCTGCCCGCCCCGTCCCGGGGCACGCCCCGCAGCAATTCCGTCAACGGCGCCACGGGATACACGGCGTTGCGCACCGCCGCCAGGCGGGTTTCCCGGAAGCGGTGCAATTGGCGCCGCGAAATCTTGTGCAATTCTTCGACGTTCTCCACCGGCAACAGGTATTCCTGCCCGCCGGCCTGCACCAGCAGGGTCGCGGTGACCATGAGGATCGTTTTGACCGGCAGGCGCAAGATGATGGTGGTGCCGCGGCCGGGAGCGCTGTCGATCTCGATCTGGCCCTGCATGCGCCGCAGGTTGGTGCGGACCACGTCCATGCCCACGCCGCGGCCGGACACGTCCGTGACCTGGTCCGCCGTGGAAAAGCCGGCTTCAAAAATCAGGTCCAGCGCGGCGCGATCCGGCATCTTGCGCGCGGCTTCCGCGGTCAGGATCCCTTTTTCCACGGCCTTGGCTTTCAGCCGGACGGGATCCAGTCCCTTGCCATCGTCGCTGAGGGTCACCGTGATTTGGCCGCGGTCGCACGCCGCGATCAGGCGCACGACGCCGGCAGGTGGTTTGCCGGCCGCCCGCCGCGTTGCCGGAGATTCGATGCCATGATCTACCGCGTTGCGCAACAGGTGCACTAAAGGATCGTTCAACAGGTCCAGGACGGTTTTGTCGATTTCGGTGTCGCCGCCTTCGAGGACCAACTCGATCTCCTTGCCCAGGCCATGGGCCAAATCGCGCACCAGGCGCGGGTAGCGATTATAGAGGTTGGATATCGGTAACATGCGGATGGACATCACCGCGTCCTGGAGCTGCTCGGCAATGTGGGAGATGTCGCGCGCCGCCTCTTTCAGGGTCTGGCCGACGGCGCGGGGATCGGCCGCGGCTTGGAGTTGCTGGGCCAGCAGCGGCAACACCGCCCGCCGGGTCAACAGGTCGCCGACCGCGCGCATGATACAGTTGATCTTTTCCTCTTCCACGCGCAAGGTGGCGGCTTCGACCGCAGCCGCCTTTTCTTCCGCCGGTTTTTCCACGGCGGGCGGCGTCTCCGCCACAGGCGACACGGCCGGTGCCGGGACGCCGGCCGCGGGGGGCAGAACTTGCAGCGCGGCGCACAAGTCCGGGGGCAGGTCAGGCGGCAGGTTTTCCTCGAGGAAGGCGGCGGCCAGTTGGCGGGCTTGGTCAATCACCACGGCCAGGATGGCGCGTGCTTCGGGCGGCAAATGGCCGCTGGGCGCGCGGCGTTGCGATTCCAGCCAAGTTTCGGCGGCCGTGGCCAGGGCCGCCAGGCGCGTCAGGCTGTTGTCGCGCGAAACCGCGGGAAAGGCCGGCGGCAACAGGGCCAAGGTTAGCGCGCGTACACTGGCCAGCGCGCCACCCAGCACGTTCCAGGCCACTTTTTGTTTGGGGTGACGGGCCAATGCCGCCAGTTGCTCCCCAGCCTCGTGCAGCACGGCCGTGATGCGCGTACGGAATACAGGCAAGGCGTCGGACGCAAAGTAGGGTCCCAGCGGGACGACGAGGTCCTCCTGCGCGGTCACGTCCTCGATCTGGAGATCGCCGGTCAGATTGAGCGCGGCGCAGATTTGGCGCAAAGGAGCCAAAAGCAGGTCGGACAGAAATTCCAGCTTCCACCACAACCGCGCTGGCAGGCCCTTGGCCGGCAGTTCCCGGGTAACGCTGGCCACGCGCGCCGTCCCAACGGGCTGCAAGGCATTCAGCAGGCGGATCGGTTCAGCGGCGCGCAAGGCGCCGTCGGGCGGCGCGCATAGCAGCAGGTGGTAGGTCCGGACCACACCGGCCGGCGAGGGAACTGCCGGTGGCGGAGGCGCCGAAGGCTTGCCGGCGGCCAAAAGGTCCGCCAATTGGCGCAAGAGGGGTTCCTGGCCGGCCACCTCGTCACGGGCGCACGGCTCGGTAGACCCTTCCTCCAGCAAGGCGCGGATGCGGTCCATGCCACCCAGGGCTAGATCGATCAACCCGCGGTCAACGCTCAATTTGCCTTTGCGGGCAAGATCAACGGCGTCTTCAAAATGATGAACAAAAGCCGAGAGCCGGTAAAACTCCACGGCCGCGCCGGTGCCCTTGATGGTGTGCAGAACCCGGAATATGCCGTTCAGCACCTCCTTGCTGTCCGGATGATGTTCCAGATCCAGGATGCCCCGCTCCAGGCGGCCCAGCATCTCCTGCGCCTCGGAGCGGAACTCGGCCTGGATTTCCTGCATGAACGGGTCGGCCATGGTCGCTCAACTCCCCCGCGGGGGTTGGATCAGCATCTTGATGCTTTCCACCAGGATTTCGGGGCGGCAGGGCTTGGTAAGGTACAGGTTGGCGCCCGCGGTGTAGCCCTGGCGCTTGTCTTCAATGGCCCGCTCGGTGGACACGATGATGACCGGCAGAAATTGGCTGGCCGGTACTTGGCGCAGGCGGCGGATGAATTCCAGGCCGTTCATCCCGGTCATGTTCACATCCGCAACCACCAGGTCAAACGCGCCCCGCAGCAATTGCTCCAGCCCGGCCGCGCCGTCCGCGGCCGTGGTCACCGTGAACCCGGAGCTTTCCAGCACGCGGCGGTGGTAGTTGCGGGCGGTCTGCGAGTCGTCCACCACCAGGATGGTGCCGGCGATCTTCTTGTCAGCCGTCATGGTTTATTCCATATAGATGGCGCCCAGCCACAAGCAGGGCTCCAGGCCCCAACGCGGGCTGAAGCCCGCGCGGAACTTCCGGCTCAAGCCGGGACTCTGACCCCACCCGGTGCCGGAGTTCCGCCTTTAGGCGGAAGTTCTGGCGGCGCTTTAGCGCCGGGGATTTCTGCCGTTCATCTTTCATCGCTTTCTTCATCGTTTCATATACACGCTTTCGCCGGCCACGCGTTGGGCCACAAAGTTATTGCTAATCCGCCCGACGTTTTCGGTCCGGGTGAGGAAAAGGTATCCGCCGGCGTTGAGATGCTCATAAAAGCGGTCCACGGCCAATTGCCGGGCCTCGTCGGCGAAATAGATCAGCACGTTGCGGCAAAAGATGACGTCGAAATCGACGGGCATCGACCGCATGGCGGTGGCGTCATTCAGGTTCAGGTGGCGGGTGGTCACCAGGCGGCGGGTGTCGGGTACCACTTGGAACCCGTCGGCGGCGTGCCGCAGATGGCGGCCGGCATATTCTTCCGGCACCAGGCGCACGGAGCGCGCCGCGTAGGTTGCCTGCTGGGTCAGGCGCAGCATGTTCTCGTCAATATCGGTGGCGATGATTTCCGTGGGGATCTGCTCGTGCTCCTCGATGACTTCGCGCAGGATCATGGCCAGCGTGTAGGGCTCCTCGCCCGAGGAGCAGCCGGCCGACCAGACGCGCAGCCGGGGATGCAGGGACCGGCTTTTCTGGCGCATGATTTCCGGCAGGCAATGATTGGCAAAGACCTGCAATTGCTCGTGCTCACGAAACATGTAGGTTTCGTTGGTGGTGATCAGGTTGACCAACTGCTGCAATTCGCGGCCGCCGGGATCGTGGAACTTGAGGGTGAAATGGTATTCGCGCGCCGTGGGGATCTGGGTATCCGCCATGCGCTGGAGGATGCGTTTTTCCAGGAACGGCAGCTTGTGGTCCTCAAAATATATGCCCACGCGCTCGTGCAGCCAGTCGCGCAAGCGGCGGAACTCGTCCGGGCTGATCCGGTTGGCGCGGTCCGTTGTCATGGCAGATTCCATGATTGATTTATCTGCCGCGAATCAGCGTGAAAATGGAGGCGCTCTGGAGGGCGGCAGGCCCCTGCCGCTGGGTTGCAGCGACGGAGGCCCGTCGCCCTCCAGGGAAACCATCTGGCGATAACAGCGGATGGATCACTCATGGTCCATCCCAACAGGTTCCCGGGTCTGGCCGGCAAGCAACTCGGCCGGGTTGATGACCAGCACGATGCGGCCATCCCCCATGATGGACGCCCCTTGGAAAATCGGCGCGGAGGCCAGGCCATCCAGGCGTTTGACCACCACCTGTTCCTGGGAGACGAACCGGTCCACCAGGACAGCGCACTCATCAGCGCCGCTGCGCAGTAGCGCCAACGCCGCGTCTTGTGTGTCGGACTCGGCCGTGGCTGCGACTGCGGCCGCACCCAGGTTTTGCAGCGCGTCACCCAGCACCAGGAGCGGGAACACGCGGCCGCGCACCATCGCCATGCGTTGGGATTGGATCTCGTGCAGTTGCGCCCGGGGTATTTTCACCAAGGTGGAGACGTTTACCATGGGCAGCAGGTATTCCCCACCGCCGGCCTGGACCAGCAGGGTTTGCGCGATCATCAGGCTGGTGGGCAGCTTGAGACGGATTTGCGTGCCCTGGCCCACGGCGCTGGTAATGGCAATGCCGCCGCGCAGGTTCTGAACGTTGCTGCGGACGATGTCCATGCCCACGCCGCGGCCGGAAACATCCGTGACTTTATCCGCGGTCGAAAAGCCCGGCAGAAAAACCAGGTCATACGCGTCCTGGTCGGACAACCGCTCAGCGGCTTCGGCCGTGAGCAATCCTTTTTCCACCGCCTTGTGTTTCAGCTTCTTCGCCTGCAGGCCACGTCCATCGTCGGCCACGGCAATGACCACCATGCCGCTCTCGTTGGCCGCGCTGAGCGTCACCGTGCCTTCGGCCGGTTTGCCCGCGGCTTGGCGATCGTCCGGCCGTTCGATGCCGTGATCCACGGAGTTGCGGAGCAAGTGCACCAGCGGATCGTGCAGTTGTTCGAGCATGGTTTTATTGATCTCGGTATCCTCGCCATGCATGACCAACCGCACTTTTTTTCCGGATTCCCGGGCCAGGTCGCGAACGAGGCGCGGGTACCGCAGGAACAGTGTCTTGACCGGGAGCATGCGCACGGCCATGACGGCGGCCTGCAGTTCGTCGGCGATGCGGCCAATGCTGGCGGCCACGTCCTTGAGTTCGCCGCCCACCGGGTTGTGCTCTGCCAGCAGGCGCTGCGCCAGCAGCGGCAGGGCGCCGCGGGCGATGAGCAGTTCCCCGGCCACCCGCATGATGCGGTCGATCTTTTCCTCTTCCACCCGCAAGGTGGCGCTGCCGGCGGCGCGGTCCGGTTTGCGAGTTCCTGCAGGGGCCGTGGTGGGTTCCTCTTCCTCGCCGGGCGGCGTGAGGTCGGGCGCCAGGCTGGCGAGGGTTTCCGTCGCCAGGAACAAACGCCGCAATTCGCAAAGCGCGGCGTCCGGCAAGGGCTCGGCACGGGCCAGGGCCGGTTCCAGCAGGGCTTGTTGTTGCGCCACGACGCTGCCCAACTCCGGATGGGGGAGGCGGGCCGCCGCCGCGGCCAGGTTGGCCAGGCCTCGGGCATAGATTTGCAGGTTTTCGCGCGCGGTGAAACCGTCCCGATCTTCTTCGGCCCAGCACCCGCGCAGCATGGCTAATGTCTGGCTGGCCAAGTGGTGGAAGGCGTCGCGCCGCAAGGCGGCCGGCGCGGCTGGCGGCGGCCGGCGAATGGGGCCGGGCCGCAAGGCTTCCGGATCAATGCCAAAGCCCAGCAGCAAGTCTTCGGCCAGGTCCGGCGGTGGCTGGTCTTGCAGGAATGCCAGGGTCAGGTTTTTCAGGACGTCAAAGATGGGAAACAGGTTCTCAACCGACCGTGGGGTGTGTGCCGGCGTTCGGGCGGCGCGGATATCTTCCAGGTGCGTTTCCGCGGCATGGGCCACCAGCCGCAGGGCCTGCAGCACGTTGGGTTCCGGCAACGGCTCCCGGGCCGCGCTGACCAGGAGCCCGGCATTGCCCTTGATCGAGTGGATGCTGCGGAACAGTTCATCGATCACGTCGCGGTTGTCGGGCGATTTTTCCAGTTCCAGGATGCACTTCTCGACCTGCGCCAGGTGCTCGCCGGCGTCTTCGTGGAAATCCTGCAACATGACGGCCGGGAAGTACCGGGCCCGTTCCAAGACCGGCAGGTCCGCATGGACGATCTCTTCCGCGCGCCAGTCCACGGGCGGGCTGGACGCCTGGAAGAGCTCTCGGATTTGCGCCTCGTCGCAAGCTCCGGCCAAGTGCAGGTTCCACCAAAGCCGGGCCTCGCGATCATCCGGCCGGCCCTGAAAAGACATTTCCTTGACCGCGCCCTTGAGG
The DNA here is from genome assembly GCA_964489425.1 of uncultured Verrucomicrobiota bacterium. Lineage (GTDB taxonomy): Bacteria > Verrucomicrobiota > Kiritimatiellia > RZYC01 > CAZAYP01 > CAZAYP01. The sequence continues at coordinate 29,916 of CAZAYP010000059.1, read as the reverse complement.
CGGGCCTCGCCGAGCGATTGCAGGCGGTTCAGCAACTGTACCAAGCCAACCCCTTGTTGGTCCTGGGCCGTGGCCAGGCGGCACTGGATGAAGTATTCGCGCCGGCCAGCCAGGGCGGCGGCGGCCGGGTCCGGCGCCGGTGCAGTGGCCGGCTTGTCGAGTTGCCGTAACGCTTGCAACAAGGGCTCGGTCGCCAGCGATGCATCCTGGGCGCAGGGCGTGCCGTCGGCTTCGTCGATGATCTGCCGGATGCGGTCCAGGAACTTCTGGGATACATCAATTAACTGCGGGGAAATGCCAATGCGTCCATGGCGGGCGCTGTCCATGACCGCCTCGAAAGGTTGCACAAAGGCGGCCAAACGAGAATATTCCACGGCGGCGGCCGTGCCCCTGATCGTGTGCATGCCGCGGCAAACCCGCTGCAGCGCCTGGGTGTCGTCCGGCTGCGTTTCCAGGTCGCTCAGGGCGTTCTTTAGTTCCGCCAGCAGGTCCCCGGCTTCGACCCGGAACGCGGCGCGAATCGCCTCCATCAAGGTTTGGGCTTCGGCACTCATGCTTGTAGATATGGGATATTTCTCAAGGCATCAGCATCCGGATGCTTTCGATCAGCAACTCCGGGCGGCAGGGTTTGGTGATATACAGGTTGGCGCCGGCCGCATAGCCCTTCTTTTTGTCCAGATCCTTGCTTTCGGTGGAAATGATGATCACCGGCACCCCGCAGAATGCGGGCTCGAACCGGATGCGGCGGATGAACTCGTAGCCATTCATCAACGCCATGTTGATATCCGTCAGGATCAGGTCGCAGGGTTGCTGGAACATGGCTTCCAGCCCGGCCGCGCCATCGTTGGCCACAACGACCTTGAAGCCGGCGGCCTGGATGATATTGCGATGATAATGGCGCGCGGTCTGGGAATCATCGACGACAAGTACCGTTGACATGGCGGCTCCTCATAAGGGGCGTTCCGGTTTCATGTACACCAGGAAATTGCCCATGCGCCGCAACGCAAAGGCATTGCTGATGCGGCCGATGGATTCCGAGTGGCCCAGGTAGATGAATCCCCCGGGCTTGAGACTGTTATAGAAATGGTCCACCGCGCCTTTGCGGCCGGCGTCATCGAAATAGATGAGGACGTTGCGACAAAAGACGAAGTCGAAATCGCGCATGGCCCGCATCTCCAGGCGGTCGCGCAGGTTGAGGTGGCGGAAGGTGATCAGGTCGCGCACCGGCCGGGCCACGCGGTAGCCGCCATGCTCGCGCACCAGGTAGCGGTTGATGTAGTCCTGGGGCGCATCCTTGATGGAGCGCTCGCTGTATAGCCCGCGCTGGGCTTCCTGCAGGGCGTGCTCGTCAATGTCGGTGGCGACGATTTCCGGGGTCATGCTATCGGCGGCCTCGAGCACCTCGAGCAGGATGATGGCCAGGGTATAGGCTTCTTCGCCTGAGGAGCAACCCGCGCACCAGACCCGCAGGCGGTGTTCGGCGCGTTTGTGCTTGCTGGCCACGACCTCGGGCAGGCAGTAATCGGCAAAGGACTGCAACTGCTCGTACTCGCGGAACATGTAGGTCTCGTTGGTGGCCAGCAGGTTGGTGAGCGCCTGCAATTCGCGGCCGTTTGGGTCGCCGAACTTGAGCTGGAAATGATACTCATGGGGGGTATCCAGTCCGAGGAACGCCATGCGCTCGACAATCCGCCGCTCCAGGAACAGGACCTTGTGATCGTCGAAGAAAATGCCGACTTTTTCGCAGATCAGATCGCGCAGGCGACAGAACGTGTCAAAATCCAGCAGGTTGTCACTGGGCGCGGAGGGCATGGCGCAAGGCCTCCTTGACCGCGGGATCCGGCTCACGCGCCAGGCGCTGGGCCAGCGCCGCGCGGGCGGATTCGTCCGGGTTCAGGCTCCAGGCCGTGATCGCGTGCAGCCGGGTGATGGGGTGGGGCGCGTTGAGCAGCTGGTGCAGCAGGGCGCTGATTTGCGGGTCAAGGCGGCGCAGGCCCAGGAACATGAGAACCGGTCCGGCGTCGGCCGGATCGGCATCGTGGCCAAGCACGCGTCCGATGGCCTCCTCCAATTCCGGGGGCAGGGGCGTGATCGCGTGGCGCAAGTGAATGGGCAGGATGGCGCAGGCGAGGATGTCATCCTTAAGCAGGGTCGGTCCGGCCAGCATTTTATCGAATAGCTCGAGGTGTTCCGGCCCGCCCAACCGGCCATACAGTTTGAGCAGCGGTACCAGGTAAACGGGGTCCGCGCGCCCCAGGTCCGGGAACCGCCGCGCCACCAGCGTCAACGTGGCGGCATCGCCCACCGCCGCCAGCGTTTCCAGGCAGGTGGCCACCAGCATGGGTTCCTGGGCCGCAAGAAACGTTTCCTCGATCGCCTCGCGCAGCGGCCGCAGCTCTTTCTGGCCGATGTATTCCACCGCCGCGATCACGACGTTGACGTCCTCGTCCGTCAGGCCCAGGTGCAGGAACCGCATGGCCGCCGGGTTGTCAAACTGGGCCGCGATATCCATGATGAACTTGCGGATGTCCGGATCTTTCTGCTCGCTTAAGAAAGCCAGCAGCGCGTCCGCCTGCGCCTGGCCGCCTTTGCGCAGTAGTTCCACGGCCAGGTTGCGCACATAGGGGTCTTCGCTGGACAGCAGCGGCAGGGACGCGGCCACGACCCGCGGGCCGTCGATCCGCTCCAAGGCCAGGGCGATGGCTTCCTTGACCACCTGTTCCTCCTCCCGCTGCAGGCGCGCGATCAGCGCCGCGACCACGTCCGGATCGTTGGCATAGCTCAGGTCTTCGGCGGCGAACATGCGCTGCTCGTCGGACGGATCCTCCAGTTGCTTGATTAACGCTGCCGTCTGTTCGCTCATGTTTGAAGTCCCATAATCGTTGTCGTGATCGTTGTCGTAATCGCACTCGCTGTCGCTGTCTTCATCGTGATCGTTGTCGTGATCGTAATCGCTCTGTTGTCTTAATCGCTGTCGTTGTCGTTGTCGTGTTCGCAATCGTTACTGAGGGAGCTCCGGAAAAGATCCGGATCCAGGGTCGGATCGATTGCGATCACGACAATACGATCACGACATCCAGAGTCGGATCGATCACGACCACGACAACGATCACGACATCCAGAGTCGGATCGATCACGACAACGATCACGAAGATGAATTATATTCATGGTGATTGGCAGTGTGCCGGCCCTACATGGCCACGGCCTTGATGATTTCGTCCGCCATCCGGTGGCAGGGGGCCACGACATCCACGGCGCCGCGCTCGATGGCTTCGCGCGGCATGCCGAATACCACGGCGCTTTCCTCGCTTTCTGCCAGGGTGACCCCGCCGGCCTGGTGGATTTTGAGCATGCTCTCCGCGCCGTCAGAGCCAATGCCGGTCATCAGCACGCCCACCGTGTCCCGGCCATACACCGCGAGCACCGAGTCCATCATGACATCGGCCGACGGCATGAACATGTGCTCCGGCGTCGTGGGCGTGCGGACGATGATCTCGCCGCTGCTTTTTTTGTACAGGGTCAGATGGAACCCGCCCTGGCCGAGGAAACACAGTCCCGGTTCCACCGGCATCATGGCTTGCGCTTCCACCACCCGCAACGCGCTTTCCTTGGCCATGCGTTCGGCAAACGTGGTGGTGAACTTGGCCGGCATATGCTGAACAATGAAGACGGCTGCATTCAAATCGGCCGGCAACTTGGGAATCACTTCCATCAAGGTTGATGGCCCGCCGGTGGAAATGCCGATTGCCACGGCCTTGTACCCGTATTGCAACCGGGCGCGGTCGGCCGCCAGGATCGTGGGCGTTGGCCGGTCGACCGCCGCCGCGCGTCCCACGGCCCGCCGGTTGCGACCGCCGGCCAACCGCTGGGTCACCCCGGTGGCGGCGGCGGCGCGCAGCTTGGCGCACAGTTCCCGGGCCACCTTATCCAGGTTGCCGCTGACCGTGCCGTCGGGCTTGGCCACGTAATCGAACGCGCCCAGTTCCAGGGCCTCGAACGTGACCTGGGCATTGCGCTGGGTCAGGGAAGACACCATCACCACCGGGCAGATCGCCTCTTCCATGATGATCTGCAAGGCGGTCAGGCCGTCCATCTTGGGCATGTTGATGTCCATGGAGATTACGTCCGGCCGCAGGTCCCTGGCCTTGGCCACGGCGTCTTCCCCGTCGCGGGCATAACCCACGATTTCCAGGTGCGGATCCCGCTCCATCACGCGGATCAACGTCCGCCGCTGCAACGCGGAATCGTCCGCCACCAACACGCGCACTTTATATTGAGGGTTAAAGGCCATGGCAGGTTGTTCCTATGAGCCAGCTTTTATCGCGCGAAGACACGGCGTCATTTCAAGACCCGGATTGTTCAGATTTAATCTCACGGAGACACAGAGACACGGAGAATATGTAAAAACCAAACCTTCGGATTCAGCTTTTACGCGAGTCATGTTCTTCCCTGTGATCTCCGTGCCTCCGTGAGAAATGCTGTTTCTGCTTCTAGTTCAGGCGTCCCGGCCGGCTTTCTTGCCGCCGGCCTTGGCCGGTGATTTGCCAGTCTCCACCGGCGCCGCGGCCGCCACGGGGGCCGCCGTGGGCGAGCGGGTGAGGATCCTGGCCACATCCAGGAACACGATCATCCGCTTGCCGGCATCCACCTTGGCGATGCCGGAAATGAACTGGCCGGAACCGCCTTCCTCCACGGCCTTGGGCGGCTTCTCGACGTCGCGGTTGGAGATGTTCAGCACCTGGCTGACGCTGTCCACCCGCAGGCCGGTCTTGTTACCGTCCAGGTCCACGATGATGATCCGGGCCCGATCGTCAATGTCCTTGGCCGGCAGGTTGAACCGCGCGCGCAGGTTGATCACCGGGATGACTTCGCCGCGCAGGTTGGTCACGCCCTCGACATAGTCGGGCACGCGCGGAATCCGGGTGATCTGCGAGTAGCGGTCAATCTCGCGGATCTGCGCGATGGGAATGCCGAACTCCTCGTCGCCCAGGCGGAAGGACACGATCTGGCGTTCCTCCATTTCGCGCGATTGCTGCGCCCGCTGCGCGGTTTCGTCGGCCGCGTTCGCGCCGGTTTTCTGGGCGCCGGACGAATTCAGCAACTGCTGGACTTCCTGTTCCTTGAGCAGTCGGCTGGCTTCCAGGACCAGGATCAGGCGTTTGCCCTCGTTGAGCTTGGCGATCCCGGCCAGTTCGGCGTTGCGCCGTTCGTTCAACTGGGGCGCCGGCTCAATGCAGTTGTTGGGCGTGTTCATAACCTCGTTGACATGATCCACCACCAGGCCCAGCAGGATGCCGCCGGCGTCCACCACCACGATGCGCTGGTCTTCGCGGATGCTTTCCACCACCAGGCTTTCGAAGTGGCGCAACTCCGCGATTTCCTGCTCCAGCACGGGTTTGACCACGGCTTGGAACTGCGCCGCCAACGCCGCGGCATCGGCGGCCAACAAGGCGGCCACCGCCTTGACAGCCTGCTCGTTGCCCGCCCGCAGTTGGGTGACGGATTCGGCCAGGGCCTGGCTGGTGCTGCTGCGTTGCTTGAGCCACTCGCGCAACTGCTGGGCGCCGTAGTCGCCGGGCTTGCGGTTCGTGGGCGTAGCGCAGTAGACCTCGAGTTCCTCGCGCCAGGCTTCGTAGCCGGCGCGCAACTCCGCGCACTTGCCGCCCAGCTCCTCGGCCAGGGTTTTCTGGTCCAGCAGGGTGCGCAGATCGATGATGGGCAACAGTTTGCCCCGCACGGTCAGCACCCCCAGCAGGTAGGCCGGCGATTCCGGGATGCGCCGCGCGGTTTCCACGCGCAGGATTTCGCGCACCTTGTCAATCGGGAACCCGAACTCTTCGCGCGCCACGCGGAAGGTGACCATCTGGGTCACTTCCTGGGCCGTCCGGTCCCGTTGCTGGCGGTCCGTTTCCTGGACCGCGGCGGCCTGGGTGGCCGCCGCGACCTGGCGCCGTTCGGTTTCCGTGGCGCGGCACACCTCTTCGGCCTTGAGGGTGATGATGATGCGCTTGCCGCCTTCCAGTTTGACCACGCCCTGGACATATTCAGAGCTCACGTCGCCAATGACGCTGGGCGGCGGCTCGATGTTGATCATGGCGATCCGGTCAACCTGCTTGACGCGGTCCACGCGCAAGCCGGTACGCTGGCCGTTAAGGTCGATCACCAGCACGCGGGTGCGGTCGGTGTCGTCCATGCGGTCCATGCCGAACCGGGTACGCATGTCCACGATCGGCAGGACCATGCCGCGCAAGTTGGCCACGCCATCCACGTAACGGGGAGTCAGGGGAACCCTGGCGATATTGGGCGGCCGGATAATCTCCTGCACGTCCATGATATCGAACCCGAATTCCTCCTCCCCGAGCATGAACGAGACCAACTGCTTTTCGTCTTTGGACTGTCGATTGTCCTGAGTCTGCTCGGTTTTCATTTCCATAATGTTATCTTCCTGGTTGCGGACCGGGGCGCGCTGGGCGCCGGGCCGGTTCAGCCATTTTGCAGTTCGTCGGCCTGGCTGGAGATATCCTCCACGGCCTGGGCGATTTCCTGGGCGGCCTTGCCACCTTCTTCGGCGGCGACCGCAGCTTCCGACGTGGACCGGCCCATTTCCTGGGCGGCCGTGCTGATCTGCTCGCTGGCCTTGGCGGCCTGTTGCAGCGCCACCACGGATTCGTTGCTGCCCTTCTCGATTTCCGTGATCGCGGCCAGCACCGTCTTGGTTTCGGCGTCAATCTTGTTCAGGTTGTCGGTCGAGGCCTTGGCCCGTTCGACTTCCTGGGCCGCCATCTTGCCGGCCATCTCGATATCCGCCGCCACCTTGGTGATCTGCGCCTGGATGGACCGCACCATGTTCTTGATCCGGTCGGCGTTCTCGCTGCTCTCGTTGGACAGCGAGCGAATGTCGCCGGCCACCACCGAGAACCCGCGGCCGTACTCGCCCGCGCGCGCCGCTTCCACGTTGCCGTTGACCGCCAGCATGTTGGTCTGCACCGTGACCATGACGATCGCGTCCACGATCTTGTCAATCGCCCGGGTCCGGTCCGCCAGCTCGATCACATTCTTGGCCGATTGCATGGACGCATCCGCGGCTTTGCCGATTTCCGTAATCAGGTTGTCCACGTTCTGCTTGTTTTTCGCCAGCAAGGTCTGGATCCCGGTCATTTTATCTTCGCTGACCTTGGAGCGTTCAGCCATGCCCTTGGCGGCCGCATCCAACCGCTTGCCCAGTTCCATGGAGCGTTCAGAGGCCTTGGACTGCTGCTGAGCCGCCTTCTGGATCTGCTCGATGGCCGCCGAAATCTGCGTGGCCGCGGCGCGGACTTCCTCGGCGTTGGCCGACAGTTCCTCGGCGCTCGCCGCCAGTTCTTCCGCGGATTTCTGGGTGTTGGTCGAGGTCTTGAGCGCTTCGGCCTGCTCGTTCAGGTTCTGGGCGGCCGCGCCCATCTCGTTGAAGGCCTTGGCCTGTTCCTGAACCGCCTTGAGTGATTCCTGGCAGCCGGAGGAGGCTTCCGCGGCCGCGGAGGCGACTTCTTCCGCGCCCTTGAGATATTCGCCCGCGCCCGCCTGGGCATCCTGGCCATTTTTCAGGATTTCCTGGGCCCCGAGATGGACGACGTTGAAATCTTCCGAGATTTTTTCCAGATCCGTGGTGATGACCTTGGCTTTTTCCACTTCTTCCTGGCCTTTTTTGCCGGCGGATTCCGCGTCCTTGGCCACCACTTTCACCTGGGCCTGGATTTCGTTGACCACGTCCTGAATGCCGCGGGCGCTCTTTTCGCTGATTTCCGCCAGGTTGCGGACCTCGTCCGCCACCACGGCGAATCCCTTGCCGTGTTCGCCGGCGCGGGCAGCCTCGATGGCGGCGTTGAGGGCCAGCAGATTGGTTTGATCGGCGATCCGCGCCACGGCGTTGACAATCTTGCCGATTTCCTCGGATTGCCGTTCCAGTTCCGCGATCATTTTAGCGGAATCGATGTTCGCCTGGGCCGCGATGCTAACGCCCTTGATCAGATTGGCGATATCGGCGCTGGTGGTCACGGCAATGGCGCGCAATGTTTCCACCACGGCCTGCGACTCTTTCGACCGGTCCAGGGCCGTGCGGGAGGCTTTGTCGATCTGGTTAATCGCCGCGCGAGATTCCTCGGCCGCCGACGAAGCTTCCTCGGAGGCGGTGGCGATCTGCTGCATGGTTTTTTCGATTTCCTCGACCGCGCCACTGGCCTGGGTCACGGCGCTGGCCACCTGGGATGTGGCCACAGTCAGCTTTTCGGCCACGGCCTGGGCGCGGGCCGCGGTACGGGCCCGGGCGCGTTCTTCAGCCATTTTGCGGGCCGCAATGCGTGAATCCGCGGCGACGTCGGCGGCGCCGGTGTCCTTGGCTCTGGCGGCGGACGCTGCCGGGTTGGAGGGTTGTGCTTTGGGAACTGCCATGGGCTTCATATTACGTACGGCTCCTTCGATTTCATGTTTTCTGCCGCTCGACACAAAGGCCACCATGGCAGCCAAGTTCCGCCCTCATGCGTAACCAAGCCTATCGAGCGCGGCGTTATCAGTCGCAATTCCCATGCCAACCCACCGACCATGGCGCCGAATTCATTCCGCAAAGGTCGCTGTCTGAAAAAAACGGACCCACGCCATCCGCCTTGGCAACAGAACCATGCGCGACTGCGGCGCCTCTTCGGTTGCCCTGCAATATTCCTCCCCACAACCCAACCCCATCGAGTTATTAACAGAATTCAACTTGTTAACACCGCCAACTAAATTGCCGGCACTGGTCAATCAGTTGCCGGTTTGATTAAACAATTGTCGGCGGCCGGGGTAAGTTGCATGGAAATATCTACACGAGTAGAATTATTGAACGACAGGCTGACAGATTCGGTTATTTTATGTTTCCAGGGGAATGAAAGGGCCGTGATGATGGCGCGGATCTTCAGAGTATGACTGGGTCTATTAAGGCGGGGAGCACAGCGCGTCAGAGTACCGCCTTCAGGCGGAAGCTCTGCGTGGGCTTCAGCCCGCGGCTGGGACCGCGTCCTGAAGGACGCGGGGAACTTCCGGCTGAAGCCGGTACTCCGACCAAGTCCGGCGCCGCTCACATCGGCCCAGCCAACGGTTGCGCGCAATGGTGGATGCTTGGATCCACTGAAAACAGCGAAGAACCACGGATTCTCGGCGTATCAGGCCACGGCCCATGCGGCAGGCGCCTTGGCCTTTTGGTGAGAGATCGTTCCGGATCTTTCTCTCGCCAAGCCGCGAAGCCGCCAAGATTCAGAACCTTTCAAACTCCGTTCTTCTTTGCGCCTTGGCGCCTTTGCGCGAGATTCGTTCCGGTTCCGTTCTTCCGTTCTATGCAAGGTAAGCCATCATGACAAAAACTATTCTATTGATCGAAGACAACAAGGTGGCGGCCACCCAATACCTTGAGTTCCTGGAAGAGGCGGAATACCGGACCTGCTGGGCACGCAATGGCAAGGAGGGCTTGCGCCTCTTCAAACAGAAGCCGGTGGCCGCGGTGATCACGGACCTGAAACTGCCGGATATGGAAGGGATCTCCCTGATCGAACAGATGCATGCCGAAGCGCCGGACATCCCGGTGATCCTGGTTTCCGCCTACATGACCAGCCGCGCCATGATTTCCGCAATCCGTGCCGGCGCTTACGATTATTTGGAAAAACCCGTTGAATCCCGGCACTTGCTGGACATCCTGGGCCTCGCCCTGGAAGGCCGTGCCAGCGGCCGGCGCCGGCCGGATGCCACCACGGAAACTCTCGATCGCCTGCTGATCGGCCGCAGCCCGGCGATGCGCGCCGTCTACAAGGAAATCGGCCGCCTGGCGGCAACGCCGGTGACCGTGCTGATTGTCGGCGAAACCGGCACGGGCAAGGAACTCGTTGCCCGCGCGCTCCACGAAAACAGCTCCCGATCCGCCAAGCCCTTCGTGCCGATCAACGTGGCCGCCATCCCGGACACCCTGCTCGAAAGCGAATTGTTCGGCCACGAGCGCGGCGCGTTCACCGGCGCCCACCGCGCCCGCAAAGGCCGGTTCGAGGAGGCGGATGGCGGCACCCTGTTTCTGGACGAGATCGGCGAGATGCCCCCGCCCATGCAAGCCAAACTCCTGCGCGTGGTTGAGGAACACCAGATCGAGCGCCTGGGCGGCAACCGCGCCTGGCCCATTGACGTGCGTCTCGTGGCCGCCACCCACCGCGACTTGGAAACCATGGTCCGCCAGAAGCAGTTCCGCGCCGATTTGTACCATCGCCTGGCCGTGGCCACCGTGGCCCTGCCGCCCTTGCGCGCCCGCCGCGAAGACATTCCCATGCTGGCGGTCCACTTCTTCCGCCTGCACGCCGCCGAATACGGGTTCAATCCGCCCCCGCTGGAGTCGGACGTGCTGGCCTATCTCGAACAGCAACCTTGGCCCGGCAACGTGCGCGAACTGGAAAACACCATCCGCAAAACCCTGGTCCGCGCGCGGGGCCAAGGCATCACGCTGAACTGCCTCAAGGACGTTGAAGCCGTGCAACACCGGGCCGCCGCCCCGCCCGCCGCCGCTGTCCCGCCTGCCAAAACCATTTTGCCACCCCCGGCCGCGCCAGCAGACGTGGATGAAGGGCTGTATGCGTGGCTGGCCAAGGCTGTGGCATCTGCCACCCGCCGCGGCGCGTCCGACCTGCGTGCCGAAATCCTCGATCAAATCGATGAAACGCTGATCAAGATGGCCTTGGAACAATGCCACGGCAACCGCTCCCGGGCCGCCGCTTTGATCGGCATCAACCGTTATACCCTGCGCCAGAAAATGACGGCGTACGGCCTGGTCTGCAACGGCGGCGTGACCAAGCTCGCGCCCGGCCGCCAGATGAAGGCGAACATTATGCACCACGAAGATAGCCGAAGAGCAACTGGGTAAAGGCATCCATGAATATTTTCACCACGAAGTTCACGAAGCACACGAAGAATATCAAGATGTTCATGGTCTTGCCATGTCTACGCTCTGGATGGCTTCGCGATCTTCGTGTCCTTCGTGGTGAAAAGTCCGGCTCGGATTGCGGCTTTGGCCGCGCTGGGTCCTCCGCGGTTAACGATGCTGGGATTTGGCAGACCGGCACATGACTAATCCGTCATTTCCAGAACCCCGTATCCTATTGGTGGATGACGACCGCGATTTTGCCGCGGCCCTGGCCCGCGCCCTCCAGGGCGCCCGCGATCGGCTCGCCGTGGCGCATTCGGGTCCGGAAGCCCTCGCGCGGCTGGAACAGCAGCCGGCGGACATCCTGCTGATGGATATGCGCATGCCCGGCATGGACGGCCTGGAGTTGCTGCGGCAGGTCGGCCGGCTGTATCCTGACGCCATCTCGGTGGCCATCACGGCCCACGGCGACTTGTCCCTGGCCGTGGAAGCCATGCGCCTGGGCGCTTCGGATTTCCTGCAAAAGCCTTTTGATTTGGCCGCCCTGCGCCGGGCCCTGGATGGCGCCGCCAGCCGCTGGCGCCTGCGTCGCGAGTTGCGCCTGGCCAACCAGGAGCTGCGCGACTTGAATACCGAACTGGAACAACGCGTGGCGGATCGCGCCGGCGACCTCATGGGCGCGCTTCAGGAAGCTCAAGACGCCAATCGCGCCAAGAACCTGTTCATCGCCGTTACCAGCCACGAGTTGCGCACCCCGCTGCAAAACATGATGGGCCTGACCGAGTTGCTGCGCCGGGCCCCGTTGGACGTCCCGCAACAGCGCCAGGTGGAAATCTTGCGCGATCAACAACAATTGTTGGTGCAAATCCTCAACGATTTGCTGGACTTCACCCGCCTGCAATCCGGCCAGCTCAGCCTCAAGCCGACGCCGTTTTCCCCCCGTCAGGTGGTGGGCTCCATCCTGGACAGTTTCATGCCCGCCGCCCGCGCCGCCGGTCTGGATCTGCAGTTAAACCTGGCCGACGATGTTCCGGAATGCGTGGTCGGCGACCCCGGCCGACTGCGGCAAATCCTGGACAATTTGCTGAGCAACGCCATCAAGTATGCCGGCCACGGCTGTATCACCCTGGCCCTGGGCGTGGCCCGGGACCGCCCTGCGGCCGGCCTGCCCTTGGAAATGGTGGGCGCCCCCGCGGCTCCCCCGCCCATCACCCTGCGGTTCCAGGTCAAGGATGTCGGCCGTGGCATTCCGGCCGAATTTCTGCCCCGTATTTTCAAGGAATACGAGCGCGGCGCGGCCGGCTTGTACCAACCCGACCAGGGCGCCGGGCTGGGCCTGGCGATCTGCAAAAACTTGTGCCGGTTGATGGGCGGCGACATCCAGGTCGAGTCCCGGGAAGGCGTCGGCACGGTTTTCCGGGTGGAGTTGCCGTTCGTGCCGGCCGACCCTGCGCTGGCGCCCAAGCCGGCCTTGCCCGGCGCAGATCTTGCTGCCATAAACCCGGAGTTCGCCCGGCGCCATCCTGTGCGCATTCTAATAGCCGAAGACAATCCGGTGTGCGCGGAAATCCTGATCCAGTATCTTGAACTTTTCGGGTTCAAGCCGGCGACCATCCAGATCGCACGCAATGGCGCGGAAGCCGTGAACCTCGTCACGCGCGCTAACGGCCGGCCTGGCCGGCGCCAGACCCTTGTTGACCTGGTGTTCATGGACATCAACATGCCCGGCTTGGACGGTTTGGAGGCCACCCGCCAAATTCGCGCCTGGGAAATACAACGATCCGCCGTCGCCGCTCAAAGATCCGCCAAACCGGGGCGCGTACACCGCAAGCCGACCCTGGTCATTGGATGCACGGCCAATGCGTTGCCGGAAGAACATGACCGCTGCCGGGCCGCAGGCATGGACGATTACCTGGCCAAGCCCATTCTGCCGCAGGATCTCCAGCGCCTTTTTGACGAACTGATCCTTGATCCCTCAACCCAGCCAAAAGCATCCGTCAAGGCGGCTCGGGCCCATGCTCCCGATGTGGCGCCGGCTCCGACCGTCAATGACCAGGTCTTGCCAGCCCCGTCACCGCGCGTCGTTAAAGCATTTCATCAGGATACGCCCGCGGTGTTGCAACGATTGCGCCATGAACTGACCTCGGTTGCGCCGGAAACGTGGCAAGCCACCCTGCATTATCTCAAGAATTCCTGCCTGGTCATGCGCAACGATGACATGGTCCGGCTTTGCGTTCGCCTGCAGGACCAAGGTCTTTTTATATCGGAACGCGAGCGCCTGGATCTTGCGGCCGCATTGGAATCGGCGTTCGCCAACGTTCCACGAGCCTAAACCACTCCGACCACCTGATGTCATACTGGCCGAAACCCGCACCAATGCTGGACGCGGATTCAGTTACCACCAGGCTCTGACGATACCGCCCCCTGCAGAATCAGCCGATCAACCTCGACCGATGAGAACCCACAGCCCCGCACCCGGCCAGGCAGAACACGCCGGGTCAACAGGCCCTGCTTGGCCCACTTGTCCACGGCACGCAGGCTGACCGACAGCCGCTGAGCAACTTCCTGCCGGCGCAACAGGCGGGCTTCCTTGGATGGGGCGTGGGCTTCTTCGCCAATGAGCCCCTGCTCGCGCAGCAGGGCCAGCCGGTCTTTGCGGCTTAACTGGTTCAATGCCAGGCGGGCCATGGATAAACGGTTGTCGTTCATAGAGGCCCTTTGCTTGCACCGAGTGCCTGCATTGCGCTCAGCCCCGGTCTTGTCTTGTGGTCCTTGAAACCGGCGCCCACGAACGCCATCCTCGTTTGTTGATATCTCCGCATTCTTTCTTCTCCTTCCTCGTGGGGTGACTGCTCCCCAGGAAATCACAGCGCCAGCATCTCTGCCTTGATTTCGGCCCAGTTCTTCGCCGACAGCCTTTCCGCCAGAGCCCGGACTTCATAGGCTGGCACCATGCGCGCGGCGGGCAGCGCCTTGACCGGCACCCCTTCGCCCACGATGGCCGGTAGAGCCGCGGCCGTGGCCCTGGCGGTGCTCTCCGAAATGTGGGTGTAATGCTCGGTCATGATCGGGTTGCCATGGCCGACCAGTTTCTGCAGCACGGCCTGCGGTGTTCCGGCCTGGGCGTGCATGGATATGAAGCTGTGCCGCAGACTATGAAACCCGGCTATGCTCACTCCGCGCTTGTCGGTCCCCGGCCCCGTACCTTCCTTGACGGTCTGGATACCGCACCGCTTGAGGTGGGCCTGGATGGTAAAGCTCAGGGCAGTGAGGCGGGTCCGGTGAAATTCGGCGATCTCGGGTAGGACGAACGGCCCTTGGCGCGGCAACCTGGCCAGATGCTCCCCGAGGATACCAGGAATCCCAACGATGACCACCTGGCCGGTCCGGGCTGTTTTCCGCGGGATGCGGCGGATGATCCCCCGGTCAAGATCGGTTTCCGACCACTGCAACGTGGCGCAGTCTGCCAGCCGCAGGCCGGTGAATGTGCCAATCATGAACAGGGTTTTCATTTCCCCCTCAGCCGTTTCAATGACTCGCTTGATCTCCTCCACGGTCAACGGCCGCTTGGTTTCGCAGTGCCGCCGCCGGAGGGCGATCTCCTCAAACGGATTGGCCGGGATACGGCCCGGCTTGGCCAGGACCTTGAAAAAGGTCCTCAAGAACATCCGCTTGTTGATGCTGCTGGAGGTAAGATTGCGGGCATCCAATGCCGAAAAGTAGCCGGCAGCCATCTCGGGCGTCACGTCGCGCAAGAAAGCCACATTGGGATGGTGTTCCTGCAGCCAAGCTCTCAGTTCGACGACATAGGACCCGTAACTTGCCAGGACGCGGGCGCTGGGGCTGTTCCGATTCTGCGCCGCCACGTAGGCGTCCCAGGATTGGGCCAGGGTCAACGGCGGGTTGGCTTCGTCGGCCAACTTGGCGGTATCCATGCGGGCGGCGATGACGGCCAGGGCGTCGGCCTTTTCGGCCGCGAGCAGGGGGCGCATCTTCTCGAAACGGCGCTTTTCGGCTTCGGCCTTGTTGGTGGTTTCCAAGCTCTCGCGGATCACCTGGCCGGCCACGGAATACTGGAGCCACCAGATCGCTCCCCGGCGATATAGGTATCCCCGACGGCTTTTTCTGGTCATGTTCAGGGCCTTTCTTGTGTGTGCGTTTTCATGCTGCATACCCCTATATTAAAGCACACAAATAGCACACAGTATAGCATATTTGCCAACAATATAGCTTTTATGGACAGAGATGTAGACGGTTTGAGCCCGCTGGTGAATGTGAGTGTTGCGGGTTCCAGCACCAGGTTGGTGATGGTGCCGGGGTTCTTATACTGGATGCCGCGTCCAGGACCACCCAGTTCACGCGTGGTCCCCCCCTACGCCACAGCGACGTTCAGCCGGCAAGCGGCTACCGCGTTGATCACCAGTGATTGAAGATGCTCCAGGCCGTGGCGCCGAACACGACGCCAACGCCCATGAGCGAGCCGTCCCCGCAGGTGCGGATCACGTTCAGGATGGCGGCGTCCACGTCGGCCACCGGGTTGGCCGCGTCGTTCCAGACCTTGTCCGAAACACTGCCCACGGCCTGGATCGCGGCGTCGATCACGGTCTTCTCGTGCGCCAGGGCCGCGACCTCGGCCACGGCCACCGCGCCCTCGCGGAGCACGTTCTCCAGCCCCTCAGCCTCAAGCTGCTCCAGGTTGTCCACCGGGTAGTCCAGGGCATGGGGTTCGCAGTTGAACGTGGCGTCCGTGGCCTCGAACCGCAGTTCCGTGGCCCGGCCGCCCAGCGTGCGCAGGGTGTTGGGGATGCGGAACCGGTTCTTCTCGGTGTAGACCTTGTACCGGCCGGTGCTGGTCGGCACCGGGACCGTGGGCGCGATGAAATCGGCCACGGGCATGATTGAATCTTGTGCAGCACCTTGGGCGAACTCGCGCAGCATGGGGCTGGAAATGATGGAAGGAAGTCTGCTCATCTGATGGTCTCCTTGGGGTTGCTAAACTGTGATGTTGCCCAACATGGCCGGCCGGCAGAGCACGATCTGGCCGTCCTTGCCGGATTCCTCGGCAATGGCCAGGGCCCGGTAGGTGCCGGCGTTGACCGGCACACAGCTGGGGCCAGCCTCGGCCGTAATGGGTGCTGGTGCGGTTAGTGAACATATCGAGTCGCTGTTCCTGCATCCGGCCAGGAGCACTACCGCGCCATGTCCCAGGAGGCTGCCGAACATTTCAGCAAGCTTATGCAGGATGTCTTTTGTTCTTGTGTTTCTGTCTATGTCCTGCAAGCATGTCATAATAAATATGTCGCTTCAGAACCATCACATCGGGCGCGTATCAGCAACGTCGCGGAAGCGACTTCTCAATCGGAACCAGTTGGGGGTCGGGGGAGGTATAATGAGCGGAAACGGTATGAAGCGGATAATGCGGTGGTGTGGCATCGTCATGTTCGCAGGCATGCTTTCGCCGGCATGGGCCGCGCAAGGCACCAATTCGCCCTACAGCGACGCGGTGGGCGATATTGATCCGGGCATAGCCACGGGCGGCGGCACGCTGGATATCATCAGCATGGAAGTGTCCAACAACGCTGCGGATGTTTTTTTCTCGCTCGCGCTCAACGGGGACGTGACCACCACGGATTGGGGCAAGTTCTTGATTGGCATTGCGACAGAAAATACGGCGGGAACAGACACGGGGAATGGGTGGGGCCGGCCCATCAATTTGGATTCTCCCGGCGGCGGCATGGATTTCTGGCTCGGTTCGTGGGTGGATGGTGGTGGTGGATGCCAGTTGTGGCAGTACACCAACAGCAGTTGGGCGGGACCCGCGACGGCAACCTTCACCTTTTCTGGCGGGGCCACAAGCAAACTGTCCTTCGCGGTGCCGCTCGCCACCTTGGGGCTTTCCGTCCATGACACCTTTTATTTCGACGCCTATTCCTCCGGAGGTGGTGGAAGTGACTCGGCGGTTGACGCGCTGGCCAATCCCAATGTCAGCATCACGTCATGGTCACAAACCTACACCTCCAAGACCACCGGCGAAAGCGGGGTGGGGTTGAATTCTTATACCGTGGCTGGACCCACGCGCGTGGTGCTGTACGATTTTTATCTGCAGGAACGGAACAGCGTCTTCATGGTTTGTTGGCAGACCGCTTCCGAAGAGGAATCCGTTGGATTCGATGTGTACCGCGAGCAAGGCGGCGCGTGGGTCAAGGTGAATGCGGCGATGATCGCGGCCCAAGGCTGGCCCGATGGCGGCCGCGGCGCTTCTTATTGTATTGAAGATGCCGGAGCGAATGCGACCGACACGTTCCGATATAAACTCGTGGAACATGAAACGGATGGCGGCGTGCAGGAATACGGGCCGTTTGACGCGGCCGTCAGCCATCCGCGCCTCGAAAACCTGGCGGTCTCCTCCGACGGCATGGTCCTGCGCTGGTTGAGCCGGGCGCAGGACACCTATGAAGTACAGCGGGCCTATGATTTGAAGCAGCCGTTCCAGTCCATTGCAACGGATATTCCCGCGACGCCTCCGGCCAACACCTATACCGATCGGGTGGACCATGCGGGTTCGGCCTACTATCGCATCCGGGTCGAATAAGCCGGCGCGGGAAAAAGTTCTCCTGTTCAAGGCGCTGGCGGCCAGTCTGCCGCTCCTGATCCTGGTGGCCATTGAGTTCACGCTGCGCCTGCTGGGATGGGGCGGCTATCCGGATTTCATTCGCGAAGCCGGGCCGTTGCCGTCGGGCGAAACGCTTTGCATCGTGGAGCCGGCTGCCGCAAAACCCTATTTTTTTACCAATCCCGACCGTCCGGGCTATGCGGACCAATCGAATTTGGTCATGCCCAAACCGGGCAACGTCGTGCGGATTTTCCTGGTGGGCGAGTCGGCGGCCAAGGGATATCCCCAGCCGCGCAACCTTTCCATTTCAGCTTTCATGCAGGCAATCCTGCAATCCATTTGGCCCGACCGCAAGGTCGAGGTGATTAACCTGGGCATCACCGCGGTGGCCAGTTTCCCCCTGGTGTACCTGGTGAACGACGCGCTGAAGTTTGATCCGGACCTGTTCGTGTTTTATGTCGGCAACAACGAGTTTTTCGGCGCCTACGGGACCGGGTCCATCAACGCTTCGGGCACCCTGCCGCCCTGGACGTTGCGCGCCCTGCGCGCCCTGCGGGGGCTTGCGCTCGTGCAACAGGCCAATGGCTGGATCCATGCCGGGAACAAGGAAGCCGGTCAGACCCTCATGGAAGAAATGATCGGGCAAACCGTTATTCCCGCGCAATCCGCCTTGCGGGAGGCGGCCGGCCGCAACCTGACCGTGTTCCTGGGGGCCATGCTGGACCAGGCCCGTGCCGCCGGCATCCCGTCCATAGTGTGCACCACGGCAAGCAATGAGTCCGGCCTTGCGCCCCTGGGCGCGGATGACGTTGCGGGCTTGGATGAATCGCGGCGGAACGAGGTTCGGTCGCTCTTGATGGACGGGTCCGCGCGGCTGTCGACGAGTCCTTCCGAGGCGCTCCGGCTGTTTCGGCGGGCGGCTGGTCTGGCCCCGCGCCATGCGACCGCTCGTTTCATGATTGGTCGCGCCAGTGTTGCAATCGGCGACCTCCAAGGCGCGCGCCGGGCCTTTCTGGCCGCCCGTGATTTCGACACCCTGCCCTGGCGCCCCACTTCCAGAACCGAGGAGGCGATCCGCCTCGTTGCTCGGGAAAAGGGGGCGATCCTGTGCGACTTGGCCAGTCGTTTCAGGCAGGAAAGCATTGTGGGCGCCCCGGGTTGGGAGTGGCTGGACGACCACGTGCACATGTCTTTGCCAGGCCAGGTCAAGGCCGCCCGGATGCTGGTCGCATCCATGACCAATTTACCGGGCGGGTTGCGGGTTCCCGCCGAGGCGCTCGCCGGCATTCCGGGAGACCAACCGCTGATGCGCGAGCAGGGGGCGAATGTTTACGACGAGTACCGGGTGAACCACACCCTGCGGGTTCTTTTCAACGTGCCGTTTATGAAGCGCGCCAATCCCGCGGTTTTCGAGAGGTACGACCAGGCCTGCCGGCAGGCGGAAGCGCGTATGTCGCCCGGCGTCCTCGAGACGGTACGCCAATGGCAAACCGAGCGCCCGCATGCGGGCGCCCTGCGGCCGATTGCCGGCATGGTGGCGCGCGTCCTGTTGCGCGAAAACAGGATCGACGAGGCGTTACACTTGTATGAAATCGCCGCCAGCCAAGTGCCCGAATACACCTCCTGGCATCTGGAATACATCTACTTCATGCTGGCCTGCCGGGAAAAAATATCGGGGCGCTTGTACACCGGCGCTCGCGACCTGGCGTCCACGACCATCCGTCAGGGGATGTATCTGCTGGCGCACGGAGAGGCGTCAACCGGTTTCACCGAGCGTTACATCGGCCGCCTGTACCAGTTGCGAGGCGAATGGGCCGAGGCCATCCCGTACCTGCAGGCGGCGCGCCCGCACATGGCCAATGAAGATTTGGTGGCCTGCGATCAAGCCCTGCTGACTTCCTATTTGAAAACCGGGCAACGCGACAAGGCAAAGGCGCTGGCGGATGATGGTATTCGAAACGCTGGCCGGTTTATCCCTGTATATCGCCAACTGCGGGAGGAAATCGATCGCCCGTCATTTTAGTCCCAACGCCGGCAAGCCGGCCGATCTCATGTCCTCTGAAGACTCCGGCACCCGGACGATCTCCGGCCGCACGATCTCGGGCTGGACCACCTGCTGGGAGCTGACCTGGGGCTGGTCGGCCAGCTTGCTCATCACCGCGCGGCGTTTTTGAGATCGTGAGTCCAGGGGCGGGATGAATTACACTACATGGTTAAGCGCCGGGGGTGCGATTTCCCCGGCCGGAGGAGGGAGCCCGGAGGGCGACCGAGTCCGGTCGGGGAAGGCCTGACCGCAACAAGGACCATGTCATGAGCGAAAAAGAAGAAGCAACGAAGAATGGAAGTTCTCCTGAGGTAACCGGCCAACGCCGCCATCTGCCAGCGGACAAGAAGTTCCAGATTTTTCTGGAAGCCGAACGCGGCGAAAAGCCGGTCGGCGAACTATTGCGCCGGGAGGGCCTGTATTCCTCCGATTTGGCCAGGATTCGCGAGCAGGTCAAGGAAGGCGCCTTGGAACGTTTGCAGGCCCGCTGCGGGCCCAAGCCCAAGTCCGTGCCCTTGGAGGAATACACCGCGCTCAAGCAGGAATTGGAGGCCAAGGAACGAACGCTGGCTGACTTGAGCGTGGAACTGGCGATCCTGCGAAAAAAAACGAATGGGGGCTCGTGGGTCCGACAACTCCACTGGCTCTGTCCTTTGGGCCGACTATGAAGTGTAGCCTCTACCATCGCATCCCGTTTCTTTAGATCATAGTGCGGCTTGCGCCCCCGCCCAACGCGAATCTCCCACACCGCGCCAATCCCTTCCGCTGCTACGCGATGCCGCCATAAACTTGCCGTATGCCGATTCACGTCCTCACCCAACGCGATCTCCCGATCCTCTTGACCGGCCGCAGCAGCCAACGCCAAGCGACACCAGGTCCTCCCGCGTGAAATCCATCGCGCGTGGGGCCTGATATGATCGTCGGCACGTATGGGCAGGTCAGGCGGGCAGCGGTTGCGCCAGGCTGGGATAATCATGGTTTCGCGCAGGCGCAGGGCGGCGATCATGGCCTCCTGACCGGGCTGAGTAATGTAATGCTTGGAAGCTCGGCGCCATGGCGCTCCGCGATCGCCAACACGCATGGGGGATGCATTTTTGGGCGAGGGTTGATTTATTCATCATGGGGACCTACCATGCCCCCATGGTCGCGTCTGCGGCTCGCTGGTTGCGGAACGACCTGAAACGATCGCTCGCTAAAACGAGTGATCAACAAATAAAAAACAACGACGGGCAAGACGGGTCTTGGCATACGATGAAGAGCAAAACAGGCGCCGTACCGATTATGCTCTTGTTTTTCGCTTCCGGATTCAGCGCGCTGGTCTACGAAATCGTCTGGATGCGGCATCTGTCCCTCGTGTTCGGCAACACAGCGTATGCCGCCGCAACAATCTTGGCCGGCTTCATGGGCGGGCTGGCGCTTGGCAGTTGGCTGTTCGGCAGGTTGGCGGACCGCATCCCTCGTCCACTGGCGGTCTACGGGGTCCTGGAATTCCTGGTCGGCGTCCTGGCGCTCCTGTTTCCCTCCACGCTGAAAGGCGTGGCCACGTTTTACCTGCGCCACGCGCCGGCGGAGCAGAGTTACGCCACCACCAGCCTGGTTCAAGCTGCGCTGATCATGGGCATCTTGATGGTGCCCACCGTGCTCCTGGGCGGCACACTCCCTTTGCTTGCCCGCCACCTGCACGACCGTTTCGGATCGCTGGGCCGGAAGTTGAGCCTGCTGTACGGCTGGAATACTCTCGGGGCCGTTACTGGCTGCGCCCTCAGCGGCTTGTACTTGATTGGCGCGCTGGGTGTCGCGCGGACCACGGCGTTAGCCGTGCTGATCAATTTTGCGGTGGGGGCCCTCGCCCTGGTTCTGAGCCGGGGGCGGGAAAGCGCTTCAACAAACGCCGATCCGCCGGGCGCTCCGGTCCAATCCTTGGCGCCCAGCGTATCGACACCGGATCCCTGCTCCCTGCCGCCAGCGTGGTTTGTGCGGCTCGTGTTGCTGCTGTTCGGCCTGGCCGGGTTTACATCCATGGCCTACGAAGTGTTGTGGCTGCGCGTTCTGATCTTTCTGAACGGGGGCACCACCTACTGGTTCACCGTGATGCTCACGACGTACCTGGGTGGGCTCGCCGTCGGCAGCCTGCTGGCCGCGCCCTGGATTGACCGACATCCGCGGCTGCCGCTGCTTTTCGCGCTTCTCCAAGTTCTCCTTGGGGTCGTTGTGCTGGCAACATTAACCAGCGTTACCGCCATCGTTGAAGGACTGAACGGTTTGTTGCTTCGCGATGGTCAATTGCGCTTTGGCGACCCGGCCACGTTCATCATCCTGAGAACGCTCATTGCCATGGTGTTTGTTTTCCCTTCCGGCCTGATCATGGGCATGACCTTTCCCGTGGTGGGCAAGTTTGTCGCGGCTTGCCGCCAGCAGGTCGGGTCTGGCGTAGGCGCGTCCTATTTTGTGGACACCGTGGGCGGTGTGGCCGGCTCATTGGCCGCGGGCTTCCTAATGATCCCGTTCTGGGGCACGCTGCGCAGCCTGATTTTCATGGCCGTGTTGAATCTGCTGATCGGGGCGCTCATCGTGGGCTGTCGCGGGTGGAAGGATGGCCGGATCCGGATTGCCCCGTTGCGGATGCCCGTTCTGGTGGCGCTGACCGCGCTGGTGGGTTGGAGCGCGTTGTTCGTGATCCCTGAGCGCACCTTTGTCACGGCGATCTTCACTACGCCCGAAACGACGCTGACCTACTTGAAGGAGGATATCGGCGGCACCGTTACCATCGAGCAATACGGCGCCCATCGCACACTCTCGATTAACGGCGTCAACGTGGCCGGTACCGATCGGAGATTCCAGACCACCCAGAAACTCCAGGCGCACCTGGCCCTGTTGCTGAATCCGGATCCACGCCGCGTGTTGCAGATTGGCTTTGGCTCTGGTGGCACGGCCTGGTCAGTTACCCGGCATCCGGTTTCCCGGGTGGACTGCGTGGAAATCACCGCTGCCATCCTCAAGGCGCAGGATCAGTTTGGTGAGGTTAATCAACGGGTTCTGGATGACCCGCGGGTCCACGTGACTGTGGATGATGCGCGCAGTTTCCTGGTCAAATCTCGCGCCACCTACGACGTCATCCTCTCCGACTCGATCCACCCGCGGTATGCCGGCAACGGCGGGCTCTACTCCCGCGACTATTTCCGCCTGTGCCGGCAGCACCTCACCTCCAATGGGATATTTTCTGCGTGGCTGCCTATGTACGGCCTTTCGGTGGAAGATTTCCGGGTTGCCACGCGCTCACTAAAGGCCGTTTTCCCCCATGTTTACCTGTTCCATACGCCCGTGGGCCGCAATGAGTGGACGATCATCCTGGGCATGCAGCAACCGCTGCGCATCGTGCCTTCGACCTTTGCGCAGCGCCTTCAGCGACCGGAGATTAAGGCGGATCTGGACATGATCGGGCTGGTCCGGCCGGAAGATCTGCTGGCCTGTTTCATGATCGGCGACCGCGCCTTGGGAACGTTTCTGGGCGACTCCATCATCCTGAACACCGACGATTTCCCTTACCTGGATTACGTGGCGCCAAGGTCTCTGGCCTTCAGCAATCGCGCCAGCCTGCTGGTTCCGCTCTATGCCGCGCTGGTCAGAAATCGGGAGGCGATTACGCCATATCTCCTGGACGCGACTCCCGGTGAGCAGGCCCAGATCGCGAGGGTCTCTGACTCGTTCACGCACCTGCTGGAGGCGCGGGGGATCGAACTTGAGAGCCATCCGGGCAGCCCGCAAGCCAGGGAGGAGTTGGCCATCGCCTTGAGCATTGATCCCCAAAACCAGATCGCCCGGGATTTTCTTGAGGGGCACTGAAGTTTTATTGTAGAGCCTGTCCCAGAGCAGCGGCGGGCTTATAAATGGACCACCGGCCTGGGATGGCGGCCCAAGCGGTGCAGTCGGGACGCCCGCCCGGGGTCGTCCTCGGCGGCCTAGTGGCCGCTGGGGATTCGTGGGGGCAAGATATTTTCGCAAAAAAGTAAAAACATTTGAAGGGCAGCTAAATATAGCATATATATGCTATTATAAATGCTAAAACCATGCCTGAGCTGCAAATGCGCCGGCGGCTGGCCGCGATCGATCGCCAAGTCGGCCGCCTGCGCGCGAGCTTGATCGCCCTGGGCGATTCGCGCCCCGGGACGGTCAGCCGCCAATATCGCGATCCGTCCCGCCGAACCGGCGGGTCCTGGCAGGTGAGTTACACCCACCGGATGCAAAGCCACACCGAATATGTGCGCGCCGGCAACCTGGGGATGGCGCGCCGGCAGGTGCGCGCGTATGCGCGCTTTCGGCAACTCGTGGAGCGCTGGGTGGATTTGGGCTGAGCGGTTTCTCGATAAATGATGGACGAGATGGCGGGATAAATGAGGGTTGGGTAGCCGGGATACAAGGATTGGATTTTTTAGGGGCATCAGAAAGAAACGACGATTAGGCGGGGAGTTAAAAGGGAGAGGGTCGCAAGACCCTCCCCGGACGCTTGGGCGTCGATCGTTGTCAAAAATATTGTGTCAAGAAGTGGTTGGGGGGTAGTTCGGCCTCGAAGCGGAGTCTAAACATACGGATCAGCTCCTTCCCATTTTTACCGTTTTCAGATCCTGACACCAAATTCGTTTTACTCCCCTGCGCCAGGACGCCCAGGAACAGGCGCGGCTGGAGCAGGAGGCCATGCGCCAGCAGGTCGCCGCGGACAAGGCCCGGATGCAGGAAGAACAGCGGCAACAGGCTGAGCAGGCCAAGGTCACGTCGCCGGAATACCAGGCTCGGCAGGAGCAGCAGAAAATCTCCACGCTGAAATCACTCTGGCGCAACGCGGGCAACGGCGACGAGATTGGGACCATCCGCGACCTGCAAAAGCTGGGCGTGGACCCGGCCACCGTGGACATGGAAACCTTGATGGATGAGGCCGGACACGTAGGCATGGTGGGCCGCAACGCCGACTGGTACGACCGCCGCAACGCCCGGCAGGACAAGGCCAACGCATACAACCGGCCGATCCCCACGAAGGACGGCGAACAAATCCAGCTTGTGCCCCGCAACACGCTCTACCTCGACCGGCCGCGCGATAGCACGGTCACCCAAGTAAGCGTGGACGGCGACCCCGCGCCATCCGGCCGGGAACTGGAATCGTTCCAGCGCTACCAGAAGGAATACGACGAGATCGCCGCGCGCAACCAGCGCGGCGCCATGCCTGACTGGCAGGCCAAGCAGGAGCGTCAGGCCGCCTGGCAGCGGCATCTGGACCGTACCGGGGACCGCTGATGCCCGCCGGCAGGACCAGCCGCGAGATGACTGACGAGCAGCGCAAGGCGATGTTCGCCCATATGCGCGGCGGGTCCGGCGGTGGTGGAGGCGGCGGCGGGTCTGGTGGTAGCGGAGGCGGCGGTGGTGGTGGGGGCGGCATGGGCCGGGCAGGCAGCGCAGCGCCACCGGATAGCCCATCCACGCCCAACCCGTTCCCGCCGATGGACCCCAACGACATGAGCTGGATGGAAGCCGAAGGCCGGGGCATTTCCACATCGCTCACGCCCTTTGACGCCGTGCTGGACAGCATGATCGACATGAGCGATCCCAACACCGGCCTCGCTCTGGCTGCCGCGGGCGCGGTCATTACCCCGTCCGGCTCCAAGCGTGTGCTGCCGCTGACCAAGCAGCTTCTCCAGAAAGGCCTGCTTGCCATCAAGCGGCTCATGGTCCCGGCTGGCGCCACGGCCACGGCTTATGGCATCAGCGAGTTCCGCGACCATAACCCAACCATTGACCCACGCGCCGACCATTACCTGGCCTTGGCGCAAGACACGGCCGCCGCCATCGCGACACTATCCGGCATCGCGGCTGCCAAGCGGGCCATTGGCAGCATCCCCGGCATGTCCCGCATGGGCGACTGGTTTGGCGCCCAGGGCGACAAGGTGGCCGCCATGCAGGCCGCCGTGGCCGCGCACACGCCCGGCGCCATCAAGACGCCGCTCAACGCGGCCTGGAAAGCCTACAACGCCGTGGCCGGGTTCACCGGAACGGAAATCCGCGAGTTCTCACAAATCCCCAAGATCGGCACGACGTTCAGGGACGCCAAAACGTTGGACGAGGTGGCCCGCCGCTACGCTGATACCGCGGCCCGCACCATGCCCGGTGACCCGACCCGTGGCCAATGGCTGGCCGACCAGGCTGACCACTTCAACGCGATGGCCGCTGCCAAGCGCCAGGATGCACTGGCCGCCGCGGCCCGCGCCGCCTACGTGGCCGGCGGGATCGCGACGGTCCACACGACTGAACAGGCTGTGAAGGACCAGTACCGCAAGGAAATGGACGCCGCCTTTGCCCAGGGCAAGCCGTACATCCTCGGCCCGGACCGCGACATTGCCGCCACGCCGACCATGCAGGCCGCCATGTTTGCCATCGGCACCCTGGGCAATCCCGTGGAGAAGCAGACCCGCGACTATATCGGCGGCCACTGGTCAAAGACGCTGGCGGAACGTGCTTACCAGGAATACCAGTACGACCAGATTGAGGCCGCCCGCCGGTCCTACGAGATCACCGACCCTGAAGCCGACCGGATGCAAGTCGAACGGGCCAAGGATCGGCCGCGCAACATGGCGGGGAAATCGATCTACAGCTTCACCCCGGCGCTGGCCGGGTTCGCCAAGTTCGCTGCGGGCCAGGCTGCAAAAGCCGTGAAATACGGTGACCCGGCCGAGGTCCAGAAGCTTTACAGCCCCCAGCACGCCGCCGGCGTGGGCCTTATGGCCTACGGCAACACGTTGGGGTCCCGCCTGCCGTCAGCCGTGCCGGTGGCGTGGAACGCGTTCCCGCCGCCCAGGGCGTCAACCAGGCGGCCACCTTTGGCCCGAAGAACCAGCGCGGGAAGGTGTTCCGGCCGATGCAGATTGAGGGCAAGGGAACCGGGTGGTGGCGACCATAAGCATAAGCATCAGGCGCAGACAATTTGCTGTGGACAAATCCATCCTTCTTTGGTATATATCATGATAGATACTACAAGGAGGATGATATGAAAACCGCTGCGCTGTTCACCAATGGCCGAAGCCAAGCCGTGCGCCTGCCCAAGGAATGCAGGTTCACAGGTCGGGAAGTGTTCGTCCGTAAATTTGAAGATGTCGTAATCTTGTTCCCCAAGCGCGATCCCTGGTCGCCCCTGGTCAAAAGCCTTGCCAAATTCTCCAGTGATTTCATGGAGGAACGTGCTCAACCCGAACAGGGCAAGCGGGAGAGTCTGTAATGCAGTTCATGCTGGATACAGACATTTGCGTTGACCTGATTCGGTATCAACAGGCCAGCATTCTCAAGCATCTGCAGCGCACTACGCCTGGTGATGTTTGCATCTCCGCGATCACATTGAGCGAACTGGAATATGGCGTTTTCAAAAGCGCCGCACCGGAACAGAATCGACTGGCCCTGGCGGAGTTCATGACGCCGATCATGGTCCTCCCATACGACGACCTGGTTGCGCCTGTATATGGCCAGATTCGCGCGCATTTGGAATCCAAGGGTTGCCGGATAGGCGCTCTTGACGCACTGATTGCAGCCCACGCACTTGCGGCCAAGGTATCGCTGGTCACCCGCAACACACGCGAGTTTCGGCGCGTTCCGGGACTTCAGGTGGTTGACTGGTCCGTTTCGTAGTTGCCCCGCCGCTCGACGCCAGTTCCCGTCCATTTCCCCGTATTCCCTTGACTTTTCGCCTGTTTTCGCATAAGCTGGCTGCGGTTCAGCGGCCGGGGAATGGGAAAGACGGCAGGCCGCACAACAACGGAAAGGAACAGGCTATGTATATCAGGAAACGGAAAAGCGATACCTGGCACTGGATGCCGAACTGCTCGAAATGGCCGCGCGGCACGGATGTAGTCACGCGGGCAACCAAGCCCAAGACCAGCGAGCTGTGCAACGAGTGCAAAGCCAAGGCCCGCCGGCCGCAGCCGAAGACGGAGATGTCGATTGCGCATAAGAATAATCATCTTAAGCAATCTGGAAAATTCCGCACATCCTTCTTGATGCCGAGACCATAAGCCTTGTTTGTCTTGGTATATTCATGCCTAGGCGCGCCTTCCCTTCGAGGCCCTGATCATCATTAATATTACATAAACAATAATATACAACCATCCGCCAATCATTGGTATAGCAATTAGATTGTGCGTATGCAGCTTCATGTCAATTGGAAATATGGCAAATAATGCATAAGACAGAATAAAATGATATTTGTTTCTGTTGCCGTAATAAAGTATAATTGTATAAATTGTCCAAAATGCAAAACTTAACAATATTAGCCCTATCGGCAACTCGTGATGTTCATGATATGTATAATCATCAGCAAACACTGCGACAGTTATGGCACAGAAATGGGCTACTCCCAATGCAATTAAAAACGCCAGACATTTAAGCACGGCCCTTGTCCAATAGGTTCGCGCAATTTTTGATTGATTTCGCCTGGCGGCATATTCTATTTGAGTTTGCTTTGAATGAATCTGGGCCGCTCGGTATTTTATATATTTTCTTCTTTGATTGTCCGGATCTGTCTCTTCGCAGGTCGCTTTTGTCCAAAGACCCTTCCGAATATCTCCTTTGTCATATTCAGACTGCGCTTGTTGATAGGCATCTTCTTCTTGTTCTGTGATATAATCATTATTGTTTCGCTCGACGGGCAGTGGCTCAGCGGTCTGAATATCGGCCTGATTGGACGCAGACTTCTTCGCGGTAATTACTTTCCACGCGCCCCCTATTGCCATAATCAATAATACACCGGGAAGAAATCCACCGCCATGACGCCATCCCAGCATTAGAGCAATGGCCACGTAAGCAACTAGAATACCAAGACAAGCAAATATTGCAAGGACATATCTATTCACGATATATTCCCTTTATGTATCATTAGCTGGCCGCTTTTGTACGGATATATATTCTTCCATATTACAATTCAGTATCGCTTGTTATGCCCACCGCTTATTGGCCACTTGCATATATAGGTACTATTTTGGTCATAGTAGCGCCTCTAGAAGATGCATGCAAGAGATCTTTTAGGGTTCAACGATTCCTTGACAATGCGCTCCAACCCGCGTAAAAACGCTGTAGAGCGAAAGAAAAACAACCGGGCAACGGCGCGGCGTAATTAACCGCGACGCATCCCAGAGAAGGCGGCAACTTGGTGCCAAGTAACCAGGTTGCCGCCTTTTCTTTTGCCCGGAGAAAGGACAACGCACCATGGCAGAACAGGAAACGGCACCCGCGGCCCAGCCGGCCGCCAGCCCGCTGGACGTGGGCCAGCTCAAAACCATGCTCAACCTGCCCGAGACCGCCACCGACGTGGAGATCATCACCGCGCTGGTGCAGTTCATCGGCCAGCTCCAGCAGAAGTACGACGCGCTGCTCTCGGACGCGGTCCAGTACGAGAACAAGGTCGCCAACAGCGATGTAACGACCTACACGGACGTCATCAGCCCCGGCAGCCAGGAGTTCTGGAAAGAGCAACTGCTCAAGAACCGGGACGGGGCGCTGAGCGTGCTGCACGACCTGCGCAAGGTTCGGGAACAGACCCAGGCCGCTGCCCAGCCCCAGGACCCGCCCCCTGACCCGCAGCCGCGTGGCCTGTTCCGCAACCGGATCGTGGCGCCGGTGCGGACCATGGCCGACCTGGCCGGCGACCAGCCCCCGGCGGATTCAGCTCGGGCGGTGAAGATTCGCAACCGGGCGCAGGAAATCCGGTCGCAAGAGAAAGTGCCGTACGCCCTGGCATTCGCGCGGGCGGAAAAGGAAATCGAATAGGAGACCCCATCATGAGCCAGACCAATATCAAGCAAGGTGATTTCAGCGTACCCGCGCAGGAGGATTTGACCGGCAAGGAGGATTGCCTGGTCAAGCTGCACGCGGACCAGGACAAGCTGGTGGCACGGCTGCCCAATGCCATCGGCGACTTCGCCCTGTTCGTCGTGCTGGAAGGCGCGGCCGTCAACGGCAACGCGTCCCTGCGGCCGTTGGAACCGGGCAAGACCGTCCGCCTCAAGCTCAAGGGCAAGTGTTATCCCGGCCAGGTCGTGGTGCTGGCTGACCCGTCCGTCCCGGAGGACCGCGGCAAGGTGCGTCAGTTGCCCATGGCCGCGGGCACGTACCGGGGCATTGCCATCGCCCAGGAGTTCGGCAACGAAGGCCAGTTGATCCTGTGCCGGCCGGCCATGCTGGGCAACATCACGGTGTAACAATCCCAAGGAGACCATGACATGAGCAGACTTTCTTCCATCAGTTCCAGCCCCATGCTGCTGGAATTTGCGCAAGGTGCTGCACAAGATTCAATCATGCCCGTGGCCGATTTCATCGCGCCCACGG
>CAZAYP010000058.1:0-36768 GCA_964489425.1 uncultured Verrucomicrobiota bacterium | reverse complement strand
TGGCTGACCATCCTCTCAGACCAGCTACCCGTAAGCCTTGGTAGGCCGTTACCCTACCAACTAGCTGATGGGACGCAGGCTTCTCCTTAAGCGACAGGTCTTGCGATCCCCGCCTTTGGACAGGCCCCCATGCAGGGGCCGACCACATCCGGTATTAGCCTTCCTTTCGAATGGTTGTACCAGACTTAAGGGTAAATTGCCTACGCGTTCCTCACCCTTCCGCCACTCTCACCAAGATATATTGCTACACCTTGGATCCCGTTCGACTTGCATGCCTAATCCACGCCGCCAGCGTTCGTTCTGAGCCAGGATCAAACTCTCCGTAGATTAAATATCATCTCCCGCCTGTTACAGCGGAAGCATCATTCAATTTAACGGTCTCCTGGCACAAGCGTCCAACTAATCACACCGCTTCTGATTCGAAGCAGTCATGATTGGCTATTCGATTTTCAATGAACATAACGCAAACAAAAACCACCCTTTTACCATTGCCCTTATTCCCAGGGGTGGCTTGTGCGCCTTAGGTCATCACACACTAGCAATGACCTTGCTTTATTGCATCATGCATATAACCTACCCGACCCCCCGTTTCCTGTCAACAGGAAATATGAAATATTTTCGATCTTTTTTTCGGGGCCCGAAAATCGCGCGCAGGACCACGCGTTTGTCCTTGGCGTAAATCTCATTTTCGACTAATGAAATCAAGCATGAAAACGCAATTGATCGTCGCCCTGGATGTGCCGGATACCCGCTCCGCCGCAGGTCTGATCGCGCGCCTGCCGCAAAATATTTCATGGTGCAAGATCGGCGCCGAACTCTTCTGCAGCGCGGGCCCGGCCTGCCTCGCGCCGGCCCAGCGGGCCGGAAAAAAAATCTTCCTCGACCTGAAATTCCACGATATACCGCGCACCGTGGGCGCGGCCGTGGCGGCCGCTACGCGCCACGGCGTGCACATGCTCACGCTGCATGCAGCGGGCGGACGCGCGATGCTCCGCGAGGCGGTCCGTGTGGCCCGCGATCACGGCCCGACCGCGCCCATCCTGCTCGGCGTGACCGTGCTCACCAGCCTTGGCGCTGACGATCTGCGCGAGCTCGGGGTGCGGCGCGCGCCGCGCGCACAGGCCCTGGCATTGGGCGAACTGGCGCTGAGCTGCGGCCTGGACGGCCTGGTGGCTTCGCCGCAAGAAGCCCGCCGGATGCGAGAAAAATTGGGTTCCCGATTTACGTTGGTCACGCCCGGCATCCGCCCGGCGGCCAGCCCGCCTGATGACCAGCGCCGCACCGCGACCCCTGCCGAAGCGATGGCTGCCGGCGCCAATTACCTGGTTGTGGGGCGGCCCATCGTGGCGGCGCCGGACCCGGCCCTGGCGGCCCGGCTAATCCTTGCGGAAATGCAATAGGCCGCGCGTCACGGGCTGCGGCAGAGGCGCTGGAAGCGGCCGGCCACCGCGGGCCGCGCCAGGGCGGCGAACGCTGCGCCGAACTGCCGCCGCAACCCTTGCTGCTGGGCATGGATCCGCGCGATGAGCGCGCCGATCGCGGCGGCGGTCTGCATGAAGCGCTTGCGGTGCACGTTGCCTGAAAGATAGGCAACCAGGAACTCCTGCTGGACGCGCAAATCGTTATACATGCCCAGGCACGCCTGCAGGCGGCGCAGGTCATCTACCAAGCGGCCGGCGCGACGACGGGGATAGAGGGATACGAACAATTCCAGCAGGTAGCGCAGCTTTTTGCACTGGATGCGCAGGCCGTGCAATTCGTGATCGCTGGCGGTTTCGTCCAGCGCCCGCCCGGTACGAACGACCCGCGCGTAGGCTTTCAGGATGTGGCGGCCGGCCACGGAAAATATCGGCTCGGTCGCGGCCGGGGCGGTACCGCCAGCGCCATTACGGCCGGCGAGAAAATCCTGCCAGGCAGCCAGCACGGCATGGTAGGGCTGACCCGCCATGGCGGCGGCCAGCCGGCGCTGCTCCGCGCGCCACGCGCGGCGCAAGTGCGTAAAAAAAGCATCCAGGCCCGGACGCAGCGCCGGTGGCACGAGCCGGCGGTACTCCGCCTCGCGCAGCAAGTACACATCCAAGTCGCGGGCGCGATTGGTGAGGTCACCCAACTCCGCGAGCTGGCGCCGAAACGCTTCCGCGGGGCGCGCGGGGAACACGTCCCGCAACTGGGCCACCAGCGAGCGGCTCTTGCGCACGGCGATCCGGTACTCATGAAGAAACTCGG
The DNA here is from genome assembly GCA_964489425.1 of uncultured Verrucomicrobiota bacterium. GTDB lineage: Bacteria > Verrucomicrobiota > Kiritimatiellia > RZYC01 > CAZAYP01 > CAZAYP01. The sequence continues at coordinate 34,542 of CAZAYP010000058.1, read as the reverse complement.
GATCCCAATGCGCCCGCACCCCGGGCTCGTTGCGGCGCACCACGTCGAACAAGCGGCCGAGCACCTGCCGCACCGCCGCCGGCGCGGGCATGGCGGGATCAAGCTGCTCCTCGACGAGCGGCGAGTAATCGCCGGGCACGCGGCCAGCCCGCTGCAGGGCATGCAACAAAACATGGCGCGGACGATCTTCCGGGGCCCAGCCGACCTCGCCCAACAGCGCCACGGCCTGGCGGGCGCCGCCCCCCGGGCGGGACGCATCTTCAACCCGCAGGAACGCGAATCCCGGGGCCGAGGGCAGCACCACACGCCCGTACGTTGCGCGCACCGACATCCCGGGCGCGGCACTGTCCAGCCGGCACCGCAACAGGCGGCAGGCGCAGCGCGCCACCGGCAGCAAGGCGCGGCCGCCGGCCGCTGCGACCAGCCGGCGTTGGACCGGGCCGGCGGGCCAGGCGCCGGGCTGGCGGGGCCACGGGCGGGCGGTCAACTTCTGGCGCGCCATGACCCGCCCGGTTTTCAGTTCGCCCAGCACAACGACCGGGCCTTGCTGTTCCAAAAACAATCCGGCCGCATGGAGCCGCCAGTCAAACGTGTCGTGGTACGCGACCCGGATGGATTCATGCCGCACGGACCGCGGCCGGCCCACCGGGGCCAGGTGCCGCGCCAACCGCGCCCAGGACACGTGCGGCGAAAAAAGAAACTCCACATTCATAGGGAATACCTCGCGTGCATCATGCCAGGGATTTCAGCACCGCGGGCTGCAGCAGCCACTCCAGTTCGCCCTGGCGCGGCCGGGCCGCGGCTTCGAACACAAAGCGGGCCGTGGCGCATTTTTTGAATCGGATGGCCGCGTCGTCGCGGTTGGTGAGCAGCAGGGCGGCGAGCAAGCTCAAGTCGGGCATGTGGCCGACGAGCATCGTGGCCACCTGGGGCTGCGCCGCCAGCCAGGGCAACAGCGCGCGCATGTCGCTGCCGGAGGCCAGGCCGTCCTCGATCTCCACCTCCAGCTTGGGGTGCAGGATTTGGGCCATAATCTCGGCGGTCTGGCGCGCCCGGACCAGCGGGCTGGACACCACGCGCTCCACCGCCACCTCCAGGTTGCGCAAGCCCCGGGCGGCTTCGCGCGTCCGGCGCAAGCCGTCCACCGAGAGCATCCGGTCCTGGTCACGGACCACATTGCACTCGCCCACATCCACGGCCGGGCCATGCCTGACAAGATACAAAATCATGTTTCAACCGCCTTTTGTCCGCCGCCTGATCTGGCCGGCCGGGTTGCCGCCGATTATCCCCGCATGGCCCGGGCGGTTCAATTCCTTTGTTAAAGGCCGCGCACTTGCGCCTTGACCCTCCCGGGCGCGGCCGCGATACTATGGCTGACGATGATTACCAACACGCGCCTCGACGCCGCACAGCGGCCCGGGGCTGGACAGGAGAGGCCATGAGCACAGCACGGCAGGCGGCAGGTCAACATCCCGGTTTCCAAGGTTTGGAAAACCAAGGCGGAAAGTTTCCAATGTTTGGAAAACCACCCGCCATTTTTTCCAATGTTTGGAAAAACGGGTGGAAAATTTTCCAATGTTTGGAAAAATGCGGCGTGGCGGCCCTGGCCGCGGGCCTGATGCTTCCGGCCCTGCCGGCCGCGGCGCAACCGGTCGACGTCGCAGTGCAGGTGGAGTCCCTGCCATTCGTCAACCCCCTGCGCGTGCAAGCCGATGGCGCCGCCCCGGCGGCGGACTTTGTCCGGCTCCAGGGGCAATGGATCAACCCCCTGACGCGGCGCACGGCGGGCAACGCGGCCGCGGACTTGCGCGCTGCCAGCGCGCCCGTGGCGGACAGCCTGCGCCTGGTGCAGCTCGCGGGCAAGCTGGACGCGGCCACCCAGGCGCGGTTCCGCAAGGAAGGCTGGATCGTGTGCGGGTACCTGCCGGTCAACACCTACATCGTGCGCATCCCCGCGGCGCGGATGGCCGTGGCGCAGGCGTTGCGCGGCGTGCGGTGGACGGGCAACTACGCCGCGGAGTTCCGCCTGGCGGACAAGCTGCGCCAGCGCCTGGCGCACACACCGGCGGACGCGGAAGTCGCGGCGCGCCTGTTTTTTGCGCCCGGCACGGATCCGGCCGCGTGCCGGGCGGCGGCCGCGGCCCTGGCCAACGTGGACCAGGTGTACGCCGATGCCGGCGGCCCGGTGCTCGAGGTGCGCGCGCCGGCCGGAACCATCCCGGCCCTGGCCGCTTTGGACAACCTGCTGATCATGGTGGATGCCCCGCGGCCGCGGCTGATGAACAACATCGCGGCGGACATCATCCACGACCGGCCCATGCGCGACGATTACGGATACTACGGCAGCAACGAGATCGTGTGCGTGGCCGACAGCGGCCTGGACGTGTGCAGCAACAGCACGACCTACGTGCACGCGGATTTCCAGGACGGCGCCGGCACCGCGCGCATCGTGGGCCTGCAGGACTTTGTGGGTGACGGCTGCCACGACCCGATCTCCGGCCATGGCACCCACGTGGCCGGGTCCGTGCTCGGCAACGGCTACCTGTCCGGCGCGGATCCCGTGAACAACAGTTTCCCGACCGGCGCGTACGCCGGCATGGCGCCCAAGGCCCGGCTGTATTTCCAAGCCCTGGGCAACACCACCAACCCGGATGCGATCTACCCGCCGTCCAACCTCAACAACCTGTTCCGGCCGGCGTTCACCAACGGCGCGCGGATCCACCAGAACAGCTGGGGCTCGTCGCTGGCCGGCGACTACAACACCCAGGCGCGCGAGGTGGACGAGTTCGCGTTTCACAATCCCGGCATGCTGATTTGCTACTCGGCCGGCAACGACGGCATCGACGGCAACAGCGACGGCGTGGTGGACCTCCAGTCCATGGGCGCGCCGGGCACGGCCAAGAACTGCCTGACCGTGGGGGCGTCGGAGAACCTGCGCACCAACTTTGGCAGCTCCTACGGGGCCTCGTGGCCGGCGGACTACCCGGCGGAGCCGATCTTCAGCGATCCCAAGGCCAACTGGACCAACGGCATGGCGGCGTTTTCCAGCCGCGGGCCGTGCTCCGACGGCCGGCTCAAGCCGGACGTGGTCGCGCCGGGCACCTACGTGGGCTCGACCCGCACCCATGCGATCCCGGTGACCACCAGCGTGCTGTGGGGGAACATCAGCGGCAACACCAACTACTGCTGGAGCGGCGGCACCAGCATGTCCACGCCCCTGACCTCCGGGGCGGCAGCGATCCTGCGGGACTACCTGCGGCAGATGTATGGCCTGACCAACGAGCCGGGCGCGCTGCTCAAGGCCCTGCTGGTCAACGGCGCGGCCGACATGGACCCGGGCCAGTATGGCACCGGCGCCACGCGCGAGATGAGCGCCGTGCCCAACAACGTGGAGGGCTGGGGCCGCGTCAACCTTGCCAGCAGCCTCTACGGGCCGACAAACTATGCCATGAAGTTTTATGACGGCTGGAGCGCGGCCATCAGCCAGGAGATCGGGTTCCAGACCAACTTCGAGCTGGCGGTCTTCAATACCGGCTTTGCGTTGCGGGTGCACCTGGCCTGGGACGATTTCCCCGGATCGATCTACACGATCGACAGCACGTTCAGCTTCCTCGGCGGCGGCGGGCTGGTCAACGACCTGGATCTGCTGGTGACCGACCCGCAGGGCGGGACGCACCGCGCGCGGGCCCTGAACCCGAGCGCCAACCTGTTCTATTATACCAACAACGCCAGCCGGAGCTGGTTCCTCACCGAGGGGCTGTTCCAGGCCGAGCTGTGCGTGGCGCCGGAAGTTCCGTTCGATCTCTTCGCCCTGGAGCAACTGGTGCAGGATACCAACACGGTCGGCGGCGACATTGCCACGTATGTGTGGGCGGCCACGGACACGGGCGGCCCGCCGCGCGAAGTGCTGTTTGTGCAGACCAACACGGTGGGCGGCGGAGGCGGGCTGTCGGTGATGACGATCCCGGCCAGCGTCACCATCACCACGCGCTACTTCTACATCGGCGCGGAGCAGATGGCCAACCACAACATCCGCCAGCCCATGGATCCCGGCACCACGACGCGCAAGTATCGCAAAACCAGCGGCGCCTGGAGCGTGGCCACGGGCGGCGACCTGTGGATGCATGCGTACGGCATGGCCGTGACCAATGACCGCGCCAACAACCTGGAAGGCGTGGTGATCGACCAGCCCAACACCGGGGTGTACACCGTGGCCGTGTCCGGCGCCTGCGTGCCGCGCCGGCCCCAGGGCTTCGCCGTGGCCTATTCCGGCGGCATTGAGCTGGGCGCGCCCGCGGTCTGGCCGGCCAGCGAGACCAACGACATGGACTTCACCGCGGCCTGGGGCAGCCTGGCCGGCGCGCAGAATTACCTGCTGGATGTCGCCTCGAACAGCTCGTTCGGCGCGGCCTATTTTGTGCCCGCGTTCTCCAACCGCGCGGTCAGCAGCACCGCGATCATGGTCACCGGCCTGGCAGCCAACGCGGTGTACTACTACCGCGTGCGCGGCAACAGCCCGTGGAGCACCAGCCCTTACTCGGGCTACATGGCCGTGACCACCATGACCCCCACCCTCGTGGTCCTGGCGGGATTTGACGTGCGCGAGGAGAACGGCCGGGTGGTGGTGTGCTGGGAAACCGCGTCCGAAATCGACACGCTGGGCTTTGACGTGTACCGGCTCAACGCCGGCGAATGGGTCAAGGTCAACCAGGCCATGATCGCCGCGCAGGGCTGGCCGCAGGGCGGCCAGGGCGCGCAATACTGCCAGGCTGATGACGGTGCAGCGCCCGGCGCGTCCGCAGTCTACAAACTCGTGGAATGGGAAACCGGCGGCGACCAAAACACGTACGGGCCATTCCGCCACGACCCGCGGCAAGTGCAACTGAAGTCCATCCGGCCCGCGCCGCAAGGATTCATCCTGAGTTGGTCAAGCGCGGAAGCCGAAGCCTTTGACCTGTATAAAACTCACGACTTGCAACGCGGGTTCCAGCCTTATGCGCCGGGCATCCCGGCCACGCCGCCGGAAAACGTGTACACCGACGAGGTCGACGTGGGAGGCGCCACGTTCTACCAACTGCAATTGCGACCCGGCGCAGCGCCGTAACCTGGCGGCGATATGCGCCATCCATTTTAGACTTAACAAAAATCCACCATCGGGGTAAAACGTTTTACCAGAAGGCGGTTGTTCAATAATTATGGTGCGCGCATGAAAAATATAGTCTGGGTCGCGGGATGGGCAGGCATCGTCATCGGCATGGTGGCTGGGATCGAGACCGCCGCGGCTGAGTCCATCCCGGTGACCCTTGAGTTTCCCGCGCCCGTGGCGACCGCGGCCACGGATGGCTGGACCGATCTACGCATGCCGCCCGGGTGTCAGCTTGACGCGCAACCTGCCCGGCCCGCCCTGCCCCGCCAAAACCTTTTGTATGCCTTGCCGCCCGACGCGGATCCCGACTCGGTCACCGTGGCCGTCAGCGACATGGAGCTTGTGGAGGTGGTCCTGGCCCAACCCGTGCGGCCGGTGCCGCCGCTACGCACGGCCGGCGCGCCTGATGCGGATGAATCCTATGCCGGCGCGCTGAACGTGGTGAACGGCTGCGACCAGGCCGTCTACAGCGCGGACGCTGAGTACCCGGCCGCGCCCGTGTGGATCGACAGCCAGCCGAAAATTCGCGGCTGCAGCATGGTGCGCGTGGCCGTGGCGCCCGTGAGTTACAACCCGGTGCAGGGCCGGTTACGCGCCATCCGCCGCATTGAATTCACCATTGATTATGCCCGGCGCGCAACCAAGCAATCCGTGGAAACCATGCTGGATCCCAGTGTGCCCAACCTGGTCGCGAATCCGGACATGGCCGCAGCCTGGTACCGGCCGGTCGGACGGCAAGCCATCAACGCCACATCCGGCACCGTATTCGTCATCATGACCACGGACGCGATCTACAGCGAGTCCACCAACCTCTACGGCCTGGTGTCGCACAAGCGCGCGCTGGGCTACACGGTGCACGTGGTCACGGAGACGCAGCTCAATGGCCAGGCCGCCAGCAACGGATGGAACGAGGTCACGGGCCAGGCGCCGGACGGCAAGGCTGACCGCATCCGCAAGTGGCTTCAGGATTATTATGTGGCGATGCAAATTCGCTACGTGCTGTTGATCGGCAACCCGGAACCCGTGGCCGGCGACTTGCCGATGAAGCTCTGCTACCCCACGGGCAACGAGGGATCGTATTACGATTACCCGGCGGACGGCTATTACTCTGACCTGACGGGCAACTGGGACCTGGACGGCGACCAGGTTTACGGCGAGGAAACCGGCGACAGCGGCGTGGGCGGCGTGGACTTTGCCGCGGAAGTATGGGTCGGCCGCATCCCGGTATACACCAGCGTCTCGGGCTGGCAAACCATGCTGAAAAACATCATCTGGAAAAGCATCAAGTACGAGCTCGAATCCAGCATCAACTGGCGCAAAACGGCGCTGCTGCCGGAGAGTTGGTCGGACTACTTCACCGACGGCGCGTTCCTCGGCGAGTGTGCGCGCACGAACTATCTCGCGGGCAAGGGCTACACCGCATACACGCTGTATCAGCAGGGCTCGGTGGACACGAACTACAACTCCGTGTTTGCCTCCAGCGAGGAACTGCGCGGCAACGCCACCGCGACCCATTGGAAGAACAACGGCTACGGCCTGACCTTGTGGTGGGGTCACGGCTGGCCGCAGGGGGCGGCCGTGCAGGCCGACGGCACGCTCATGGGCAGCTACCAGTGCCCGCTGCTCAAGAACGAGAAACCCGCGGTGGTGTTCATGGTGTCGTGTTCCTGCGCCGACCCGGCCTACGACGACAACATCAGCTACACGATGCTGCAGAACGGCGGCATCGCGTCCGTGGCCGCGACTGAGGTGTCGTGGTACTACTATTGCAGCTGGTCGCCGGCCGATTCCAAGGGCATGAACGCGTCCATGGGCTATGATTTCATGCGCAAGGTGACCAGCAACGAGGTGAGCTTCGGCCAGGCCCTGGCCGAGGTGAAAGCCGAGGTTGCGGGCTGGTGGAACAACCTGTTCACGTTCAATCTCTATGGCGATCCCAGCCTGGCCATCACCTCGCAGGGCGCGGACACGGACAGCGACGGCATGCCGGACCTGTGGGAATCCGCCCACAGCCTGGTGTCCACCAACCCGGCCGACGCGGGCACCGACGCCGATTCCGACGGATACAGCAATGCCGACGAATACCGCAGCGGCACCAATCCCCGCGCCACCGACAGCCCGGCCTCAGCCTATGTGTCCATGTCCGTAGCCGGGAGCTTCAACGGTTGGAACGCCGCGGCCAACAACATGCGGCGCACAGCCGACTACCTGTGGCAGGCGGACCTGGCGCTGACCAATGTCGCCGCCGCGGAGTTCAAGTTCACCGCCAATAGCAACTGGTCCACCAACTGGGGCGACGACGCCCAGGTTGCGTTCGGGTTGCCGCTGTGCCTGTTCGGGGATCTGGGCGGGGGAAACATTGCCACCACCAATTTGCTTAACGGCCGGTACCGCTTCACGCTCAACGAGCAAAGCACCGTGTACCGCCTGGAACCCGCGCCGGAGCTGGACACGGACAGCGACGGCATGCCGGACACCTGGGAAACCGCCCATAGCCTCAACCCCAACAGTTCCGCCGACGCCGCGTCCGACCCGGACCATGACGGGTTCTCGAACTTGCAGGAGTACCTCAACAACCAGGATCCCGCGGTGTGGAACCGGCCGTTGTCCGGCCTCGCGGCGCTGTCCGTGGCCGGCACCTTTAACTCCTGGAACCCGGCAGCCTCCAACATGTGCCTGGTTTCGAATTACGTCTGGCGACTCGACGCCACGTTTGCCAGTGCTGCCGGCGTTGAGTTCAAATTCGCGGGCAACGGCGGCTGGGCCGCCAACTGGGGCGACGCCAACCAGTCCCAGTTCACCGTGCCCATGGCCGGCGCCGGCGACGCGGGCGCGGGCAACATCGTGGTCAGCAACACGCTCAACGGCGCGTATCGTTTCACGTTCAACGAGCAGGACCTGGCCTATCGGCTGGAGTCCATCGCCACGCGCGACACGGATGCCGACGGCATGCCCGACGACTGGGAGACGGATAACGAGCTCGATCCGCTCAGCGCCCGCGATGCGTACGAGGACGACGACAGCGACGGCTTGGCCAACCGCGACGAGAGCGCGTCCGGCGGCGACCCCAACGACGCGGACACGGACGACGACGGCGCCAGTGACCGGGCGGAGTTCATCGCCGGCACCGAGCTCGGCGATGCGCAGTCGCTGTTCGCCGCCAACCCCGTGGTGGCGCCGACCAACTACACGATCTCCTGGCCCGGCGCCACGGGGCGGGTGTATGACCTGTATCTCGGCACCGGCAGCCTCGCCGGCATCACCTGGACGCCCGTGGCCGGCCGCACCAACCTGGCCGGCCAGGCCGGGCTGATGTCCGCCACCGTGCCGCCGGCCGCGAGCGCGGCGGGCTATTACCGGGTGAAAGTCCGGCGGTAAAGGCCGGACAAGCACCCTAATTTCGGGTTGGGTTTTTCTGGCCGGCGGGTTAACGTCCCGTTCAGTGACAACGCCGTTTTCAACCCTACCGCCGGCGCACACCAGCGCCCTGTTGCGCGATGGGCCGGATGGACCGTGGCTTGGGTTCGCCAACCCGCGGCGGATTGTTGTCGCCCGCCGGATGGACGAGGTGATCCCCGCGTTGCAGGACCTGGAAGCAACGGTCGAGACCGACCGCCTGGTCGCCGTGGGGTTCTTCGCTTACGAAGCGGCCCCAGCCTTTGATCCGGCGCTGAGCGTCCGGGCCGATGGCGCGTTTCCCCTGCTCTGGTTCGGCTTGTTTGATCCGCCCCAGCAGGTGTCGCAACTGCCGGCGCCGGCCGCGGGCCCGGACTGCGGTTGGGCCTGGGAGCCCACCGTGACGCCCGGCGAGTACCGGCGTGCTTTTGACGCCGTGATGGAACGTATTCGCGCCGGCGACACGTACCAGGTCAATTACACGTACCGCTTGCGCCATGGCGCGGCCGGAGATCCCTGGGATTTGTTCCTGCGGCTGGCCCAGGCCCAGGACCCGCCCTACGGCGCGTTTTTGGACACAGGCGACTGGGTAGTGTGCAGCGCGTCGCCCGAACTGTTCTTCCGGCTGGACGGCGAGCGCATTGCGTCCCGGCCCATGAAAGGCACGGCGCCGCGCGGCCGGTGGTCGGCGGATGACCGGCGCCGGGCCCGCAACCTGCGGCGCAGCCCCAAGGAGCGCGCGGAGAACGTGATGATCGTGGACATGGTGCGCAACGATCTTGGCCGGATCGCCTGCACCGGCAGCGTGACCGTGCCGGAACTCTTTGCGCTCGAGGCCTACCCGACCGTGTGGCAGATGGTTTCGACCGTGGCCGCCCGCACCCGCGCCCCGTTGGCGGACATCCTGGCCGCCTTGTTTCCGCCGGCATCGATCACCGGGGCGCCCAAGGCCCGCACCATGCAGATCATCGCCGGGCTGGAAACCACGCCGCGCCGCATCTACACCGGCGCAGTCGGGTTCATTGCGCCCGGGCGGACGGCGCAGTTCAACGTGGCGATCCGCACGGCGCTCATCCACCGGCCCACTGGCACGGCCGAGTACGGCGTGGGCGGCGGGCTGGTCTGGGATTCGCGGGCAGCCGCCGAACTTGAGGAAACGCGGGTCAAGGCCCGCGTGCTGCGGGGCCGGCCCAGGCCAGAATTCGAGCTGCTCGAAACCCTGCGCTGGACCCCGGCGGCGGGCGGTTACCTGCTGGATCTGCACCTGCGCCGCCTGGCCGGGTCAGCCGCCTATTTCGGGTTTGCCCTGGACCCGGCTGCGGTACGCGCCGCGATGCGGTGCGCGACCGCCGGCCTGCCGCCGGCGCCGCACCGGATCCGGCTGCTGGTCGCGCGATCCGGCGCTGTGCGCATCGAGGCGGCCCCGCTGTTGCGGACGCCGCACACTGTCCTGCGGCTGGCCCTGGCGCCGGAGCCGGTGGACCCGGCTGACCCGTTCCTGTACCACAAAACCACGCGGCGCGACGTGTACGAGGCCGCGCTGCGCGCGTGCCCTGGCGCGCCCGACGCGCTGCTGCACAACCCGCGCGGCGAACTGACCGAGACCACCATCGCCAACCTGGTCGTGAAGCTGCGCAGCGCGTTATACACCCCGCCCCTGGCCTGCGGGCTGCTGCCGGGCACGCTGCGCCAGCACCTGCTCCGCTGCGGCCGCGTGCGCGAGCGGGTGGTCAGGATCGAAGAGCTGGCCGCCTGCGAAACGATCTGGCGCGTCAACTCGGTGCGCGGAATGGAACGGATTGCGGTCGGCGGAGGCGCCACTCACCCGGAGTTGTGGCCGGTGATCCGGAGGTGAAACGCGCGGAGCCGGGCGACCACCTCTTCAATCTTGTCAACCGGCGGCAGAATAGTGGTCCGCAAATGGAACGTGCCCGGCACCTGGCCAAAGCCCGCGCCGGGAACCACGCAGATGCCCGTTTCTTCGAGGAGTTGCTGGCAATACTCGTCATCCGTCATGCCGGGCGGCAGGGTGATCCGCGGGAAGGCGTACATGGCGCCGGCCACTTCCTGGCAACTGATCCCGGGCACCTGGTTCAACCCGTCGGCCACCATCCTGGCGCGCAGGCGCAGGGACTCCCAAACGCCGGCACGTTCCCGGGCGTAGGTCGCATAAGAAGGGCCGCCCGGCGCCGGCGGGGTGACCATCAGGTAGGTCGCGATTTGCCCAACGGTGTTGGAACACAGCGCCACCGACTGCAGCTTGGTGAGTTCCGCCATCACGTCGTCCGGGATATTGCGACATTCAAAATAGCCGCCGCGCAACCCGCATTCGCCGAGCAACCCCTTGGAGCAGGAATGGAAACTGAACAGGGAAATGTCGCGCACCTGTTGCTGCTCGAGCATCCTGGCAAAAGAGATGAAAGTATCCCCGGGCCGGTAGACGTTTTCCTGGTACACCTCGTCGGCCAGGAGGGCGAGGCCGTGGCGCCGCGCGAAATCCAGCACCATCTTGATATTGGCCTCGTCCAAGACCGATCCCGTGGGATTACCGGGATTGATGACACAGATGGCCCGCACGCGCACGCCTTCGGCCACGGCCTTCTCGTAGGCCGCGGCCAGTTGGGTCGGATCGAGTTTCCAGCCCGACCGCTCATCCAAAAAATAATCCACCCGCCGGCCCCCGTACAGGGTGATGGTGGCCGAGTACAACGGGTATTGCGGCACCGGCACCATGATCCCGTCGCGGTCCGAGGAGATCAGGATCTCCAGCGCGGCCTGGACGCCTTTGCTGGCGCCGTCCGTGAGAAAGATGGTGTCCGGGTCGGCGGGGATGCCATCGCGGCGCGCAATGAACGCCGCCACGGCCTCGCGGATGAAACGCAGGCCCTGGCTTTCGGTGTACGCGCCGACGCCGTACTTGCTTTTTTCGAGAATCAGCCGGGCGGCCGCGCGAGCGTCCTCCGGGAACAGGTCCCGGCCGGTCTCCAACAGGTCGGGATACTCGACCAAGGCCATGATCTGCCGGATCCAGGTCAGGGGTTTCTGGCCTAGGGACTGCGGGTTGCCGATATTGCAATAGATGATCTCGCGCCCCGCGCGCTCCAATTCAGCCGCGCGCGCGACAATCGGGCCGCGCACGGCGTACTGGGTTTCCCGAACGCTCTTACCTACATCTGCAAGCCTGATCATCATATTGTTATCCTCGCACGTTCATCCTTTATCTGGCGGCGGATGATGGCAGGAACGGACCGCCGAATCAATACAATCAACAGCACACGGCGCACGACGATCACCGAGGACGCAAAATTGACTTGCCCGCGCATGGCCCGCCGCCATAATCCCAGCGAACTGTGAAGCACATCACAAACCGGAGGAGGGCGACATCATGATACGCATTGGCCGACAAGTTCTGGCGCTGGTGGGATTGACGTTGAGCCTTGCAACACCGGCCCGGGCCGTGGTGGTGACGACCACGGACTGCGCGGAAACCCAGTACGTGTGTTTTGCCCACGCGGTCCAGATGGTCAACAGCGGCGAGACCGACACCATCACCTTCAGCATCGCGGGCCCCGGCCCGCACGAAATCACCGGCACCCCGTTTACCTTCGACCGGTTCGTGACCATCGATGGCGGCGGCGAGAACATTCAGATCAACTGTCGCTGCCAATACGATTATGGAGCGACCCTGCGCAACCTGCGCATCATCGGCTACCAGTACCTGTCAAACAGCGTGTCCAGGGTCGAAAACTGTGACTTTGTCAACGGGGCGCTGGTTCTCCAGGACCAGGGCATCGACATGACCGACTGCACCTTCACCTATGCGTCGCTGCTAGGCCACAGCTTGTCGACAATCCAGCGCTGCGAGTTTTGGGGCCGGGAGAGTTCGCCGCCCTGGATCCGCCTTGGTGATTTCAACGCCCTGGCCGGCAACTTGTACAGCAACATTGTCCTGGACGCGGGCAACTACAATCAGATCACCAACAGCACCTGGCTGGGAACCGTCAACACCATCACGCTGGGCGGGAACAACCTCCTGCCGGGCGCGGCAGGCGCGGCGTTGACCGTCACGGGCGACTGGAACCGGATCGCGGGCGGCCAGTTTTCAAGCGCGCTCATCGCGAGCCATGGCAACACCTTTACCAACAACCTGGTGGATTCGCCGGGCGTCGCGGATTTTTGCGTCATCTCCGGCAACGACAATACGATTGCGGGCAACCGGTTTCGCTCGGCGCTGATTGGGTCCGTGCACCTGACCGGGCACTCCAACGTGTTCCGCAACAACCTGGTCTACTCGAACGATTTCGGCGTTTACCTGGATGGCCGGTACAACACCGTTCAGGGTAACTGGTTCGGGCTGATGGAAAACGCCTGGGACCTGGCGCCCATCCAGAACGCGGCCCTGTACATCGGCAACACGGCGCAACACAACACGATCGGCGGTTACAACGCGGGGGAAGCCAACCACTTCATGTCGTCGTGCGGTCACCCCATGTCCTCGTATGCGGCGATCTACCTGGCCGGGTTCACCAACCGGATCGTCGGCAACTACATCGGGGTCGGGCCAGGCGGCTGGACGGCCCGTGGCAACCTGGGCGCGGGCATCAAGGTGGGCGGCTGGGCCACCGGCAACGAGATTGGCGGCAGCTACTCCAACGAGCGCAACTGGATCGTGGACTGCGGCAAACACGGCATCCACCTGGGCAACCTGGGGGGATCAAACGATTTCCGCAACAACGTGATTGGCTATGAGCCCTTCGGCACGCTGCACGGCAACGGGTGGGCCGGCGCCGGCAACCATGGCATCTACGTCTACATGACGGATGGCGGCGACTTCCGCGACAACATCATTGCCGGGCAGACCAACGGCTGCGGCATCTACATTACCTCGGGGTACAACCTGCGGTTCCAGCGCAACCGCATCGGCACCGACCTGTCGGGCACCAACGCGGCGGCGGCCAACGGGGCGCACGGCATCTGGTTGCAGTATGGCACCAACATCCTGCTGGGCGGCGCGGCCGGGGTGGACGGCAACGTGATTGTCGGCTGCGCCTCGAACGGCGCGGCGCTGGTGTTGAACACGGCCGACCCATCGATCCGCACCGAGGGCAACTCCATCGGGCTCGGCGCGGACGGCAACGCGGCGCCGGGCAACCAGGGCATCGGCATCCTGTTGACCAACTGCCTGGAGACGGTAGTCGGATCGGCCACGGACGGCCGCGGCAACGTGATCGTCGCCAACCACGTTGCCGGGCTTTGGATCAGCGGCGGATCCTCGAATCACGTCTGGGGCAACTCGATTGGCACCGACACCAACGGCGCCGCGGGAAGAGGCAACGGCGTGGGCGTGGTCCTGTACAAGACCCGCGGCAACCGCATCGGCGGCTGGGGCGCAGCGCAACGCAACGTCATCTCCGGCAACCTGGGCGACGGCGTGCAGTTGCTGCGCGGCGCCGTGACCAACGAACTGTTGAACAACCTGGTCGGCGTGGACGGGCAATGGCGCCCCCTGGGCAACGGCCGGCACGGCGTTTTCGTCGAGGGCGCCCTGGCCGACGAGGCGCGGGGCAACCTGATCGGCCAGACCAACGGCCTGCTGGCCGACGGGCCGGGCGGCAACATCATCTCCGGCAACGCCAGCAACGGCGTGATGCTTGGCTGGTACGCCGGCCGCAACCACGTCGACGGCAATTTCATCGGCATGGTCCCCGACGGGCAGTCCACCACCGTGGCCAATGGCGGCGATGGCGTGTACGTGCGCAGCGATTATCAGAATATCGGATTGCGCGCCGGCAACGCAATCGGCGGCAACGCACGCAGCGGGATCTACCTCGACGGCGTGGGCTGGACCCGGGTGGCCAACAACCGCATCGGCGTCGGCCGGCTGGGCAGCACGACGAACTCCGGCAACGGGCTGGACGGGATCACGCTCAACAACGGCGCGGAGTACAACGAGATCGGCACCAACCTGCACGCCGCCGCCAACACCATCGGCGGCAACCGCATGTACGGCATCTACCTCGGCCCCGGCTGCAACGACAACGACATCTTCGGCAACCGCATCGGGCTGGGCAGCGACAGCGACAACGTGGTGGAGCCCGACGGCCTGGCCGCCATCCATGCGCGGGACAACAGCGGCAACTGGATCGGCGGCCTGGCGCCCGAACTGGGCAACGTGGTGGCAGGCCCCACCGGGATCGACCTGTGGGACGCCACCAACACCTACGTCCATAATAACCATGTCGGCTATTATCCCGGCTGGATCAAGCGCGCCACGAACATGGTCAACGGCCTGTACCTGCGCGGAGCGGTCGGCACGACGATGGGGCAGTTTGACACCTCCAACTTCGTCGGCCAGGCCGCCAACGCGGGCGTGTGCCTGGACCTGGGCGCCCGCGGCAACTCGTTTGCCAACCTGCTGGCGGGCTGTGGCACCAACAGCACGGGCCTGCCGGCCACCAACACCTGGGCGGGCCTGCAGTTCCGCGACGCGCGCGACAACACGGTTGGGAGTGGCGGCCGGGCCTGTGTGTTCGCGGGCAGCCGCTACGGCATTCATTTCCTTGGCTCCGTCAGCAACCGGGTATTCGCCGCGCAAATCGGCGCGGCCTCCAACTGGCCGGCGGCGCGGCCCAACAACCAGGCCGGGGTGCGATTCGAAAACTCAATGGCCGACCGGCTGGGCAGCACGTTGGCCAGCTACCGCAACTTCATCGGGGGCAATACCGGCCATGGCGTCGAGGTGGTCCAATCCACCAACGTGGTGATCGCCGGCAACTACATCGGCCTGGATCGCTCCGGTTTGGCGGCCAATGCCAATGGCGGCAGCGGGATCGTGCTGTTTTCGACGCACAACGTCCAGATTGGCGGGTCGACCACGGCAGAGCGTAATTTCATCGGGTTCAACGGTGCCAATGGCCTCTTGATCACCAACGGGCCGCACGCCGGCCTGGCCATTTCCGGCAACCTGGTCGGCCTGGGCGGAGACGCCGCCACGCCGGCGCCCAACAGCGGCCATGGGGCCTGCCTGAACAATGCCGCCAACATCCTGCTGGGCGGCGCCGCCGCCAACTATTTCAGCGGCAACGCCGGCTACGGCGTGCTCATCACGGGTCCCCTGGCCACCAACAACGCGGTCACCGCCAACCTCATCGGCGGCCCCGCGCCCAACGCGCTGGGCGGCGTGGGCATTGTGGACGCGCCGGCCAACCAAGTCACGGCCAACGTGATTGCCGGCAACTACCGCAACGGCGTGCGCGTGGCCAACAGCAGCGGCGACCATGTGGCCATGAACAACCGCATTGAGAACAATCTCATTGGTTGTGACACGCAGACCGCCATCCCGAACGCCGAAAACGGCGTGGTCTTCGACAACGCCACGTTCACCTACGCCATCGGCAACGTGATCTGCGGCAATGGGTCCAACGGCGTGGCGGTCCTCGACCAGCGCAGCCACGACAATTTCATCCAGGGCAACTATATCGGCTGGCATCCGACCGCCACCGCCGCCATGCCCAACGCGTATTCCGGAGTGCTGCTGTTCGGCGGCGACGCCAACCGCGTGGGCGGCACGAACAGTTGGGAAGCCAACGTGATCGCCCACCAGTACCTGGGCGGCGTGTGGGTCGCGCGCGGCATCGGAAACCGCGTCTGGGGTAACAGCATGTACAGCAACCTCGCGTGGGGGATCCGGCTCGGAACCAACACCACCGCCTATCCGACCGAGCAGGACGGGGTGCCCAACCGCTCCCAGCGCGCGCCCTGGCTTACCAACGCCACGCTCGGCAGCCTCAGTATATCCGGTCTGCTCCAGAGCAGGCCCGCGGCCACCTACATGCTGGAGTTTTTCCTGTCCGACAGCAACTCGCTGGCCGCCCCCGGCCAGGGCAAGTATCCGCTGGGCCGGACCACCGTGACCACCGACGGCGCCGGCCTGGCGCCTGTCGCGGTGCTGTTCGACAGCGGCGCGGCCTTGCTGGCGGCCCCGGGCATGATCGTCACCGCCACCGCCACGGACGCCAACGGCAACACCTCCGCTTTCTCGGACCCGCTCTACGTCGGCGGCCAGCCGCCGTCCCCGGACTGCTCGTATGCGGTCTCGCCCGCCACCACCAACATCGCCGCCGCCGGCGGCAGCGGGACCATCACCCTGGTGACCGGCGAATCCTGTGCCTGGTCCGCCCATGCCGCGGCCGGCTGGGTCACGCTGGCGGCCACCAACGGGACCGGCCCGGCGGCCATTGGCTTCAGCGTGGCCGCCAATGCCGGCTACACCGCGCGGACGACCGCGGTCCTCGTCGCCACCGGGCGCGTCAGCATTGTCCAGCAGCCGGCCGCGCCGCCGCCGGGCACCGGCGCGGTCTCCGCCGTCGTTTTTCCCGCAGACGCCATCAACGACGGCGCGCAATGGCGCCTGACCACCGACGCCAACACCAACTGGCAGGCCAGCGGCGCCTCGTTGACGATCGACACGGGGTGGTACACGCTGGAATTCAAGCCGTTGTCCGGCTGGCAGCAACCCGCCGGCCCATCCGTCGCCGTGTTCGCCGGCGCGACCACGGTTGTGACCGGCATCTATGCCTGCGCAGCGACCATCAGTCCCGACCATTTCACGTTTCCAGCCGCGGGCGGCACGGGCACGGTGACGGTCGCGCTTGGGTCCGGTTGTCCGTGGAGCGCGGCCGTGAGCAGCGGCGGCCACTGGCTGACGTTTCTGACCGCCACCAATGGCACGGGGCCGGGCGCCTTCGCCTTCGTGGCGGCGGCCATGACCAACGCGGGCGCGCGCAGCGGCTCGATCCTGGTCAACGACAGCCTGACCATCACCATTGACCAGCAGAACCTGGCAGGCCGCCCCGGCTTGGGCTGGCTGCTTCTGCTCATCGAATAGCTGACGAGGCCCCTATTCCTGCACCCGTCGCAAGGCATCGTCAATGGTGCGGTGATCCAAATACATACCGCTTTGCAACAAGTCTTCGATTACAGCGCGGGCAGCGGGGATCATCCCAGCCTGTTTCGCCAAGAGAACAATCCCCAATGTTCCCCGGACCGGAATGCCCAGCGCCGAAGCGCAGCGTCTACCCAACATGTCGTCAATAATCACATGGACTCCCGCACTGGTCAGGGCCGCAGCCAATACCGAAGATTCACCCACCCCCAATCCCCACGCAGTGATAAGTTGCGGAACATCCACGGCTTTGATCTCTTCGATACGGCTCGTTGCCCGTATGGCCATAACGGTTGGGTCCTTGCCGCCGCGAGCCAGAATTTCCTGCATGACGGGCGCAGGAACAAGTACCTGGCCATAAAATCGGGTTAATAGATCCAAGTGGCCCGCGCGGGACAGGAATATCAGGGGGGATGCGTTGACAACACAGACGTCAGCCATGCGCCAGTTCCTTGTCCAAGTCATTAAAATCCACAGCAAAGGAGGGGCGTCCCAAGCGGGCCAGGGCCAAGAGAAAATCAGTCCGGTCCAAGCCGGCTATTTCCGCCGCCATCTCTTGGGATACGCGACCGGCCTCGTACCAGGCTGCGGCAGCGGCCAGACGCAGTTCTTCCTTCAAGTGGGCCGGATCGCTATGCGTGGCCGCATACACGCTATCCGGCAACTCAAGCATTACTTGCGTCATGGTTTGTTCTCCTTCAACGCCACTATATCTCCAAGCAGGGTTGATCCTCAATCATTCTCATACATTCTCGGCGATTCAGACAGTGGGGCCACCGCCCGCCGATCGGCAGGCTCGGGCAGCTGGGCGCTCGGAGAGCGCCCGCCTATCCCTCAGGGCAGCACCCGTACGCGGTAATAGCGCGCAGGGTTGGTGCCGGCCGCGAGGGGCGCGGACATGGCGTCCGACCAGGCCGCGGTCAAGGCCGCGCCGTACGCGCCGGCCAGGATCTCGTCGGCCGGCGGACGCGCGGCCGGCTCAAAGCCGGCGCGCAAGTCGCCGGACCATTCGATGCGATAGCGCGTGCCGGCCACGGCCGGCCACTGGACCAGGGGCCAACCGTTGGAGAGCAGGCCCACGGATTCCACCTGCAACCGCGAAGCCGGCGCGTCCGGCCGGGTGTTGGCGCGGTATTCGTCGCCATTGGCGCTGCCATCCCCGTCCAAGTCGGCCCCGGCCACGCCGGCCGTGGGGCTGTTGAAATACAACTGTTCCCAGGCGTCCGGCAGGCCGTCGCCATCCTGGTCGGCCGGCGGCGAAACCACCACGGTGACCGTGGCCGGCGGGCTGGCGGTCAGCCCGTCGCTTGCAACATAGGTGAACGCATCCGTGCCGGCGAAGCCGTGGGCCGGCCAGTACACAACCGACCAGTTGGTCGTGTTCACCGGGGTCAGCCAGCCGCTGGCCGACGACGTGGGGATCTGCAGGCCGGCGATGGCGTCGCCATCCGGGTCGCCGGCCTGGAGCACAATGTTGGTGGGAGTGTCGGCGGACGTGGACAGGAACATATCCGCCGCCAGGGGCGACCGGTTGGTATGGCAGGCGCAATCCCAACGCGTGTCATAGTGCACCAACTCCAATCCCCAGCACAGGTTGGTGCCCTGGTCCGTGTCGTAGCCGTCGGTAATCCGCAAGCGCCAGGTGCCCGCGATGGGTTTGCCGTTCAGCGCCGACAGCGGCGACTCGGGCTGGTAGGTGCCGGCGAACGGCGCGCGGCCCTTGGCGATGTTGGTCAGGGCGGCGTCATCGAACCGCGTGGGTCGTCCGGTGGCGCAGTCGCCGATCCCGTAGTTGTCGCCGCTGCGGCCACGCTTGTTGGCCAGCAGCACCTCGGTGCCGTCAGGATGCTGCAGGGCCAGGGTCAGGTCCTGGTCGTAGGTGTGGATGATGCGCAGGTACACGTTCACGTCCGCCACCACGCCGGTCAGCGCGGCGACCGGCAGCTCGGAGTAAATGGTTTGGACATCGTAGATGGACTGCGGCACATCGGCGCTGGCGAGCACGTTGGTGCGCAACCCGGAATACAGTGCGGCGCCGACGGGGATCGCGAGCCGGTTGACCGTGGCCGCCTCGTTGAAACTTACAGACTGGTTGAACTCCAGGGTGGCGCCGCAGGGGGTGTCGGGCGCCACGCGGAACACGTAGGGCGCCGCATTGGAGGCCACGGCGCCGCCGGCCAGATCCGGGTAGCCGGCCGCAGCGCTGACCATGGTAACGGCCGGATTGGTCGTGGCCAGTTCCGCAGCGATATTGGTGGCGCCGGCCGCGCTTTCGCAGGCCAGCGTGAGGTACAGCCGAAGGGTCTCGCCGGGATCCACCTGGCCGTTTCCGTTGCCGCCAGACGTGTCGGTCAGCGCATAGGAACGCAGCGGCATGGCCGCGTTGATGTCGCGCGACAGGATCATCGCGCTGTACGGGCCGAGGGTCACCGCGCCGGTGGCTGGCTGGCCCGCGGCGGCGACCTCGGCCGCGCCCACGTTGCCAAAATCGGCGCTGTAATTGGTGGAATCGGTATTCAGATACACGTACCAAGTGCCGGCGGTTGTGAACGGCAGGGAATAGTTGGAGCGGGTGTTGACCGAGAAGTTGGCCACGACCATGGTGTCCTCGCCGGGCGTCTCGGGGTTGGCGCGCGTCCAGGCGATCAGCTTGTCCGTATTGTTGACGTGGCGGATCACGCAGCCATCGCCCTGCAATCCGCCCGTGACGTTGCGGCCGTTGCTGCGCAGGGTCGCCAGGTCACGATAGAACGCCACCACGCGGTTAAATGTCCCGGTGCGCGGCCAGTCCACGGCGCGCGTGTCGCCGAACTGGTTGGTCTCGAGCATTTCCTGGCCCTGGAGGATCATGGGCACGCCGGGCGCGGTGAACGCCACGACCGCGCCGAGCATGGAGCGCTTGCGCGCCCAGTAGTCCGTGGGCGCCGCCGGGCTGATCTCCGCGGGCAGACGCTGACCGCCGTTCAGATCACCGGCCGTGTCATGGGAGTCGGTAAACAGCACGCGCGCGGGCGTGCCGCTGATGCAGCGCGCCACGGTCCACATGTCGCGGCTGCTGTCCGAGCTTTGCTTGAGCACGTTCTCCAAATCCCACTGGAACCCGAGGTCCCAGTAGCCGTTGAAGTCGCTCAGCTCCTTGATATCCTCGGCGATATTGTAGCTGCCGGGATACTCGGTGGCCAGCATCTGGACCACGTCCTGGACCAGGTTGAATCCGCCCGGGATGGGCGTGGCCAGCGTCTCGTCGGTATAGAGAATGTACTTGGGCGCGTCCCAGCGGAACCCGTCGAGATGGTATTCCCCTTTCCACATGCGGAAGCTGTCGAGGATGTAGTCCACCACTTCCGGGCGGTCGTAGTCCGGCCGCGGCCCCCAGGGCGTATCGGCGAATCCGTTGGTGTTGTAGAAATAGACGCCGCCGTAATTCGTGGCCGCGGCCCAGCCATCGAACTGCCACTGCGTCCAGCCGCCGGGATCCTTTTGGCCCCAGTGGTTGTGGACCACGTCCATCAGCACCGCCAGGCCGCGGGCATGGCAGGCTTTGACAAATGTTTTAAAATCGTCGGGCGTGCCGTAGCTGCTCTCGATGGCAAACGGGAACGCCGGGTTGTAGCCCCAGCTTGTTCCGGACATGAACTCGTTGATCGGCATCAACTCCACGGCGGTGAACCCGAGGTCGCGGATGTAGTCGAGCCGGCCGGTGGCCGTGAGGAACGTGCCGGGCGCACCGTCGCCGGGCGCGGGGTCGTTGAACGCGCCGATATGCATCTCATAAACCACGAGATGACTGAAGCCGGTGGGCGCGAACGCCTGGCCCTGCCAATTGTACGAGGTGGGGTTGTAGATGATCGAATTGTAGTTGTCTGCGGCGTTCACGCGGCGGCTGCGCGGATCCGTGCGCCAGCCGCTCCAACCGGGCATGTTGGACGGGTTCTGAAGAACATACTTGTACTGGCCCGACAGCGTGCCCGCCACGTCCGCGGACCAGACGCCGCTGGTCGTGCTTTCGCGGACCAGCCGGTGGCTGGCTTGGCTCCAGCCGTTGAATTCCCCGGCCACGCTGACATTCGTGGCGTTAGGCGCCCAAACGCGGAAGGTTACCCCGCCCGCATAGGGCGTAGCCCCCCACCCCGGCCGCGAAGACTGGCCGGCCACCGGCAACACCCAACCGCCAGCCGCGAGCATCCAAGCCGCAAGCCACCAACCGGCCGCCCTGCTGTTAAAACGTTTCGACATCTGGCTTGATCAGTACACCGCCGGCGGCGCGTTGTGAAGATCGTTTGCCAGTGAACCCCGGGTTTGCTAGGGTCCCCTGCCTGCTATTGGGGATTTGAGGTGCGTGATATGGAGAATCAGACAAAACCGGGCCAGACGGGACGCCTGCGACGATGGGGCCGGCGGCTGCTCGTTTTGGTCATCCTTTTCCTGGTGGTCGAACCCCTCGCGCTCGCCTATATCCTGGTCAAGGCCCACCGCGGCGGCCACCCCATGGCCGGCTATGTCCAGCAGTTCCTTCTGAGCCGGCTGCTCGTCAAGCCGTTCATGGATCAATCCGCGCCGTTGTTCCAGGCGCCCCAACCCTACAAGGGCAACATCGACCCGCGCCGCGGCGCGCACTGGCGCGACATGTACCCCGTGGACGGCCTGCTGGGCTGGCGCAACGCCCCCAACATCAAGATCACCCACTCGCGCGACTACTCGTTCATTCTCAATGACCAGGGGTTCGTGTCCACGGGCGCGCTGGATTTCCACATCGACCGGGCCAAGCCCACGAATGTGTGCCGGGTCATCGTGCTGGGCGGGTCCACGGTGTTCGGGATCGGCGCCAACACCCCGGACCAGAGCCTGCCAGCGCAGGTGGACCGCTGGCTGCAAACCCTGGCCCCCGGGCCCCGGCCCTACGAGGTCATCAACGCGGGCGTGGGCGGCTACTCGTCGGGCCACGAATACATGTACCTGATGACCGAGCTGGCAGACTTCAACCCGGACATCCTTGTGGTTTACGATGGCTGGAACGACATGGCCTATGGCAACCGCATGCTGGGCGCGCTGGGCGAGCGCTGGATCCCACTGAAATCCGCCACGCATTACGAGATGGAGCAGCGCGTCCGCAAAACCTACAGCTTCTGGGGCACGTTCGGCCTGCTGCTGAAGAGTCTGCGCTCCTCGCTGGACGGCTCGTTCCTCAGCCAATTTGCTTCGTGGGAACTGCTGACCGACCAGTTGATCAAGCTGAAATACAAGCTGGCCAAGCCGCCGCCCGAAACCCTGGCCTACGCGCCGCGCAGCGTGGAAATTTACCGGCGGCACTTGGAAAACATGGTGGACATTGCGCGCCAGCGCGGCTTCAAGATCAGCCTGTTTCTCCAGCCGATCATGGGCGTGGGGCCCAAGCCATATACGCCCGCCGAGCAGCGGCTGCTGCTGTCGGAGCCGGAACTGCAGCGGCGGGCGCAGTTCTATGCCGACGCGCGGGCCATGCTCGCGGACTTGCAGCGCCAGTACGCGGGGCAAGCCGGGGTTTGCATTACGGACGTGTCCCAAGTGTTCAGCAACGTGGCGGAGACCGTGTACGCGGATTCAGGTCATCTCCAGGCACGCGGCAACGACCTGGTCGCGCAAGCCATGGTGGAACGTCTGCGCGCATGCGGATTCGTGCCGCCAACACCATGAACACGCCTAAACGGATACGTGCATTCGGGGTATCATCATTGGACTGAGGGTAGAAAAAATGAATAAAAATATCGGGTTCGCGATGCTGATCGTGGTCATGGTTCTGGCGGTAACCTTGGCGCTCCGCCAACCGGCCTCCGGCCAGGGCGTGATGGACGGGGCCACGCCGCCGGCCACCGCAACGCCAAGACCCGACCCCGCGGGCATGCTCACCCTGCTGCTGTTTGTCACCCCCACCCCCACACCGACGCCCACGCCCACCCCCACGCCGGTGCCTATCCGCAAAATCCTGGCGTTCGGCGATAGCATCACCTATGGCAACGAAACCAGTTCCGGCGGCCCCAAGACCGCCTACCCCGCGTTCCTGAACGGGTACCTGGGCGGATCCTACAGCGTGATCAATGCCGGGGACGGCGGCGAAACCACCAAGAAGGGCAAATCGCGCATCCCCGCAGTTCTCGACCAGTACCGGCCCCAGTTGGTGCTGATCATGGAAGGCATGAACGACCTGTGGTGGGCAGGCTACAGCTATGACTCGATTGAGCTCAACCTGAGCATCATGGTGTCGCACGCCTTGTCCCGCAACATGCGCGCGATCATCGGCACCGTGACCCCCTCGACCATCAGCTCGGTCAACAGCAGCATCGCGGCGTTCAACCCGCGCGTGTTCCGCATCGCCAACAGCTACGGCATCCTGGCCGCTGACCCCTACTCGGCCATCGTGTCCCAGTCGGGATGGAAATCGCTGATGACCGCCGATGGGTGCCATCCCAACGACGCCGGGTCCAAGGTCGTGGCCGCGGAGTTCGAGTCCCAGGTGCGCAAGTACCTGCACTGAGCGGCGGGCCTGTGGGCCAGGAGTTCTGCGCTCCCAAACCACCCCGGCCTACGGCCACCCCTCCTTGAAAAAGGAGGGGAGCTTGAGGTGGTTGGCCATCACGGCAGGAGTTCACCCCAGCAGGGTTCTTCGAGCAGCAGGCGCTCATCTTCCAGTTCCGAGCGGTTGATGCCGTCAACATGCGCGGCCACGTCGGCCCAGGGCTGCACGCGAAGCCGTACAGACTGACCGGGGCGCAGCGCGGCGGCCGGGGTCCACTGGTTATCCCGCATGCTCCACAGGAACACCAAGGCTTCCGGCGTGCTGGCCGGCACCTGGTCGCCGCGCACATCGGCCAGGTGCAGGGCCATGATGTGATCCTTGTACGGCACGCTGCCCGGCTTGGGCACGGCGGCGGCGTCCACGATCTCGGCCGTGATGACCCAGTTTGAGCCCGCGGGCGGAGCGAGGAAGCCGCCGGGTTCCGGCATTGCGCCCAGGTCCAGGGCGAACTTCTTCCAGTCGCCCACGGCCAGCTCGCGCATGGCAAACTCCCAGATCACCAGCCGCTTGCCGGCCAGGCGGTCAGACCCCTTGGCCATTTCCCGGGCCAGGGCCTGGCGCGTGACATACGCGCTGTTATCGTTGCGCAAGATCCGGTCCAGCGGCCGCTGCAACTCCCAGCCCAACTGCTCCACCAGGCCGGCGGACTCGCCCCAGCCCATGGCCGGCAGCGAGAAGATGTTGGCGAAGCTGTCGCCCAGGAACAGCACGTCCGCGCCGCGCACCGCGCGCCACAGCTCGTGGCCGGCGGTGATCACCTGCTGGTTGGTCATGGTCTCACGCATAAACAAGTTCTGATCTGCCGGGAGTTTGAGCATGGTGACGATGTCCCCCTCCCCGGTGGTGGGCACCGGCTCGCGCAGCAGGCCGGCGGGCGGCACGTCCGGCAGCGGCACGTACTGGCGGATAAACGCCGCCAGGTCGGCGGCCACGCGGGCCATGGCGGCCGGTGCCCAGTGCGTGTCCGTAGCCAAATAGGCCGGCCCAGCGTCTGATGGGGACGAAGACAGCAGCGCGCTGCAGTCATAAACCAGCACGTTATTTTTCTGGAGCTCAGCCATGAACTGCTCGTGCGACGGGTTGCGTGGGATTTGCGGGTGGCGCAGGTAATGGGCGGCAAACTGCCCGGGCATCACGGCCGGCTTCACCGGCACCGGCATGAGGATCAACGCGATGTTGCGCCGCGCAAGTTGGTCCCGGAAGTCCAGGATGGCGGGCAGCGGGTCCGCCAGGACCTTGTCGTCCCATGGTTTGGCCGACAAGGCGCGCTTTTTCTGCTGCGCGGGATCAAGGAACCCGCGGCCGGTCAGGTACTCGATGTCCGGCCGGTAAAACAGCCAGCGGTCGCGGCCCAGGTAGGCCTTCTCGTTGCCCACGCCGCACCAGCGGGTCAGCACGGCCTGGGCCGGCGACAGCAACAGGTGGGTCAGCCACGACGAATCTTCCAGGGTACTTTCATATTGGCCGATTTCCTGCAGCAGCGCGTGGTTGGCGCGCAACGTGCGGTCCCACCAGGATCCGCCGCCGCGGCCCGCGTCCCAGGCGATCCGCAGGCTGCCGGCCAAGTCGTAACATTGCGGCCACCAGGCGGCGCGCGCGCCGGTGCGGTGTTGCCGGATCTCGCGCGCGTGTTGAACGAGAGGCACCACACAAATGATGGCCAGGAACAGGAGCATCAGGAACCAGGCGGCGGACGTGGAAATGGTCGTGCGGCCGATTTCCAGCTTGGCGACGTCTTCGCGGCTCAGTTTTTGAGGTGTTTCTGCCATGATTAAAAAATAAAATAAATGAACGGGTTGTACGCTTGGGTGGTCAGCACGGCGATCGACACCAGGAACAACACCACCATGATCGCG
Organism: uncultured Verrucomicrobiota bacterium; assembly: GCA_964489425.1. Lineage (GTDB taxonomy): Bacteria > Verrucomicrobiota > Kiritimatiellia > RZYC01 > CAZAYP01 > CAZAYP01. Next base: position 8,647 of record CAZAYP010000058.1, on the reverse strand, counting down.
ATCTTCTTCCACGTGAGGGTCCGGGTCCAATCCCATGTCTGCGGGCAGCCCCAGGTGATGACGGCGCACAGGACCATGGTAAACAGGTAATAGGGCTGGTACACGATGCCCTGGATCAACCAGGTGCTCTCCGTGATCGCGCCCAGCCCCACCATGGCCTTGCAGTACGCCCAGGCGCGCACCACGTTGTCGGCGCGGAAAAACACCCACGAAAACAGCACGATGACGAAGGTGACCAGCACGCGCAGCACCCGCGGCAACCGGGCATAGAGTGCATCCTTGCCCAGGGCGCGCTCATAGGCCATGAGCCCGCCCTGGATCGCGCCCCAGATCATGAAGTTCCAAGCCGCGCCGTGCCACAACCCGCCCAGCAACATGACGAGCAGGAGATTGATATAGGTCCGCACCTCCCCCTTGCGGTTACCCCCCAGGGGAATGTACAGGTAATCGCGCAGCCACGACGACAGCGAGATGTGCCAGCGCCGCCAGAACTCGCTGATGGATTCGGAGTGGTACGGCGAGTCGAAGTTCTTGGCAAACACAAACCCCATCATCAGCCCCAGCCCGATGGCCATGTCCGAGTAGGCGCTGAAATCGAAATAGATCTGGAACGCGTAGGCCACCACGCCGTACCACGAATCCAGCGTGGCCGCGGTATCCGCGTTGAACACCGTGTCTGCCACCTTGCCGCAGGGATTGGCCAGCAGCACTTTCTTGGCCAAGCCCATGATGAAAAACGCCACGCCGCGGGCGAACTTCTCAACCGTATGGGTGCGGTTCAGCATCTGCTCGGCCACGTCCGCAAACCGGATGATCGGGCCGGCCACCAACTGCGGGAACATGGCCACGTAGCAGGAAAAATCAGTGAAGTTGCGGATGGCGCGCGCATCGCCGCGGTACACATCGATGGAATAGCTCATGGACTGGAAGGTGTAGAAGCTGATGCCCAGCGGCAGGGTGATGCGCAGCACCATGTCGAGCTGGTACATCTCCATCCCCATCCAGGCCAGGAGGTAGTCATAGCTATCCGCGGTCAGATTGAAATATTTAAAAAATCCCAGGAGCGACAGGTTGGAGATGATACTCGCCGTCAACGCCCACTTCTGGGTCCGGGTGCGCGGCTGGTTGCGCGGCAGGAGCGGCACCGGTTCCTTCAACCGCGTCCCCCATTGCCCCGCCTGGACCAGCCCGGCAATGTAATCGATCAATGTGGACACCATCATCAAGACCATGAACAGCGGGTTCGCCCACCCATAGAACACGTAGCTGACCAGCGTGAGCAGCAGGTTCTTGAACCGGCGCGGCATGAGGTAGTACAGCAGCAGCGACAGCGGCAGGAAGTAGAACAGAAACAGGTGGGAACTGAAAACCATGGCTTAGATCGTCTCGCGGCAGAATGGGCCGCCGGAGCAAACCACCCCGGCCTGCGGCCACCCCTCCTTGAAAAGGAGGGGAGCTTTTATTGGATTCCTCGCACTCGCAATCACCACCGTCATCGCAATCGTTGTCGTTCTGGTTGTCGTCTTCGTTGTCGTTGTCGTAATCGTAATCGTTGTCGTTGTCGTGATCGTTGTCGTGATCGTTGTCGTTGTCGTTGTCGTTGTCGTAATCGTTATCGCAATCAATCTCCGGTGCAGCCGCTTCACAGGGTCTGCGGCAACCGCGTGGGGGTGGGCGCCGGCATGGCAACGGCCGGCACGGACTGCACATCGTAGAACAGCGGCAAATCGAACTCCTCGCTGTCCATGACCAACCGTTCGCCTTCGAGTTCCGGGTGATCGTCGTAAAGCTCAAGCGTCAGCGTGTTTTCTTGGCCCATGGCGGCCGGGTCGGGCAGCACCGCGGCGTCATAAATCCCCCAGCGCGCCACCAGGATGCGGTCGCCGGTCAGGTTGCCCTGCACCACTTCGCGCACCGCGTAGGTGTCCACGATCAGCGCCGCGCGGTAGGGCGCGATCGAGGCCGGGGACGGGGTTTCAGACTTAGCCGTCACCACGCCCCGCACCACCAGGCCGGGACCGTCCGCCGCGGGCGTGGCCAAGGGCGCCGGCGGGTTGCGGGGCACCTCCACGGCTTGCGGCTCCGCGCTGGGAATTGCCAGGCCGGCATCCCCCGCCACCCAGAGATCCGGGAAAAAGTCCGGCTGGCTGTTACGCGAGACTTGGAACCAGGCTTCGACCGCGGTATAGTCGGCGTTGAACCGGCCCGCGTAGATTTCCACGCCCGGCCCCCCGGCACCGATCCGGTTGTTGCCGCCACCGCCCTTGTACGGCCCGCTCATCACCAGGCAGGATTTGCGGTTGCTCCACCGAGGGTGGTAGACCTCGAACCCATCCACGCCCGGGGCCTGGCTGAGGTTCACGGCCCATTTCTTCCCCCGCCCCGAGTCCACGAGCAGCAGGTTGCGGTGGGATCCGTCGAAAATCCACATCCAGTAGCTGTTGTCCGGCGCCATGCCGGTCCAGCACCCTTTGCCGGTCCGGGTCCATTTCCCGTTGGCCAGGTCGGCCAGGCCGGCCGCCGGCCAGGGGAACAGGCTGCTGGCCATCCGGCCATCCGCCGACACCATGAAATTGTCGAGGCTGGCCTCGGTCGCGGACCAAACGATCTCGCGGACCGCGGGGTCATCCAGCCGGAACCGGAACACCGGCTGCCCGAGGAAGGCGGGCACCGTGACATCGCCGGCGATCCCGTAGACCCAGACCATGCCGGTGTTGGGATCCTGCCAGACGCTGCTGGCCATGCCCGGCGCCAGGGACCGCAGGCCGGAGCCGTCCCAGTTGACCACGGAGATGGTCTTGGCGAAGTGATCGCTGAACACCACCCGGGCGCCATCCGGAGTCAACAACGGCTTGTGGTAGTTGGTCACCGCGGGCAGGAGCTGGCGCTCGCCGCGGCCGTCATCCGTATCGTAGCCCATCAACGCCAGGCCGCCGCCCAGCGCATACGTGTCGGCCCCGTCGCCAGCCACCTGCTGGCACCAGACGACCCGCGCGTGGGCGCCGGCGAGGGCACGCAGGTCCGGAGCCATGGCGCCGGATGGAAGGTTTTCGGCGGTGCCCGGCCGGGAGCATCCCGACACGATCAGCAGGGGCACCGCAAGCGCCCACGCGCGCCAACCCGGGTTCCGCTGTTTATTTCTATTCATTCGCCATATCCTTTGCCATCTGAGCCAAGCCGGCATATTCCCGCACCGCACCGCGAACTGCAAGCCTCTAAAAAAGATCAAGTTTTTCGCAGCAAGGGGTGGACGAATCGCGGCCGGTCCCCTATAATGCCCGGCTTGATTACAAAAAAAGCCAAGGAAGACGAAGGAATAGCCATGAGCCATATCGTGTTAGGTTTGCCCAAGGGCAGTCTCCAGGAAGCCACGTTCGTGCTGATGAAAAAAGCCGGGTTCACCGTGAAGGCCGGATCCCGCTCCTACGTGCCGACGGTCGATGACCCGGACATCGAGGCGCGCCTCATCCGCGCCCAGGAGATCAGCCGCTACGTTGAGCACGGCATGCTGGATGCCGGCATCACGGGCTATGACTGGATCGTTGAAAACGGATCCGTGGTTGTTGAGGTGGCGGACCTGATCTACGCCAAGCAGGGCCTGCGCCCGGTCCGCTGGGTGCTGGCAGTGCCCAACGATTCAGCGGTCCACAGCGTCAAGGATCTGCAGGGCAAGCGCATTGCCACCGAGGCAGTCAACATCACCAAGCGTTACCTGGCGGCCAACAAGGTCGAAGCCGAGGTCGAGTTTTCCTGGGGCGCCACGGAAATCAAGGCCCCGGCGTTTGTCGAGGCCATCGTCGAGATCACCGAGACCGGGTCCTCGCTGCGCGCCAACAACCTGCGGGTGGTGGAAACGATTCTTGAGTCGCACACCAAGCTGATTGCCAACAAGCAAGCTTGGGAAACGCCGGCCAAGCGCGTCAAGATCGAGCAGATCGCCATGTTGCTCAAGGGCGCCCTGCTGGCCGAGACCCGGGTATTGATCAAGATGAATGTCCGCAAGGAAGACCTCGACCAGGTCTGCAAAAAGCTGCCGGCCATGCACGCGCCCACGGTCAGCAACCTGAGCAGCGCGGGCTGGCACTCGGTTGAGTCCGTGGTGGAAGAATCCGTGGTGCGCGAAATTATTCCCCAGCTCAAGGCCGCCGGGGCGGCGGACATCATCGAAATCGGGCTGAACAAGATCGTTCCCTGATCTGCGGGCGGGTGCCGCGATCGTTTTTCAGGAGTCCATAATGGGTAGCATCAAGAAAAAGCGCCGGGCCAAGATGTCCAAGCACAAACGGCGGAAACGCCTGCGCGCCGCGCGCCATAAAAAGAAATAAGCACGCGCGCTGAACATCATCGGGGCGGGCTGGGAACCATGCGCAGACTTTTTGCTGCACCATGGGGATGGTTGGTTTGGGGGTTGGCAGCTGCCTTTCTTGCAGGCGGATGCCAGTCGTCGGGGCCGGCCACCCAGAAAGGTGGCCAGGTGCCGCCGGCCAGTCTCCTGCCTCCGGAGGCCACGGCGCGGGCGGCGGCGCTGGCGCATTACAGCACCGGCCTGCGCGACCAGATGCACCAGCAGTACGACTCCGCCCTGAGCCACTTCCTGGCGGCCGTCGCGCTGGACCCGACCGAAGACGACCTCTACCTCCGCGCCGCCCTCGAATACCTGCGCCGCAAGGAGTACGGCAAGGCAGTGGCCATGATCGACGACCTGTGCCGCGCCAAGCCCGACGAAGCCCGCCCCTGCCTGTGGCTGGGCGTCATGTGCCGCGCCGCCAACCAGCCGGACCGTGCCATCCGCGCCTACCAGGACGCCATCGTGCGCGCCCCCGACCGGGCCGAGGCCTACTTCGAGCTGGCCACGCTCTACGTCCAGCTCGACCGCCAGGCCGAGGCGGTCCAGCTCCTGAAAGGCGCCGTGGACCTGGTGACCGAGCCCGCCAGCCTGTTGCAGCTGCTGGGCGACCTGTACATCCAGCAGGCCGATAACACCAGTGCCCGGACCGAAGGCGCGGCCGCCCGCAGCGCCGCCATCCGCACCTATGAACGCGCGCTGGAGACCAACCCCGACGACGTCATGCTGCTGTTCCAACTGGGCGACCTGTACGTGAGCGACGAGCAGCTCGGCCGGGCCATCGAGTATTTCCGGCGCGTCGAGACGCTCGAGCCCGACAACCTCCAGGTAAAAAAGAAGCTCGCGCTTTCGTTTGCCGCCAGCGGCGATCAGCAAGCCGCGGTGGACATGCTGGAGAAGATCGCCAAGCAGCAGCCGGCCAACCTCAAGGTGTATTATTACCTGGGCGAACTGTACGAGCGGCTCGGCGACAAGGAGAAAGCCGCGCTGAACTTCCGCCTCGCCACCAAGGCCGCCGGCGGCGACCCGGCCGCCTACCTGCGCCTGGCCCTGCTCCAGATGGAGGAGGCCCCCCTGCAGGCCATCAATACCCTGCGCGCCGGCCTGCAGTCCATTCCGGACGACCAGCGCCTGCTGGAGAGCCTGGCTTACTTCCACATGCACCAGACCAACTACACCGAGGCGGCCCGCTACTTTGACGAGGCCGAGAAGATCATGACCGCGGAGCGCACCCAGCCGCTGACCCCCGCCTTTTATCTCAACTACTGCATCGCCGCCCAGTTCGCCGGCCGGACCGCCCAGGCCACCCGCATCCTCGCGCGCGAGATCGACGACCAGCCCGCCCTGCTGGAAGCTTACGCCCAGTTTATCTTCCTGCGCGCCGACAAGCACGAACGCGCCCAGGCCTACCGCATCCTCGACCGCGTCGCCCACCGCCAGACCAACAGCCCGGCGGTCTTGATCTACCTTGGCCTGCTCGACAGCATGGAAGAAAAATACACCAACGCCGTGACCCGCTTTGAGACCGCGGAAGCCATGGTCAAGGCCGGCCCCGCCGCCGCCGACAGCAAGAACACGGGGCCGTACCTGAACGCCAATTTCTATTTCTGGTACGGGGCGGCTCTGGAACGGCTGGGCCGCATCGACGACGCGGTGCTCCGGTTCCAGCAGGCCCTGGAGCTGGACCCGGATCATGCCGAGGCCAACAACTACCTTGCGTACATGTGGGCCGAGCGCGGCCTCCACCTGGACAAGGCGCTGCGGCTGATCCAGCGCGCGATCAGCCAGGAGCCGGACAACCCAGCCTATTTGGACTCCCTCGGCTGGATCCTGTTCCAACTGGGCCGGCCCGACCAGGCGCTGCCGCACCTGCGCCAGGCCGCGGAAACCATGCCCGAGGATCCCACCATCAACGAACACCTCGGCGACGCCCTGGAACGCCTGGGCCGCATTGACGACGCGCTGGAGGCCTGGAAACAAGCGTTTCTCGCCGATCCGCGCAACGAAAAGATCGCCCGCAAGCTGGCGGACCACGGCGTCAACATCGAGGAGCTGCGCAAGGCAACGCGCCGCAAGCAACCCGCGCCGACCGCCACGCCCCCCCCGCCCGCGCCCGAAGCCCCGGAGACGCCGGCGCCTTTGCCCGACGGCAGCGTGCAGGCCCCCGCGCCCTGACTCCGGTGGCCGCCCGCGGTGACGACCGCACGCACGCCTACACGGTGATGTCCAGGCGGGGGAGCCCCAGGCGCTGGCGGGTGGTCTCGCCCGGCAGCAGGGCCTGGCGCCGCCAGGGCTTTTCGTCGCGCGCGGTGAGCGGGTGGTGCTGCAGGAACAAGGCCGGGCCGAGGCAGACCTTGTGCTTGCCAAGCTGGCGGTTCAGCGCATCCATGGTGCGCGTGACCGTCCACCAGCGATCGATCCGGACCTCGTCCGTAAACAGCTCCATCTGCCGGCCGCCATCCTCTTCCAGGCGCGTCAGCACCACCTGGGTGGAGCGGTACCAGGCCGCGGGCTTGAACAGCCGAGCGAACAACTCGCGGGCCAGGGGCGTGACCTCCGCGGTGGCGGCCGTGGCGCGGGTCAGGCGGGCGGTGAGGCCGTCCTCGCGGTAGTCCTTGTGCCGCAGGGCCACGCTGATCTCGCCGCAGCGCAACTGGTGCCGGCGCAGCTTGATGAACGCGGACTCGAGGTTGCGGACCAGGCCGGCATAAATATAGTCGCGGTCCTGCGACGGCGCGGTGAAGGTCTTGCCCTTGCCGATGCTGGCGTAGCTGGTTTTCTCCTGGGTCACCACCGGCAACACGGCCTCGCCGCGCAGCTCGCGCCAGATCTCGGACCCGACCTTGCCCAGCAGGCGCCGCGCCCAGGGCTCGGGCTGGCGGGCAAAATCCAACGCCGTGCGCAGCCCGTATTTTTCCAGCAGGCTCACGGTGTTGGGGCCGAACCCCCACACGCGGGCGAGCGGGATCTCGCGCAGGAACAGGTGGATGTAGCGGCCGGCCACGGCGGTGATCCCGCGCGGTTTGCGGAACTTGGACCCCAGCTTGGCCAGGCTTTTGCTCAGGCTCAAGCCGGCGGACACGGTGATGTCCAGCTCGCGGGCCACATCGGCCTGGATACGCGCGGCCATCTCGCGGTACGAGCAGTGGAACACGCGGCGCAGCCCGGTGAGGTCGGCGAACCCCTCGTCGATGGAATATTCCTCCACCACGGGCGTGTAGCGCCGCAGGATGGCGAACATGCGCTTGGAAAACAGGCTGTAGCTTTCGTAGTCGCTGGGCAGCACCACGAGGTCCGGGCATTTTTTGCGCGCCTCCCACAGCGCCACCCCGCGCTTGATGCCCAGCGCCTTGGCCTCGTAGCTGGCGCAGGCGATAATGCCGCGTTCCTTGCCGGTCACCACCGGCCGGCCCTTGAGGTCCGGGTGCAGGGCCTGCTCCACGGAAGTGAAAAACGCGTCGCCATCCACGTGCAGGATGGCCCGGGGAAACCCGTGCAGCATGAACGCCCCGTCGTCCGGCGGCGGCCCGGTCCCGCCGCCAGGGTCTGAATATCCGGTCATTCCTTTTTCATCCCTCGTCGATTTTCAATACTTGCGGATCACGGCAGTGACGATGCCGCCGATGACCAGCGAGCGGCTGGGGCGCAGGCGCGGGTACTTGTGGTTGGCGGGGTCCAGGTACACGCCCTGGCGGTCGCGGCCGAACCGCTTGAGGGTCCACTCGCCGTCCACCTGGGCCACCACGATTTGGCCGGCGCGCGGCGTGCCGCCTTTTTCCACCAGCACGATGTCGCCGGGGTAGATGCCGGCCTCGATCATGGAGTCGCCGCTCACGGTCAGCATGAAGGTGGCTTCCGGCTTGTTGATCAGGTATTCGTCGAGGCTGAGGGTGTCCACCAGTTCCTCTTCCGCGGGCGACGGAAACCCGGCCTGGACCGCGCCCAGCAGGCGGATCGTGCCGGTCAGCCTGGCCGTGGCGCCGAGCTTGCCGTCCGGGCTTTTGCGCAGGTACCCCAGGCCGGCCAGGCGGTTCACCAGGCTGAACACGGCGTTCTTGGATCGGTAGTTGAACAGGCGCAGCATTTCCTGGTACCCCGGGACGCGCTGCTCGCGCCGGCAAAACCGGCGCAGCGCCTCGATTTTTTCAGCCAGGTTCGTGGTGCGTGGCATAGCTATACTCCTTGTTGCATGTCCTATACTGAACTATAGTTCAATTACGGGAATTTGTCAAGGGCGGCGCCTCCGGCGCAGCGGTTAAGAAAGCCCGGTTTTGGGGGTGGGCAGTGGTAGCGCGCTGATAT
>CAZAYP010000057.1:0-36999 GCA_964489425.1 uncultured Verrucomicrobiota bacterium | reverse complement strand
CCCACGCCGCCGTTGGGCCAGCCCTGCGCCGCGACCATGGCGCTGTTGACCTTGACCCACTGGCCAGTCGCTTCGTCCCGGCGCAGCACGTCAAAGCCCAGGGTGTCGAGTTCCGATGCGGTCTGCCAGCAGACGGAAATGCCGCCGTTGATCGCCTGCATAGTGAAGTCAGACAGCACCACCCTGGTGGGTTCATTATAGGTGAAAACACTATCCTTGAACGATTCGCCCTGAGTCTTGGAAAACACCCGGACGGCGCCATTGGTGATGCTCATGCCGGCGTTGCCGGCCATCACCACCACCTGGGTGGCGCTTTGGCTGACAATCGAAGAGGCCGCCACGCCGCACAGGGTCACGTTGGTGATGTCATCGATCGCGCCATTACTCAAATCCCGGCCGCGAATAATGACTTCGTATCCGCCGGTATAACTTCCAGATGATGGCGTGACCGGCGCCAGCCGCTTTTGGCCGTACACCAGATAAGCCTCACCGGCCGCCGCGGCTCCAGGTGCGCCGATCAGAAAATCCGCCAGGCCATCCCCGTTCACATCGCCGGCCGAGCTGACCGATTTGCCGCTTTCACCATTCACATCCATGCCGATCAGAATGATTCCATTGGTGCCATCCAGCCAAGTGCTGTTCAGCGTGATGGAGGCTGGCAATCCGCTGCTTCGACCATACACCAGGTAGGTCTCGCCTTTGGAAGACTCGTTCGCCGCATACGCGCCCACCAGGAAATCCGCGTATCCATCACCATTCACATCCCCGGCTGAACTGACCGAATACCCGCTGTAATCATTCTGATTCGCGCCGACCAGGACAATCCCGTTGGTCCCGTCCAACCAGGTATTGTTTAGCGGGATGGAGGCTGGCAGTCCATTAGAGCAGCCATACACCAGGTAGGTCTCGCCGGTGGCCCGGAATGAGGGGGCATAATACGCGCCCACCAGGAAATCCGCGCAACCATCATGATTCACATCCCCGGCTGAGCTGACCGAACACCCGCTATAATCATTCCTTCTTGCACCGGCCAAAATAATACCGTTAGTTCCATCTAACCAGGAATTGGTCAGCGTGATAAGGGCCGGTAAACCATTACTGCCATATACCATATAGGTTTCACCCGAACATGAATTGGCCCCCCACGCGCCCACCAGGCAATCCGCGTACCCATCATTATTCACATCCCCGGCTGAACTGACCGAACTGCCGCTGACACTACCATTCTTCGCGCCGGCCAGGAGGACGCCGTTGGTACCGTCCAGCCAGGTATTGGTCAGCGTGATGGCGGCCGGCAATCCATTGGAGCGGCCATACACCAGGTAGGTCTCGCCCGCGTTGACGCGCCCGTCCGGATCGGCATACTTCGCGCCCACCAGGAAATCCGCGTACCCATCACTATTCACATCCCCGGCCGAACTGACCGCACACCCGCTGAAATCAGCGCCGGCCAGCACAACCCCGTTGGTTCCATTAAACCAGGAATTAGTCAGCGGGATGTAGGCCGGCAATCCATTAGAGCGGCCATACACCAGGTAGGCCTCGTCGGCCCCGAACGCGCCCACCAGGAAATCCGCGAACCCGTCGCCATTCACATCCCCGGCCGAACCCACCGAAGAACCGCTGTAACCACTCACTTTGGCGCCGGCCAGCATAACCCCGTTGGTTCCATTTAACCAGGAATTAGTCAGCGTGATGGCGGCCGGCAATCCATTGGAGCGGCCATACACCAGGTAGGTCTCGCCTCTGTACGTTTCGTCTGCGGGGGCTTGATACGCGCCCACCAGGAAATCCGCGTATCCATCATCATTCACATCCCCGGCTGAACTGACCGCACACCCGCTGCCGTCATACCATCGCGCACCGGTCAGGATAATCCCGTTGGTGCCATTCAGCCAGGTGTTCGTCAGTGTGATCGAGGCCGGCAGTCCATCACAGCCGATCGTGCCGGCGTGCGCGGATCCCGCGCACAGCAAAACAAGCGCCGCCATGATTTTCCATTGCCAGGAATAAACTCCAGATTTCATTCCAATGATTGGAAACCATACGCAGCACTTTTCCAATGATTGGGAAATATCCGCCCACCATCTGGATCCAATTGTTATATTCATTTCTGGCATCTCCTCAATACTGATAAGAAATCGCCTTTAAGGCGGGACTGGCACTCGCCCGATGTGACCGGCCCGAAGGAGCGCTTTGATGAAAAACAAAATAGCTGAAGCGGGGGGGCGGCGTCAAGACCTCCACGAGCGCTGCCAGGCCGGGTTTTTTTCTGCCAGCGAGCGCCGGGAACCCGGGATCCCAGCTGGTCGTTCTGTCTGCCAGGTACGACCAACTCATCCCGGACGGCGTGGTCTGCCAACCAATGTGCAGCCAGAGCAGGGCTGCCGCTCGGCGCGCGGAGACCTACTTGGCCTCGATCCGGTAGAACGCGGCGCCGGCAGAGTCGGTTTGGTCGGTCCAGGCATTGACCGGCGGGGTGGCGGGCAAACCCGAGACCGCTGGCAGGTAGTCTGCGCGCGCGTCGCGCGCCTTGAATACGTCGTAAGTGTCCCCCTCGCGGCTGAGCCACTGCAGCACGATGCCAGCGGGAGAAGCGGTGACGCTGTGCAGGCGCGGGGTCCAGACTGAGCGCTCGAACGGGCCGTATTCCTGTATTCCGCCGGTGGTTTCGTATTCGACCAACTGGTAGCGGTAGGTGCCATCCACCCGGGCGCCGGGGTCGGCCACGCAGTACGAAGCGCCCACGCCGCCGTTGGGCCAACCCTGCGCCGCGATCATGGCGGCGGTCACCTTGACCCATGCGCCGGCCGCTTCGCGGTACAGGTCGAATCCCAGGGTTTCGGTTTCCGTGGTGGTTCTCCAGCACAATTGCAAATGCCCGTTGTCCAGGACCAGGGCCACATCGCAAAGCGTCACGAGGCTCGGACTCTCGTAGGTAAAGGCATTGCTCTTTTCGGTTTCGCCAAAACTGGTGGAGAACACGCGCACTGCTCCTGTTGCGGTGCCACCGCTCGAGCCGGCCCAGACCACCACCTGCGTGGCCGACTGGCTGGCGATATTCGTCACGCTCACGTCGCACAGGGTCACGTTGGTGATGTCCGCGCCGTTGCCGAGGTTCGCGCCGGCGATGGTTACCCGGAAGCCGCCGTTGACGGCGCCGGAGGAGGGTTCGACCCCTGAATAGTCAATAATACGGGGCAGCCATTTGGCCACGTAATTGGCCGACACGCCGCCCGCGGTCGTGAAACAGCCACCCGCATAGAGATGCGAACCATTGTACGACAGCGCATATACGTCACTGTCCATGCCGGCGACCAGGTTGGTCCACGAGCGCGATGTTGGGTTCCATTTCGCCACCCGGTTGGCGGTCACACCGCCCGCCGATGTGAAATTACCGCCAGCGTAGAGATTCGTCCCATCGTGCGCCAGCGCATACACGTCACTGTTCATGCCGGCGCCCAGATTGGTCCACGCTCCGGTCGCCGGGTCCCATATCGCCACGAAATTGCCCGGCCCGCCACCCGATGTCGAAAATCCCCCCCCCGCGTAGAGATTCGTTCCGTCATGCAACAAGGCCAGCACGCAGCTATCCATGCCAGCGCCGAGGTTTGTCCAGGCGCCCGACGCCGCATCCCATTTTGCCACGTAATTGGCCTGCGCGCCGCCCGCCGTCGTGAAATATCCGCCCGCGTAGAGATTCGTCCCGTCGTGTGCCAGCGCGCGCACTTCACTGTTCATACCGTCGCCCAGATTGGCCCATGATTCGGTCGCCGGATTCCATTGCGCCACGAAATTGGCCGGCGCGCCGCCCGCCGTGGTGAACGAACCGCCCGCGTAGAGATTGGTTCCATCCCATGCCAACGCGTATACCGTGCTGTCCATGCCGCCGCCCAGGTTCGTCCAGGCGCCCGTAGCCGCATCCCATTTCGCTATATAGCTGACCGTCTCACCGCCCGCCGTCATGAACTCGCCGCCGGCGTAGAGATTGGTCCCGTCCCGCGCCAGCGCGCGTGCGGCGCCGTCCATACCGCTGCCCAGATTCGTCCACGCGCCCGCCGCCGCATCCCATTGCGCTATACAGCTGGCCGGTTGACCTCCCGCTGTCGTAAACCACCCGCCCGCGTAGAGATTCGTCTCGTCGCACGCCAGTACGCCGAGACAGCCATCCATTCCGCCACCCAAATTTGTCCACGCCGAGGCATCCGTCGTCCACCCGATCCGGCCCGCCGGATTGACCGTGTAGACCGCCGCCAGCGTGAGGTCGCCGTTATCCGAGGTTTGAATCACGATATCCTTCACGCCAACCGACCCTGCCGCCGGCACGGCGATCCGCACCCAGCTGTCGCCGGAATCCTGGATGGTCGCCGCCACGCCGCCGACCGTCACGTTCGTGATGGTCCCGAAATAACCGTTGGTGATCGTGACCGTGTTGCCGCCGGCGTAAGGGCCGTTGGACGCGGACAGGGCATACGCCTTGCCGCATAGCGCGAAGGAATAATTGGACGTCGGGCTGTTGTTGACCGTGTAGCAGGTCGCGGTGACCGTGCCGGCCGCGGCCGCGGTGAAAATCACCGGGAAGTTGCTCGCCATGCCGGGGGAGACGGTCTTTCCTTCCAAGGCCGACACGTTGAAGCAGGCCGCGCCGGGGCCATTGTTGGTCGCCGCCGTGATCAACAGATCTTCCGTGCCGGAATTGGACACCGTGAAGAAGTTCGTGGCCTTCCCGCCAACCGCCACCGGACCGAAGGCCGGTCCGGACACCTGAATCCCTGAGCCGTTATATGTGAAGGCGTTGGATTGCATGGTTTCCCCGAAGCTCGTGGAAAACACGCGCACGTCGCCGGGGCCGACGTGATCAGACGCTCCGGCCCATACCACCACCTGGGTCGCCGACTGGCTGACGATATTGGTCACCGCCACGCCACACAAGGTCACGTTGGTGATGTCGGCGCCATTGCACAGATTCGACCCGTTGATCGTCACTTGAAAGCCGCCGGCAAACGGGCCGGAGGATGGGATGACGTACACGGCGTCGAACAACTCCCCCCCATACACCAGGTACGACTCGCCGGCTATATTCCGCCCGGACGGATCGGCGTAACTCGCGCCGATGAGGATGTCGTCATAACCATCCCCATTCGCATCCCCCGCCGAACGTACGGAACAGCCGCTCCAATCATTCGCCAGCGCGCCCGCCAGGAGGACGCCGTTGGTGCCGTCAAGCCAGGTGTTGGTCATCGTGATCAGCGCCGGCAGGGCATTGCTGCGACCGTATACCACATACGTCTCGCCGGCAGACCCTCGCCCGCCTGGTGAGGCTCGATCCGCGCCCACCAAAAAGTCCGGCAGACCGTCTCCGTTCACATCCCCCGCCGCACTCAACGAAGAACCACAGGCATCCCCGGTCCGCGCGCCCGCCAGGGTGACGCCGTTGGTTCCGTCGCACCACGTGTTGGTCAATGTGATCAGCGCCGGCAGGCCATTACTGCGGCCATATACCAGATACGACCTGTTTTCGCCCCCCGCGCCTACCAGGATGTCGTCATAACCATCCCCATTCATGTCCCCCGCCGAATTCACTGCCAGGCCGAGTTGGGAGTATGCTCGCGCGCCCGCCAAGAGGACGCCGTTGGTGCCGTCGAGCCAGGTGCTGGCCAGCGTGACCAGCGCCGGAAGGCCATTGCTGCGGCCGTACACCAGGTACGCTTCGCCTGCATTATCCCGCCCGGATGGGAAGGCTTTTGGCGCGCCCACCAGAATGTCGGCAAACCCATCCCCATTCACGTCCCCCGCCGCACTCACCGACCAGCCGCAGACAATATTGATCACCGCGCCCGCCAGGATGATGCCGTTGGTGCCATTGAGCCACGTGTTGGTTAGCGTGATCAGCGCCGGCAAGCCATTACTGCGGCCATACACCAGATACGTCTCGCCCGCTGCACTAGGCCACCCCCCGTACGAATCCGCGCCCACCAGCATGTCGGAAAACCCATCCCCATTCACGTCCCCCGCCGAATCCACAGACTTGCCACACCGACCACCAGACTTTGTGCCCGCCAGGAGGACGCCGTTGGTGCCGTCAAGCCAGGTGTTGGTCAGCGTGATCAGCGCCGGCAGGCCGTTACTGCGGCCATACACCAGATACGTCTCGCCCGCCCCCCCCCGCCCGGACGGATCGGCGGTCAGCGCACCGATCAGAATGTCGCTATAACCGTCCCCGTTCACGTCCCCCGCCGAACTCACCGAACACCCGCTTTCATCCCCTTGCTGTGCGCCCGCCAGAAGGACGCCGTTGGTGCCGTTGAACCATGTGTTGGTCAGCGTGATCAGCGCCGGCAGGCCATTGCTTCGGCCATAAATCAGATACGTCTCGCCCGCCGACGGCACCCCGGACGGATCGGCGCCAGCCGCGCCTACCAACAGGTCGGGCAAGCCGTCCCCGTTCACGTCCCCCGCCGAATCCACCGACCAGCCGCTAAAATCATCGGCGTTGGCCCCCGCCAGAATGACGCCTCTTGCGCCCCGGGCGCCATTGAGCCCGGCGCTGCTCAGCGTGATCGTAGCCTGTATGCCGCTATGCTGTTCGGGCGGGATCACGCCCGCCGGGTTGACCGTGTAGGCGCCCGCCAGCGTCGTGTCGCCCGCGCTCACGGACTGAACCATGATGTTTTTAAGACCCGCGCTGCCGGTCGCCGGCGCGACGAACGCCACCCAGTTGGCGCCCTGGCCCGTGAGGTTTGTCGTGCCCACCCCGCCCAGCACCACGTTGGTGATGTCCGACCCATTCCCGATGTCCGGCGCTGCATTCGTGACCAGCACCACGTTCCCGCCCGCGTACGGGCCATTGGATGGCGCGACGTCCGCGGCCCAGGATACCGTTGCCGCCAGCAACCCCGCCGCCAAGACGATTTTCCAATCATTGGAAAATCCCCGCCCAGTTTTTCCAATCATTGGAAAAATCGAAACCCGGTTTTCCAACCATTGGAAAACCCTGTCCCGCACCTTCCGTGCACACCTCATGCATCACCTCGTCAAAATAGAAGAAGAATAGTCAACACGCCCTGCTTGTCTAACCTATTCCCGAAATATCGAATCAGGCGCCATATTTTGTTGTGCGGGCAAAGAAACGGGGGTACTTTTTCACCGGGTTGTGGGCATGCCATTAGACAGTTGTCGGTGGCAGATTGGGTCGTGGTTTGGTTGCGTCCTGCAAGATGAAAAAACCGAGCACATGCGCCGAGGTCAAGGGAGTGGCCGACGAAGCCCCCGCCCGCGCCGTAGTTGCCCCTGACGAAACGCAACGCCTGCTGCGCGATCTGCAGGCACGCCAGGCTGAATTGGAACTCCAAAACCAAGAACTGCGGCGGGTTCGATTGGAGTTGGAGTCCTCCCAAGCCTGGTATTTCGACCTCTACGAACAGGCGCCCGTGGGCTACGTCGTCATCGGAGAAAACGGGTTGATCCAAGAGACCAACCTGGCCGCCGCGACCCTGTTGGGCCTGTCCCGGGAGGAACTGCTCAAGCAGTCGTTGACCCGATTCATCCTCAAGGCAGACCAGGATCTCTACGACCGGCGCCGGGATCAGCTCTGGGCGTCCGGCGCACCCCAGGAGTATGAATTGCGCATGCTGCGCGCCGGGGCGGATCCCTTCTGGGCGCAGGTGGACGCTGCCATGGCCCGGGACAAGGCCGGCGCCCCCCACTGCCGCGCCGTGCTGTGCGATATCAGCGCGCGCAAACAGGCGGAAGCGCAGCTGCGGGAAGTTGCGGAACAGTACCGCGACCTTGTGGAGAACATGCACGACTTGGTGTGCACCCATGACCCGCAAGGCCGGATTCTCTCGGCCAGCCGCAGCGCACAGGCGCTGCTGGGGTATGGGCCAAACGAGCTGGAAGGCCGAAACCTCCGCGAGATCATCGTCCCGGAATCCCGGACAAAATTCGACCAGTACCTGGCCGTGATCCTGCGGCGCGGGTCCGCGCGCGGATTGATCCACGTGCAGACTCGTACCGGCGAGCACCGCTTGTGGGAATATGACAACACCCTGCGCACGGAAGGAGTCGCGGTGCCCGTCATCCGCGCCTTTGCCCGGGACATCACCGAGACCCGGCGACTGGAGCGGGAGAAAGCGGACCTCAAGGCCCAAAATCAGCGCCTCCAGAAAAACGAAAGCCTGGCCCGCATGGCCCGGGCTGTCGCCCACCACTTCAATAACCAGCTCCAGGGCGTGATGGGCAACTTGGAACTGACCATGGCGGACCTGCCCGTTGGTCCGGGCCTGTATGACAACCTGGCCGAAGCCATGCAGGCAGCCCGCAAGGCAGCGAAATTGTGCGGCTTGATGTTGACCTATCTCGGCCAGACCCCGGGCCAGCAGGAAACGTTGGACCTGGCCCGGCTGTGTCGCCGGAACCTGCCCTTGATCCAAGCCACCCTGCCCGACCACGCGACCCTGGAAACCGACTTGCCGGTTCCGGGCCCGGTGATCCAGGCGAATCCCAGCCAACTGCAGCAAACCCTCATCAACCTGGTGACGAATGCCTGGGAAGCCCTGGGTGCGGAGCGCGGCGTGATTCGCCTGGCCGTCAAAACCACGGCCCCGGGGGACATCCCCACCACGCACCGGTTTCCCCCGGATTGGCAGCCGTGGGACCAAGCCCACGCATGCCTGGAAGTGACGGATACGGCGGCTGGGATTTCGCCCCAGGATATGGAAAATATTTGCGAGCCTTTTTTCTCGAGCAAGTTTATCGGCCGCGGCTTGGGCCTGGCGGTGGTCCTCGGGATCGCCAAGGCGCATCGCGGGGGCATTGCGGTAGCCAGCACGCCGGGCCAGGGCAGCGTGTTCCAGGTCTTTTTCCCGATCACGGCCAACGAGTTGCCCCCGAGCCGGCCAGACCAGGGCGCCCAAGCCCCGGCGTTGCCGGCCGGCGCCACGGTGTTGCTGGTCGATGACGAAGACACGGTGCGCAGCACCGCTGCAACCATGCTCACCCGCCTGGGGTTTGCCGTCCGCGTTGCGCGGGACGGGGTCGAGGCGGTGGAGGTGTTCCGCAGTCACCAGGCAGAGATCCGCTGCGTGCTGTGCGATTTGACCAGCTCGCGCATGAACGGGTGGGAAACCATGGCAGCCCTCCGCGCCCTGGCGCCCGGCCTGCCGGTGATCCTGTCCAGCGGCTATGACGAGGCCCAGGTCATGACCGGCGACCATCCGGAATGGCCCCAGGCGTTCCTGGGCAAGCCGTATGAAATGCAGAAGTTGCATGCGGCCCTCGATCGTGCCCTGGGACCGGCTGCGGGAGCGAACCGCCACGGGTCCATGGAGTAACCATCCCCGTGGACAGCCACCGCGCGTTCGGCCCGGTCTCCGCAAGGCCGACACAGCCTGCCGGCGCCGTGATGCCTGCTTTTCCATTGTCCCCATGGCCGGCCTGTATTAGTCTGGCGGCGTGACAGCGGAGCATGACAGCAAAGCGGCGGCGCACGGCGGCATCACGCGGCCGACCATGGCCTGGCAGCTGGCCATGCTGGTGCTGTGCGCGTACGTGCTCGTCATCCTGTTCCTTCAGACCATCATTACGCCGACGCCTCACGAGGCCCGCCTGTTTGCAATTTCGGACAACATCGTGTGCGCCATTTTCCTGGCGGATTTCTTTTACCAACTCTACACGGCCCCGAACAAGTGGCGTTACCTGCGCTGGGGCTGGCTCGACCTGATCTCCAGCATCCCATACCTTCCGTTCATGCGGTTCGCGCGCATTGGCCAGCTCTTCCGCATCCTGCGCCTGCTGCGCGCCGCCCGCTCGGCGAAAATCCTGATTACCTACTTTTTCCACAACCGCGCGCAGAGCACGTTCACGGCCGTGGCCGCGATCTCGTTCGTGCTGGTGTTCGTGTCATCGATCGCCATGCTCAACGTGGAAACCGCGCCCAACTCGAACATCAAGACGGCCGAGGACGCCCTGTGGTGGGCCATGGTCACGGTCACCACCGTGGGCTACGGCGACGTGTACCCGGTCACGGACGCCGGCCGGGCGATTGCCGTGTGCCTGATGATTGCCGGCGTGGGCCTCTTCGGCACCTTCACCGCGTACGTGGCCACGCGGTTCTTCCTGCCCAGCGGGAAAACCAGCGATGAAATCAACCAGGACCTCCTCAACGAACTGCGGGCCATCACCGCCCGGATCGCAAAGCTCGAACGCAAGCTCGAAGCCCCAACCGCCACCCATGCCCCCACCCTTCCCCCCCCCTGACACCCCGGCCCCGCGGCTCCAGTTCCGCGGCGTAACCGTAGCGGCCAACCCCGGGCTGGACGACAGCCTGGACCAGGTCAGCTTTGACCTGGCGGCCGGGGCCATCATGCTGGTCCACGCCACGCCCGAGGCAGCCGACCGCCTGCTGGACCTGGCCAACGGCCTGCAGGATCCGGACGCCGGCGCGGTGGCCGTGGATGGGCAATCCTGGCGCGACATGCCGCCGGACCGCAGCGCCCGCTTGCGCGGCGAGACCGGCCGCATGTTCGGCGACCACGCCTGGGTGAGCAATCTTGACGTGGACGAGAACATTTTCCTGCGCCTGCTGCACCATACCCGCCAACCGCGGGCGGCCGTGGAAGACCAGGCCCAAAAGCTGGCCGCCGCCCTCGGGCTGCCGGCCCTGCCCCGGCAGCGGCCGGCCTGGGTGAGCCCGCGACTGCTGCAGCAGGCCCAGTGGGTGCGCGCCCTGATGGGGCCGCCACGGCTGTGCCTGCTCGACCGCCCGGAACGTCTGATGAACGCGGACGATTTGCAGCGTGGCTGCGCCGCGCTGGCCAGTGCCTGCGCCCAGGGAACGGCCGCGCTGTGGGTCAGCGACGATATGCCCGATGTCATTTCCAAGGCCTGTCCGGACGCGAAAAAATATCGCCTGGCCGGCGGCGTTTTGGTACAAGAAGCGCCTTGACCCATGGAAAAGCCGTTTAAGTTCAGATACGTCAACGAGATCGTCGGCACGTTCGTCCTGGTGATGCTCGCGCTGCTGGTGGCGGGCATCGTGCTGGCCGGCAAGGCCCAGGGCTGGTTTGCGCCCAAGCAAATCCTGCATGTCCAGTTCCCGGCCGCCGGATCGGGCGGCATCAAGAACGGCGCCGAGGTGGTCATCCTGGGCACGACCGTGGGCACGGTCACCGAGGTGGATGTGGCCAGTGATGGCCGCATGGAAGGCGTGCTCAAGATCAAGGGCGAATTCATGCGGTTCGTCCGGTCGGATTCCCAGGCGGTCATCAAGCTCAAGTTCGGGATTGCCGGCGATGCGTATCTGGATATTACCAAGGGCAACGGCGCACCGCTCACCGGCGACCCCTTGTACCTGCCTTGCCGCAAGGACACGGAGCTGGTCGAGACACTCCAGGTGATCGTGGTGCAGGTCCGCGAAGAGATCGTGCCCTTGCTGGATGCCGCCAAGAAGGCGATCGTGGCGTACACGGGGGTGGCCGACGACCTGCGCAGCACCAACGGCCCGGTGCAGTCGATCCTGCGGCGGGTCGACAGCCTGATCGCGGGCCTGCAACAGGGCGATGGCGCGGCCGGTAAAATCCTAAGCGATCCCGGGACCGCGGCGCAAGTGACCAACATCGTGGGCCAGGTGAACCTGCTGATGGCCGAACTCCAGCGCATGATGGGCGATGTCCAGCTCATCATGGGCGACGTCAAGAAGGTAACCGGCGCCCTGCCCCAGATGACCCTGCAGACCCAGGACGCCATCTGGGAGGCGCAGAAGCTCGTGGAGGGCATCCAGCGTCACTGGCTGCTGCGTAGTTACGTTGAGCAAACGCCGGTGAGCCCGATGATTGACCCGGCCCAGGTGTCCGCCCCGGACGGGTCCGGCCCGCCGCCCAGCCAACCCCCGGCCAGGAAAAAACGGGCCCCATGAACACCCGCATCCTGCCGGCCCTGTTGGGCTTGCTCGTCGCGGCCGGGTGCGCATCGCCCCCCGCGGGGCCGGCCGTGGACGCCGACCTGGCCCGCGTGCAGGCGCTGGCTTACAAGACCTTTGCCCAGGGCGAGTTGGCCGCGGCCGCGGATTTGTACGCCACGGCCCGGGCGCGGGCCATGGCCATGGACGATGCCGCCGGGATTGCACAAACCGCTTACAACGAGGCGGCGTGCCGCCTGGCGCTCGGTGAACCGCAGGCCGCGCGCGATCGGCTCCAACAGGCCCGCGCCGCCTATGCCCGCATGGCGCAAACCATACCGCCCGAACTGGGCTTGCTCGACTCCCGCGTGGCGCGCCAACTGGGCCAGCCCGCCGCAGCCATGGATCTCAGCACCCAGGCCCTGGCCGGCCTGGGAGATCGGGACGCCCCAGCGACCCGCGCCCAACTGCATGTGCTCCGCGCCGAACTTGCCATGGACCAAAACGATCCCGCGGCCGCCGCCGCGGAGGTCGCGCACGCCCAAGCTGCGCTGGGCAAGAACCCCGTGCCCGCCGTAGCCGCGCAGATTACCGCTGCCAACGCCCGCCTGGACTCGCTGAACAACCAACCCGCCACGGCCGCGGCCAACTTTGCTGAGGCCGCACGTCTTTTCCAGGAGGCCGGCCAGTACGCCGAGATGAGCTCCATGCTGGCACTGGCGGGTACAGCCGCCGGCGAGGCAGATCAATTCCAGGAAGCCGCCATGTTCTTCTTGCGCGCTGCCGGCAGCGACTATGGTCAGGGCCGCCTCACGGCCGCGTTGGAAAATATTGACCAAGCCTTGAAATCGGCGGACCAAGCCAAGGCCGCGGACTTGAAAGGCCAGGCCGCAGCGCTGTTCGAAGAGATCAAGAAGCAGGTGGACGCCCAAGCCGTCACCCCCTGAGCGGAATCTCAGGCCCCAGGGTTGAGATCTCATACCACTTTTACATGAGGATCGGTACGTATCTGGGCTCCCCGCCTTTACAAGGCGGGGGGGACCCGAAGGGTGGGGCGGTTGATGCGGATACCTACCACCGCGGACTCGGGGCGCGGACCATCCACAACCACCCCGGCCTGCGGCCACCCCTCCTTGCAAAGGAGGGGAGCTCGTATGCTTGTTCTCCATTCCATAACCAGATGCCTGGCGCCAAGTCCGTTGTGGATTATATACCCAATTTCACACGGGAATGGTATCAGATTTCGTACAGTTCCGTATCGCTCAGCAGGCGGTAGCCCTTTTGCTCCAGGAGGCGGCGCGCCTTCTCCGGGTCCGTCACCTCCACGCACCAGACCGCGGACTGGTGGCTCTGGAGGAGGAACGCATATCCATCCAGCACGTTGATCCCGTCCTCCTCCAGAACGCCGGCCAACTGGTGCAAGCCGCCCGGCGCATCGCGCATCTCGATGGCCAGGATATCTTTCGTGGCCGCGGCCAGGCCGGCGTTGGACAAGGCCTGGTGCGCGCGCACCGGGTCGTTGACCAGCATCTTGAGCATGCCGAAATCGCCGCGGTCCTGGATCTCGAACGCGCGGATGTTGATATTCTCGTGGAACAGGATCCCGGTGATCTTTTTAAGGCGGCCGGGCTTGTTTTCGAGGAAGACGTTGATTTGCTTGGCCATGATGCTGCTCCTGTAGCCCGGGAATTAAACCTTGGGCCGTTCGTCGTACACGCGTTTTGCCTTGCCTTCGGACACCGGGAGGCTGCCGGGCTCGTGCAGCTCCACCACCGGCTTGATCAGCACCGAGGACTTCACCTGGTCCCGGATCCGGTGCTTCAACTGGTCCAGCGCGGCGATGTCGCCGGTGAACATCTTGGTGTAGATTTCCGTCTTGATGGTCACCCGGTCGAGGGCGCCATCCTTATCCACCACGATCTGGTAGTTGGTGCCCACTTCGGGAACTTTCATGAGGACCGCCTCGATCTGCGAGGGGTAGCAGTTGACGCCGTTGATGATGAGCATGTCGTCGGTACGGCCGGTGATGCGGGCAATGCGTCGGTGGGTACGGCCGCAGGGGCAGGGCTCCTCGTTGAGCGTGGTCAGGTCGCCGGTGCGGTAGCGCAGCAGCGGCGTGGCCTGGCGCTGGAGCGTGGTGAGCACCATCTCCCCTTCGGCGCCCGCGGCCAGCGGCTGGTCGCTGCGCGGCCGGAACATTTCGACGAAGTAGTTGTCTTCCCAGATGTGCATGTCCTTTTTGAAAACGCACTCGAAAGCCACGCCCGGGCCGTTCATTTCACTCAACCCATAGGAGTTGTAGGCGTCAATGCGCAGGCATTCCTCGATCTTGCGGCGCGTGTTTTCAGAATACGCCTCGGCGCCCAGGAACGCCTTCTTCAGCGCCAGGTCGGCGCGCGCATAACCCTCGGGCTCGACGCGCGAAAACACGTGCAGCATGTAGCTGGGCGTGGCATGCACCACGGTCGTTTTGAAGTCGCGCATCAGGCGCAGCTGGCGCGCGGTGTTGCCGGAGCCGGCGGGGATGATCAGCAAGCCGATGCGTTCCGCGCCGTAATGCAGGCCCAGGCCGCCCGTAAACAGGCCATAGCTCATCATGTTCTGGAACACGTCCCCCGGCCCGGCGCCGGTCGCCACGATGCCGCGGGCAGCCAGGTTGGTCCAGGCGGCCAGGTCAGCGCGCGTGTGGTAGATGACAGTCGGCGTGCCGGTGGTGCCGCTGGAGGTGTGCAGGCGCACGACCTGGTCGCGGGGCACGGCCAGGAGCTGGTCCGGGTAGGCCTCGCGCAAGTCGTCCTTGGTGGTGAACGGAATCCGCTGCAAATCTTCCAGCGCGCGGATATCCTGGCCGGATTTGATCCCGCACTTTTTCAGGCGGCGCTGGTAAAACGGCGTTTTCAAGGCCCAGTCCACGGTGACGCGCAACTGTTCCAGCTGGCGCTGACGCAGGGTGGCGCGATCCATCGTTTCGAGCTCTTTTTCCCAATATCGGATATCCATGCTCTCCCTACCCTTTCTCCCTAGTCGAGGCTTCCGGGCGCGCGGCGGGCATCCTTCTTGGCGCCCACGTGACGTTTGTCCGCCAGCATGCGGTCACGCTGCCGCCGGGACCGCCGCCGCTTCTGCCGCCGGATTTTCTCCGCGGCCTGCTGCCGTGCGCTGCGCCGGCCCGCGGCCAGCTCTTCCAGCCGTTCGCACAGCAGCCGCCGCGCCAGGAACCGGTTGAGGGCCTGGGACCGCTCCTGCTGGCACTTGACCTCGATGCCCGAGGGCGGGTGGCACAGGTACACGCAGCTCGACGCCTTGTTCACCTTTTGCCCGCCGTGCCCGGCGCTGCGCACGAACTTCTCCACCAGGTCCTCCTCGCGAAGGCCCAAGCGGGTCATGCGCGCCGTCAAATCCCGGCGCTTGGCTTCTGTTACTCCGACCGGCAGCATGCGGCCACTATACCACGCCGGAATGGCAAGGCAAGCCGCGCGGACCGCGGAGCCAGGAACGGCGCGCAAAGCATTGGGGATCTTCCGCTCGGGCATCCCCGGACACGGCGTGCGCCACGGCGCGACAGCCACCACAGATCCAGCGCCGGCGGCAGGTCCCGCAGCGCCCGCCCAGGGCGTCCCGGTCGCGCAAGGCCAGCAACCGCGGGTGGGTCTGCCAAAGGGCCCACCAGTCAACCTCCAGCGCATGTCCCAGGGGTAACGGCAGGCGGCGGCAGGGATACAGCGTGCCGTCCGCATCCAGCGCCAGGCCGTGGAACCCGGCCGAGCAGCCGCCCACGATGTGCCGGGTCCGCCAGGGCGACACCTTGAGGTATTCCCGCCACAGGGGGTCGCGCAACACGATCTCCAGCGTGGTGCGCAACGCGCGCCGCAGGGCCCATAGTTCCTTGAACGCCGCTTTCAACTCGCGGGCGTCCAGCAGGTCGGCGGCGGCGATCGCGCGGCCGGGGACCAGCGGCACCAGCCGCGCCACGTGGAAACGGCGCGCGCCGGCATCCCGGGCCATGGCCGCCACCGCGGCCAGGGCGCCGGCATTGCGCCGCGACAAGGTCATGCTCACCGTGACCTCCAGGCCCGCGGCGGCCAGGCGCCGGATGCCAGCGCACGCCAACGCAAAGGTGCCGGCCCCGCGGATCGCATCGTGGATCGGTTCCGGGCCTTCCAGGCTGACCTGGACCAGGCGCACGCCGTGCTGGCTCAACGCCTGGGCCGACGACTCCGCCACCAGGGTCCCGTTGGTCAGCACGCGGCACGGCAACCCGTGGCCGGCGGCAGCATCGACCAACTCCGGCCACCTCGTGAAAAGCAGCGGTTCGCCGCCAGTCAGGTGGACGCGGCCGGCGCGGCCCAGGCGGCCGAGAAATGCCGCAAACCGGTCCAAGACTCCAAGCATTGCCGCAAAATCGAGATCCGGCCGGCCCGCCGGCCCCTGGTAACAGTGAGCGCAGGCCAGGTTGCACCGGCTGGTGATGTGCCACTGCAGGAAAAACGGCTCCGGGAAACAGGGACGGCGCGCGGCGCTCATCCGCCGCACCCGCCGCAGCCCCCGCACCCGCCACACCCTCCGCAACCCGAGCAACCGGAACAACCGGACCCGCGGTTGGCGGGCCAGTCGCCGGTGACCAGGCGGAAGATAAAGGGATAGCCGACGACGGCGATGCAAATTAGCATATAGGCGGCCACCGCGGCGGGAACGCCCAGGATGTTCCAAGTCCATGGCCGTGACACCCACCCCGGCTTGAACCGCACGCGAAACTGCCGATTCTCCAGCAGGCGCTGGTGCACCGTGATCGTGCGGTCAGCCATCTGGAAGTCCGGCGGATTCACCCGTACCCGCTGCGGCTGGTATCCGGGCGGGAACTTGAACACGTAGCGCGCGTCGTGCACCGGCACCTTGAACACGCCGGCCCACGGCACGTTGAGTTCGTTGGCCCAGTGCGGGCCGGTGATGGCCTGGCGCCAGAGAAACTTGACCAGGATGCGCTTCTGGCCGGACTGGATGGACGGAAAAGACCAGTCCAAACGGGTTTCCTTCATGTAATCGAGGCGGCAGTCGAGCGGCCGGCCAGCCTCGTCTTCCACGCGCAAGTTCCAGATCCGCGCGCCGCCGATAAACTTGAAACCCGACCCCTTGCGTTCTTTTTCGACGCGGTAGGTGATGTCCAGTGTAACCTGGACATCCGCTGACCCGGGCTGGCATTCAAAGGTCGCGGTGTACGATGCGATGTCGTAATAGGCCGTGGCCGGGGCGACCAGGCCGACCAGCAGCAGCAGGCCAATCCAGGGCCTGGGCAGCGGGCTCACGCGCGCAATCCTGCCAGGGATTCATCCATGCGCCGCACGATGCCCAGCAGGTTGTCGTACAGGCGGAAAATATCGCCGGACCGGACCGGGCGCAGGTTGCGCCTGACAGCCAGCAACTCCTCGAAAGCGGCGCGATCAATGCCCCACGCCTCGGCCGCCTGAGCCGGCAGCGCGGCGAGGGCGGGGCCCGGCACGGATGGGTGGGCGAGAAACGTCATGCCGCGCAGCAGATGGATCACGGCCGTTACATCGCTGCGCAGGTTGGGCGCGGCATGGCGAACGCTGCGGTAGGTTCGCCAGTACTGCTGTTTAAGGCGCATGCGCAAGCCGCGCACCTCGTGGCGCAGCTGCCAGAGCAGATCGCCGCGGGCCAGGGGCAGGTCCCGGAGCAGGTCGTGGCCGTGCAGCAGCACATGGTGCTGTTGCATGGTCCAGAAATCCAGGGGGAACACGCTGACGGCCTCCCGCAGGTTGCGCTCCGAGATAAACCGCGGCGAGATCCGCTCGCGCCGCCACGGACGCTGCGCCTGCGGCGCGATGGCGGCCAGATCGGCCAGCTCAAGCTGAGCAAAGACAACCAGCAGGTTGATATCGGAAACCGCGGCTGAAAAATCCGTTGTCGCGGCGCTTCCGACGAGGCAGATGGATCGGACGTTATCGCCCTGGGCCGCCACCACCACGTCGCACAGGCGCGCGAGTGCCCGGCGCGCCCGCGGCGGCACGGCCAACTGTTCGATTGTTTTCTGCCGGTCAACCTGGTTTTCCATTTCGCTCTCCCCCGTGACACCGCGTCATGATAGAGTCATGCATACTATGAATCCATGCGCGAGGCAACGATGAAAACCAGCGGCCCGGCCGGCACGGCACCCGCGGCGGTCCGGATCGGCCCCCTGGTGGTGGATCCGCCGCTGTTCCTGGCGCCCATGGCCGGGTACACGGACTGGCCGTTCCGGATCCTCTGCCGCCGCATGGGCGCGGCCATGACTTTTACCGAGATGGTCACCAGCGACGGGATCGTCCGCGGGTCGCCCCAGACCATGCACTACCTGGAAACCCATCCGGACGAGCATCCCCTGGGCGCGCACCTGTACGGCGCGGACATCGACATCATGGCCCGCGCCGCCCAGGCCGTGGAAGCCCTGGGCCGCTACGATGCGATCGACATCAACTGCGGGTGCCCGGTGGCCAAGATCCGCCGCCGCGGCGCCGGCGTGGGGCTGATGAAGGATCCCCAGAAACTGCATGACATGGTCAAGGCCATGGTGGGCGCGGTCAAACTGCCGGTCACCGTGAAAACCCGCCTCGGGTTCACGCCCGCCACCATGAACATCCGCGAGATCGCCCACGCCGTGGAAGAGGCGGGCGCCGCGGCCCTGTTCCTGCACGCCCGCACGGCCGAGGCCGTGTTCTCCGGCCCACCCAACCTGGAGATGCTGCGGCAGATCAAGCAGGAGTTGAAAATCCCGGTCATCGGCAACGGCGGCATCCGGACCCCGGCCCAGGCGCGCGAGATGCTGGACCTGACGGGCGTGGATGGCGTGATGATCGGCCGGGGCGCCATCGGGAACCCATGGATCTTCAAGGCGATCCGCGCTGACTGGCTGGGCGGCCGCGAAGATCCACCTTCCGGGGCCGAAAAAAACGCGGTGATTTGCGCGCACCTGGAAGACCTGGTCGTCAATATGCGCCAGGAAGACCAACGGCGCAAACGGCGCCGACACACGGCCGAAAATGCGGCCTGCCGAAAAATCCGCGGCCACCTGGCCCGCTACATCAACGGCGTGCCCGGCACCCGGGACTTCCTGCGGCAGCTCAACTCCCTGGAAACCATCCCGGACGTGCAGCGGGCCGTGGCAGGGGTGCTGCTCAGCTCTTCACATTCAGGCGCAGCCCCGTCCGCACCGGGAACCCCGTGACCACGTCCACGGCGCTGCCGCGCGGCACATACACGGTGTAGTCCGTCGCGTCGGTCAGCGGGAGTTCCGGCGCCGCGGCGCCCCGAATGGCTTTCTGCTCGCGCGCAGTCAACTGATGGCCGGGTTGCTGGCCGGCGGCATCCTGGGCCGAATCGATTTTCTTTTTTTCTGGCGCGCGGCCCTGCTTGCCCAGCAGGGTGGCCGCTGCGTCCAGCGCATCCAATACCTTCTGCATCCGCGATCCTTGAACCGTCCCCTGCTCCAGCCACCCACGGCCAGGCAAAGGTTTCTTGCTGTAAATTGAACATAATATAGGTCCGTGGCTTTTGTTTGTATAGGGCCGCTGGAAGGAGCGGCTCTTTTTTCCGCCGGCGGGCTGTGGCACGGCTCCTGCTACCGCATGACCCAAGCAAGGAGGAGCGGCAAAAAGATGAAAACAGCATTGGTTTGCGGCGCGGGCGGATTTATTGGCGGCCACCTGGTTGAATTCCTCAAGCAAAAAGGCTACTGGGTGCGCGGGGTGGACATCAAGCGCCACGAGTTCCGGCGCAGCGCGGCGGACGAGTTCCTGATGCTGGATTTGCGCCGCCCGCAGTGCTGCAACGAGGCTTTGCGCCTGAAACCCAAACCCTTTGACGAGGTTTACCAACTGGCAGCTGACATGGGCGGCATGGGCTTCATCCACTCCGCCGAGTGCGAGATCATGCACAACAACGTGCTGATCAACACTCACATGGTGCACGCGGCCGTTGAAGCCCGGGTGGCCCGCTACTTCTATTCATCCTCCGTGTGCATCTACCGTGACATGCAGCCTGGCGAACCCGAAATGAGCGAGGAAGAAGCCGTGCCGGCCAACCCGGATAACGAATACGGATGGGAAAAGCTGTATTCCGAGCGCATGGCCATGGCTTACGGGCGGCGCCACGACATCCAGGTGCGCATCGCCCGGTTCCAGAACTGCTACGGCCCCTACGGCACCTGGCAGGGCGGCCGCGAAAAAGCGCCGGCAGCCATCTGCCGGAAAGTGGCGGAAATCAACGGGAACGAGGGCGAGATCGAGGTGTGGGGCGACGGCTCCGCCATCCGCTCCTACACGTATGTGGCCGACATGGTGGATGGCATCTACCGGCTCATGCAGTCCGGCCAGAACGCGGTGATGAACATCGGCAACCCCGAATATGTCTCGGTCAACGAGTTGGTGGAAACCGTGGCCCGCATTTCCGGCAAGCGGGTGCGCATCAAGTACGTGGACGGCCCCGTGGGGGTGCAGTCGCGCAACTTCAGCAATGAGAAAATTTACCAGACCGGCTGGCGCGCGCGGTACCCGCTGGCCGCGGGCATCAAGCAGACCTATCCCTGGATCGAGGCCCAAGTGCGCAAGATCAAGGCCGCCGAACCCGTTGCCGTGCCCCCTGACCTGATCGTGGCCATGTAGCTCCCGCAGCTACAAGGCGACGGACCCGGCAGATACTCTCACGCGGACGCCGAAGCTTGCTTGGGCAGGCTAGACGCCGGCGCTACAACCCACGAGTCGCCGACCTACTTGACGGACCCGGCATGCGCCACAGCCTCGGCCAGGCGCCAGGTTTCCTCGTCATCGATGTCGATGGATTCAAGCCGCGGCGTGGGCCACAGGCGCGGGCGCCGTCCAATGCGCGCCTTGCGCGCCTCGAACGAGGCCCGGCTGAACAGGTAGAGACAGGAATTTTCCTCGTACAACGGCGGCAGGTCCTGCGTGCGCAGAAGCTGGGCCGGGTCATGGTTCACCGGAGTTCCATCGCGCCCGTAAAACCGCGACTGGTACGCCGTGACGCTGAACAAGGAGTCATGCCCCCCCTCCTCCCCGAACGCCGCCATGGCCGCGGCCAGGGTGGCCGGGGTGATGAGCGGGTTGGTGGCGTGCGTCTGCAGGAACAGGTCTCCATGGATGCGACCCAGATCGTATTCAATGATGCGGTTCATGCTCACGAAATCACCGCATAACTCTGGGGGGCGCTCGTGGATCACCACCTTGGGGAACAGGTGGCGGGCTTCGTCCGCGATGCGCGGGCTGTCGGTGTTGACCACCGTGGTTTTGACCGCCGGCGTATTTTCGAGCGCGGCCAGGATGTGATGGAAAAGGGGCCGGCCGCAGAATAGGCGGCAGTTCTTCTCCTTGACCCGCTCCGAGTGGGCTTTCATGGGCACCAACGCCACGAACTGCGGATGAGTGGTCATTGAAAACATTCCCGACTGCGGTTAAAACAAGCGTGCATAGTCCACCTTGGGGAAAACATGCAAATGCCCGTCCACGGTGGCGTCAAGGATTTCCCGGCCGGCGGCCTCGTACTGCTGGCGCGCCACCGCGTAGGCCTGCTCGGAGGCCGCCAGGTCCGGCAGCTGCCAGGTCACACCCGGCGGGAAATAGTCGGGGGCGAAGTGGTTCACGTCGCTGGACTGGGCCACCACCGGCTGGTTGGGATTACCCGCGGACTGGTAATGGTGATCCGCGCCGATCAGGATGGCCTGTTGCACGCCCATGAAAAAGGCCAGCTGCAGCACAGCATAGGTCACGGTGTTGCCTTCCCAGACCACCTCGTCAGGCGCCAGGCTGAACCCCGGCGGGCCGCCCACGGTCTTGATGAAATAGGCCTGCGGGTCGCCGACGAACAGCGCGGCCAGTTCTTCCGGCAGGAATTTGGGCATGGGCAGACGCTTGATATCCGCGGCGAACTGCATCACCACCAGGCGGTTGATAGCGGTCAGCGTGGTCGTAGAAAACCCCAGGCGGTCGAACATCAGGTAGATCCGGTTCATGCCGAACGTAACCTCGCTCTTCAGCCGGGACAGATCCATGCGGTTCAAGCTCGGTCCGTTGCACACGATAAACGCGCGGCGGCCGGCGTACAGGTTGCGGAACCCGGCCAGGCGATCCACGCGGGCCTGGCGGTGCTCGACCATTGCCGCGCCGGTAAGCGACGACCCCACCAGGAACGGCCCGGGACCGATCTCCGCGTAGGGCGCAATGATAGGAAACTGCTGGCCAAACAAGGCTCGCGCGCGGGCGGCCAGGACCGCCTCGTTGGCATCCGACGAAATGAAGATGGCGTCGCACTCGCCGGGCGCCAGGGTTTCGGTTTTGCGGATGGGCACCTGGTCCATCTGCGCGACCACCGGCCGATCATCGAGGATGGCTACCACCTTGGGCTGCGCCGGCAGCGGGCGCATGAAATCCAGCAGCCAACGGGTGTGTTTGCCGGCGCCATAAATCGCCACGCGCGGATACTCGCGCCCCAGCCGGCGCCACAACTCCCGGATGTAGGCGCAGCGGAACGCATATTCCTTGTTGTCGATCCACATCGCGTCACCCCGGGATGGTTTTGTCCACGATCGGCCGCGGTTCGGGAATGTCCGCATACAAGTCCACCACGCGCAGGGCCGGGCCAAAGCATTCGCGGCAGCGCTGGCGCATGCGGTCCTGGTGCACGTCCGTAGCCAGGACCACCGCATCCACGCCGGTGATGTTGGCCCCCGCGGGCGGCAGGACCGGGATGCCGTCAAGGGCCGCGCCGGGTGCGGCCTTGTCGTCCAGGATGCTGACGACCCGGGGGCCTTCCAGGTCGCGGACCAGGTCCAGGAACCAGCGCGTGAACTGGCCGGCGCCGAAGAGGCTGACCTGGCGTACGCCGGAACAGGCCAGCAGGCGCCATTCCTGTTTGAGGAACGCGATGACGATGTGGTCGGCCTTTTCCTTGACCACGTGGTACTGCTGGGGCGCGGGCTTGTCCAAGGTGCGGGCCAAGGCGTTGAGCAACTGGTCCTGGTCCACGGGGTCGCGGAAGGCAATGAAGTTGCCCCAGTCGTCGGGATCTTCGAGCGGGCATGGCCAGGTCGCCAGCCGCCGCCAGTCGTGGGTCTGGCCATACTGCTTGATCGGGAACCATTCCGACACCAGCAGGTGGTATCCCTTTTGAAGCAGGCAATCGGCCATGTCGCCGTGGGTGTACCCCAAGGGGCGGGTCTTGGCGTCCTCGAATTCGCACACGATGTAGCGCGGCCGGCAGCGATCAAACGGGAACCCGCGCAGCACGTGGAGGTCAAACCCCTCGGTGTCGATTTTAAGGAAATCCACCGGGTCGATCTTCCGCTCGCGGCAGAAGGCGTCCAGGGTGACGGTGGCCACGGTGCCCTGCTGTACGTGGCTGTCGTGGAACGGCTGCAGGCCGCTGATGCCCGTGGACACGGGGCTGGAGTAGAAGGGCACGGCGTCTTGCGCGCGGTCGCTGACCGCGTGGGGCACGATGCGCAGCCGGGGAAACTGGCGTAGCAGCCGCTCCAGGATGCGGCGGTTGGCGGCATCCGGTTCAAAGGCCACCACATCCCAGCCGCCATTCAGGAAAGGCAGGGCGGCATAGCCGTGATGGGCGCCCACGTCCAGCATCACGCCGCGTGGCTCGCGGCGGCCGGACCAGTACTCGAACACGAGGCTTACTTCATCCAGGACCATGGTCTTATCCTCCGAGACATTCCGCCAGCGACGCGCGCCGGAACAGCTCCAGGTTCCCGCCCGCGGTGGCATTGACGATTTCCCGGCCGCCCGCCTCGAACGCGGCCTTGGCCAGGCGGTACATGTTTTCCATCTGCGTGACGTCTGCCGCCTGCCACTTCTTGCCCTGGAAATAGGCCGGATCAAAATGGTTCTCGTCCTTTTGATCACTGCAGATGATCTCGGCTTCCTTGACTCCGGCAGCCTGCTGGTAGGAGTGATCAAACCCGATCAGGATGACCGTGCGGTACCCCAGGCCGTAGGCCAGGTGCATGTTGAAGAAGCTTACCGTGTGCCGCCACGACATGTTCTTGAACATGTCGGTGCTGAACTCGGGATAGCCCACGGCATCCACGAAATATGTCGTGGGTCCCTCGTTGATGCAGTAGCTGAGCCAGTACGGGATGACCTTGGCCGGGCCCTGCAGCCGGTTGATGTGCTGGCACCCCTGCTCAGCCACCAGGTAGTTGACCACCGTGTAATACTTGGCCAACTTGACCAGGTCGGGCTTCAGGAACGAGTTGTTGGAGATGATCACATCCTGGTCCTTGAGCAGGTCCCAGGGCGTTTTGGCCAGGCTGGGGCCGTTGCCGGCGATGATGCACACGTCGGTTTTCCGCGCGGTGATGGCCGCGCGCAGGAACGCGTGGCTTTTCTTGATTTGCTCTTTTTTCCAGCCAGCGGCATAGGCCCAACGACGCTGCGCCACGGTGTACGCCACGAAGCCCGGCTCATATTGGGTGTCCAGTGGGATGGTGTGGCAGGGCGTGGGGGGCGCGATCGCGAGCTTCTTCATCTCGGCCAGGGTGTCGCCATAGCCCTTGTCCGCCGCGTGCTCCTGCAGCCGGGCCCAGGTGTCCGCGTTGGTGTTGTAGGCGCGCAGGAGCGCCGCGTATTCCCGCTCCACGGCCGCCTGGTCCCGCGCCGCGGCCGTGCCGGAGTGTGCCAGTACGCCGTCCCAGCCCTCGGCGATGAACTCGGCGTAACGGCGCAGCCAGTGGTGGCTCACGTAGCCGAACTGGGCCAGCATCATGTCGCACACCTCGCGGTAGCTGTGCGCCCGCAGGCCATAGGTCTTGTTGTGGATGTGGTAGCGCGCCCGCGCCAAGTTGGCATCGAGGTACGCCCATTTCAACCCGGCCTTCACGCTGCGGATCCAGTACTCGTAATCCATGGAATAGTGCAGGTGCTTGGACAGGCGCCCTACCCGCGCCACGCTGGCGCGCCGGATGAAAGTAGCCGGCTGCAGGATGCCGTCCTCCTGCTGGAACCGCCAGGACAATGTCTCCGGCCGCTTGTTGATGTACACGTCGCGCAACGGTTCGCCCTTCTCGTTGATGTAAATCCCGCGGCCGTAGACGATGTCCGGCGCGTCCGGGGCGGCGAACCGTTCGGCCACGCGCGCAAACACGCCTTCGTCCATGTAGCAGTCATCGGAGTTGACCCAGGCAATGATGTCACCGCGCACGCGATCAAAACCCTTGGCCAGCGCATCGGACTGTCCCTCGTCCGGTTCGGCAACCAGCGTGACCCCGGGATGCGCGGCAGCGATCGCCCGGCTGCCATCGGTGGACCCCGGGTCAAACACGAGGTGTTCGATCGGCTTCAGTGTTTGTTGCGACACGGAGTCCAGGCATTCCTTGAGAAACTCGGCCTGGTTAAAGCTGGGCGTAATAACCGAGATGGTCAGCGCCATGTATCCGCTCCTCCTTGCCTTGTCATCATCATGAGGTGTATCTTAGTGCGGCCTGCGGGTTGGGGCAAGTCCGGACGCCCCGCCACAGCGGGGCGACTACAACCGGATTCAGTGGTGGCCCCAGCGCACGGTCGCCGGGCCTGGAAAAAGCTGCGGTTAATAATCATCATGCAGGCGCCTGATGCGGCTTCTCGGCCGCCGCGCAGCGTTCAAAGAATTGCGCGGCGGCCGCGTGGTCCTGGGCCGACACCGGGATGCCCAGCTTGGCGCACAAGGCCATGTTCTGCCGGATAAAATCCACGAGCTTGCCGGCGATCACCGTGTGTTCTTCGAAAGCCACAACATCGTCCCACGCGACCGCCCCAGCCGCCTCCAGCTGGTCGAGAAAGCGGATTAAGCGATAGCTGAAATACGTGGCGTCGCGGCGGGCCACGTCGGCCATGAAGTCCTTCTCGGTCTGCTTGCTGCCGAGGGCCTGGCGTTTTTCCTCGGAGGTCTGGGTACGGTGGCAGACCAGGGGCGTGGCCAGCAGGCGGCAGGGCGTGGCATGAAACGCCTCCAGCATCATACCGAGCTGCGGGTACATGACCCCGTAGTATTTCCGGTCGTCCACGGCCTGGAACGGGGCCCGCTTGAACACATTGACCGTGATGAACCCCAGCACGCTGATGAGGCCCCATTCCCGGCAGAAAGCCCGCAACCCTGGGTAAAACCGGTCGTGAGCCGGGTTGATCTTCATCCAGTTGCCGCTGAGCAGGGCGCCCAGGTCGAAGCTGCGCCGGGTGCGATTCAGCACGTAGAAATCGTGCGTCCCCGCGGCCAGGTGCCCGTACAGGTGGGCAAAAGCGCCGTCATATTCAAGAAAGTCGTCGTCCCCGAAAATCCACAAGTACTCGCCCCGGCACGTCCGGGTGCAGTGGACCAAGTTGCGTTCCAGGCCGACGTTGGCCGCGTTGCGCTCGTAGCGCACGTAGGGGAAGTTCGTTGCATACCGTCGCACCACATCCGCGGTGGCATCCGTGGACGCGTCGTCGCAGACCACGATCTCCACCTCGCCGGCCGCGGCCGGCGGGATCTGGGCCGTGAACCGCGCCAACGAATAGTCAAGCTGGGGCGCACGGTTGTAGGCCGGGATGGCGATGCTCAGTTTCATGGTCACGCGGGCGCCGATTTAATCCACTCGCCCTTGACGCACACCCCGCGGTGCGTTTCCCGCTGGGCGGTGAGCGTGGGCGCCACGCGGTTCCAGTAGTAGAATTGGTTGTCTGAGACGGTCGCAAACCGGCAGGAGAACGTCAGGTCCGGCGTGATGGCGGCCGGGCCAACCAGGCGCAGGCCGACCTCCGGCCGATCCGCGAACGCGAGGTATGCCTGGAGGCGGCTGCGCGACCACTCGACGGGCGTGTCGGTCACGTAAAGGTCGATGGCGTGGTACATGACGCCGCCGGGTTTCAGCAGCCGGGCGCAATCCCGGAAAAAGGCAGCGACTTTTTCCGTGACCACGTGCTCGACCACGGAGATGGAAAACAGGCAGTCAAAATAGCCATCCGGCAACTCCGGCGAGAAGTCGCCGACATACACCTGCACGATTTTCTTCACGCCCGGCAGGTCCGGCAGTTTGACCGGGCCCAGGCCCAGGCCCTCGAACTTGTCGGCCAGCCAGCACTCGTTCTTTTCCGCCAGGCGCTTCAATATGCGCGAATCGCCCCCGCCAATCTCAAGGATTTTCAGCCCCGATTTATCGTGGAGCTTGCTGAGGATATAGGCGTCCTCCACGTTCTTGAACGTGTCCACGCGGCCGGACCCCCAGCCGGCGTCCAGCCATTGCCAGTATTCCTTCTTAGTAATGATGTCGAGCATCGGTGTGTTCCTCCCGGTTAAGCTCCAACCTCGGCGCCGCCAGAACGGCACCCTCCAAAATTCCCCGTCCAGCAGAAGGCTCGCAGCGCAAATAGGCTTGCCTCACCCGGAAGAAAAAGCGAACCTCCCGTCATGCTTAGCCACTTTGTAGACCGCCGGTGTCCGGTGTGCGACTCGCCATATGTATTCCACTTGCGCGACGTGGTCACCAAGCGGACGCGGAAGGAAATTCCCCTGTATGCCTGCCTGCGATGCCGTTCGTTTTCCAATCCTTCCGGGTTCCACGAAGACGACGCGTTTTTACACGCCGCCCTGGAATGGCACCTCCGCGTGCACGACCGCAACCGCCAATACTCGACATCGCTGTTCACGAATTTAAAACCTCACATTCCCCGGCTGACCTCGGTGCTGGAGATCGGCTGTGGCACCGGCACGCTGCTGCAGGTGGCGCGCGAATGGGGCGCCGAGCGCACCCTGGGCTTTGATCTCAACCGCCTCGCCATCGAGTATGGCCGGAAAGAATTCGGGCTGGATTTGTCGGCCGAGGTGTGGGATGCGCTGAAAATACCAGCCCGCTACGACCTGGTCCTCTGCATTTCCGTGATGGAGCATCTGGAGCAACCGCGTCATCTATTTCGAGAGATCAGCACCTATTGCCGGATCCACCAGGCCAGCGCATTCATCTCGGTGCCATTTTTCGATGAGGACAGCTGGCATTTTCTGCATAATCCCGACCCCAGCCTGGAAAAATCGCTGTTCTTTGACAACGACTGCCATGTGACCCACTTTTCGCGCGACGGCTTCCTGCGCCTGTGCCGGGAGTTTGGATCGACTTCGGAAATCCCCGTGTATGGCGGCGCCTGGCGCGGGTACGTGATCCGCTATGCAAGCTGAACGATGAAGGCTGAACGATGAACGATGAACACCAGGCATCGTCCATTCCCGGCTCCCCTCCTTGTTAAGGAGGGGTGGCCGAAGGCCGGGGTGGTTGATAGAGCTTGGGGCCGTGCTAACGGTCCTGTGGTGAAGGTTCCAGACTTCGTTTCTTCGCGCTGCGATCATCGCCGGTTTCACTTTTTGCGGGCCGCCACGAGATACGTCACGGCATGGGCCGTCACTCTTTTCGGGTTGTTCCAAGGGTCGTTCACCTTTCCCATATAATACAGGTACACCAGCCGCAGGGGCTCGAACAGCACCGGGTCGCCATCCTCCACGTTCCAGGCCAGGTCAGGCGGCGGCGGCAGGTCGAATCCAGCCTCGCGCAGGTACCGGTCAAACAGGGGAATAATCTCGCGGGTCTGGGCTTGACCCGTCACATCGATGGAATGGAATATCCACCCACCCGGCTTCATGATCCGGGCCAGGTCCTGGCACACCTTGGGAATATCCACCACCGGCACATGCTCCAGCACCGAGATCGAAACAACCGCCTCGAAAAAGCCGTCCGGAAGATCGGGGTGGAACCGGCCCAACAGGGTGGGCACATGGGTCGTATGCTGGCGCCGCTGCTGAAAATAGGCGAACTCCCCCGCCTTGTAATAGCCCGGCTCGTCGGCGATGTAGTAGCGGGTCGATGGCCCCAACTGCTGGTCAAAGAAAGTACTCCGGCCGGCCCCCACCTCCAGCAGGCTGGCTGGCTTTGATTGGAGCAACTGCTCGTAAATGAACAGGGTCCCGAGTTGCTTCAACCCCCAGGCCATGTTGTCCTCGAACAACAGGGTCCGATAGCAACTTTTCAGACCAATCAGGTCGTTGCAGGTCCCGGCACGGAATAGAAGTTGCAACGGCAACAGGGTCATGCGGTGGCCTGGGCCTGCCCGCGCCGCTTGAAAATGAAGCCGACGTTTTCAAAGTTGGGCGCGTGTTTGCTGTGCGCCGGATGCTGCTGCAGGTACTGGAGCTCAAAGCCCAGCCGGTCCATGGTATCGATCAGGTCGTGGTTGGTGATGCCCCATTGCCAGACGTACATGACGTCCCTGTGGATCTTGTTGAAACGCGGGTCGACTTCGTTCAGCTTGTCGAACACCATCTTGTAGGTGGGGTGGTCGGCCTTGTGCGGAATGTTGCGGAAGTATTCCTCCTTGCCGAGGTCCATGAGGCGCACGGTGATGGGCGATGCGGTAAACTGGCGGTTCACGATCCAGAACGCCTGGGTGTACGGGGCATACATGCGCAGGACCGCGTCCCAGTCCGGGGCCACCATATGGAGGAGGATGTCGAACAGCACCACCACGTCCACCGGCCCGATGCGCGCCGGCATCTCGGGACGGGTGAAGTCGCCCTCGATCATTTCAATCTGGGGAAACGCCTTACACAGGTTGCGGGCGTTATCATTCCAGATGGCATCCGCCATGAAGACTTTTTCGGGTTTGTACGTTTCGGCGATGTAGCGGCCGTAGAATCCATCGACGCCCCAGATGCAGCCGAGTTCCGCCACGCGCTTCACCGGCATGAGGCTGCAGCCGTAATCCACCAAGTCCTTCTTAAACAACTGGAACTCTTTGGGATACTCGCGCTTAAGGTCTTGCTCGATCCGCGCCTGGCGCTGTTTCAGCTCATCATGGAAGGTCATGCGTCCGTGCTCCTATGTTCATGTTTCGTCCCTGAAAACACAATCCTTGTCGGCGTTAGCAAGCTCCATGCCGCACCGGATGTCAAGCGCAGACAACGGGGTTGCCTTGCCGGAACGGGCTGTTTCAGGCAGCGTCGGATTGAGCCAATTTATCATGATCATTTTTCTTGCCGTCCCGGGCATTTCTCATTAACCTTTTGCGTAGGCCGGAATGCATAAAGCAGAAGACCTTTGGTACGCGTTGTGAAAAATCATCGAAAACCGCGGAAAACCAAACAGCCGGCGCAGGATGTTGCCCCCAAGACCGCGTTGCCCACACCTGCGCCTTCCCCGGCTGACCACACCGAGGAGGCCCTGGCCGAGTTGCTGGGCGCCATCCCGGGGGTTGTGTTCTATATCCTGGATGCCGACGGCCAGGTAGTCACCTGCAACGCCGCCTGCCGGGACTGGGTCCGGCAGCTCTGGGCCGCAGAGATTGGGCCCGGGGGGCGCCTGCTCGACCTGGTCAAGGACGCCGCAACCCGCAAAGATAGGCAGTCGATTTTCAAGAGGGTGCTGCGGGGCGAAAGCATGACCCGCACCGAGCAGTACCTGGGCGGCGAGGTCACGCATTGCTACGAGGCCACGTACCAACCGCGGACCGGGCACGCCGGCGTGATCGCGGTCCTGGTTGACGTTACCCAGCGCCAGGACATGGCCCGGCAGGTGGGTTGCCTGCAGCAGGAGCTCGAGCGCCAGATCGACGAGCGATCCGCCGCCCTGGAATCCAGCGAGCGCAAATACGAGGGGTTGTTCGCGTCCTCCATGGACGCCCTGCTCATTGTCGAGCAGGACAACCAGGCCATCGTGGATGCCAACCCCGCGGCCGGACGGCTCTATGGGTATGGCCGCGCCGGCCTGCTCGGCCTGGCCGTGGCAACGCTCTCCGCCGAACCGGAGGCTACCCGCCACTTGATCGAGACCGGCAGGGCCCGCGTGGCGCTGCGCCGCCACCGTAAAAAAGATGGGTCGGTCTTTCCCGTCACGCTGACGTCCAGCGTGTTCCAGGAGGGCGGTAAATCTTTCTGCGCCCTGATCATCCGCGACATTTCCGAGCAGCAGCAGGCCCAGGCGGAACTGGCGGACCAACGACAGAACCTCGAGCTGCGCGTGGCCGAACGTACGGCGGAGCTGACCCGCATCCAATTGCAGCAACGCGCCCTGTTGGACAGTATCCCGGACCTTGCCTGGCTCAAGGATACCGCGAGCCGCTTTGTCGCGGCCAACGAGCCCTTCAGCCGGGCTTGCGGCGTGCCACAGGCGGAACTGACGGGGAAAAGCGACCTGGACATCTGGCCGCGCCACCTGGCGGAGCAATACCGTGGCGACGATCAACTGGTCATGCAGTCCAAGCGCATCAAGCGGGTCGAAGAGCGCCTCAAGGATAAACGCGGCAACTGGTCGTGGATCGACACCATCAAGGTGCCGATCCTGGACGCGGCCGGGCAGGTGATCGGCACGGCCGGGATCGCGCGGGACATTACCGAGCGCAAAAAAGAGGCGGAGTTCCTGCAACGGTCGGCGGAACAGAAAACGCTGCTGCTGCGGGAAATTCACCACCGCGTAAAAAACAACCTGGCGATTGTGCTGGCCATGCTGCAGATGGAAGAAGGCAAGCCGGAGGCTTCCCCGCAACTGGCCGAAGTACTGCGCGGCATCCGGCTGCGCATCCGGACCATGTCGCTCATCCATGAGCAGCTGTACCGATCGTTTGACATCGACCGCATCGCGTTTGCGCCCTACCTGCGCATGCTGGCGGCCAACATCACCGGCCTGATGCCGCCCCGGCATATCCAGGTGCAGTTGCGCCTGGCCGAGGCGACCCTGAGCGTCGACAGCGCGATCCCCTGCGGGCTGATTGTGAACGAGCTGCTGGTCAATGCGTTCCGGCACGCCTTTGAAAATTGCCCGGCCCAGACGCGCTGCATCGAGCTGACGTTCCAGCCGGAGCCATCGGTCCTCGAAAACACGCCCACCGCATGGCGCCTGACCGTCCGCGACAACGGCGTGGGCCTGCCCGCGGATTTTGGAACTCACGCGGGCGGCGCCCTGGGCATGCAGATCGTCCGGCTGCTGGTCTCCCAGTTGCGGGGCCGCCTTGAGTTCGGCAACGACAACGGCGCCTATGTGAGCGTGGTTTTTACCCCCCGGGAACCACCGACATGGGCGGACTCGGCAGCCGCGGAACCGGCGCCGCCGGGGCCCGGCGCCGGCCCGGAGAGGAGCCATTCATGAGCCAAGCCACGGTCACCCCTCCCGCGATCCTGGTGGTCGAAGACGAGATCCTGCTGTCGGAAACGGTCAAGCAGAGCCTCGAGCGATATGGCTTCCGCGTGGTGGGCCAATGCCCCAGCGCGGAGGAAGCCCTCGAGTTGTTGGCGCGCCTGCCCACCGCCCCGGACTTGGTCCTGATGGACATCCGCCTCGACGGCCCCATGGACGGAATCGAGGCCGCGGGCATCGTCGCCCAGCATTACGACAGCGCCATTGTCTTCATGACCGGGTTCAACGAACCCTATGTATTTGAACGCGCGTTTGCCACCAAGCCCCACGCCTACCTGGTCAAGCCGTTTGACGAGGAGCAGGCCAAGGCCACCATCCAGATTGCGCTGTACCAGCGCAAGCTCGAACTGGAGCTGAAAAAACGCCAGGCGGACTTGGAACAGCTCAACGCCGACCTCGAGCAACGGGTGGCGGAGCGCACCCGGGAACTGCGCGCCGGCGAAGAGAAGTTCCGCACGGTCGCGGACTTTACCCATGACTGGGAGATTTGGTTCGGGCCGCGCCAGGAACTCCTGTACATGTCGCCGTCCTGCCACGAAGTCACCGGCTACACGGCCGCGGAATTTTCCGCGGATCCCGGACTGGTGGCGCGCATCATCCACCCGGACGACCGCGAGGCCTACGTGCGCCTGCAGCAGCGGGGGGAGAGCGACCACACCGCCCCGCCCCCCCTGGAACTGCGCATCCTGCGCAAAAACGGGGACGAGTGCTGGCTGGAATACCGCGGGCTGCCGGTGTTCGGCACCGACAACCAGTGGCTTGGGGTGCGCGCCAGCCTGCGCGACATCACGGAGCGTAAGAACGCCCAGGTGGCGATCGAGGACCGCCTGCTCGCGCTCACCCAGCCCACGGGGGAAATCGGCGATTTTCACCTGCGCGATGTCGTCCCCCTCGGCATGCTGCAACGCCTGCAGGACCAGTCGGCCGCTTTCTTCAACGTGGCCTGCGTCATGTGCGACAACGCCGGGCAGTTCATCACGCAACCCAGCCGCCTGCCACCGACCTGCCACGTGGTTCGTTCCTCGCCCGAAGGCCGCGAGTTCTGCCAGGCCTGCTGCCGGGAATACGGACGCCAGGCGCTCCAGAAGCATCCCGGGGTGCTGCGCGGCTGCGTGCTGGACGGCATCCAGTGCGGGGTGATCCCGATCCGCATCCTGACCCGGCACGTGGGCACTTGGATCATCGGACACTCGGGCGACGCAGGGTTGAACGAGAGCCTGCTGCCGACGCTGGCCGCGGACCTCAAGGTACCGCAGGAACGGCTGTTGGCTGCCGTCCGCGACCTGCCCAACCTGGCGCCTGATCACCTGCAGCGCATCCTGCAATACCTCGACGTCCTTGTCCACCAGGTCACGGTTCTCGGCCTGCAAAATCTCATGCAGGCGCGCTACCTTGGCAAGCTGCGGACCACCGAGCAACAGCTCCAGCGGGCCGTGGCGGAACGCGACCAGGCGCTGCGCCGGCTGGAGACGGAAACCAAGCCTGCCTGAGGCCGGTCAATTCGATTGCAGCCGCGGACGCGGATCCCGTTGGATCATCACCACGGCCAGGCAAAGTCGCGGGCCAGGCTTATGCCCAGCGATCCCCCCCAGGCGCTGTACTCCGAGCCGTGATCGGTGCTGGCCTGGTTGTCGATGAAGCCCGCGCACCAAAGGTCGCACCAGTCTGCAGCCCGGTACCGAAGCCGCAAATCCGCGCCATACGGCTGGTAGCGGATCGACGCCTGCGGGTCAACCTGTCCCTGGGGATAGTTCTGCCAGCCGTAACTCGCGCTGGCGCTTAGCAACCAGCGCGGATCCAAGTCCGCGTCCAACCCCAGCGAACCGCCATACCCATGGTACTCATCCGACGGCTCATTGGCCGTGTACTGCTCAAGGTACACCTCGCCCCACGCGGAGAGCGC
Source organism: uncultured Verrucomicrobiota bacterium (assembly GCA_964489425.1). Lineage (GTDB taxonomy): Bacteria > Verrucomicrobiota > Kiritimatiellia > RZYC01 > CAZAYP01 > CAZAYP01. The sequence continues at coordinate 3,006 of CAZAYP010000057.1, read as the reverse complement.
CGCATTGACCGGCCATAGCAATCCAGGCCGGAGGTTCCAGTAGTTGCCGACCTCCAACTCCCCGGCATAGGTCAGGTACGAGTCATAGCGGCTGTGAGTCCAGCGGCCGGCCAGCGACGGGGTAATCCCGTTCTCCAGCGTGTAATACACGGCCGGCTCCATTTGGCCCCAGCGGTTGTCGTCGTCGGGCACGGCCGTGTCGCGGTAGGCGCCGGCGCCCAGGTACAGGTCCACCTCGACCTGGCCGCGGTGGTAGCGGCCGCCAAAAAAACCGCTCCCATCCCGGATCGCCGAGGACGCTGGAGCCACGTACTGTTGGTCACGGTATTGGAGTCCGGCGTTGAGTTCCAGCAACTCCGTGGCGAACCAATCCCACTCTACGGCGGGCGTGGCGGCCAGGAACCATGCATTGGTGCCCTCGCGATCGCGGTCGCGGTTGGAATCAAAACCCGCCTCGCCATCCAGCCGCGTTGTAACAAAAGCCTGCGCCCGCGCCTCGGGCGGTTGCAGCGCGGCCGCCAGCAGCAGGAACAGTGCCCACGCCGGCCTTATCCTGACGCACTCCTGCATCAGTAGGCTCCCTGTCGCCCGGGCCCCTGCCCTCCACCCCGCCCGCCGCCGCCCGCCGCGCCGCCGGGCCCGCTGCCATCACCCGGACCGCGGCGCTGCATCCCCTGCCCGCCCCCGCCATTGCCATCGCTTTGGCCTGCCGCCCGGACCCGGCCTTCGCCCCACAAGGTGTTGCGCACCTGGCCATCCGTCATGCCGCGGCGGCGCTGCTGCACGGCGAACCGCGTGGCGCGGAGGATGTCCGGACGGCGCAGGTTGCGCTGGAGGCAATCCTGCATCAAGGCGCCGGCGGCTTCGGGCGCAAACCCGTTCATGTTGAGGGTCTCGCCCGCCGCGATGACGGCCGTCACCTGCTCCGGGGCGCGCTGGCGTCCCTGCGCCAGAACCCCGTCCAGCAAGCCGGCCGGCATTCCGCTCTCCAACGCCAGCGCCGCCGGCGCCACCAGATCCGACGAAGTACCGTACCGCGCGACCAAGTCGCTGGCCTGGCGCAGGCAATCCCGCCGCTGGCCCGCCGCCGCGGCCACCTGCTCAGGAGCCGCTTGCTTGGCAAACCCTTCTTCCACTTTATCCAGCACGAGATCTGCGGGCAACTTGCCGCGCGCGGCATCATACACGGGCGCCAGAACGGGTTCCGCGGCGGCGGGAGTCAACCCGGCCTTGACGCACAAACCGACGGCCGCGCTGGCGCGCGCGGGATCAAGCCCTGCCTGTACGCCAGCCTGCTCCAGGCGGCGCCACGCGCCGGCATCATCGGCAGCCTGCACCAGCAGCGCGAGACCAATAAAACAGCCAACAACCGCTTGCCATCTGATCATAACCAGTTCCCCTTCTATAGCTCCAACACCGCGTTATCGTGGCCAAACCCGTCCGGCCGGTACAACAACGCCTGCGGGTCGGTGACCCATTCACGGCCATCCACCAAAAACAAGTATTCGTGCCGGCCGGGCGGCAGCACCATCTCGGCACGCCAATACCCCGTGGCATCCGGGCCGTGGAGCACCATCCCGCCGGGCGCCCAGTCATTGAAACTGCCTGCCAGTTCCACGCTCGCGGCATCCGGCGCATGCAGCTCAAAAGTGACCGTAATCCCCGCTGCGCTAGGCGTCGGCGCGGGCCACAAACCGGCCCCCAGCATCAGCAGCGCCATGGCCGCCGCGCCGGCCAGGGCCGGCAGCCACCAGCGGCCGGCGTCCGCCCCGGCGGCCAGCCGAGATCGGCGTCGCGCGGCCGGGGCACGCTCCGGCAACCCCGCCATAACCTGCCGGACAAACCCGTCCGGCGCGCTGATCCGTGATGCTTCAAGCGCAGTGACGACGGCTTGCACCGCCTTGTTGTCCGGTTCATCCGGCTTCATCATTGACCGCCTTTCCTTCCGCGCCCAGCCATTCCGCCAAGGCGGCCAGGCCCCGCTTGACCCGCATCTTTGCGGCGCTCACCCCAATGTCCAGGACCCGGCTGATTTCATCGTAATCCAGCCCCTCGACATGCTTTAGAATCACCGGCGCCCGCAAGGTATGGGACAGCCGGGCCAAGGCCTGCTCCACAGCGGCTTGCCGGGGATCGGCAGCCACCCGCCCTGGAACATTGAGATCCAGGTGCGCTTCCTCCGCCCGGCGTCTCCGGGACCAACTACGGAACCGGTTCCGGGCGAGGTTGGCGCAGATGCCCATGACCCAGTGGCCAAAAGGATATTTGGCGTCATATTGCTCCAGTTTGCGGTAAGCGCGCAAGAAGGCCTCCTGGGCCACGTCGTCCGCCTCAGCGTGATTGCGGGTCATGCGCAGGGCCAGGTTATACACCGGATGCTGGTAGCGCTCCACAAGCCCGGCAAAGGCCTCCCGGTCGCCTTCCAGGCAACGGCGGGCCAACGCGCCATCCGGCTCGGATATCTCCATCAGCTCCATGACTGCTATATATACACCGGGAGGATCCGGTTCCGTCACATCCAAAATGCTTTTTGCACCCATGTGACGATTCCCGAGTCTCCGGTGTAAACAAGAAAAGGGGTTCCCGAGGTGGGAACACCCGTCCACAACCCGAGGAGAACAGAGATGAGCAAGAAGCAGCTGTGGCTGGCCGCCGTAGCCGGCCTGAGCATGATCCTGGCAACTGACGCTGCGCTGGCCGCCGGGCCCCAAGGCCGGGGCGCGGGCCGCGGCACCCGCACCGGCACGCAGCAGCGGCTGCAGCTCCGCGACGGATCCTGCGGTAACGCGGCCAATTGCCCGGCCGGCGGCGCGCAGTTGCGGCAGCAGCGCCAGGGCAGCGGCGGCCAAGGCGGCCAAGGCCAGCGTATCCGTGCCCGCGACTGCTCGCGGTAAGCCGATGGATGGAGCCCGGCCGGCGGCAGCCGGCCCCGGCCGGGTAGCCTTTCTTCTTAACCCGACTTCCCGAAATATTCAAAAAAGGCCAGCAAAAACGATGGTGTGTAGC
>CAZAYP010000056.1:0-37085 GCA_964489425.1 uncultured Verrucomicrobiota bacterium | reverse complement strand
TTCAGTTTTGCGATTCTTCATGGCGGTCCTCCTCAGGGTTCGGCCTTGATCAATCCAATGTTTCTAATGCCACGGTAGGCCCGTTCAATATCCATGCAAGAACTAAGTTGTCATAGCTACACAACGTTTCTATAATCTCTGTACGCCCTTGCGGAGGGATGCCATTCGTTATTGCACGCCCAGCAGCAATAGGAATATCGAAGAAATGTCCGCCTGCCGCCTATAGGTGTACGTTACGGTTTGCTCCGGCAACACCGTAGCTGCTCTAACGCTCGCCGGCCAGTCTCCGGCCGCGCAAAACTCCAGCACATAGATACCTTCCAACAGCAACACGGTCACGCCGCTATCCCGCCAAGCGGTCTCCCCCAGCAATCGCCAGTGCACCCCGGCCGTAATCGCCGCGGCCGGCAGAACAACGGTTAAGTTGCCGTTCTTTGGGGTCACTAATACGATTTGCCGATTGGTGTGCCCCCCGGACAGATCTGCCATCAGAGTCTGTGATTTATATCCCGCGGCACTGATCGTGACCGGCCGGCTGCCCTGAGGCAGTTCCATGAGGTAGTAGCCAGTTTCGTCGGAACTGGCAGTCAACTTCGCAGTGCGGTACCGCGTTTCTGTGGCTGATTGTTCTTTGATTGGAGATTCATCCAAGACGTTGGCCAGAGTCTTCAGGGGGCCGCTGTAAGCCAACGCGGCCCCAGGGACCCGGTTGCCATGCTCGTCAACCACCACACCATAGTACCCAAAAATCCCGCCGCTCATTGGAACATTCTGCTGTAAATCCGCGCCACTGACCTGCAAGGTCTGCACAAATGGCAGAAGCGTCATGTCCGGTGCCGTGCTGTAATCCACAGTCGCGGCCAAGCGGTAGTTGCCATCAATCACTCCGGGGATGGCATATGACCCGTCGCTTCCACTGGTGGTGGCCAGTTCCTGCCCCTGCTGGCCCGTGACGCCTTCCAGTTTCACCCGCACATTGGCCAGCGGGATACCTACGCCACTGGCGGTCACATAGCCATACACCGTGTGCGTCGCGGGACTGGCCGGGCACGGCGTCAACTCGATCACACGGTAGAGTGTGTCTGGGAAGCGAATGTCGAAGACGTAAGGATAGTATCCGGTTTTGCTAATCACGACCCGCTGTTGCCCATAAGGTGGACTTTCCACGGAAAACGCCCCGCGATCCGGCCCCGTGCCGCCTTGGGTCAGTGTCACCATGCCACTACCTGGCGCAATGTCCAGTGTCGCGTTGGCGATCCCGGTCTGCAAATTGACGTCAACGACCTTGCCTTCCCATCGGTTACCGGTCAAGGCTTGCATGTTGACCTCAGACGGCCGCGGCGTATAAACCACCGGCAGACCGCTTTGCTGCCACGCATTATACCCGGTCGCCTCCACTCGCAGGGTCAACGTACCCCATGTGTCGATCGCTGGGATCACGAACTCCCCATTATCGTCCGACGTGGCAGTACCCGATTGGCCTACTACGGTTACATTGGCGTTGGGAATTTCCAGCATTTTGCTGGTCTGACCCACAAATACGCGGCCAGCAAATCCCGGCGCGTGGATAACCAGCGTCGCGGGATCGCTTTGAAGGCCGTTAGCGTTCTCCACGACCAACTCAAACCGATACTCGCCCGGCCACCAGGGCCGCACCTGCGGCTTCTGAGCCTTGCGATCGCTGAGCAATCCCACGACCGGATTGTTGCCCATCTCGCGCCAATAATACGTCAACGGCCCGCCCTGCGGGTTGTAGCTCGGTGACCCGTCCAGAGTGATAAACCCGCCAATCTGGCTCATCCAAATCTGGTTGGACGCCACTATCGCCACCGGCGGGCCGGCTGTTGGCGTGGGCGTTGGCGTAGGCGTGGGTCCCGGCGTAAACGTTGCCGTTGGCGTAGGTGTTTCGGTGGGCGTGGGCGTTACCGTTGGGGTTGGCGTGGGGGTAAAAGTCGGCGTGGGGGTAGGCGTTGGCGTGTTGGTTACACCGTAGAGCACGAATATATCATTAGTCGTTAGGGCGCGGCTATAAATCCGCACGTCGTCCAAATCTCCCGCGTAAAACTCATTCACTGGATGACCATCCGGCCGGTGCGACCGGCCAAGGCGCAAGTTGTGCAGCAAGCCTACGGATGCGGAATCCACCTTGCTTGTCTCAAACTGTCCATCAATAAACATGCGGTGAATATTGTTCGTATCCCTGGCGATCGCCACGAAATGCCATTGCCCATCGCCGTCTATCCGCCGGCCGGAAGGCAAGTCGTATGCAAAATTGCCCATCCGCGAGGCAAGGCCGCCGTTGCCACTTGCATAAATAGACACCCCGTTGAACGGCTCGCTTGTATCGTTCCAGCTAAACAGGGACCGCCAGGTTGAGTTGGTTTGCATCGAATGCATCCACATCGTTACCGTAGCGGGGACGCTCATATTCACCGCCAAGGCCTCCAGATAGGCCGTTGTTCCATTGAAACGCACCGCATGGTTGGTCTGGCCATTGCGGTCTACCACCCACGTCGTGTTGTAGGCAGTACAGTCATAGTGATTCGTTGTCGCGTCAGCGACATCACCATCCATAGGGTAATGCGCCAACAATCCCTCGTCCACCGTCGGGGTCGCAGTCGGCGGCGGTGTCGGCGATGCCGTGGGCGTGGGGGTAGGCGTGGGGGTGAAAGTCGGCGTGGAGGTAGGCGTGGGCGTGTTGGTTACACCGTAGAGCACGAATATATCATTAGTCGTTAGGGCGCGGCTATAAATCCGCACGTCGTCCAAATCTCCCGCGTAAAACTCATTCACTGGATGACCATCCGGCCGGTGCGACCGGCCAAGGCGCAAGTTGTGCAGCAAGCCTACGGATGCGGAATCCACCTTGCTTGTCTCAAACTGTCCATCAATAAACATGCGGTGAATATTGTTCGTATCCCTGGCGATCGCCACGAAATGCCATTGCCCATCGCCGTCTATCCGCCGGCCGGAAGGCAAGTCGTATGCAAAATTGCCCATCCGCGAGGCAAGGCCGCCGTTGCCACTTGCATAAATAGACACCCCGTTGAACGGCTCGCTTGTATCGTTCCAGCTAAACAGGGACCGCCAGGTTGAGTTGGTTTGCATCGAATGCATCCACATCGTTACCGTAGCGGGGACGCTCATATTCACCGCCAAGGCCTCCAGATAGGCCGTTGTTCCATTGAAACGCACCGCATGGTTGGTCTGGCCATTGCGGTCTACCACCCACGTCGTGTTGTAGGCAGTACAGTCATAGTGATTCGTTGTCGCGTCAGCGACATCACCATCCATAGGGTAATGCGCCAACAACCCCTCGTCCAGCGGGTTGACTGAGGCTCCATATTCATACGCCCCCATGTCCACCACTGAATTCACAATGCGCGCGTTGCCGGCCAAATCCAAGCTGCCAACCACATAACTATTACTGCCACGATTGATGCATTGGGAATCTGCTTGGATTTGGTAATTGGTGCTTGCGGCACTGACAAATAGAGGATTGTTGGTTATATTTCCACTACCACTACCAGGCAAGGGGGTTGTGCAACTGTAATTAATGCTTCCACTCGAATAGTTCACGCCAGTGGGAGCGTTATTGAAATAGACGATGCAGTTGTATTGCGTACTGTCAAACACGCCCCCGCCCGCAATCCCCGCCGAATTTGAGCTCACAGTACAACTATATAAAGTGCAGTTAATGGTGGCCCCGCCATTTTTCCCGGCACGATTATTGACGAGAAGACTATTGTTGATGGTAGCAGCGAAGGCAGCGCCACCATTCTGCAGATAACCCGAAGACCAAGACGATGTGTTATTGCAGAGAATCGAGTTGTTAATAGTTCCAATATAGACGCATCCACCCTGATCGCGACAGGTGTTCCTCATCATCACGCACTGGTTCATCGTAACGTCAAAACCAGCACCCCCATTGATCGACGAACCACCGATAAGCGTGCAATGATTGAGCGTGCTTTGAAAGGCTCCCGCGCCGCCATCTGCTTCGTTGTTTTCAAAGCGGCAATTGCACAATTTTCCGCCGGCAGCCCCGCCGCCCCGAAACGCCACATTCCCCATGATCGTACAATTAGTGACAACGGCAGACGTTCCATCCGCGTAAACACCACCCCCATAATCGTCGGGGGTAAAGCCCGTTGCCCGTGTCGCCCCGTTAGACAGGGTAAACCCAACGATCATCGCGCCATTGGTCAGGTATACACAGCGAACCGCGCTATTCCCCCTGGGCATTCGTCCGGCGATGATGGTAACTTCTGGCCCATTGACGCTGCTCACCCATATCGGTTTGTGAATCGCAACGCGGTTGGTCACTAAGGTGCCCGCCGGATAGCCTACCCGCCCGCCCGTCTCATACACGCCGTTGGTCACCCAGATGGTGTCGCCATTGACTGCGGCATCCACCGCGTCCTGGATGGTCACGGCGGCGGTGACCCAGTTGGTGTACGGGGATTGGGGTGTGGAATTGTTGAGGTTGACGTACCGGGTCAGGCCCAGCGCGTCGGTGGCTGCCAGGCTGACGAGCACGGCAAGGATCAGCAGGCAGACAACGGTTGGCGCTTCAGTTTTGCGATTCTTCATGGCGGTCCTCCTCAGGGTTCGGCCTTGATCAATCAATGTTTCTAATGCCACGGTACGCCTGTTCAATATCCATGCAAGGACCAATATTTCACGGTTTGTGAAATAATAATTGGGAATATTTTGCGGGGAAAAATGGCCGTGTTCGGCAATCACCTGTACGGCATGGCGTTACGCAACAGAACGCAACGGGATGAATTTCAATAGTGTGGACGAGGCCGAATTTCGCCCCAAAAAATATTCAGCCCGATTGGCAACTCGGAACGTGCGCGGCGCAGCAAGGAAGGGCGAGGGCCTCCGGACCCGCCGTCAGGGGATGTCGATCATACCGGGCAACGAACTACGGCTATGATATATTTTCAACATGCTCCAAATATTTTCAGCCCCACCTTATGCCGGCGCATCGTCCCAGTCGTCCACGGCCTCCGCGGGCGCGGGCGGGGCGCCGCGGGATGCCAGGCGGAGCAGGAGCATGGCCACGCCGGCGGGCAGCAGCAGCGCATAGAACACGTAGGCCAGGAAGTTGAACTGGTACACGATCTGTCCATGCGCCCGGCCGTACTGGTAAAGGTTCCAGAACAGCAGCACGCAGCTGATCCAGACCGTGGCGAAGTTGGGCCAGGCGTCGCCCGACCGCATCCAGTGCAGGCCGGGCAGGCGGCGCCGGGTGAACGGATACAGCAGGTTGGCGCCCATGTAACCGAGCTGATCCTCCAGCACGTGCACGGAATAGGCCGCCAGGATCACCAGCGCCACGCGCGCCCCGCCCGCGAGCCAGGCGCCCCATCCGGCGGCGTACAACGCCTCGGCCGTGGCCAGGCCAGTGACCCACCCGCCCAGCAGCGCCAACCCAAGCCCCACCACCAGGCTGTGCGTCCACTCGCGATGCCACGGCAGGAAGTGCAGGACCACGCCGCCACGGCCATCCCGCTCGAAGCCGAACGTGGGTCCGTCAAATATGTCCACCCGCGTGGTGGCATCGTAATCCTGGCGCACGGGGCAGGGCAGCGCTGCCCGGGCCACGGGCCGGGCCGGCGGGTCCGCGGCCGGCACCGGGACCTGGCCGGTGGTGACCACCGGCCCCATGCGCACCAGCACGGCCTGCGCCTCGTTGTCAAACTTGATGACATATTGCTGCCAGTAGTCCGCGCCCAGGCGGACCGTGCCGCACTTGACGCGATACATGCCGGGCTGCCGCATGGCGGAGCAGATCGCGGCCGCCAGCTGGTCGGCGATGGCCTGGGGGTCCGGGTGGCGGGGATCCGGATCGAGGTACACGTCGTGGCGGTAGAAAAAACGGTAGAACTTGAAGTCCAGCGTGTCCGGCAAAATCCCGAACACGCCGCCAAGCACGAAATACCACGGGCACCCGGCCTGCGCCGCGGCCATGGACCAAGGCAGGAACGACGCCGCGGCCACCCCGGACACAAAATGCGCAATGCCTTTCATCGATGCCCCCTCCCCCGTTACATCAGGCCCAACCAACCGGCAACCACCGGACCGAACCCGCACAGGCTGCTGCCCATGGGCAGCAACAGGATCCCCAGGCAGTTCAGCCGCCGCGATCCGAACAGCACCGGGAACAACCCGATTCCGGTGGCCACGACCGCAATATACAAGCCCACACCGCCGGTCACTGCGACCACCAGCGCCAGGATGACGGCCAGGGCGGCCACGGAAAGGTACCGGTAGTTCACCCGGCCGATCAGCCAGATGGCGCCGCGCGCGAGCGGCTCCATCATCAGGAACGCCAGCCCGCCGGAAATGGCCACGGCGCTCACCACCACGAGGTAGTCGTGCGGCGTGCGTGGCGCATCGTAGAGCGACTTCACGATCCACGCGCCGCCGCCGCGCGTGATGCCCAACCCGGGCACGAACAGGAGCATGAACGCGCCCGTGTAGTACACCAGCTTGGATACCCCCTGCGACATGATGAACACCCGCTCGTCGCGTTGGGCCATGGCGTGCCCGGCCAGCAATCCGCCCATGCCGCCGGTGATCACGGGGAAAAAGGCGGCGAACCCGCCGCCCAACCCGCCGGCCGCCAGGCCGCGGAGCAGCAGCGGCGGATCCACATCCAGCGTCCGGGGAACATGCTGCCGGGGCACGCCCGCGCCGCTCAGGATATTCAGCAGGCACCACGGGACGGCAAACAGGCCCACGAACGCGGGCATGATGTTCTGGAACGCCATCTCCGGCGGCACGGGCGATCGGTACATGAGGATGAACCCCAGGAACCCGGAAGCCAGGAGCGTGACCAGGCCCGCCGCGAGGGTGGACCACGCCGCCATAAACTTGCGCCAGCCGGCCTGACCCGTGGTCCCGCCCTTGGGCCACTCGGACACGACCATGAACGCCGTCACCACCCAGAGGACCATCCCCAGGTACGGCCGAAGGACGCTTTGCACGATCGGCAAAATCCGGGGCGCCAGGGGCGCGACCACGAACACCAGCAGGTACACGCCGCCCAGGCCGCCCACGGCAGTGATCATGGCGCCTTCGAACCCGCGGCCGAGCATCAGGTATTTCTGGCCCGGCAACACGGTGAACAGCGCGCTCTCATCGGGCGCGCCCAGCAGCACCGCGGGGATCGTGTTCAGCATGCACCAGCCCACGATCATGCCGGTCATGAGCGGCAGGATGATTTCCGGCGCGACCGCCATGCCGGCCGCCTGCAGCTCCAGGATCAGCAGCGCGACCAACCCCATCAGGTTAAATACGTGCAAGCCCGGCAGGCAGGCCAGCACACCGGCCATGGCCGTACCGGCCAGCGTGCTCACCAGGACTGTGAGCACGAAGCCGGTCATGGCGGCGCGCCCCCGGCGTCGGGCGCGGCCGCGGCCGCGCCCGAGACCGTCCGCCGGACCGGCGGCGCCGGCTCGGTCATGCGGATCGCCTGCGGGCTGGCCGGCGCGATGTGCAGGCGGTCCTTGTACAGGATTACCCGGCCGATCACCGTGACCTTGATCCCGTCTTCCAGGGTATCCCGGAACTCGCCAGGCACGAGCTGGTCCCAGATCAACAGGTCAATGGATCCGCTCTTGTCTTTGAGCGGGAAAATCACCCCGCTGCGGATGGAGCGCGGCGCGCCCAGGCGGCCGGCCACGGCGCACACGCTCCCGGTCATGTCCGCGGTAATGTCGGCTGCGGGCACCATGCGATCGGCCGGGACGGTCTCCGGCACAGCGTCGGCCGCGCGCAACAGCTTGACCTGGCTGGCGCGGTTAATCTTGAGCTGCACGCGCCCGCGGTATTCCTCCAGCACCCCGCGGACCTGGACGCGGCAACCCGGCTGCACGCCTCGCTCGGAGAGAAAAGCGGCCACCTCCGCCCAGCACACGGCCGTGAGCTGGCCCGGACCATCTTCCAGGCGCAGGTCAAACGGGGCCGTGGTACCGGCGGGCGGCGCTTCCATCGCGACCACCTGGCCCTCGGTCTCTACCTCGCGCCCGGCCATGGCCGCGCTGATTTCGCCCAGCGTCACAATCTCCACGGTGCGGGCGAGGCGCGCGCCATCGGCGCCGGCGGGCTCCACGAAAACCAGGTCCTGGCCGCGATTCAAGCGCAGGTGCTTGCGGTCGCGATACTCGTCCGTGGTCGCCTGCACCCGCACCGGGTTGCCGGGCGTGATTTTTTCCCGGTCGGCGATCGCGTTGGCCACGTCATCCCAGAAGCTGAGCTCGATCTGCCCGGACGCATCCTTCAGCAGCAGGCGCCAGGGACGTTTTTCATCCGCGGCCGGCGTGTCCACGCGGGTGATCTCGGCCTCGACCAGCACCGGGGTTCCAGCCGGCATGGCGGCCAGGTCGCCGATAGCCGTGCGCGGCAACTGGCGCACGGGAGTTTCCTGGAGGTCCAGGGCCTGGAGCCGGAGCTGGGCCCGGTCTTCCGTTACGGTCAGGGTGCCGGTCAAGTCCACGGTATCCCCCAGGCGCGGCAGGCGGTTCTCCGCGACCATCTGCTCTGCCAGCGGTGGATGCGCCACCACAGCCAATTCGTCGGATCCTTCCGCCAGGGTGAACCGGACGCTGCGGACGCGGTCAGCCTCCTTGAACACCCGGCTGTCGCCAGACACCGTACCGGCCACGCGCACCAAGGCGAAGTTCATGGTGGGCTGGATGTCCGCAATCCGGACACGCGGCGTCTCCTGGCGGCGCGCGGCCCCATACAACCCGGCCAACCCGGCCACCATCAGCACCACGGCCGCGATCCGCATGGATCGGACGCTCAACCGCTTGCGCGCCCGCGCGCCGCAGTGGGGGCATTGATCCAGCGCGCCGACGAACCGGCCGCACCGGGCGCACATGATCTCGCCGGCCTGGAGTTCTTGCCCCGGCAATGGCTTGTCGCTCATCGTGATTTCCCTTTCACCCCCGCGCGCCCCGCCGGATCCCTCGGCGCGACCGCGACCCGCAACTTCCCGAACCCGGGCCTTGGTTTATCATCCAGGGCCGCGCAAGGCAACGCGATCTTTTCTGAAACGCGGATTGATTTTTCCCGGCCGCGGGTTACCATCCCCGCAGCATCTAGCTGGAGGCGAATGATGAAGATTATTGCATGGCTGGCCTTGAGCCTGTCTGTTCTTGCCTGGCAAACCGGCGCCGCCGGCGACATCAGCGCGTTCTGGGCGTACCACGACGACGATGACTTCATCGACGATCGCGCCACGGAACAGGTGCCCGGCGACACCTTGACCTTTGTGGGCAACGGGAAAACCCAGGTGCCCAACGACGAACCGGTGACGCTCTACGTGGTGACCGTCAACAACTTTGCTGGTGACGCCGACGAAAAGGTCGTCGCCCGCTGGTGGAACGGGCAGCAGGAAAACTGGCTGGAGGGATCCTGGGTCAAGAATATTGCGCCCGACGCAGCCACGGCCGCGGAGCTCAGCTTTCATGGGCAGACCATCACCCCGGACACCAAGCTGGACCTGTGGAAAATCGAGGTCCCGGCGGACATGACCCAACCCGGCGACAACTTCTATTTTTTCCAGCTCAAGGCCCAGCGGCCCGACGGGTCAGCCGGCACCGTGGTGCTGCTGCTCGCCGATTCGTCCGGGGAAACCAGCCAGCGCAACAACCTTGGCCAGGCGTGGACGGAAAACGGCGATTATTACACCCACGACTGGGCCGTGACAATTTTGCCGTGACCGCCTTTCTTTTTCGCTTGAGTCGCGGTTGAAGTGTGGTACCTTCGCCAGCCTGAACGGCCGCGACCCCATCGTCTAGCGGTTAGGACATCAGGTTTTCATCCTGGTAACAGGGGTTCGATTCCCCTTGGGGTCGCCACTTTTCGGCGCAACGAGTTACACAAGCAAACACCAAAAGTCACAACCACTAGTCATAACGTGTTCAGGGATGTTCGCCCGTGTTGCCGGTGTGTCGCAATCTGTTTCCAGCGCCCCTCGCGGTGCCATAGCGCCAAGCCCCAACACCACAAAAAAATCGTATCTGAACCCAAGTTCACCACGCCCGGTGCTGTCTACCGCGGCGCTTTGCGGGTGCCCCAAGGCCAACCATCCAGGACGCGCCACAGGGTCTCAGAATCGCGGCCCTGCCGGCTCGTCAGCACCCTGGGCGCCTTGGGAAGGGCGCGCCGAAGAACGCACAGGACGCAAATGCCACCGATGGCTGGCAAAAAAATACTGCCAAGCGCCGGCGCGTATGGCAAAGGCATGCCATCGGCGACAGTCAATCGGCGGGGTGAAAACAGCTGCGAAAACGCCAGCATCCCAGGGCACACCTTCCACGCCGGGATCCGCTTGAGTTGCCCGCCTGATCGGCGGCCCGCGGGCCTACCGCCGGCAGGTGGCCAGGGAAATCGAGCACGCTTGCGCCGTGTTCGGCGGCCGGATCATCGGGGTGGCGCTGTGAAAGAATTGATCTTGATGCTGGTCCTGCTGGTCTGCCTGGGCCTGCTGGCTGAATCGGCCTAACGGCCCCTTCTAACGCAACGAAAACCGAAAAAGTTATAACCAATGGCCGGACCGGTAAAGTAGCGGTTAGCGACCCGCGCGGCGGCAGCGTCGTTATACCACGCCCCCCCGCGTAGCACCCTGAGCGCGATGAATGGAGTAGTAGCCGGCCCTTTGGGATCCGTGCTTGGAGAGTTCGTGTAGTAACCGCTGTCGTACCAGTCCCAGCACCATTCCCAGACATTACCAGCCATGTCGTACGCCCCGAATCCATTGGGAGTAAAACTTCCTGCCGGACTAGTGTAGGGCGTGGTTCCGTTGGTGTAGGCGGGATGATATCCGGTACTCAAGTCATAATCATAGGTGCCTGCCTTACCTTCGTAATTCGCCTTCGCATGGGAAATCCTGTTCGTGTAGTCGGTCCACGGAAAGCGCATATTTACCCCTCCACCTCGCGCGACCTTTTCCCATTCCGCCTCCGTCGGCAACCGGTACCCATTGTTCGTCCAGTTTACACACTCGCTCCCGATGTTGGTCCACCCACTCTTGTAAATCATATTTTTTGCGGACGTCGTGTAATAGCACGGGGACCGATGCTCCATCTCGCTGCGCGCGTTGCACCATTTTACGCAGTCATACCAATCACGCATAATAATCGGTAAATAATGCTTGACGCTGAGCGCGACGTGGGGCATGCTGCTGGGCATGAAAAAACAAGGACGTCCGCGAGTGAGGGTAGTGGTACCGGCCGCCGTGAAAGACGAAGTAGCGGCCCGGATAAAGAAAGAGAACAATGCGCGGCTAAGGGATCGGCTGCGGGCGGTCCAGATGACCTTTGATGGCCAACACCGTTACGAAGATATCGCGCGGCGGGTTGGGCGCGCGCGCTCCACGATCCAGCTATGGATCGACCGTTTTATTGAGGGCGGGATCGCCGGCTTGCTGGCGAACAAGAAAGCCCCTGGGAAGGCGAGCGCCATGCAGACGCCCAAGGTGCAAGCGGAACTGGCCGCCGGCTTGCGCGAAGGGCGCTGGCGGACCGGGCCGCAGTTGGCGGCTTGGCTGCAGCAAAACCATGGCATCCGGTTGTGCGCCACGCAAATGTACTATTGGCTCAAGAAGGGCGGGGCGGTCTTGAAAGTGCCGCGGCCGGTGCACACAAAAAAAGATGAGGCCGCGGCGGCGGCCTTTAAGGCGGGATTATTTAAGGCGTTGTGTGACTTGGCGCTTCCCGCCGGAAGCCGGGTGAAAGTCTGGGTAACGGACGAGGCCCGGCTGGGATTGAATGACCCCCACCGGCGCTGCTGGGCCTTGCGCGGTCTGCGCGTGGTAAAGCCACGCCAGATAGAATACGAGTGGTGCTATGTCTATAGCGCCCTGGACGTGGTGGAGGGTGGGTCGCAGTTTCAGTTGTTGCCTACGGTGGGACTGGAGTTGACCCACGGCTTTCTGGAGCAACTGGTAGCCACGGATCCGACCGCTTTTCACGTGGTGATCGGCGACCAGGCGGGTTTTCATTTTCGTCCGGACGATGCGCGAGTGCCCGAACGTGTTCGGATTCTTCCGTTACCGGCCTACAGCCCGGAACTCAACCCCGTGGAGCGCCTATGGGATATCCTCAAGGACGCGGTCTGCAACCGCGTTTACCAAGGGATTGAAAAGTTGGAAGATGCCCTTTGCGCCTCCCTGCAATCCTTTATCCAAGATTCCCAGCGCGTTCGATCTCTGGTTGGCGATGGATGGCTGCACGCTCAAGCAAACGCTACGTCCAGGGGGTTTATACCGATTCTCTAGCGTGATTGGTATCATACCAGTTTAAGTTAACTGCGGGATGGTTTGTCGCCTTACTTGCGCCCGTGCTGTCGAAGTGATATGCATTATCTACCGCCCAGGCATAAACCTCGTCCCATTTCGCTTTTGTCACCTCGCAACTGTCGACGTAAAACGAACCGATTTGGACGGCATGCTGCGGCAACTCGTCGATATTGTATTCTGGGAGTATATTCGTTGCGCCGCCCATAACAAAAGACCCGGTCTTGATGTATACCATTTCCGGGATCGGAGTGGGTGTCGGGCAGACATGGGGTATGGAAAATAACAACCACGAACTATCATCGGATTGCTGCCGTTCTTGGCGATCATCGTGCGGGGTCTGGGCTGGCCCCATATTGGGTCCCATGGCCATTACTGCCGCGATTGCGCTTAGTACTGACAACTTGCTCTTTTTCATTATGTCCCCCTGTTTCTCTATGCGAACAATATCCGAATATTGATATGTAGTCAAATCACTCACGACTTTGCCATCGGCGCTTCGGTTTTGCGGGCGCGGAGAGTTTTCTGGCTACCACTCGCGCGGCCCCAGCCCAGGGTTCACGGTGGTCCTCCAGGCGCGGCCCCTGGGATTCAAGGTAGCGCTCCGCCGCCCGCGGCACGCTCGGCGCCGCACCCTTCGTGCCGGAACCCTGGCTGTTCGTTCGCCGGCCGGCCGTCACGTCCCTGTGCCGGCCGTCATGCCGGCTCACGCACACTTTTTGCTGAGCAAAAAGATGCGCCAGCCAGGAACCCGGCACTGCGGTTGCTATGGCGCCGGCGGCCGTGGCAGGCTCCGGGTTTGTAACAATTGTGAGCGAAAGACTGCTTTGTTCGCTTGCTTATGTCCAGCCGCAAATAATGGGCAAAACCATGGGCGAATGCACGAAATAGCAGCAGGGGAGACGGGGAGATAGGCCGAGGCTTGGCAGACAGAGAAATAGTTCAGCACGAAGGACGAAGAATTGTCCGCTTATCTGCTCTGTTGTCCCGAAGTTCATCGGTCATCGTTCATAATTCATCGTTCTCTTCACCCCCCGTGCCGAATGGGAAGACGCCCTTAATCCCCGCCCACGCAGCCGCGGGCGTAAGCCCGTGGACGTCTTCTTCCCCTCGGTCGTCGCTGCGTTCCCTCGGGAACGCCGCCGTGACGGCGGCTTCATGCCGTGGCTGTGGTCAGTGGGGTTGACGATGCTTTGTCGCGCGGCCGCCGGGCGGGGACTTCGCCGGCCTATTCCGGGTCAGGCCGCCGCACGCAGCGGAACCCTTGCCGGCCATAGTCGTCCAGCGCGCAGCAAAAATATCCTGGCTGGCGATAAGAGACCCGGCAGTCGTAGGCGCTCAGCGAGCCTGCCCCACCGCGCCGGACACGGTCATAACCGAAGTCAGGGCCCTGGGGATCGACTTGGCGGGCGCTGGGATAATTGGAGTTGTAAAAGGCATCCCAACACCACTCTTCCACGTTGCCGGCCATGTCGTACAAGCCGTAGCCATTGGGGGCAAAACTGCCGACCGGGCTGGTCCAGGGGAAGCCGCCGTTGGTGTAGGCGGGATACGTACCCCCAACCGGGTTGATGTCATAGCCATAGCGGGGGTGGCCATCCATCCACGCGCAGGCATAATTGGCCTTGGCCCATGCAATATTGTTCGTGAAATCGGTCCAGGGGAACCGCGTGTCGGCCGCGCCGCCGCGCGCGGCTTTTTCCCATTCCGCCTCCGTGGGCAACCGGTACCCGTTGTTGGTCCAGCCCACCCAGGAATTGGTGAGCGGCGCACTGCTGCCGCCTTTATAGACCGTGGCCGGGTTGTGGTTGGTGGCGATATAGTAAACAGGCGTCAACCCCTCGGTTTCGCTGCGGGCGTTGCACCAGGCCACCGCTTGGAACCAAACCACATAGGCCGCGGGGTGGGTGGGCGCCTTGCCCCTGGGCAAGCCGTCCACCGCCCTGAAGCTGTAGCCGTGGTTGGTGGCCCACATGTAAACGTCCTGCCACTTAGCCGCGGTAACCTCGTATTGATCCATGAAGAACGTGCTCACGAACACCTGGTGCCGGGGCTTTTCGTCATCGAACTCGGCGTCGTTGAACGCGTCGCCCATGGTAAACTCGCCTTCCGGGATCGTGACCATGCCTTCGGGGGCGGGCATGAACGTGGGGGTCGGGGTGGGGGTGGGCGCCGCGGTGGCCGTGGGCGTGGGGGTGGGGCCGGGCGTGGCGTCCTCCGCCAGCAACAGGGTCAGGGGGCCGGTCACGGCGTTGCTCTCCGCGGCCCCGGCCGAGGCGGCCCGCGCCGCGATCCACAAGGCCCCCGCCAAGATCGCGCTAAAGAAAACAACGGCCATCAGAACTCGTCCGGATTTTGCGCTCATGTCATTCCTTGTTTTTCCCGGCGCTCGGCCGGTTTGCTGGCTGGGTACCTTGAGGGCGCACCCTGCCACACGGCCTGGCCTGTTGCAACATTTTACCTGCGGGCCGGCAAAGGGGATTACAGGCGCAGGTCTTTCCAGCGCGCGGCGGCGCGCAGGACCAGCTTGCGGCACAGGTTGATCTCGCTTTGGGCCAGGCTGCCGTCGTAGGCCGGCCCCACGGTTGGCGCGGTCAGGATGTTGCCCGGGTCCAGGGTCATGGTGGCGGTCCAGTGGCGGATGATGCCCTCGGTGGCGTCGGAGTTTACAAACGTCCACAGGACCGGCTGGGCCGCCACCTGCAGCCAGCCGCCCGAGAACATCTCGAGCCCGGCAATGAGCACGCTTTCACCGCCGGCCCGGCGTTTTTCCGGGTACGGCTGGAGCCGGTAATAGTGCTTGGTGCCGTCATCGTTTTCGACCATCATCCGGCTCTGCGCCCGGCCGGTGCGGTCAATGTCCAGCCAGTAGTCCGGGCCCAGGCCCATGCCGAGGAAATACACCCGGACCATGCCCTCCTCGCCGGCGGATGACTCCGGCATGTAGTAGCCGGTCGGGAACGAGAACAGCATCTCGGGCAGCTCGGCGGCGGGCGTGTCGTCGCGCAGGATATGGCCATCCTTGTTGGGCATGAACTTGGTGTAGGCCTCGGATCCGCTCCGGTGGGTCGCGCGAAACAGGCTGACGCTGGGCACCGTGGCTTTTTGCAGGAGCTGGGCCTGGTTGGGATGAAAAATCAGGAAGCTGACCTCCGCGATGGGATCGCCGGCCGGCGCGTTGGTGCCCATGGGCTCGGCCTTGAACTTGGCCGCGGCAATCGGCACGAGGCTGACCAGTTCCTCGAGCGTCATGGGGATGCGCCGCGGCGGGTCATGGGTCAGGGCATCTTCCAGCAGGCTGTCTTCCGTGGCGTCCGCGGCCGTTTCCGGCTGGGTGGCGGGCGGGACCGTGCCGGGCGTGCCGCCGCCGGGCATGGGGTCCACCGGGTCGACGATGTCGAGGCTGTCGATGTAAGACTTGAAGAAGCTGGGCCATTCGCGGGGCGGCAGGGAATGCTTGATCTCAAAAGCCCGGTTGAGCTGGGTGACGTAATCGTCGCCGGTGACTTCCTCGACGGCTTCGCCGGCCGGGCGCAGGCGCAGCACGGTTCCGGCTTCGCTCTGGGTGATGTAGATTTCGCCGCTGTACGGATGCACGGCGATCCCGCCCACCGGGCCCAGGCCGCCGACCAGCTCGCTCACGGTGCCGGCCAGGGGCTCCACCAGCAGGAGGCTCCAGGTCCCGTCCTCCCGGCAGATCGTGGCCAAGGTGCGGCCATCCATCCAGAACTCCACGTGGCGCAGGCCGTCCAGGTGTTCCAGGGCCGCCAGTTCCGCCTGGCGCTCGGGATCGAACCAGTGCAGGTCGCCGCGCCGGCGCTCGCCCACCACCAGCGCGCTGCGGGTGGCGTCCACGGCCACGTTGGAAAAATCGGCAAACGGCCCGTAGCCGGCCACGAACCAGCAGCCGCGGGCATCGCACATCATCACGCTGCCAAACACCAGCGTGGCCCCGGGCGTTTTGCGGGCGGTGACGAAGATGCGGTCGAGGTTGTCGGCGGCCACGCTGCCGTAGCTGTACGGCATGCCCGACCAGGGGGTAAACAGGATGGACGCCACCAGCGCGCCCTGGATGAACGGCTCAAACCGCAGCAGCCGGCCGTGGACGCCGCCCTCGGCCACGTACAGCCGCCCCTGGCGATCGAAGTCCAGGTCTTCGGGCGTGCGCAGGACCGGCTCGCGCAGACGCGCGGTCGTGGCCGTGCTGGACAGGGCCCAGGCGGGCATGGGGCTGACGATCGTGAACCCCTGATCCAGCACCGTGACGCGCGCGCGCTCGTTCAGCAGGCTGATCCGGTTGGCGCCTTTCTCGGCGACGAACAGGCGGCCGGTGATCGGGTCCACGGCCAGGCCGGCCGGCGCGACGAGGTCGGACCCCACGGTTTCGGCGACAAAGGTCTGGCCGGCGTCGTTGATCCGCAGCGCCGGCGCCGGGGCGATCCACCCCAGCCAGGCCAGGGCCATCCACCCGGCCAGGCCGGGCGCCGCTAAAAAACGCCTTGTATTTCGGGCGGCTTTGGCAAAATAATCTCTGCCAGATCGTTTTGAGAACCCAATGGGCATAAAGGCAGGTTAACAGAAAAGATGGCGGTAAATCAACAGGCATGGCGGCGGCGGTGGCTGGGCCTGGCCGTGGCGCTCTGGCCGGCGCTGGCCGCGGCGTTGAGCGTGGATTTTGATCTCCAGCCCCGGGTGCTGAAGGTCGGCGAGCCCGCGGCCTGCTCGTTTACCGTGCGCGGCGTGGAGTCGCCGCCCCACCCGCCGATGCCGAGCATCCCCGGGCTGCAGATCATGGGCCCCAGCGTGCAGCAGAATTTTTCCATGCAGTCCGTCAATGGCCGCATGCAGCAGGACGTGTCCGTGACGTTCAACTACCAGGTCGTGCCGCTGCAGGAAGGCACCTTCCAGGTGGGGCCGTTCACCTACGAGGCCGGCGGGCAGTCCACCGTCATCCCGGCCGTGGAGCTCAAGGCGGCCGGCGCCAACACCGAGGTGACGCAGGGCGGCCGCAGCTCCGAAGGCGGGCAGGGGCTGTTCGCCAAGATCTTTTCCGAGCGGACCAGCGTGTACAACCAGG
The DNA here is from genome assembly GCA_964489425.1 of uncultured Verrucomicrobiota bacterium. Classification (GTDB taxonomy): domain Bacteria; phylum Verrucomicrobiota; class Kiritimatiellia; order RZYC01; family CAZAYP01; genus CAZAYP01. The sequence continues at coordinate 19,692 of CAZAYP010000056.1, read as the reverse complement.
AGCTGTTCGAGGTGTACATCAACATCTACTTCCGCGGGCTCAACCTCGGGGGCAACATCGAACTGCTGAACCTGCCGGCCACAGGGCTTAAGTTCCAGCAATTTCAAGAGCTCAACCCCACCCGCGAGATCATCAACAACGAGGTGTTTGACGTGCGGCGGTTCCGCAGCCAGGCCCAGGCCCTGACCGCCGGCCGGTTCCAACTGCAGCCTTCGCTGCGCGTGCCGGTCCTCGTCGAGCGCGACCGCCGCCGCCGGTACGGCTTTTTCGAGGACCCCTTCTTCGACCTGTTCGGCCGCGGCGCGGAAACCCAGCCGGTGGTGGTCGAGGCCGGCAGCCTGGACATGGAGGTCAAGCCGCTGCCCGCCCAGGGCCAGCCGGCGAGCTTCTCGGGCGCGGTGGGCGAGTTCCAGTTCGCCGTGCAGGTCAACCCCACGGACCTGGCGGTGGGCGAGCCGATCACCATCAATATGCTGGTCTCCGGCGGCGGCAACATCGAGAACGTGGTGGCGCCCAGGCTGGACCTGGGGGACCAGTTCAAGGTGTACGAGCCGCGGCTGGTGACCAGCGACGCCCAGGACGGCACGCGCATCATACGCAAGGAGTTTGAGCAGGTGGTGATCCCCAAGGCCGCCGGGATCAGCAACCTGCCGGCGGTCGCGTTCTCGTTTTTCAACCCGCTGAAAGAACAGTACGAGACCATCAGCCGCGGGCCGTTCCCGCTGACCCTGCACGCCTCCAGCACACAGACCGCCGTGCTCCAGGCGCCCTCGGCCGCGGCGGGCGCCGCGCCCGCGCCGGCGCGGATCCTGGGGGCGGACATCCTCTACCTGCAGCCCGCGCCCGCGCGCTGGCTGCGCGCCGGCGTTGCGCCGTGGTACCGCCAGCCCTGGTTCTGGCTGCTGCAGCTGCTGCCCGCCGGGGCGCTGCTGGCCACCGGGTTCGCGGTCCGGCGCCGCGACGTCCTGCAGCGCGACGTGGCCCGCGCCCGCCGATCCCAGGCGCCGCGCAGCGCCCGCGCCGGCCTGCGCAAGGCGGAGCAAGCCCTGGCCGCGGGCCAGCGGCGCCAGTTTTTCGAGGGCGCCTGGGAGGCGCTCAGCTCCTACTACGGCAACCGCCTCAACCTCGCCCCGGGCGAGGTGGCCGGCCCGGCCGTCGTGGCGGCGCTGCGCCGGGGCGGGCTGGAGGAGGAGCTGTGCGGGCGCCTGGAGCGCCTGTTTGCCTGCTGCGACCAGGAGCGTTATGCGGCCTGTTCCTCCGGCGTCGACCCGGCGGACATCCTCAAGACCCTGCCCGCGCTGCTCAAAGCCTCGGAAAAGGTGAAGCTGTGAAACCCGGGCGATATCTTGCGTTTCTCCGGCCCATGATCCTGGCGCTGATCGGGTCGGCCGGGGCATGGGCCGCGGACCTGGATCCGGCCGCCGTGTTTGCCCAGGCCGCGGCCGACTACGACCAGGGCCGCATTGCGGACGCCATCCACGCTTACGAGGACTTGGTGGCCGACGGGTACGTGGCCGGCGCGCTATTCTACAACCTGGGCAATGCCTACTTCAAGAACGGTCAGCCTGGCCCGGCCATCTTGAACTACCGCCGCGCCCAGCGGCTGGCGCCGCGCAACGCGGACCTGGCCGCCAACCTGCGCTTTGCCCTCGAAAGCGCCGGCGCGCTGGCCCCGGAATACGGGATCGTGACCCGCTATTTGCGCAAGCTGCGCCTGGGCGAATGGATCGGCCTGGCCACGGCCGCGTACTGGGTCAGCGCCCTGCTGGGCTGCGCCTGGTTCCTGCGGCCGGCCGCCCGGCGCGGTCTCCAGCGGCTGCTGGCCCCGGCCCTGGCCGTGCTGGTCCTGGCCGTTGTGGGCGCGGGCGACCAGCTCCAGGCGCGGCGCTATCCCGAGTGCGTGGTCATGGCGCCCGGCCAGAAGGCGCTGTTTGCGCCCATCGCCGATTCCACGGCCCACTTTGACGCGCCGGCCGGGTCCATCCTGGAGATGGCGCCGCAGGCGGGCGCGGAGAAAAACGAGAACTGGGTCAAGGTGCGCGCCGGCGCCCAGGTGGGCTGGTTGCCCGCCGGCGCCTGCCAGCCCGTGGCCGCTTCCCGGTAGCCGGGTCCAACCAAACGAAAGGGATGCCCATGGAGATCGCCACGCGCACCGAAGGTGCGGTAACCCTGCTGACCATCAAAGGCCGCCTGGATGCGGCCGGCGCCGCGGACTTTCAGAAGCGCCAGGACGAGGTGGTGCCGCGCGCCGCGCGCGGGCTGGTGCTGGATTTTTCGGGCGTCAACTACCTCAGCAGCGCCGGGGTGCGCGTGCTGTTGACCCTGCGCAAGCAGCTCCAGGCCCGCCACGGCGTGCTGGCCATCGCGGCCTTGCAGCCGTACTGCCGCGAGGTGCTCGAGATGACCGGCATGGCCGCCCAGCTCCTGGTCTGCGACACGCCGGAAGCCGCCTGGGCCGCGGCTGAAAAGACCGCCCGCGAAGCCGCCCTGGCCGAGGGCTGGGACCAGCTGGAGATCGCCGCCGGCCACACCGGCGTGTTCCGCTTCCTGCCCGGGGGCCACCAGCGCGGCGCGATCGAGGTGCTGGGCGACGTCAAGGACGTGCTCTTCGCCCGCGTCAAGCGCGCCGACCTGAGCTCCAAGCGCTTTTTCGAGACCGAGTACTCCATTGGCCTCGGCGGCCTCGGCGACCAGCCGGACGACTATTACCAGCTCATGGGCGAGATGATCACCATCGGCGGCACCATGGTCTGGCTGCCGACCGACGGCCAGGACACGCCGGACTTCCTGATCCCCAAGACCGACACCGGCCGCCACGTCATGATCCGCACCGGGTTCAACGCGGTCGTGGCTGGCGGCTTCAACGAGTACGCCGTGTTCCAGGCCGCGGAGCCCGGGGGCGCCACCATGAGCGCGCTCTACGCCGACCTGTTTCAGCTCGCCCGCCGCCGCCGGCCGGACTTCAAGGGCGCCCTGGGCGTGGCCATGCGCGCGCACATGCCGGCGGTGTTCGGCTCCGGGGTCAAGAAGGCGCCGGTCGAGGACCTGGCTCCCGAAAACGGCAAGATGATCACCCACGAAAGCAACCGCGCGGCCTGGATGGACTGCGACACCGCCCCGCGCCATGGCGACGTGACCGGCCTGATCTGCGGCGTCGGCGTGGACTTGTCCAGCGACCTGAGCGACTACGACGAGACCGTGTTCAACCGCGTGTTCTATATCCACCCGGCCAACGTCGGCGGCGCCCGCCAGCTCCTGCACAACCACGTGGTGATCTTCAACGCCCTGCCCATGCCCGCGCGCCCCGTGGATTTCGAGGGCGAGATCCGCCGGGTGGTGGAGCACGGCCAGTTCCGCGACATGCGGCACCTGCTGGACTCCTCCACGGTCAGCCAGGCCTTCGTGGGGATCAACTACATCCAGGAGTTCCGTGACGACCCGCACGGCGTGCCTGCGGACAGCGCTGCCGCGCCCGGCCTGAACGCCGAGACCCTCGCCAACCTCAAGTATTACCAGCAGCCGGAGAAGGACACATAGCCTCGGTCCCCGGCACCACCGGCGCCTGGATGGAGCGCCTTGCGGTGCGCTTCGCCGGCGGCGGTTTGGAAAGCCCGCGCCTGCTGGCCGAGTGGCTGTTGGCCTGGGCTTGGGCCTGCCCGCGGCTGGAGCTGCCGCTGCGCCGGGACCTCCCGGTGCCCCCGGCCGCGGCGGCGGCGATCGCGGCGGCCGCGGCGCGCCTGCTGCGCGGCGAGCCGTTGCAGTACGTCCTGGGCACCGCGGCGTTCATGGGCTGGGACCTGCGCGTGGACGGGCGCGCGCTCATTCCCCGGCCGGAAACCGAGCTCCTGGTGGACCGCCTGCTGCAAGAGCCGGCCGCCTGGGCCCGGCCCGCGCCGCGCGTGGCCGATGTCGGCACCGGCAGCGGGTGCATTGCCATCGCCCTGGCCCTGCGCCGTCCGGCGGCGCGCGTGCTGGGGATTGACCGCAGCCCCGCGGCCCTGGACCTGGCGCGGGCCAATGCCGCGGCCCTGGGCGCGGCCGATCGGATCACCTGGCGCCAGGGCGACCTGTTGGCGGGCCAGCCGCCCGCCAGCCTGGACGTCGTGGTGGCCAACCTGCCTTACGTCACCACCGCCGAGTGGCAGGGGCTGCCGCCCGCGATCCGCGAGCACGAGCCGCGCCTGGCGCTGGATGGCGGGCCGGACGGCCTGGACGCGATCCGGAAACTGATCCCCCAGGCTTGGCAAGCCCTGGACAAGGGGGGTATTATATGCCTTGAGATCGGTGCGCACCAGGGCGCGGAGGTCCGTGGCTTGCTGCGGTCCGCGAGGTTCTCCGGCGCCCGGCTCATGCAGGACGATGCGGGATATGACCGGATACTTATTGATGCCAAAGAAGTCTGCCTTCCAAGCCATCATCTTTAAGATGGCCCAGAAGAAGTCTTGGATCCTGGCCCCGTTCTTTTTGGCGTGCCTGATGGTGCTGGTCATGCAAATGCAGTGGTGGAGCGCGCAGCGGGAGACCATGTTCCCGCAGGCCTCCGTCAAGACCCTGGACTGTCCCCATTGCAACGGCGTGGGATTATTCATCTCCGAAGGCACCACCAACCGCGTGTTGTGCGCCATTTGTTTCGGCGTGGGCAACCACCGCGTGCGGGTGCGGCCCCCGGCGGAGCATGTGTGCATTGTCTGCTCCGGCATGGGCCGGATTTACGATCCCGAGACCGCGGTGGCCCGCTTCTGCCAGCGCTGCGGGGGGCGCGGCGCGATCCGCGAGTCTGCTTCTGCGGATGCGGAGGCGCCCATCACCAACGCCATGGGTACGAGCTTGATCCGGCACCCTGCGCCCGGCGCTTTACTCGTGCCCCGCTAAGCCATCCGCCGGGTTCGCGAGCAGTTTTTGCAACGCTTGGTACGTGCGCGGGTCGCGCGGGTCCGCGCCCAGGGCCTCCGCAAATATGCGCGCCAGGTGCCCGCCGGCGCCATCGTAACTGGCCACGAATTGCTGGAACGATTCTCCGGCCGCGGCATCGGCCAGGTCGCTGATCAGCCGGAAATGCACGTGGGGCACGCCCCGGTTGCGGCAGGCCGCGGCCACGCCGGCCAGGTTCATCTCCACCACCGCGGCGCCGGTTTCGCGCGCCAGTTGGTCCCGGGCGCCCGGCGCAGCCACGAAGGCTTCGCCCGACGCCGCGACAACGCGCCGGGCGTTGCGCCAGGCTTCCGGGAGCGGGTCCGCCAGCCCGGCGGCCGCGCCGCACGGCGCGGGCGGGTCCCCGCGGCGTTGCAGCCCGGCCTCCGTGAGCCGGCCCTGCTGGTACGGAACCACCCCGCCGATCTCCACCCAGTCGCCCACGGCCAGGTCGGCGGCCAAGGCCCCGGCCACGCCCACGCTCAGGACCAGGTCCGCCTGCGTGGCCGCGAGCAGGGCCTCGGTCGTGATCGCGGATTCAATCGGTCCGGCGCCCATGGGGGCGGCATACAGGGTATGGATCCCGGCGGTGATCCGTTGCGCCGCCCGTTCGCCGGCTTTGAGCAGCGCGGCGGGGGCCGGGTCTGCCCCGCGCAGCGCCGCGCCGTCCGCCTCCAGCGCGTAAAGCACGAGGATGGTCCGGCCCGCCGCCGGTGTGGCGGCCAGCGCCCAAGCCCAAAGCGCGCCGCCAACCCACACCCATGGCGCACGCATTTTATATCGTTGTTGCATCATGACCCACCCCTGGGTTGATAACTGCCGCGACCATAAACCGGGCGCCGGTGCCTGTCAACAGCGGGAAACGCGCGGGCGGCGGCGTTCAGAACAGGTCGGGCAGCTCGGACAGGTGGGTGATCTCGGCGTCGGGCAGCAGGTCGCCGGATTGCGGGTGGAAGGTTTCGGCCGGGGTCCACTGGCGCAGGTGCACGACCGTGAGGCCGGCGCGGCGCGCGCCCTGCACGTCGGCCAGCCAGTTGTCGCCGACGAACAGGACCTCGTCCGGCGTGAGCATCATCTCGCTGAGCAGGACGCGAAAGGGCAGGGGGTGGGGCTTGACGTGCCCCACGTCGCCGGACACCACCACGGTTTCCAGGTACCGGTCGAGGCCGGTTTTCTGCAGGCTGGCGCGGATCGCATGGCCATCCGGATAATTGGACAGCAGGCCCAGCCGGTAACGCTGGTGCAGCGTCTCCAGCAGGTCCGGCAGGTAGTCGGGCGCGGCCACGGCGTCCACGAAGGCTTGGAACCGGGTGCGCAGGATGGCGTTGAGCGCCGGCCGCGGGGGCTCCACGCCGTAGAGTTCGCGCACCAGGTCCAGGGAGATTTGGGGCAGGTTGTTCTCGCGGTATTCCGGCGGATCCCCGTGGTAGGGCGCCATCCGGTTGCGGTTGCGAATCGCCTTGAGCCGGTCGGGGTCCGGCGGTCCGAAATGCTCGGCCAGCGTGGCGGCCAGCGCCGCGTCGCAGGCGCTGACCTGGTCCGGGCCGAACTCGACCAGGGTGTTGCCATAGTCAAACACGATCGCCTTGATCGCCGGATTTTCCAGGATGCCCATGGCCGCCCGCCGTGTCCCGCTCAGCCGCCCAGCCGGGTTTTGCGCGCCCGGCTCATCCAGGCCACGGCCGCCGCGGAGCACACGGCCAGCAGCAGGATGACCCAGAACGGCAGCCAGTGCCCCGGGGGCATGGGCAGTCGGACGTTCATGGAGAACACGCTGACCACGAGCGTGGGCAGCATCAGGGCGATCATGACGATGTTGAGGGTCTTCATGCGCACGTTGAGGTTGTTGGCGATAATCGAGGCGCGCGCATCCATCAGGCTGGCCAGGATGTTGGAGTAAATCTGGGCCTGCTCGTAGCACTGGCTGTTCTCGATGGTGATGTCGTCGAGGTACTCGAGGTTCTCGGGGGTGAACCCGAGCTTGGCGGCGTTGGCGCGGAGCTTGTCGATCAGCTTGGCGTTGCAGGTGGCCGCGTTGAGATAGTAGGTCAGGCTTTTCTCCAGGGTGAACAGCGACAGCAGTTGGCGGTTCTCCATGGCGGTGTTGACCTCCGACTCCAGCTCGGTGCACAGCACGTTGATCAGCTTGAGGTGCTGCTCAAAGTGGTAGATGGAGCGGAACAGCAGCTTCAGCACGATGTCCTGGAGCGAGCTGACTTTCACGAACGGGCGCCCCTCGAAGAGCGGGGCGTCCTCGGACAGCACCACCAGCAGGCGGTCCTTGAACAGGAATACGCCGGTGGACGACACCTTGAACAGGAAGTTGTCGGCCGCGGAATAGTGCTTGGGGCGCTTGAAGATCATGGCCACGTGGTCCGGCTCGAACTCCATGCGGGACAACTCGTCCGGGTCCAGGGCCGAATTCAGCGTGTGGTCGTCGAGCTTGTACTGCTCGATCAGCTGTCGCCGGTCCGGATCGTCCGGGGCGATGTACACCGCCACCTGGGCGTGCTGCGCATCGGTTTCAACCAGCTTGTCGTCCACTATTTTCAGGTGCCGTATCATGGCCATCTCCCGGGCCGGCCGGCCCAAGGTACACTCCATTCCCGGTTTGAGATTCAGGGGAAAGCGGGTGCCTTATCAGCTAACAAATTAAACCATCAGCTTATACAAGGCCAGCAGCCGAGTCAAGCGGTCTTCGCCGGCGATTTTTGGAACCCTGCATTGCCTCACAATTAATGACACCGAAAGAATGGAGTCATGAAAATGAGTAAAACAGCAACCCGCGAATATATCGTCCGGATGAAAAGCCGGTACCCGGCCATGAAAAAACGAGAAGCGATGAACGGCAACGGACACCGGCGTTATGCGCCGGTGGGGCCCCGGGGCGTGCAGAGGATAAAGTACGGGCTCAACACCAGCATGCCGATGATCCATATCAAGTTGAACATTTTGAAATTGGCAATCAGCTCCGCGCCGGCCTCGGCCACGGTACGTTCCGGTTCAGGGTCCTGGAGGATCACCAGCGCGTTGGGCCGGCTCCGGATGCCAAAATCTTTTTCCGCCTGCCGGACAGCCTGGCGATAGTATTTCCCCTCTTCCCGCGCGGGCCGGAACCCGCTGGCCACCTGGGGCCACTCATCCACATCTTCACCCGCGACCCAGACCGGCACGCCGGCGGCACGCCAGGCCTCGTCGGTCGCGGCGGCGGCGTCCACCAAGGGCGCAACGCAGTAACGCACCGTGCACGGATAATCCTGCGCGTCCCGATACGCATGCTCGTAGGCACCGGAGAACGCCGGCAGGACCTGGGCGTCCTGGAACCGGTAAATCCAGGCGTCGGCATGCGCCGCGGCCTGGGACGGGCAGAGCTTGCGCGCGGAGCCGCCCAGGACGCCCTGCAGGAACACCTGCGCGTTCATGCCGCACACCGCCACAGCCGCCAAGGCCAACGACATGGCCACCAGCATGGTCACCACGCCGCGGAGGCGAAAATAGCGGAACATGAACGACCACACCACAAAGGCGAGGCAGACGAGCATCCCGGTGATATTGCCCAGCATCCAGTTGCCGAACCCCGACAACACCACGGCCACGCCGGCGGCCAGGTTGAGCCCAGCCCAACCGGCAAACGTCAGGAACAGGAAGTGCAGCGTGTTGCGCGCTATTTTTTGCATTGGGGTCCCGGGACGTTCTTGTTTAATGTAACCGCCATGGAACAGGATACGTCAGGCGGGGCTGAAAGTCAAAACGCGCGCCCGCCCCGGCGGCGGGGCGAAAAGGCCGCACGCGTGGCGCTGGTTATCTACTATTTGTATACCTACCTGGCAGCGTTCCTGTTTTCCAGCGAGCGCGGCGATCCGGACTATGACAAATGGTTCACGGTCCTGTGGGTATGCGGGCTGGTCATGTTCATCATGGCCGCGGCGGCACTGCAGATCATGCACTACCAGGACCGATGCTCGCCGGGGCGGCACCTGGCGCTGGTGTTGTTCCCGTTCCTGCTGTACCTGGTGGCCACCGGGGGGTGGGATTTCTGGTCGCGCCAGTTCTGGCAATTTGCCGGTTACGCATACTTCATTGTTATAACGGGCGGGTTCCTGCTGGGCATGCTGCTGGCGCCGGTCCTGGCCATGGCCCACGGCGCGGGCGCGGAACGCAGCCGGCGGCTGGCCGGGCTGGGCGTGGAGTGGTGGCGGCAACGCGGCAAGCTGGCATCCGGCGTGGCCTTGTTTGCGGTGTCCATCGCGGCCCTGGGGTTCGGCGCCTGGATGCAGTGCGCAGCGCTGGACCTGGACACGCCCGGCGCCGCGCTGGCCGTCGTGGCGTTCCAGCTGGCGGCGGTGCTGCTGGTGGCCCACATGACCTGGCGCCACACGATCTTTGCGGGGCTGGCCGCGGCGCCTCAACGCGGCGGCGCGTAGTTCTTGCGGATATAGAGCGGCGCGTTAGGCAGCAGTTGGTAGTTATCCTGGAGGAACCGATCCATGACCGGGAACTGGGCCGGATCGCGCGCATTCTTGATCACCGCGTTGATCTCCTTGTGGATGACCAGCGGCGGCCGCTTCTTGAACTCCGCCACGAAGTCGTGGCGGAAGTTGGGGTCAATGGACTGCAAGGTGCCCAGGTCGATGTCCCAGAAGTAATAGGTGGAGTCCTCGCGGAAGATCGGGTGGTTGACCATGGGGCCGGCGTAGGTCTCGTTGCGCGGGATGACCTGGTTAAGCTGGTTGATGTAGGCGAACTGCCCGCTGATATTGTCCGGGTAATCCCAGTACGCCGGGACCACGTTCAGCAGCAGCGCGCACAGCGCAAACAGGGAGATGCCCGCCGCTTGCTGCGCCGCGGTCAACCGCGCGGCAATCCAGCCCAGGGCGCGGCCCGCCAGCAGGCAGATGAACGGGATGAACACAAAGATCGCCTGCACGAACGGCCGGCGGTTCGCGATGACCTGGAAAAAGCACGCCAGCGCGAACAGCACGATGGCCAGTTCCGGCAAGCGGCGGTCCTTGCGCGCCACGAACATTGCCACGCACACCCCCAGCCCCAGCAGGGCGAACGGCATCAGGCCGAAGCTGCCGGAGAACAGGTTGACGAACAGGTACCATGGCGGGTGCGGCGGCTCGAGGTGCGTGGCGACAACGTAGTTGTAGAAAAAGTACTTGGGTCCGTAGACAAAAAACGGCGCCAGGATCGGTGTGAACGCTGCCACGGCAAACACGGCCAGCGCCCGCCACCGCTCCCGCACCACGCCCCAGCCGCGATTGAACTGGCAGTCAAAGGCGATGCACAGGGCCAGCGCCAGGATGGCAAACCCGGACTTGGGCAGCACCGCGAACGACAGGCCAAGGCATGCCCCCGCGGCCAACCCCTCCCACCACCGGAACTTGGCGCGCCACGCGCGCAGATACAGGCACAGGCCCAGCAGCAGCAGCAGCAGCATCCAGCCATCGGCATAGATCTGCGTGGCTGGGTAATGCGCCAGCTTGTTGGCCGCCAGCATGGAGGCCGCGGCCAGGCCGGTGACCTCGTTGTCCAGGATCCGGCCCAGCCAGTAGAGCATCAAGAGCGACAGGGCGAAGGTGAACAGCTGCCATTTGCGGCCCCAGATGAACACGCCCACGTCGTCGCCGTGGAACTTGTAGTACATCGACAGGAAGTAGGGATAATAGGGCGGCTTGTGATCGAAGAAATCGGTGTAGATGACCTTGCCCTGGTTCATCAGCCAGGCGGAGTGCGCGCGCTCGAACTCGTCGTGGCCAAGTTCCTTGAGGCTGATCCAGGCATACATCGAGGCCAGGATGACCCCCAGGCAGAAGATAACGGCGATTCGCGCCGACCACCAGATGCAGCGTTCGTTAAAGCTCATGCGTCTCCCAATTCAGCCCCGCCATGGCGAGGCAAGGTTTCGCGGAGTCTGCCACAGCCGCCCCCGCCCGGCCAGCCCGAACCGCGGCCGGCCTACGGCGCCCAGATCCACCACACGAACAGGCAGGAGGCCACCACCGCGGCCACGGTGAACGGGATGCCGATCCCCATGAACTGGCGGAACGTCACCACCAGGCCGCGCTTGCGCAGCATGCCCACGGCCACCACGTTGGCCGACGCGCCGATCGGCGTGATGTTGCCGCCCAGGCAGGCGCCGATCAGCAACCCGAACATCAGGAGCGGCACGGGCGCACCCAGCGCGTCCGCCACCTTCTGCGTTACCGGGATCATGGCCAGCAGGTACGGCACGTTGTCCACAAAGGCCGAGATTAGCACCGAAAATACCACGATGGCCGTAAAGGCAATCAGCAGGCTGCCGCCAAAGTGATCCGCCAGCCACCCGGCAATCACATCCATCCAGCCCGACTCGCTGAGCGCGCCCACCACCACGAATACGCCGACCAGGAAGAAGGTGGTGTCCCAGTCCAGCGAGCGCGCCAGCTCGCGCAGGTTGCCCCAGCGCGCCACGCCCAGGTACCAGGCCGTGCCGATCACGGCCAGGACCATGGTGAGCGTGCCCGCCAGCCACTTGAAGTCCGGGTCGAAGACCGAGGTCATGGACAGGCCCCCCACAAGGATCAGCATCAGGACGGTGGGCACCCAGGACTTGACCTGTTCAATGGCCTGCAGCTCGATCGCCTCGTGGTGCGCGCGCAACAGCCACGCCGTCACCAGCAGCGAGGCGATGGCGCCCACCTGCACGGCAAAGAACACGCCCGGCTTGCCGTGGTACACGAAGAAATCGTTGAAGTTCATCTTCATGTAGCCGCCCAGGATCATGCTGGGCGGATCGCCGATCAGCGTGGCCGTGCCCTGCAGGTTGGAGCAGATGGCGATCAGGATCAGCAGGTTGACCGGGGAGATCTTGAGCTTCTCGGTGAGGCTCAGGGCCACGGGCGCGACCAGCAGCACCACGGCCACGTTTTCCACGAACATGGACAGTACGCTGGACAGGGCGCACACCGCCAGCATGGCGCCGCGCGCGGTCCGGGTCTTGTCCACGAAGAACTCGGCCATGACCGCCGGCATGCGCGAGAGCATGAAGAACTCGGCCAGCACCAGCGTGCCGAAGAACAAGGCAATCACGTTCCACTGGATCTTGTGCGCCAGCGCGTCCTGCCACTCGAGGGCACCGGTCAGCACCAGCGCCAGCGCGCCGGCGCAGGCCACGTACGAGCGGTGCCGGGGCAGCGCGACAAACAGCGCGTAACAACCTACAAAAACACCCAAGCTGATCCATTGCGTGTTCATGGGGGACGTACTATAGGATGTTCCCGCCAGCCTGTCCACCGCCGGATCGACCGCGGCTACAGGTTCCAGCGCCCCAGGGCCTCGATCGCGTCGAGATGCTTGATAAAAATGTCCACCAGCGCCGGGTCGTACATGATGCCCCGCTGGCGCAGGAGTTCGGCGGACGCCGCATCCCGCGACAGGGACTGCTTGTACACGCGGTGCGAGCGCATGGCGTCGTAGGAGTCCACGATGGCAAACAGGCGGGCGCCAATGCAGATCTGCTCACCCCGCAACCGGCGCGGGTAGCCCGTGCCGTCGTAGCGCTCGTGATGCGCCAGCACCATCTCCGCGGACGTGGCCAGCAGCGGGTTGGACCGGAGGAACGAGTGCCCGATTTCCGGGTGCTTCTTCATCACCTCCCACTCGTCGGCCGAGAGGGATCCGGGCTTGAGCAGGATGCTGTCGGGGATGCCGATTTTGCCGAGATCGTGGAGAAACGCGCCGCGGCCAATCTCCAGGACATCCGCGGGCGCCAACCCCACCTGGCGCGCCAGGAACATGGTCACGTCGCGCACCCGCGTGCTGTGCTGGGCGGTCTCGTGCTCGCGCGCGTCCAGCATGGCCACCATGGTCTCGAACGTGTACTGGTAGGTGGCCTTGATCTTGTCCAGGGCGCTCATGACCTCGGCGCTCTTGTCGTTCACGATGTTGATCAGGTCGCGCTGGTACTGGGCGTTGGCCAGCGCCAGGCGCCGGTACTCGCGCGCGCGGTCCATGACGCTGACAAACTGCTCAACGGAAAACGGTTTTTCCAGGAAATCGTGCGCGCCGCGCCGCAGGGCTTCCAGGGTCCGGTTGGCGCTCGCCTGGCCGGTGATCAGCACGCGGATCACGGTGTCGTCCAGCTTGCGGATGTTGTCGATCAACGTGTAGCCGTCCATGTCCGGCATGTTGATGTCTGCGATCACGATATCGATCGTGCCCGGCTGGCCGCGGAGCTGGGCCAGGGCCTCGTCGGGCTGCTGGACGCAGACCGCCTCGTAGCGGTACGCCTTGAGGATCCGTTCGAGATAGCGCAGGATCGTCGGCTGGTCGTCCACCACCAGCACCCGCAACGGGCGCTGGGCCGCCGCCGGCGCCGCCGGGAGGGCGGCGGCCGCGGGAGCCGCCGGGGGTGAAGCGAGCCCGGCCTCGGAAGCATCCGTCCACAGGGCATAGCGATTCCGGCCGGACTGCTTGGCGCGGTACATGGCCGCATCCGCGTGCTGGATGCTGCGGTCCCGCCCGAACATGCCGGCGGCCGGCTTCTCCACGGTGATGCCGATGGAGAGGGTGATCTCCAGCCGCTTGCGGTGGGCGTCCAGGACCTCCAGGTTGCGCACCGCGTCCAAGATGCGGTCCGCGGCATGCACGGCCTCGCGGGAAGCCGCCTGCGGCAGGATGACCACAAACTCGTCGCCGCCGTAACGGATGATGATGTCCGTCGCGCGCAGGCTCTGGCGCAGCCGCCCGGCCACCAGCTTGAGAACGCGGTCGCCCAGTTCGTGCCCCCCCTGGTCGTTGACCGGCTTGAAGTGATCAATGTCGATGAACAGCACCGCCAGGGAATCCTGGTAGCGCTGCGACAGCTGCAACGCGCCCTCCAGCTCGTTCTCCAGGAAGCGCCGGTTGTAAAGGCCGGTGAGCGTGTCGCGGATCGCCAGCTGCCGCATCTCGTCCAGGGCGCTGAGCACCATGGCCAGGTGGCCGGCCGCCAGCCGCAGGTCGTCCGGCGCGATGCCAGGCGCGAACCCCAGGGCCAGGATGCCGGCCACGTGATCGCGCATGACCATGGGCGCCACCAGCAGCGGCGGCAGGGCGCCGGCCGCCGGGCCGCCGCCGTTGCTGGTGACCTCACACTGCGTGGCGGCCAGGTTGACCTGGCGGCCCGTGAACAGTTCGTAGTGCCCCAGGATCTCGCGCTGCATGCGCTCCAGCTCAGCCGGCGGCGGCGGCGCCCCGCAATGCAGCAGCAGGAACGACGCCTCGTTGTCAAACCCCAGGGCGCCCGCGCAGTCGCAGCCCAGCATGCGGCGGATGCCGGCGCAAAACATGTTCAGCGCGGCATAGACGTCCTGGGTCTGCAGCGCGGCCTCGCCCAGCCGGCGGAGCCGTTCATAAAAATCCGGCGGGCGATGGTCGGGCGGCGGATGGGCCGCCGCCGGGGACGCAGCCAGCGCTTCCATCAGGTCGGCGGCCAGCTGATCGCCCGCGTTGCTTTTGCGCCGGGCAGGTCCAAGGCCCAGCTGGCCGAGGCGCGCCTGGAGCCCGTCATCCGGCCCATCGCTCACGATGACCAGCGCCAGGTCCGGCTGCAGCCGGCGCGCCGCGGCGATGAACGCCAAGCCATCCATGCGCTGCATGCGCGGGTCCACGACCGCGGCGCGAAACCCGCCCAGCGCCAGGCGCAGGAGGGCTTCGCGGCCCCCGGGGACGGCCTCCACCTCGAAACGCCCGGACTGCTGCAGGTGCTGCCGGCTCCGCGCGCGCGCGCCCGGGTCCTCGTCCACGACCAGGACGCGCACCCGGGGCGCAGGATGCGCATCCCCCGGCGGCGTCAGCACTGGCCCATGGATCGTTTGCATGCAGCCGATTACATGCTTGATTTGGGGCGGCAAATCAAGTTTATATCGCCGCGAGTTCAGGCCGGGTGTCACCGGGAAGGAGACCGCATGAAGCTTAAAACATGGGATTTTTTCAAGCAGTTGCTGACCGCCATCAGCCCCTCGGGCTACGAGCAGGAAGCGGCGCGGCTGTGGGCGGCCGAGGCGCGCACGTTCGCCGACCAGGTGTACAGCGACCAGCACGGCAACGTCATCGCGCGGATCAACACTGGCGGATCCCCGCGGGTGATGCTCGCCGGGCACATCGACGAGATCGGCCTGATGATCACCCACGTGGACGACCACGGGTACCTGGACTTCGCCCCGATCGGCGGCTGGGACGTGCAGGTGCTGCAAGGCCAGCGGGTCTGGATCCAGACCCGCCAGGGCCGGCTGCTGGGCGTCATCGGCAAAAAGCCCATCCACCTGCTCAAGTCCGAGGAGCGCGACAAGGTCATGAAGATGGAGTCGCTGTGGATCGACATCGGCGCCAAGAACGCCAAGGCCGCCCGCAAGCTCGTGGGCATCGGCGACCCGGCCGTGCTGGCCTACGCGCCAGCCGAACTGCAGGACGACCTGCTGGTCTCGCGCGCCATGGACGACAAAGCCGGCGCATTTGCCATCCTGGAGGCCGCCCGCCTGCTGGCGGCGATGGCGATCAACGCCGAGGTGTACGCGGTGGCCACGGTCCAGGAGGAAGTCGGCCTGCGCGGCGCGGGCACGAGCGCGTTCGCCATCGACCCCAAGGTCGGGATCGCGGTCGATGTCACCTTCGCCACGGATTTTCCGGGCATGGACAAGAAGATCGGCGAGTTCAATATCGGCGGCGGGCCGGTGGTGGCGCGCGGCCCGAACTTCAACCCCGGGCTGTTCGACCTGATCGTCAAAACCGCGGAGAAAAAGAAAATCCCGTACCAGGTCGAGGGGCTGCCGCGCGGCAGCGGCACCGACGCCAACCGCATCCAGCTCACCCGCGCCGGCGTGGCCTCCGGCCTGATCAGCATCCCGGACCGCTACCTGCACTCGCCGTGCGAGATCGTGTCCAAGCGGGACATCGCGGCCACCGCCCACCTCGTGGCCCAAACCGTGGCCCAGATCACGGACAAAACCGATTTCACGCCGGGCCTGTGACCGGCCCCGGGACAGCGGCGTGAACAAGGCGGCCGGCTGGGCCCTCGTGGCCGCAGGGGTCATGGCGTTGGCCGCGGCCTGCGCGGCCGCCTGGTGGCTGCTGCGCCTGGACTGGGCGCCGCCGGCCGTCGCGCGCGGGGCCGCCGGCCAGCCGTCCTGGCTGGGCGAGGAGGTTCTCCGCGAGCATGGCACCACCCTGCGCCAGGCCGCGGGCAATGGCCTGGTGGTGCATGCGGCCGACCCGGCGCTGCTGGACGCGGCGCTGCGCCAGGCGGAATACGCCAACGCCGAACTGACCCGCCTGCTGCACCTCCCGCCGCCGGACCCCCGGGAAAAAATCAACCTGTACTTCATTGCCGGCACCCAGAACTGGTCGCGCCTGAGCGCGCGCCAGGGCCTGCGCCAGGAAAGCCAGTCGCTGCAGTGGGGTCGCGACCTGGTCATCCGCCTGACCACCAACAGCGTGCTGCTGTCCGAGAGCATCCCCCACGAGATCGCCCATTACCGCCTGCGCCAGGTTTACGGCGCGGACCTGCCGCTGGCGCTGGAAGAAGGCCTGGCGCTCTACCTCGGCTGGGAGCTCACGCTGGCCTACCACCTGCAGCAGGGCATCCTGGTCAAGCGCGCGCGGCCGCGCTGGGACGGGCCCCTGCTGCTGACCCTGGCGGACATTGAAAGCCGGCCAAGCTACCCGGAAAGCCCGCGGGAAAACCTCATGTTTTACCAGCAGTCCGAGACCTGGATCCGCGGCATCGCCGACCGGATCGGCCCCACCAACCTGCCCGCCTGGGTGGCCCTGGCATGCGGCGCGCGGCAGCCTTGGCGCGAGATCCTGCGCACCCGGTTCCAGTGCACGGACGAGGACCTCCTCGCCATCCAGGTCCTCGTGGAACGCAAACGATAACCAACGAAAACTCGCCATGAGCCCAACCAAGAAAAACACCCCGCCAGCGCCCGAACCCGCCGCCATCCTCATCTGCGGCGACATGGAGTTCGAGGTCAGCCAGCAGGCGCGCACCCTCGTGAACCGCCTGTGCCCGCCGGAAAACCAGGCGTTCGGGCTGGAGGTTGTGGAGGGCGCCGTGGGCCGCGCCGAAAATGAACGCGGCGGGTTCGATAACATCGAGAAGGTCGGCGCGGCCATGCAGCAGGTGTTCCTGGGCTTGCAGACCATGGGGTTCCTGGGCGGGGCCAAGGTGGTCTGGCTGCGCAACCCCGACTTCCTGGGATCGATCCTGGTGGACATCAAGGACTGGATCGCGCGGCTGACCGGGATGGTCAAGGCCGGTCTGCCGCCGGGCGTTTGCCTGGTGATCAGCGCGCCCAACGTGGACCAGCGCAGCGCCCTGTTCCGGACGTTCCAGGCCCACGGCGCGGTGCACGTGCACCGGCAGGCGGAAAAGGAATACAAGGCGATCGAAGAGCTATTGCCCAAGGTCAAGGCGTGGCTGGCGGAATCCGACCTGGCCATGGACCGCCCCGCCCTGGACTATTTCCTGGCGCGCACGGGCAAGGCCACGCGCCAGATCCGCCAGGAAATCGAAAAGATGGCGCTGTACTTCAACGCCCGGCACACCGTGACGCACGCGGAAATCGAGCTGCTGGTCGCCCCCGTGGCCGAGGCCGCCATGTGGGATTACACCGACGCCGTCGGCCGGCGCGAGCTGCCCCAGGCGCTGGATCTCCTGCACCGCCTCTACCGCCAGGAAAAATCCGTGGCCGTGCCCCTGATGCTCATGCTCGAACGCAAGTTCCGCCAGTTGCTGGTGGCGCGGCTGTGCCTTGACCGCCGGTGGATCTCGCTGCAAATCAATGGCAAGTACCGCAACGCGGAATGGATCGGCGGGCCGGAAGCCACCGCCGCCCTCGCCGGACTCGGCGCTGACGACATCCACGCATGGCATCCCTACCGGCTGGCGCTGCTGGCCGAGCAGGCCCGCAACTACACCGAGGCGGAGATTGCGGACGGGCAACGCCGGATCCTCGCGGCCCACGAAGCCGTGGTCTCCGGCCACCACGCGCAAGAGCTGCTCCTCGAACTGCTCACGCTGCAGCTGATTAATAAAGGCGCCCAGGTCAAGTAGGTCGACCGCCCTTCACAGCACCGGCGTAAACAGCAGGGCCGCGTTTTCCTTGAGCTGTTCGCGGAACGGACGCTGCCGCCACTGCACGAGGTTCACCTCCGTGCTGCGGGCCAGGTCGTCCAGCACGCGCTGCTTCATCTGGTTGACGAACACGTCGTCGTACACGGCCAGGCAGGTTTCGTAGTTCAGCCGCAGGCTGCGCACGTCGAGGTTGGCGGAACCGACCAGCGCCAGGGTGTCGTCCACCAGCAGGGCCTTGGAATGGGCGAACGGCGGCTCGCGCTCGAACACCCGCACGCCGCTGGCGAGCAGCTCCTCGTACAGGCCGTGCGCCGCCAGCCCGGAGTAGAAGTGGTTGTTGATCCGCGGCACGATCAGCTTGACCTCCACGCCGCGCAAGGCCGCGGCCTTGAATGCGTGGAGGATGTCGTAGGTCGGCACAAAATACGGGGTCATGGCCAGGATCTGCTTGCGGGCCGCGATCAGCGCCATGAACAGGCAGTCGGCGATGACCTGGCTGGTGGCGGCCACCGGCTCGCCGTTCAGGACGCGGATCATGGCGTGGCCGGTGTTGGGAACGATGGGATAATACTCGGGCATGAGCAAGTGCTCCGGGTTCTCGCGGGAGATGAAATACCAGTCGTTCATGAAGGTGAACTGCAGCTCGTGCACGGCCGGCCCGCGCAGGCCGAAGTGGTAGTCGCGGATCGGCGGCCGGCCGCGGCAGGTGATGTTGTCCGCGGCCAGGTTGGTGCCGCCGGTGAAAGCCTGGGATCCGTCCACGACCAGGATCTTGCGGTGGTTGCGCAGGTTGATGGCAAACTGGCGCTTGAGCACGTTGGCGTGGGTGTAGCCGAGGATGCGCAGGTTGGGCACGCCGCGATAGCGGGCAAAGAAGCCGCGCCACAAGGCCTTGGTGGACCCGAACCGATCGTACAGGATGCGGACCTGCACCCCGGCATGCGCCTTCTCCGCCGCCAGCTTGAGGAACTCGCGGCCCACGCTGTCGGCGGCGATGATGAAGCTGGAGAGGTGGATGTGGTGGCGCGCGTGGCGCATGGCCTCGAGCATCGGGGGATAGGCCTCGTCGCCGGTTTCGAGCACGCGGATTTCGTTGCCCCCCAGCAGCACATTGTCCGGCGCGGCCGCGTTCATCGCGCGGTTCAGGTCGCGCTCAAACGGATTGGCGGGCTCCGCGCGGGCGGTCTCATACAGCCGGTGCCAATCCTTGAGGAGCTGCTCGCCGGACTTGAGGCTTTGCAGCTTGCGCATCAACTGGGCGTTGGAGGAGAGCTTCCTCAGGTCCTCGCCGGCCACGCGGTCGATCCCCAGGAACAGGTACAGCACCGCGCCACCGAACGGGATCACGAAGGTGATCAGCATCCACAGCAGCGCCGAGTCCGACTGGCGACGGTGCTTGAGGCAGTTGTACGTGACGCCCAGGATGCAGAGGATTTGGATCGCGATCAGGCAGTAGCCCCACAGGGCGTGCAGCGAATCCATCAGTTCGGGCCACAGTTGCATAGGTTATCCCTTTCGAATGCGCCGTATCCTATGCTCGGGCGCGGCGCGAGGCAAGCGCGGCCGCATCTTACGGCGAGCCGATGCTCCAGCGCCGCCGGCTTGCAAAAGAGTCACTCCCGCCCTACACCCGTTGCGTCAAATAGAAACGACACCGAAATGAAGATCGGTTGTGGGGGCCG
>CAZAYP010000055.1:0-37224 GCA_964489425.1 uncultured Verrucomicrobiota bacterium | reverse complement strand
TGACCTCGGAACCCGAGCGCTACGCCGCTTACACGCGTGAATACCTGGGCTGGGGCGTGTTCGCGCTGATGACGCGGTGATGACGCGGTGATGAGGGCATTACCGGCCGACTCAGAAAGTGGGGAAAATCCAATCATGCCTAACAACTCATTCAAGCCGCCGCCGCTTCGCGGCCTGGCTGTCGCGGCGCGGCTTGATTCAGGCGTTCATGGCGTTCTTTCCTGGCTGTTCGGGATTGACCCGGCCGGGCCGGTTTGCGAGCATGCCCCCCGCTGCGGCAGATCATCTGCGGCGGCCAACTTGAGGAGGAGCCAGATATGAGCGGAAGTGCGATTGCGTTGTGGGTGGTCGTGGCCGTTGTGCTGTTCCTGATCGTTTTCGTTGTCGGCAGCTACAACCGCCTGGTTGCGCTGCGCAACCGGTTCAAGAACGCCTTTGCCCAGATCGACGTGCAGCTCAAGCGGCGCTACGACCTGATCCCCAACCTGGTCGAGACCGCCAAGGGCTACATCAAACATGAGCGCGAAACCCTCGAGGCGGTCGTGACCGCCCGCAACCAGGCCGCGACCGCGGCCCAGCACGCCGCGCAGAACCCCGGCGATGGCGCCGCCATCCGCGGCATCATGGGCGCGGAGAACATGCTGAGCGCCACTCTGGGCAAGCTGTTCGCGCTCGTGGAGGCGTACCCGGACCTCAAGGCCAACCAGAACATGATGCAGCTCAGCGAGGAGTTGACCGCCACGGAGAACAAGGTGGCGTTCGCGCGCCAGTCCTACAACGACGCGGTGATGACCTACAACACCGCGCGCGAGGTGTTCCCCGCGGTGATCATCGCCAACATGTTCAACTTTAGCGCGGCGCAGCTGTTCGAGATCGAGAACGCCCAGGAACGCGCGGCGCCCAAGGTGACGTTCTAGCCGCCGCGGGCTGGCGGCAGCGAGAGGCCCATGGATTTCTTTGCCCGGCAGGATCAGGCGCGCCGCAAGAGCCACGTGCTGGTGCTCTATTTCGTGGCGGCGGTCGTGCTGATCATCCTCACCATCCACGTGGCCATGGCGTTCGCGTTCATCTTCTGGATGGACCCCGATGACGCGGCCGGCACCCCCGACCTGGTCACCAACCTGCCGTTCCTGGGCGGGGTGACGCTGGGGGTGCTGGTGGTGATCAGCCTTGGCACGTTGTACAAGATCATGCAGTTGCGCGCCGGCGGCAGCGCGGTGGCGGAGATGCTGGGCGGCCGGCAGGTGGCGCCCAATACCACGGATCTCAAGGAAAAACGCCTGCTCAACGTGGTCGAGGAGATGGCGATTGCCTCCGGCGTGCCCATCCCGCCGGTGTACGTGCTGGACAAGGAGCCGGCGATCAACGCGTTTGCCGCCGGGTTCCGCCCTTCGTCGGCCGTCGTGGCCGTGACCCGCGGCACGCTGGACCAGCTCAACCGCGAGGAGTTGCAGGGCGTGGTGGCCCACGAGTTCAGCCACATCCTCAACGGCGACATGGGCCTGAACATCCGGCTCATGGGGGTGCTGCACGGCATCCTGCTGATCGCCCTGATTGGCGAGCTGCTGCTGCGCACCACCGGCGGCAGCCGCAGCAGCAAGAAAAAGGGCAACGGCCTGGCCCTGGCGGGGCTGGCCCTGCTGGTCGTGGGCTGGATCGGCGTTTTTTTCGGGCGCCTGATCAAGAGCGCCGTGGCCCGCCAGCGCGAGTTCCTGGCCGACGCCTCGGCGGTGCAGTTCACCCGCTACCCGGAAGGCCTGAGCGGCGCGCTGAAAAAGATCGGCGGCCTGTCCGCCGGGTCGCGAATCCAGTCGCCGCAAGCCGAGCAGGCCAGCCACCTGTTCTTCGGCAACGCGCTGCGGTCCGGCTTCTTCAATGCCATGGCCACCCACCCGCCGCTGGAAGAACGGATCCGGCGCCTGGACCCGCAGTTTGACGGCAAGTTTTCCAGGACCACCGCGGCGCCCGCCGGGGACGACGAATCCGTGGCGGCGCTGGCCCCGTCCGCGCCCCGGGTCACCGCGCCGCGCGCGGCCACGCCGTTGGCTTCGCGCATGGCCGAGGGCCTGGGCGCCCGCGGGTTCGAGATGATCCTCAACCAGATCGGCAACCCGCTCAAGACCCAGGTGGCCACGGCGCGCCGGATTCTCGAGGATATCCCGGCGGACGTGCGCGAAGCGGCGCGCGCCCCGGACGGCGCGCGCGCCCTGGTTTACGCCCTGCTGCTGTCCCGCGACCCCGACGTGCGTGCGCGCCAGTGGCAGTTGCTCGCGGCGCGGGTGGACCCGGCGCAGGCCGACCAGGTCAAGCGGCTCGAGCCGTCGGCGGCCAGCCTCACGCGCCAGGCGTACCTGCCGCTGGTGGACCTGGCCGCCAACGGCCTGCGCGACCTGTCCCAGCCGCAGTCCGCGGAGTTCCGCGAGCTGGTGCAGGCCCTCGTCGCGGCCGACCAGCAGGTGGACCTCTTCGAGATGGCCCTGCTGTACACGTTGTTCCACCGCCTGGACGCCCGGCAGGCCGAACGGCCGCGGGCCCTGGCGCAGATTTATTCCGTGCGCGGCCTGGTGCCGGAGTGTTCCTGCCTGCTGTCGGCGCTGGCCCGCGCCGGGCATGCGGACGAAGCCGCCGCCCGGCAGGCATTCCAGGCGGCGGCGCCGCTGCTCGGTGAGCCCGGCGTCACGTTGACCTTGCTGCCCGCGGACCAGTGCGGCGCCCTGGCCATGGGCAAGGCCCTGGACAAGGTGGACCATGCCGCGCCGCGGGTCAAGAAGGCGATCCTGGCCGCCAGCCTGCAGTGCATCGGGTTCGACCAGCAGGTCACGGAGTCCGAGGCCGAGCTGTTCCGGGTCCTGGCCTGTGCGCTCGACTGCCCCATGCCGCCCTGGTACGGCTGAGCGCGCCGCAGCGCATCAATACACGCGGCGGGGCTGCTGGGCCGTGTCGCCGGGCCGGACGGTGGGGGGCGGGATGCCCGCGGCGGCCGGGTTGGGGAGCTGGCGGATCAGGTCCGCGAGGATGTTGAGCGATTCGTCGAGGATGAGGTCATTGCGGGCCTGGTCCTGGTCCGGGTCGTCTTCGTCGGCCGGATAGTCCTCGTCCTCCGCGGGCGCGTTATCCTCGATGAACTTGGCCATCTCTTTTTCGTGGCGGGCGTCGGTCAGCCGCTCCGCGTAGATCAACGGAACGGTATCTTCCTGCTTTTTTGCGCCCAGGTGGTCCAGCAGTTGCGCGTAGGCCTGGTAGCGGGTGTCGGCCGCGCGCCGGGCGGCGGATTGATCGCGGAGCCAGGGCAGCAGCGCGGTGACGTTGGTGTTGGCCCGGTAATAGGCCGGGTCCACGGTCGAC
Source organism: uncultured Verrucomicrobiota bacterium (assembly GCA_964489425.1). Classification (GTDB taxonomy): domain Bacteria; phylum Verrucomicrobiota; class Kiritimatiellia; order RZYC01; family CAZAYP01; genus CAZAYP01. Next base: position 33,879 of record CAZAYP010000055.1, on the reverse strand, counting down.
CAGTCCAGGACGTGGGGCAGGTATTCCTCGCCGATCTCCATGTATTCCAGGGGCGAGGGCAGGACCACGTCCGGCTGGATGCCGCGCAACTGGGTGGAGCCGCCGGCAATCCGGTAAAAACCCGCGGTGGTGATCTTGAGCTTGCCCAGCCCGGCGTTGAACCGGCTCAGCGGGATCAGCGTCTGGACCGTGCCCTTGCCGTGGGTCTTGCTGTCGCCGACCACGATCGCCCGGCCGTAGTCCTGGAGCGCGCCGGCCAGAATTTCCGAGGCCGAGGCGCTTTGCCGGTTCACCATCACCAGCAGCGGTCCGCCGTAGAGCAGCTCGGGATCCGCGTCGCTGAGGATCTGGATGCCGTTGCCGCTCTTGACCTGGACCACGGGCCCGCTGGGGATGAACAGCCCGGTCATCTCGATGGCCTCGGACAGCGAGCCGCCGCCGTTGTTGCGCAGGTCCAGCACCACGCCGTCGAGCCGGTTGGACGCCAGCATGCCCTCCAGGATGGCGCGTACATCGCGGGTCACGCTGCGCGGCTTCTGGTCGCCGGTTTCCTGGCCGGTCATGTCGGCGTAGAAGTCCGGGATGGTGATCACGCCGATGGTTACGGCCGGCATGCCGGTATCGGTCCCTTGGAGGGTGTGCACCCGGCCCTTGGCGGCGCGATCTTCCAGCTTGACCTCGTCGCGGACCAGGTCAATCAGCCGGGTGCTGCCGCCGCTGACGTCGGCGGCGGGGATGATCGTGAGCACCACCGTGGTGCCTTTTTCGCCGCGGATGATGCGCACGCTCCGGCTGAGCGGCCAGTGCAGGATGTCCACGGGCTCCTCGTCGCCCTGGGCCACGGCGATGATCTTGTCGCCTTCCTGCAGGCGGCCGTCTTTTTCTGCCGGCCCGCCGGGGATCAGGCGCACTACCTTGGCCGCGCCGTCCTCGGAGCTCAGCAGGGCGCCGATCCCGAACAGGGACAGCTTCATGTTGATGTCGAAGTCCTCGGAATTGTTTTCCGACATGTAGTCCGAGTGCGGGTCAAACGCCTGGGTGAACGCGGTGATGTAGAGCGCGAGCAGCCAGTGCGCGTCGTTGTCCTTGAGCACGTTCAGGTACTGCTGGTACTGCTTGAGGATATTTTCCTCGGTGGTTGGCCGCTTGTGCGCCGCGGCCACTGCCGCGACCGCGGCGGCGTTCGAGGTGGTGGCGGTTTCCGGCGCCAGGTTGGTGGTGGCGGGCGCCGCGTTGGTCGGTGCGGCCGCCGCGGCCGGGGCGGCGTTGGTCAGCGCGGCGGCTTCTTCCTGCAGGCGCTGGGCCACGAGCTGGGCCAGGTACTGGTTCTTGATTTTCCGGCGCCACAGCTCGTTCCATTCCGCCTCCGCGGCCGGCCACGGCTGGTCCTTGCGGTCCCAGAGATAGGTTTCCGGCTCCGTGAAGTCGAAGCCGTCCTGCAGCAGTTGGGCCACGTAGTCCACGCGGTTGCTGACCCGGTCTATGAGCTGGTGGTAAATGCCGAAGGCCGTGTCCAGCTTGCCTTCGCGCAGCTGGTTGTCCAGTTCCGTGGCGTTGCGGTACAGGCCGGCCACGTCAGCGGCCATGAAGTAGCTGTGGTCATAATCCAGCGCCGAGAGGAAAATCGAGAGCGCATTGGTGGCGATGGTGTCGTCGCAGGGGCGGTGGTTCAGGTGCACGGAGGGCACCTGCCGCGCCACGATGCGGGCCGCGCGCGAATACAACGCCAGGGTGTCGTCATCGACCGGGGTGAGCGCCGGAGCCGGGACCGCCAGGGGGCCGGCCAGCCAGAGCCCGCCGGCGGCCAGGGCCATGAGTCCAAAGAGCCATTGTTTTTTCATGTTGTAGACCATAATACACCAACCGGCGCGGTTTCGCAAACAAATCGCGGTCGCGCGATGCCGGGCCCGAAGCCCGACGCGGGACGGGAGCCCCGCGCCACGTGGGATCGGATCCAGCGCCCGCCCGGGCTACGAAAGCCAGTCCGCCGGGCCCACGGGGCGTCCGTCAAGGAGCAGGTCGTTCCCGTCCCACTCCAGCACGGGAACGTCCGCAGGTACGGCCTGGCGCCACGCGGCCGCCAGGTCGGGCGGGACCGCCACGGCATAGCCCGGCAGCCAGTTTTCCTTCAGCAGGTCGGGGGCGGGCGGCTGCGACTGCAACGCCAGGCAGGCGATGCCCGGCAGCGACCACGCCGCCGGCATCAGCGCGTTGTCCACATGGACGATCAGGCCAATGTCTGCCTGGCGGATGGTTGACCAGACCAGCGGCAGGTCGGCGGGGTCGCCGTCAAACTGGTGCTCCTCGACATGATTTTTGCGCAACCATCCGGCCAGGCCCGGCCACGGGTAGGGCGGTGAATCCGGGCTGGGAAACAGGAGGCTGTGGCGGACCTTGTGCGGTTTGCGCGCCGGCCCCAGCAGCGGCGGGACCAGCGGCCAGGCATCGAGCAGCGCGCGGGCATATTGCTGGGCCGCGGCGCACAAGGCGTCGCGGGCGGCCGGGCCCGGGTTGTCCAGCGTTTGTTGCCAGGACCAGTCAAGATCCCAGCCGGCGACGGGGTTGAGCATGGGCTCCAGCAGGGTCACCAGGTCCGCCAGCGGTCGCAGTTGGGGCAGCGGGCCGAGCTCGTCGCCGGCCGTGGCGGGCGTCGGGCCATTGGCCAGGGTCATCAGCGCGCGGATGAATTGCGCGATGCGGTCCGGAGCCGGCCAGGCCAGGGGGCGTTTGGCCGCCGGGCCGGTGCCCAGGTCGGGCCAGGCCGGCTTGCTGCGCGCCGCACGCTCCAGGGCCGTGGCCAGGGGCATCCACTCCGCGCCCGTGATGCGCGCGCCGCCGGCCGTGGCGTTCCAGGTGCGCGGCGCGCCGGCCACGGCCAGGCGCCGCTCGAACTCGCGCAGGTACAAGAGCATGCTTTGTTCGGTGGCCATGGGCTGGCCGTCGTTGCCCATGACCAGGGTGCGGTTGCTTGCATCCGGCGGTTGCTCATGAAAATAGGGCGCCGGCATGTCCTGGGGGTGAAATCGCGCGCCCAGGTAGCCGAGGTCAAAGCCCACCATGATGATGGGATCCGCGCCCATCCAGCGCGCCAGCTCCAGGGCGGCGTGGCCCACGCACAGTCCCACGTCGAGGCTGGGCCATGGCCGGCGGGTCCGGGCGGCCACGAACGCGCCGGCTTCGCCGGCCGCGGCCAGCGCCACGATCTTGGGGCCCGGATGGTGGCGGAACACGGCCGGGTTGCTGTGGGGCAGGCAGACCACGGGCGTGGTCCAGCCCTGCGCGCGCGCGGCCGCAAAATAGCGCCAGGTTTTTTCGCTGCCGTCGGTGGACACCACCCAATCCGGCCGGACGCCGGCCTTGACCAGCGAGGGGTAGGCGCCATCGCAGGCGATGATGCCAAAGTCGGCCTGGCACGCCGCCAGTTCCGCCAGCGAGCGGTCGAGCGATGGCCCGGCGCCGACCACGATCAGCGGGCGGTTCCGGGCTGTGCCCTGCAGGACCGCCAGGTCCGGCGCGCCGGCCACGCGGGGCAGGTTGACCAGGAGGTTGGCCGTGACCTGCCAGCCGCGGGTCAGGCGATAGGCCACCTGGGTGAGCACGCGGCTGGTGTGCTCGACGAACATATTTTTCAGCAGCCGGACCGCGGCCGGCCGGCCGGCCGCAATGCCGGCGTCGATGTCGATCCAGACTTTGGCGCCGGCGAACAGGGGGGTGTCTGCGTCCAGGCTTTTTTGCAGCGCGGCGGGCCATGCAGAGTTCTCGAGATCAAAGGTTCGCACGCGGGGATCGCCGGCAAGGGCCGCGAGCGGTTCGTCCGCGTGGGCCACGTACAGGCGGCGCAGGCCGGGGCATTGCGCCAGCGCGCGGGCTGCGGCGGGCGCCGGGCAGAACGTGGCCAGCAACGCCACCAGGGTGTCGGCGGGCCATGCGGGCTTTGAAAAGGGCGGGTTCATGAACGTCGAGAGGGGCGCCTTGTGGTCATCCGCGGATCAGGCGCAGGACCTCGTCGCGCCGCTGCTCCATCTGGGCCTGGGTGTCGGCTTCCAGGTTCAGGCGGATGAGCGGTTCCGTGTTGGACGAGCGGACGTTGAACCACCAGTCCGGGTACTCGAGGGTGAGCCCGTCCAGCTCCGTGACCTTGGCGTCCGGGAACGCCTGGCGCAGGCGGGCCAGCACCGCGGCCGGGGCCTCGTGGATCTCCGAGTTGAGTTCGCCGCTGGCGGCGTAGCGCTGGAGCGGCCGGATCAGGGCGGACAGGGGTTCCTTGGCCCGGCTCACCAGGTCGGCCACGTAGAGCACGGCCAGGGCGGCGCTCTCGGTGTAGTAGTTGTCGCGGAAATAATAGTGGCCCGACAGCTCGCCGGCAAAAATCGCCTGCTGGTCGCGCATCTGCTGCTTGATGAACGCGTGGCCGACCCGCGACATGTGCGGCCGGCCGCCGCTCTCGCTGATGACTTCGGCCACGGCCCGGCTGCTGCGCAGGTCATAAAAAATGTCGGCGTTGGGGTGGGCCGCCAGCACCATGCGCGCGATCAACGCGGTGATGATGTCCATGGGAATGATCGCGCCGCGTTCGTCCACGAACCCGACCCGGTCCGCATCGCCATCAAAGGCGATGCCGAAGCTGTAGCGCCCGGCGCGCACCTTGGCTTGCAGCGCCGCCAGCGTTTCCGGCTTGAGCGGGTTGGCTTCGTGGTTGGGGAACGTGCCGTCCAGTTCGGCGAACAGCGGGTCGATGTCCAGGTACGGCTCCAGCGCCTGCGCCTCGACCGTGCCCATGGCGTTGGCATAATCCACCACCACCCGCAGGCGCCGGGCTGGGCGGACCAGGCCGCCGATATGCCGGGCGTAGGCGGGGCCGATGGCTTGGGGCGTCACCTGGCCCTGGCGGGTGGGCGCGGGGAAGCGGTTGGCGGTGACCAGCTGTTCGAGGTCGCGGATGCCGGTGGCCGCGCTGATCGGCGCGGCGTCGCGCCGGCACAGCTTGAACCCGTTCCACGGCGCGGGGTTGTGGGAGGCGGTCACCATCACGCCCGCGTCGGCGACCATCCGGCCGGTGGCGAAGTACACCATGGGGGTGCTGCACAAGCCAATGTCCAGCACGTCGGCGCCCTGCGCGGCCAGGCCGCGGGCCAGGGCCGCCTGCAGCGCCGGGGAATGGCTGCGCATGTCGCGCCCTACCACCACCCGCCGCGCGTTCAGGAACACGGCCAGCGCGCGCCCGATCCGCTCCGCGATCTCTTCCGTCAAATCCTGGCCGTACAGGCCACGGATATCATAAGCTTTGAATATGCCAGCCATTGCATCCTCGTTGGTTGAACCCGAGCGCCCATCCGCGCCGGCGTTTGCCGGCCGGTTGGTTTACGTGCCGGTGCGTGCAGTATTGAATGACGCACCCCGCCGGTTTTAGCAAGCAGCATTTATCGCGGCCTTGGGATCGGGCGTCGCGCATGTAGTGGCGGTCATAATGAGAATTGCGGCCGGCGGGAATAAATCCTTGCCGCCCGCAGACCAGAAGACTACAATAATATCCGGTTGTAGATCACAAACATAGGAGGGGCGAATGAACAGGCATTTTCTTGGCGCACTGGTGTTTTCCTGGTGCATGCTGCTGGGGGCATCTCAGACGCCCGCCGCTTCGCTGGTTTTCGAAGGTTATAAGGTAGGCACCAACACGCCGGCGCCGGGTGGGACCATCGGCAGCCGGGCCACGGGACCCCTGGAGCCCTTTTACAATTACTACCGGGCGTACACCAACATGGACGGCTGGAATCACGAGCCGCGCGTTCCCCTGGCGCAATATGCCGGCAAGTGGCAGGCGGGCGGGCATGCCGTGCAGGGCACCGCGGCCGCGGGCTGGACCTCGATTGATAACGCCCACCCGGAATGGTACGTGGCTGATTTTTCAGGGTTTGTCTACCAGTCCAACGTGTTTTACACCAGCATGATTTCACCCCGCTACGGACATGAAGACCGTTGGTATGGCGCAGAAAACAGCTCCTGGACCATCTATCGTACCAATGTTGCCGGCACCCTCGTGTCGGTCGCCACGGGCGTGCTGGTTTCGCTGTACCTCGACATCAATTACGATCCCCCCTCGGGAACCCATTCCAGCGTTATCGGGACCGGAGTGTTCCAGGTGGTGAACGATGGCGGAGCTTTCTATAACGAAGTCATGGCCCAGGCCGGCACCCCGCTGCTGACCTGCATTTTCACGTCTCCGGAACCGCCCAACCAGGCCGAGAACCCCCTGGCCCCGGCCGCGGAGCAATGGGCGATTTATGGATCCAGGATGGTCTGGCAGATCCCGGACGGGCCGACCCCCACGCCGACGCCCACCGTCACGGCCACGCCTACACCCACGGCCACGGCCACGGCCACGGCGACCGCCACGGCGACCGCCACGGCAACCACTACGCCAACGCCTACCGCGACCGCCACGCCGACGCCCACCCCCACGTCCACCGCTACCCCGACGCCTTTCCCCACCGAGACCCCGACCCCAACACCCACAGCCACGCCGTCCGCGGTGCCGCCCCTGGCCGCCGCCGCGGCCGGCACGTCGCGCCTCGAATACACCGGCTTGTATCAGCCCACGCTCGACAGCGTGCAAGCCGGGTATGACCCCGGCATCTACGGTTTCTGGTATTCTTATCGCGGCACGGTTGAGTTCCCCTTGAGCAACTTTTCGGCGGCGGTGGAGTCGGCGCGGCTGAAAATGGTGGTCATGAGTTCCCAGAGCTTTTCGAACCGGGTGTGTTACCTGTATGGCTACCTGCGTGACGGCAACGGCGAGGTCAATGGCTACGATTACACCAACATCACGGACCAGGCCATTGGCGTGTTGTTCAGCAACGTGGTGCCGGCCGCCAGCAGCACCAATGTCTGCGATATCACCCATGCGTTCAACCAGGCCATCAGCAACGGCTGGCGCTATTTTGGCATCCACACCCGCATGGCGCCGGACCAGACCCCGGGTTACTCGTACCAGAAGTTCCTGGCCGCCGGCAGCACCGCGCCGGTGATCGAAATCGGCCAACCCGGCCCCACGCCCACCCCCACGCCGGTGGCACCGTCCAGCGTGGTGCTGAGCGGGCCGACCCAGGGCTGGGCCAACGTGGATTACGCCTACACCGCCACGGTCCTGCCGGCCGAGGCCAGCCAGCCCATCGTCTACGACTGGAGTCGGGGCGGGCAGGTCCAGAGCCTGACCAACGGCGTGAGCATGACCGTGACCACGCGCTGGGCCAGCGCGGGCGCCAAAACCGTCAGCGTCGTCGCCTCCAACGTGGCGGGCGCGGCCAGCGCCACCCGCGGCGTGCAGATCTACGAGCCGTTCGGCTACGTGAGTTGCACCCTGGAACCCTGGGGCGCGCGCCAGGGCGGCGCCCGCTGGCGCCTGGATTCAGGCCCCGAGACGAACTGGCAGGCCAGCGGGGCGATCTTGAGCAATATCCCGTGCGCCATGTACGTCCAGACGTACCAGCCGGTGCGCGGATGGCAGACGCCGCCGGCCCGGCCCGTGATCGTGCCGTTCCTGGCCCTGACCAATACCATGGCCACGTATATCGTCACCAACGCCCCGTCGGCGCCGACCAATATTGTGGCCAGCCAGGGCGTGTTCCCCGACCAGGTGCGCGTGGGATGGTCGGTAAGCCTCAATGCCGAGGCCTACATGCTGGCGCGCGGCCTGACCACCAACCAGGGCGATGCCGCGGTCCTGGTTCCCGATCTCGCCGCCCGGATCTATGCGGATTCCACGGTCGCGCGCCGTACCAACTACTATTATTGGGTGGCGGCCACCAACACCCTGGGGATGAGCGAGTGGGCCGGGCCGGCCTGGGGTTATACCAGCACGCGCCTGCCCACGGCAGTCCTGCGCCTGCTGTTGAGCGGCACCAATACGACGGACAACGGGTTTTGATGGCCGGCTCGCGGCCGGCAGGAGCTGGCCGCGGGGCACGCCTGGGGCGCAAGGCAGCTGCGTCCGCCCTCCGGTCAATGTGGGCTCGACTTGGCGGCCCACAGAGCCCGGATCGCTTGACGCATATCGGGGCTCCCAACTTTGCTATGCGTCAACAAAACCCCGTACATCTTGAGTTTTTGAGGTTCTTGTTGACGCAATTGCTGAATTTAAGCATAAATACACCGTGCTATGCGTGACGCCCAGTATTATGTTCGCCGAAAGAGAACGCAGTGTTGTTGCTGTCGTCCTGCTGTGATAACCTTACGGCATCATGAAACTGGATCGAACAAGATTAGTGATTGAAGATCTGCACGAACGCGCAGAGTCGTCCGACCATATGTACTGGCGCAAGCGCACTCCGATGGAGCGGCTTCGCGCTGTGCAGATTGACAGACAGGTGGCTTATGGTCGAACAAGTACTTCCCGACGACTTCAAAGAGTTCTTGAGGTTGCTGACCGAGGCTGACGTTGAGTACCTGCTCATTGGCGGCTATGCCGTGGGTTACCACGGCTATCCCCGAACAACGGCTGACATGGACATATGGGTTGCCATTTCGCCCGATAACGCCACAAGGCTGGTCGACGTATTTCGGCGCTTTGGCATGCAGGACTCCAAACTCACGCCCGCCCTTTTTCAAGAGCGAGGCAAGATCATACGCATGGGCGTTCCGCCCATGCGTATCGAAGTGCTCACAGAAATCGACGGTGTCACATTCGCAGATTGCTATGCCGCGCGTATCACGACCGAGATCGACGGACAGATGGTTGCGTTGATCTCCCGCGAGCACCTCCGAATCAATAAGCGTGCATCCGGACGGCACAAGGATTTGGATGACCTTGAACACCTTCCCGAAGATTGAGCGGCGAACAGGCCATTGAGGCTATCGGCGACGGGGGCGCCTCAGGCTGAAGCGTGACGTTCGATCCAAAAGAAACGTCTTGACGTCACAACGTCACAGCGCTATGTTGTACACAGGATGGAGGATGACATGACGACAACACTGGCAAAGAGAGCAACGGTCTATCTTGACCCCAAGCTGCACAAGGCGCTGCGGATCAAGTCCATTGAGACGGAACATTCCATGTCCGATCTGGTGAACGAAGCCGTGGCCATCAGTCTGGCGGAAGATGCAGAGGATCTGGCTGCCTTCAAGGAACGCGCCCGCGAGCCCCTGATCTCCTTTGAAGCCGCCCTCAAGGAACTCAAGCGCCATGGCAAGATATGAGATCCTGCTGCGGCAGTCGGTTCTGAGGAAGGATCTCGCCAAGCTTGCCAAGGCCGATACTCAGCGGATGGTTGAGGCGATCCGAACACTTGCCGACAACCCTCGCCCACCCGGCGTCCAGAAACTCTCGGGGCAGGAATGCTACCGCATCCGGCAAGGCGACTACCGGATTGTGTTCTCCATCCAAGATCAGGAGCGCACGGTCTGGATCACGAAGATTGGCCACAGGCGAGAGGTCTACAGATAAGGGGAGCGACCAGCGCTTTCAGGCTATCGCCTCCCTGCGGTCGGCTCAGCCTGAAGCGTGACGTTGGGCATAATCGGACAATATCCAGCTCAGCGCATGAACAAGCTGTCACATGCATTTCGTGTTTTCTTAACGCCGGTCGCATGCTGTGCAATCGGAAAAGCCCTTGCGAAACGGCCATGCGTACGCCTGCCGGGCATTGAATAAGCATTGCAATCACGGGGCAAACGCCCCAATATCGGCCGGTTTTTTATGAGAAATCGGCTCCATGCATCTGGCGGCGTCGGGCGCACTCCGGTGGGAGCGCGCCGGCCGTGAGCGAAGGCGTCACCGTCATTCTCCCGTGCCTCAACGAGGAGGCGTCGGTCGGCGAAGCGGTCACCCGGGCCCTGGCCGGCATCGCCGCGACCGGCCTGCCGGGCGAGGTGCTGGTGGTGGACAACGAATCCACGGACCGCTCCGCCGCGAACGCCGTGGAACGCGGCGCGCGGGTGGTGACGGAGCGGCACCGCGGCTACGGCGCCGCCCTGCGCTGCGGCTTCCGCGAGGCGGCCTACGACTACATGGTGATGGCCGATGCCGACCTGACCTACGACTTTGCGGAAATCCCGAACTTTATCGCCCCGCTGCGCAGCGGCCAGGCGCAGTTGGTGATGGGCAACCGCATGCGCAACATCCGGCCGGGCGCCATGCCCTGGCACCACAAGTACATTGGTAACCCGGTGCTGTCGCTGGCCTTGCGGCTGATGTTCCACAGCCACGCGGTCAAGGACGCGCACTGCGGCATGCGCGCCATCACGCGCGCGGCCTACGACCAGCTTCGCTGCGTCACCACCGGCATGGAGTTTGCCAGCGAGATGGTGATCCGCGCCATCCGCTGCGACCTGCGCATCGCGGAGCGTGACATCACCTACCACCCGCGCAAGGGCTACTCCAAGCTGCGCTCGTTCCGCGACGGCTGGCGGCACCTGCGGTTCATGGCCCTGCACAGTCCGGCGTTCATGCTGCTGTTCCCCGGCCTGTTTTTCTGGCTGGTGAGCCTGCTGCTGCTGGTGCGTTTTGCGTTCGGGTCGCTGATTTTCCACACCCGCGTCTTCGACATCCACTCGATGATCGTCGGCGGCATCCTCAACGCCGTGAGCATGCAACTGATCCTGGTGGGCCTGCTGGCCAAGGCCTACGCGCACTTGTCCGGCCTGCACGACGACCCGCTGATCGCCTGGCTGTACCGGCGGCTGACGTTCGAGCGCGCGATCTTCTACGTGACGCCCTTTATCTTGATGGGCCTGGTGGCCACGCTGTGGGTGATCGGCAAGTGGATTTTCGCCGGGTTCGGCGCGCTGAACGAGGCGCGGTTGCTGTTCTTTGGCTCCATCTGCCTGATCAACGGCGTGCAACTGGGCACCTCGGCGTACCTCTTCAGCATCATGGCCCTGCCGCGGCACATCGACCAGATGGCGCCGCAACACGAGGACACGGCCATCCGGGACCTATGAGCGCGCCTGCCGCCGTGGCCGCGCCCGGCGCGGTGAGCGTGGTCATTCCCGTGCTGAATGCGGCCGCGCATTTGCCGGCCCTGGTTCCCGCGCTGCTGGCCCAGGCGCCGCGCCCGCCCTTGGAAATTATTCTTGTGGACTCCGGCTCAACCGACGCCACCCTGCGCCTGGCCGCCGGCTGGCCCCAGGTCCGGGTCGTCACGGTGGACCGGTTTTCCCACGGCCGCGCGCGCAACCTTGGCGCGCGCGCCGCGCGCGGCGAGTTCATCGCGCTGCTGTCGCAGGACGCCTTGCCGCGCGACCCGGCCTGGCTGGCCGGACTGCTGGCGCCGCTGGCCGCCGACCCCCGGGTGGCGGCCGCGTTTTCGCGCCAGGTGCCGCGACCGGACGCCAACCCCATGGAGCGGTATTTCCTGCAGAGCCATTTCCCGGCCGGCGCGCCGATCCGCATGCAGCAGGACGCCGGGGCCGCGGTGACGTTCCAGAAAGGTTTGTTTTTCTCCAACGTCAGCGCGGTCATCCGCCGATCCGTGCTGCTGGAGCACCCGTTCGACGAGGCGATCATCATGAGCGAGGACCAGCAGTTCGCGCGCGATGCGCTGGCCGCGGGCCACGCGATCGTGTACCAGCCGGACTCGGTGGTGGTCCACTCCCACAACTACAGCTTGCGGGTGGCGTTCCAGCGGTATTTTGACAGCGTGTACTCGCTGACCGAGATTTTCGCGGGCCACGATTTGCAGGCCAGCGCCGCGCTCGGCCTGCGCTACGTCTGGGGCGAGTTCCTCTACGTGGCGCGCGCGGCGCCGTGGTACCTGCCGTACTACGCGCTCTACACCACGGCCAAGGCCGGCGGCACCTTTGCCGCGCACCATGCCCGGCGCATGCCGCTTTGGCTCGTCCGGCGGTGCAGCCTGCACAAGTATCACTGGGACCGGCCGGCCGCCGCCGCCGGTGGCACGCCGTAGACCTGGGCCCAGGCCGCCAGCATCGCGGGCCGGTCAAAGTCGGCGGCCGCCGTCAGCGCGTTGCCCGCCATGGTGGCGTAGCCGGCGCGCACCGCGTCCACGGCGCCCAGGATCGCTTCCGGCGTGATCCGCTCCACCACCGCGCCGCAGGCGCGGGCCGCCACGAAGTCGGCCATGGGGATGGCCTGGCTGACCAGCACCGGCCGGCCCGCGGACAACGCTTCGAGCAGCGAGTGCGGATAGGCCTTGACCAGTGACGGTGTGGCCGCCAGCACGACGGCTGCGTGGCAGCGAGCCAGGACCGGCCCCACGGCCACGCGCTCGTTGAGAACCTCCACCCGGTTGGCCAGGCCGAGGCGGCGCACGCGGCGGCAGATCTCGTCGTGCCATAGCCCGCGCCACAAGCACACCAGGCGCAGGTCCGGGCGCCGGCGCACGGCTTCCAGCAGGGCATCAAACCCTTTGGTGTGGAACTGGCGCGGGATCCACGGCGCCGAACCCGCCAGCAGCACAAAGCCGCGGTCCGCGGGCGGCGGCGGGGCCGCCGGCGCGCAGCGGCGGTCAATGGCGGGCCGGACCATCGTGACATTGGCCAGGCCCCACGCTTGCAGGGTGGCCAGGTCGCGCTCATTGGACACCACGATCCGGCGCCAGCCCCGGAAAACATCCAAGGCGGCCGGCGCGCGGGCCTGGCCCAACCCGGCGCTCACGCGGTAGATAATCGGCCGGCGCAAGGCGCGCAGGGCCGGGAACGGGCACAGGGTGGCGTAATACACCTGGTGGACGTCGGCGCCGGCGTCGGCCGCCGCCAGGGCCGCGCGGCAGTGGCGACCGTACCAGGCCCTGGGGAACCAGCGGTTGGGTCGCGCCAGCGGAAACAGGTTGAGCGTGGTCCCGCCCCAGGCGGCCCGCAGCGCGGCCACTTCCTGGAACACCGCGTCCGCCTCCGGCCAGGCCGGCTCCGGCGAGGTCATCAGGAAACTGATGTTCATGTTCCCACTTCCGGCCCCAGGAACAGGTGGTTGCGGTTGCCAAAGCGGCCGGCAAGCCCGTCCGCCAACGCCAGGCGTAACGCGCGGGCCTGGTCCGGCCGCGCCTGCAAGCGGGCGCGCAGCATCATCGCGGTGCCGATTGCCAACCACGCGGGGGCGATAACGAAGCGCCGCACCGGGTAATGCTTGCGCAGGTAGAGGAATCGGTTGCGCAGCGTGTAGTAGGCGTAGATCGTCTCGCGCAGCGGGTTGGCTGCGTCCACCCGGTGCTCGGCCTCGGCCGCCCAGACCACGCGGCAGGCCCCGCCGCTGCGGCGCACGCGGCAGCAGAAGTCCGCCACCTCGCCGCTGAAAAAAAACTCCTCGTCAAAAAAGCCGGCGGTCTTGAACGTCTGCGCGCGCGCCAGGAGCACCGTGCCCGGAACGTAGGCCACGTCCCGGGCCATTGCGCCGGGCGGGGGCGTCCAGCTTGCGGGTAAGCGGCAGCGCGTGGCGGCGTGGAACGCCATGTCGCGGCCGCCGGCATAGCGCGCGGGCCCCGCCGGGGTGGTTTCGCGCAGCACCGGGCCGGCGATCGCGGTGTCCGGGTGGGTATCCAAGTGGCGCACCAGGGCGGTCAGGGCCGCGGCGGAAATTCGCGCATCGTGGTTCAGCAGCAGCACGGTGTCGTGGCCGGCCGCCAGCGCGTGGCGCAGGCCCAGGTTGTTGCCGCCCGCAAACCCCAGGTTGCGCGGGCTGAACACAAGCTCCGCCCCCGGGCCTGCATCGCGGAGCCGTTGCTGCTGTTCCGGCCGCGAGGCGTTGTCCACGACGATCGCCGCCAGCGGCGGGTCCATGGCCGGCAGCGCCTGCAGGCACGCCGCGGTGTCCGCGGCGTGGTTCCAGTTGAGGAGGATCACCGCCAGGCTCATGGCCCCAATCTAGCACACCCGGGATGTTTTTGCGGAGGAAAAACCGGCGAACCGGCGCGCGACAAGACGTTTCGCGCAACTCCAGCATCCCGAAGACGCTTTATCAGCGCGGCACGTTGTCACGCCAACTTGGGTCGTAGCCGGAGATATCACGAAAAAAAAATAAAAAAGATGGAATATGGTAAGGCTGGCGATCGACTCCTGAAGTGATAGGACCGAACTAATTGGGAAAGATATAGTCATATTGGATTTTAAGTAATGGGAATCTTGGAGATTGTCGCGGATGGCAAACGCCGTTCTCCGACAATTTGAAGGGGGGTGGGAAGATTCGGCTGGAGTTGAACAAACATCCCGCGCGGATTCATCAATACGGTCATTACATGAGGCGATCGGAAACCGAAATGGAACGTAGATAGTAACAGCAAGCTAACAATATAGTACAAAAGGAAAGGTTAGACATATGAAATGGATGAAAACAATCGTGAGCGCTGGGGTGATCATCGGCCTGGGTGCCAGCTGGGTGCTGGCAGATGTCTACATCTGGGCATCACCGCAGACGATCACCGCCGATGGGCATAGCCAGGCCACGGTCTCCGCATGGGTGAGCGAGCAAGTGGTCTTGCCGGGCGGAACCAATGTGGTGCAAGGCGTGGCCAATGTGCCGGTCTATTTTGGGGTTACTGGTCCAGCGACCTTGGTCGGAGCCAACCCGGTGTTGACCGATGCCAGTGGCGATGCCGTGATTACCCTGGTGGCCGGTAGCGTAGCAGGTGAAGCTCTGGTTTCCGCGGACACGGAGGGGTACGGTGGCAACGTCACCGCAGTGACTTTGACTCCTGGCGTAGTGCCCAATCTGCCCCCCACGGTGACCGCCAGTGCAACGCCGACCGCGGGCAAGAAACCGCTGAACGTCCAGTTTAGCGCCGCGGCCGCTGATCGCGATGGTACGGTGGTGTCCTATGCCTGGGCTTTCGGGGATGGCCAGACATCGAGTCTGCCAGCTCCCGCCTATCGCTATCGGACGGTAGGGGAGTATAGAGCCACGGTGACTGTTACGGATGATGACGGTGCCAAGGCTAGTTCAACAGTCGTGATTACCGTGAAGAAATAGGCACGGTGCGATAACATCGCATTCGCTCTGTAACCCGTGAGCGCCGCCCGCAAAGGGATATCTTCCCGGGCGGCGCTCACGATAGCTTGTCTACGGGCACATAAAACCGGTCCATCTCCGCTCCGCACGATTCGCCGGGTGGATCATGAACAGGCGGGGGTGTGACCCTTGGCAACGATGATTCCGTCCTGCTCCAGGATGGCGTCGTAGAAATCGCAGGGGCCCAGGCGGCGGGCCACGGCCTGGCTGACCAGCGTGCCGATCATCAGCGCGGGCACCACGGCGAACTGGTGGGTCATCTCGAAGATGATCAGCAGCGAGGTCAGCGGCGCGCGCACCACGGCGCCCAGGCAGGCGCTCATGCCCACGCAGGCCAGGATGATGGTTTCGGACGCCGTCAGGGAGACCACGGCGCCGGCCGCGTCCGCCAGGGCCAGGCCGGTCATGGCGCCCATGAACAGCAGGGGCGAGAAGATTCCGCCGCACCCCACCCAGGCGTAGGACGCGATCGTGGCCGGGAGCTTGCCGAACGCCAGCAGGGCGGCCGCGGGCCAGGCAATGCCGTCGCGCAAGGCATCGCCCAGGTCCGCGTAGCCGAGGCTGAACACGCCGGCGCGGCCGGTGGCCAGGAACACGCCGAGGCCGACCGCCCACGTGACCAGCCCGCCCATGAGCGGCCGCAGCCAGGTCGGCACCCGGCTGCCGCGCCGGATGCGGCCGCGCCAGGCCAGGGTGGCGGACTGGAACGCCATGCCCACGAGCGCGGCCACGGCCGCCACGATGGGCGCCAGCGCCAAAACCCGCCACGAGGGATTGGCCAGCGCGGGCACGGCGAACGCGGGCTGGCTTCCGAGGATGGCGTGGGCCACGAGCGCGCCCATGACCGCCGCCAGCACCACGCCGCCCAGCAGGCGGCTGTTCAAGTCGCCCAGGACTTCCTCCAGCACGAAGGTCACGCCGGACAGCGGCGCGTTGAACGCGGCGGCCAGCCCGGCGGTGGCGCCGGCCAGCGCGGCCGGGCGCCAGTGGTCGCGGGGTTCGCCGCTGTGCTGCGCCAGCAGCGAGGCCGTGGCCGCGCCGACGTACACGCTGGGCCCCTCGCGGCCCAGGCTGGATCCGCCGCCCACGCTCAGCGCCCCGGCCACGAACTTTACCGCGGCGCTGCGCAGGGTCATTTGGCCCTGGCTGTTCCAGTAGGCGGCCTTCATCTGCGGGATGCCGCTGCCGGCCGCGTCCGGCTGCAGGCGGGCCAGGAGGAGGCCGGCGATCAACGCGGTTCCCGCCACCACGCCGAGGCTGCCGAGCGCCATGACCCACCCGCCCGCGCGGGCGAACACCGCCAGGGTGTGGCCATAGATGAAGTCGGCGGCCAGCATGAACCCCACGGCCGCCAGCCCGCCGGCCGCGCCGTAGGCGATGACGCGCAAGGTGGCCTTGGGGGTGGTGCTCATCCGATTGGGCCCTTGATCATGCTGCCTTTGTAACACGCGGGGGCCGCCATGCAACCTTGAACTCGCGGTAAAAACGGCTTGCCGCGCGACCCTGAACTGCCTACAGTTTACCCATGAAACAAGCGCTCATTGCGCGACCCGGCCATGCGCATCGCCACCTTTAACGCCAACTCGATCCGCGCGCGCATGGACATCCTGCTGCCGTGGCTGCAGCAGGCGCGGCCGGATATCCTGTGCGTCCAGGAAACCAAGGCCCAGGACAAGGATTTTCCCGCGGCCGCGCTGGTGGCCGCCGGGTACCACGTGGCCTTCCGCGGCGAGAAGTCCTACAACGGCGTGGCGATCCTGTCGCGCGCGGCGCCGTGCGAGGTCGGGTACGGCCTGGACGATGACGGCCCCAGGGATGAGGCCCGGCTGATCCATGCGCGGTTCGGGACCTTGACGGTGGTGAACACCTACGTGCCCCAGGGGCGCAGCCTCGATGACCCGATGTATCCGTACAAGATCCAGTGGTTCCAGCGGCTGCGGGCGTGGTTTGCCCGGCGCTACACCCCCGCCACGCCCCTGGTGTGGACCGGCGACCTGAACATGGCCTCGTCGCCGCTTGACGTGCATCATCCCGAGGAGCACGAGGATCACGTGTGCTACCATGTCGCGGCCCGGACCGAGTTTCTGGCCTGCCGCGACTGGGGCTTCGTGGACGTGTACCGGAAGTTCCACCCCGAGGGCGGGCGGTTTTCGTTTTTTGATTATCGCGTGCCCCACGCCATGCGGGAGGGCCTGGGCTGGCGCCTGGACTACATCTTCGCCACGGCGCCGTTGGCGGCGCGCGCGAAGTCCGCGGAGATCGACCTGGCGCCGCGCCGGCTGCCCCGGCCGTCGGACCACACCCCGGTGGTTGCGGATTTTGAGTGGGAGTAAGCGGATGCAAAAACACACAAGGAGAAAAACATGGCTAAGAAAATCGTCGCGGTGCTGGTGGGGTTGCTGGTGGTCATTATCCTGGTACTCGGCGTGATAACGCTGCGGCTCGACAAAGTGATCAAGACGTCGGTCGAGACGCTGGGGCCCAAGTTTACGGGGGTTTCCGTCAAGCTCGACAAGGTGAGCCTGTCGCTGCTGAACGGCGAGTTGAAGCTGGCCGGCCTGATGATCGGCAACCCGCAGGGCTTTTCGACGCCCAGCGCCATGACCCTGGGAAACTTTGAGGCCAAGTTGGCCGTGGGGTCGCTGTTCTCGGACAAAATTATCGTTGAGCGGGTGCTGATCCAAGCCCCGGAGATCACCTTCGAGGGCTCGCTGCAGGGCAGCAATCTTTCCAAGCTGCTGGAGCAGATCCAGGGTGGCCAGGCCAAGGCCGAGCCGGCGGAGAAGCCTGCGCCGCAGGAATCACCCGCGGAGGAGCAGAAGCCGGCAAAGAAAGTCGTGATCAAGGATTTCCTGATTGAGAATGCCCAGGTCAACCTCAGCATGGCCGGGTTGGGCGGCAACGCCGTGCCCTTGCCGTTGCCGGCCATTCACCTGACCAATATCGGCGAGGACACCGATGGCGCGACCATTCCCCAGGTGGTTGTCACGGTGTTTGGCGCGATCGTGTCCAGCGTGACCAGCGTTGTCAGCGGGGCCGCAGACTTGGTTGGCAAGGGCGCGCAGGCGGCGGCCGGGGCCGCTGTGGATGGCGTCAATGCCGGCGCCAACGTGGTTGGTGATACCGCCAGCCAGGGCGCCAACGCGGCCATCAAAGGCGCGTCCAAGGTGGTCAGCGGCTTCAACAACCTGCTGGGCGGCGACAAAAAGGAGTAGCCGGCCGGCGCGGTGCCGCGCCGGGCGGAGACGCGTAGCCATGACCCCAACCGATCCCGGCCTGCTGGCGAGCATTATCCTCCCGACGTATAACGAGGCCGGGCACATCGTCTCCTTGATCCAGGACTTGGACCGGGCGGTCGCGGGCCCCAAGGAGATCGTGGTGGTGGATGACCGTTCTCCGGACGGCACCGCCGACCAGGTGGCGGCCATGCAGCATTCGGCCGTGGTTCTGGTGCGTCGCGCCGAGCGCGGCCTGGTTTCCGCATTGCAGGCCGGCCTTGACCGCGGCCAGGGCCAGGTGGTGGCTTGGATGGATGCGGACTACTCGCATCCCCCGGAAATCGCCGGCCGCCTGGTGGCGGCGGTGCGCAGCGGGCGCTGCGACGTGGCCATTGCAGCGCGGTTTTTGCCCGGCGGCGGGGAGACGGCGCAGGCCGGCGATCCCGCCTTGCGGCGCCTGCAGATCGCGGCCTCGCGCTGGGCCAATCACCTGCTGCGCGCGTGGCTTGACCCGGCTTGCGCCGATTGGACCAGCGGGTTTGTCGCGGCCCGCGCGGAAGTGATCCGGCCGCTGCGGCTCCAGGGATACTATGGCGACTACTTCATCCGCCTTGTCGGCGGGCTGATCGCGGCCGGCGCGCGCATCGAAGAGATTCCCTATCACTCGCCGCCGCGGCGCTCGGGGGTCTCCAAGACCGCCACGGGCTGGCGGCGCATGGCGCGGCTGCTGGCGGCTTACCTGGCCGCAGGCATGGCCGCCCGGCGCGCGGCGCGGCGCGGTCACGTCAGCAGGTAACCGCCGTCCACCACCAGGATTTCGCCGGTGATGTGCGCGGCCGCCGGGGAGGCGAGGAACACGGCCGCCGCGCCGATATCGGCGGGTTGCGCCAGCTTCCGCAGCGGCGTGCGCTCCGTTACCTGGGCCGCGAGCGCCGCGGCGCCCGCGCGCAGCTCGGGGCTGTCCACCAGGCCGGGCGCGATGGCGTTGACGCGGATCCCGCGCGGGGCCAGCTCGGCCGCCAGCGACCGCGTGTAGGCGGCCAGGCCGCCCTTGGTGGCGTCGTAATGCGCCGTGAGGCCGAACCCGGGGTGCAGCGCGTTGATGCTGGCGATGTTGATGATCGCACCGCCGCGCATCCGCGCCAGGGCGGCGCGCACGCACAGGAACGGGCCGCGCAAGTTGATCCGGCAGACGCGGTCCCATTCCGCAGCGGACAGGTCGGCCTGTTGCGCTAGGCTGAAAATCCCGGCGTTGTTCACCAGGATATTGAGGCGGCCGAACGCCCGGTCCAGTTCCGCAAACGCCGCCTGCACGGACGCCTCGTCGCCCACGTCCAGGGGCATGGCCCGGGCGGTGCCGCCCGCGTGTTGCAACGCCGCCACCAGGTCCGCGGCTTCCGCGGCATGGTCGTGGTAGGCGACGGCCACCTGGGCGCCGGCCGCGCTCAGGGCCTGGGCGATGCCGCGCCCGACGTGGATCGCGCCGCCGGTCACCAACGCGGTTTGGCCGGCCAAAGAAAATAGTGCCTCCATCATGATCTCCCTGCGGGTGGGTTGAGCCAATCATTCAAAAGAGGATATTGCCGCGCAAGCGCGGGGGCGTCAGCGGCCTCATACTCGGAAAAATCAAAGCCCGGCGCCATGGTGGTGCCGAACAGGGCAAAGGCGCCGCCGGGCACCAGGCGCGTGCTTTGCCAGGCGCCGCCGGGCGCCACGACCTGGGGAACGCAGCCGCCCTCCAGATCCTGACCCAGCCGCAGTATGCCGGCTGACCCGTCCGGCCGGAGCTGGATTTGCTCGGCCGGATCACCCAGGTAAAAGTGCCAGACCTCGTCCCCCTGCAGCCGGTGCAGGGCGGAGTGGAAGTCGGGGGTGATCAGGTAATAGATGGCCGTGCCTGCGGGCCGCGCCGCTGGGTAGGCGGCGGGCAATGCGGCGGGGGCCAGCACGATGGTCGAGCGGTAGGTTTCGCGGTAGTAGCCGCCTTCGCCGGGCAGGGGTTCCAGGCCCAGCCGCCGGATGATTTCAGCGGCCGTCAGCATGCTTGGGCGTTCTGTGTTTGCATGCCGGCATGATGCCTGCCCGGGAGTTGAAAAACAAGACCGGAGCCTGCTTGGTGGCGGCTGCCTTCTGGCCGGCGCGCTTGACCGGCGGCGGGCCCTGGGGCACTATGGGGCGGCCGGATCGGTGCGGACAGGCGCTGGGATCAACCGGGCGTTAGCGCATCGCCGGATACCATGAAAGGATGGACGATGAAGATGTTGGCCAGGTTCGCCGGATTGAGCGTAGGCATCGCGCTGCTGGGCGCGGGGTGCATGGGGCTGGGCGCGGTGGCGGTGGTGGGTGGGATCGCTTATTACAAGAGTTCGCATCACGAGTCCGCCACGGTCAACCTCGACGCCCCGGCGGACCGCGTCTATGACAAGGCCCTGGAAACCATTGCCAGCCATGGCAACGTTAAAATCACCAAGCAGGATGCCAAGGCGCGCCTGATTGAAATGTCCCAGGGCGATCGCGAGATCAGCCTCAAGATTACCAGCCTGTCGCCCGAGCTTACGCAGTTGACGCTCACCTCCGACGTCGAAAAAGGCCAGCCTGGTTCGCCGGACGTGATGGTCGAGCGGGTGGGGCAGATCTGCGACGCCTTGGGCGTTCCGCACCACGTGGTCGAGTAAGCGCGGCTACGCCGGCGCGTCCGGCGGGACCTTGGGTTCCGGCCCGATCGGCGGCGGCAGCGGCGGAATGACGCGGTTCAGGTCCACCGGCGCCTTGGTCTTCTTTTTCTCTTCGGGCTTGGACGTCACTTCGCAGGCGATGATGCAGACGTCGTCGGCCATGGGTTCGCCGTTGGCAAACTCCAGCACGTTGTCGTAGATCCCGTTCACCAGCACCGGGAGTTCCCGGAACATATTGCGCTGGAGATATTTTTCCAGGCGCTCGATGCCGTATTCCTCGCCGTCGCGGTTGAACGCCTCGAACACGCCGTCGGTGAAGAACACGAACACGTCGCCGTCCGCGATCCGCACAAACATGCCCGGGAACGTTTCATTGGGGATCACTCCCAGGGCGGCGGCACGCGGTTCGCCGACCTCGAGCCGGGCGACGCGGTTGAGGCCGCGCTTGAGCACGAAGGGCGGGGGATGGCCCGCGGAGGCGTACGTGGCCATGCGCGAGGTGGTGTCGGCCACGAAGTACAGGGCCGAGGCAAACAGCGGGGCCGGCACGTTCTTGAGCAACTGGCAGAACTGGTTGTTGATTTCGCTGACGAACAGGCTGGCGTTGCGGCCCTGGCCGATCAGGTCGCCGATCAGCGTGCGCAGGATCGAGGTGATCAGCGCGCTGCGCGTGCCGTGGCCCATGACGTCGGCGATGAACACCGCGCCCGCGTCCATGCCCAGCTTGAGGATGTCGAAAAAGTCGCCGCCCAGCCCCGAGGCCGGCTCGTAGCGGTGGGCAAACCCGAGGCGCAGCTTGCCGGCCACGTGGACGTCCGGCACCTTGGGATAAGCGCGTTCGAGCATGGCCCGCTGGAAGTCCGTGGCCAGGTGCAGGTCCTGCTGCATTTCGTACGTGCGCGCGGCCACCTCTTCGTCCATCTTCTTGCGCAGTTCCGAGTACCACGTTTCGAGGTCGTGGATCACGGGGTCTTTGGTGCCGCGGGCCTTGCGCAAGGTGCCCGGGGCCGTGGGCAAAATCGACTTCTTGCCCAGCGCCTGCTGCATGATCCAGTCGCCGGCGCTGAACACCGGGGCCAGGGCAAACGCGTTTTGCGCCTGCCAGCTGCGCCAAGCCAGGAACGCCACGCCCAGCAGGATGATCACGCTCAAGCCCAGGCCCGCCGGAAAGATCCACCCGGGCGGGGCGGCAGCGGTCGGGGCGGGGCCCGCTGCGGTCGGGGCGGGTTCCTGGGCGGTCTCCGGTGTTGCCGCGGCGTCCGGGCCGGTTGCCACCTCCGGCATGGCGGATTTCGCCGCCGCCGGGGCGCCTTGGAGCTGCAGCCACAGCAAAGCATTGCCGGCTAGGACGCCGGCCACGACCATAACGACTACCGCGAGGATACCGATTGTACCGGTTGTTTTCGACATGCGCAGCTGTTCCTGTTCAATACATTTCCACCGGGCTTCAGAGCCTTGACTTGTGAACGTCATAACCCAATGCGGCCGGGGTTTCAACCAGAAAAAACACGCTAATGTGCTTCTGGCGCGCCGCCGCAGGGCCGTTGCCGAGCGGACGCTCGGCGTTCCCGGGAGCGCCAATCGTCTGATTGGCATTAGCCTGACTTCCCTGGCGATGTGCATAACAGCCTGTAAAGCAGGGGGCCATCGGCGCTTGTCGGGCTCCAAGGCCGACCACGCGGGCGACGTGGCGAACAGCGGCAGCAGGCCGAGTTGGGTCAGCAAGTCGTTCAGCGGCTTGGGGAGTTGCGGCATGACCGTGCGTACCGTGGGCCGTCTACCTGCAGAGTTCCGATGCGAATAGCCTGCAGCCGCTGGAAGATCCGCGGGACGTTCCTGGATTCCTAAAAGGCCGCCCCATCCCAATCGTCCGCCGACTACCGAGCGCGTGTGCGGTCTGCTATGCGCGTGCAACTTGTGGCTTGATCGGGTGCCTTGATGCGGATAACCTGCGCGTACTTGTGCAAGGCTACCTGCTTGGGTTAAATGGACTTCTTGTTCGTTTTCCAAGCGCCACTGCACGACAAAATAAGGAGGACACCAAGAATGAAGCGGGTTTGCTGGTTGATGATTAGCCTGGCCGGATGGTTGGGCTTGGCCTCGGGAAGTGTGCTGGCTGCTGACGATGATTTGTTAAGGTCTGTCCCCCTGACCGACGCTTCGCGTCAGCAAGATGTTAGCGCGCCGCCGGTGGCGCGCTCCCAACCGAACGCCAAGCCAGCGCCAGCCCCGCATGCCACGCAAGCGGAAGACGCGAAGTATCGGCCTGCGTTTATCCAGCCTCCGCCCATGACGCTCCGCCCATGGCGATTTCCGGTAAAACTTTGTTACCTGAATTCGTTTCGGGAGATTGTTGACTGGCACGAAAAAAACACCTCCAGCAAGGAAAACACGGCAACCATCCCAATCGGAATAGCCGCTTCGCCCTATTATCGTTTTGAAAGCGGCTTGTTCATCTGGGGGGGGATCGGGCCGGTATCCGCGATTTTGGGAAACGTGTCCTATTGGAACGTGCCGATTGGCGCCGGGGCGGGGTTTTTCATCTTGCCGGCCGCGTCAGTGTCGCCCTATGCCAAGCTGGGCGCGCGGTTCCCGATTGCTGGCGGTGACTACGTGGACTCCAAGAGCCCGGGCATAGTCGCATCCGCCGGCGTGGAAGTGATGCACACCAAGCGGGTCAGTATAGTTGTCGAGGTCGGCTATGACACGTCCTCGGTCTCATTCAAGCCCAAATCATCTATCAAGGGAGCTTCCAGCGAGGACATTGCCGGCGGACTGCTGGTGGAGGTCGGGGCGGTTTTTTAGACTGCAGCTCGAGGTGGACCTGGGCGCCCTTGGTGCTGGCGATATAATGAGAGTGCGGAACTCTATATCTGTGCCGTGCAAGTTGTCGAACACCTCCATCCGTGTTCAGAGCCTCTCCGGTCAGGCTTTTTTCCCGGCGGGTCGTGTACCGAACTCCGACGTTTAGGATCGGAACACCAATCGCCGAGATCAATGCTCCCATGATTGGCATCCGGACCCGGCGCCAGACGTTCTGAACCTGGGCCGGACCTAATTAGCCGGCGCCGCCGATGCGGCATTCTTGAGCTTGCGGGCAAACCGCTGGCCGAGGTTGTCCAACTGGGCATCCATGCCCGCGCCCTGGCCGGCCAGCTTCGCGGAGTGGTACACCACCAGGGCCGCCATGTAGGCATCGCTGCCGGCAGCAATCACCGTGTCTTCCACCAACTCCGCCAACTGGCCCAGGCTCAGGGCCAGCGGCGTCAACTGATCCAGCAGCACCACATCTTTCCTGAACTCTTCCGGGGAAAAGTTGCGCGGCAGAATGTCAGGATTCTGGCTGGCCACCTCCAATGCCTTGGCCACAAAGGCCCGGCTCTTGTCGCCCATTTTGGGCAGTGCCCGTCGGTCTTCTGGCGACAGGTCGATCAAGAACGGCAGCTTCTTCTTGATGCCATCCACTGCTGTCACCAATGCCTGGGCATCGGTGGCGTTCAACTCTGCGGACACGATATTCTTCTTCATACGGCTCTCCTTTTTGGGATCGTGGGAGAATCCTATATCCTCCCGCTTCTTGCCATTTAAGTCGTTAGCTGCGGCCGGAATCTTCCAGATAAGTTGAGGAAAATGTGCGACCAACAGGTGCGAATAAAAGAAGAGAAATAACCGCGGCTGGACACGAATAGACGCAGATGTGAATGGCGCAGGCATCTGGTTATGGAATGCGGCGACAACGAGTCCGCGCGGCGGCGCCGTTTTGGCATCCGGGCAAGGCCACGGCATTAGTACTTTTTTTGAATTGTCGTTATGGCGTACTGTACGGTATGTTTGTTTCAATGAAGAACTTGCGTTGGCATGTGCTTGAATTCGAATGCATGGCATTTTTTCATACCGCGCACAGTCGATTGTCGAACGGTCAAATCAGGTCCCGAAGCCCATGCCCCAGCCCCTAGACGCTGCCCCCGTGAGAGCCCCGCCGGAACCCGTCGCCAGCGCCTTGGGCTTGCGGTCAACTGCCAATCTATCCCGGCGGGACGTCAGCGACTACCAAGAGCGGTCCTCCATCTTTGAGGAGACCATACTTGGGTGGAGCAAGGATAAAAAAGAAGCGGCGCCCGCCAGGAGGCCACCGGGCGAGATGATTGCCGGTCGGTACATAATCGTTGAACGGATTTCGACCGGCGGCATGGGGGACGTATACCGCGCCCAGGATCGCCTCGAAAGTCGGGATGTTGCGCTGAAGATTTCGATGCGGATGCATTACGGCGGCGAATCCGCCTGGCTGCTGTTCCGCCAGGAATATTTGGCCATGACCACCCTGCGGCATCCGAATCTTCCGGTGGTCTCAGACTGTGGCATGACCTCTGCCGGTGAACCTTTTGTGGTGATGGGATATATAGATGGATCGCCTATCCGGGCGGATCAACCGCTAAGCCTGCCATCCTTTTTCTCCATTTTCATCCAGTTGTTGCGCGGTCTCAGCTTCATCCACGATCGCGGATTCCTGCATCGCGACGTCAAGCCATCCAACGCCTTGCTGACCTTGCCGGTCGCCGGTGAGGAAGGGCCCCGCCTCGTGCTCCTGGACTTCGGCTTGATGGAGCGGATTGGGATGCCATCCGCAAAGCGTCTGGCTGGCACCCCGGCCTACATGGCCCCGGAAGTCATTCAGGGCCGGGTTCTTGATCCGCGTACCGATCTGTATTCTCTGGGCATATTTGCCTTTCAGGTGCTGACGGGGCGCCTGCCCTTTTCCCACCCGGACGTGCGCGAGATCTTCCGCTTGCATCAACAGGCCCCACGTCCGAGCATTTCCGCCTACAACCCCGAGGTGCCGCTCCCCCTGGATGTATTAGTAGGCCGGATGATGGCCGTTTCGGCTGCGGAACGCCCTTCCAGCGCGGAGGACGTTTTGTACGAATTGAGCATGATGACAAGCCAGGTGCGCGACACGGATTGCGAGTCGCGGCGGGCCTATCTGCGCCTTGGCGATCTGGTCGGCCGGGACGCGCAAATGGGCCACCTGCGCGGCGCCCTGTCGCAAGCGGAAGCCGGAACCGGCCGTTGTGACATCGTGGTGGGGGTTACCGGTAGCGGCAAGTCGCGGCTGCTGCAGGAGGTCCAGATTGAGGCCCTGATGCGCGGGTTCACCGTGACGGGCGTGGCGATCCGCGAAGAGCATCGCGGCCCGTACCAAGCGTTGCGGAGCTTGCTGAAGGGCTTGGTGCCGATCGCCACCGACCTGGCGCTTGTTCCTCCATCCGTGCGGGCGCTGGGTCTTATCCTGCCTGAGTTTTTTGCCGCAGGGCCTTCCGCTGGCGCTGCGGGCGTCCCCAACCCGGCCGAAGAGCGCGGCTTGCTGATTAAAGAGACCGTGGCATGGCTTCGCCAAATCGCGTCCGCGCGGCCGGTGCTGATGATCGCCGACGATCTTCAGTGGTGCGACGAGTCCAGCTTGCTGGTCCTCAAGGCGGTTTCCCAGCAGCTTGGCGAAGGGCGCATCGCCATGGTCTGCGCCTGTCGATCGAATGAGGTAAGCGCCGGGTCGGATGTGGATGAGTGGTTGCGCACTGAGCATGTCCAGACCGTGGAAACACCCGGCTTCGACGATGACCAGATGTCCCAGTTCCTCGATGGGCTGTTGGGACACCACGTGCTCGGCCTGGAGTTCGTCCGGCGCCTGCGCCGGGCGACCGGCGGCAGCCCGTTCTTCACGATTGAGCTGCTGCGCGACCTCATCGACCGCGACCGGTTGACACGGTTCGGGGGCATATGGCGTGCGGCCGATCCCGACTTTGTATTGCCGGATACGCTGGTCCAGTTGCTGGGCGAACGCCTCGCCCGTTTGAGCCCCGAGGCGCGCGAGATTGGGCTTCAGGTTGCGGTAGCCGGCGGGCGCTTGGAGCTCAATACCATGGCGGCGATCATCAGCCAGCCGGAAGCTTCTGTTTTGCAGGCTTGCGAACAGTGGTTCCAGTTCAAGCTCGCCGAGACCCAGGGGGAGGAGTTCGTCCTGGCGCACGACAGCATCCGCGAGATGATCCTGCAGTCGGCCCAGGCCGGGCTGCGTGCCGCCTGCCATCAGCGACTGGCGGAGTACTTGGAATGCAAGCTTCCCCAAGACGATCCGAACCGGGATGTGGTGTTGGGACATCACTTCGCCCGGGGCGGAGATCGGCAGAAAGGGCTGGACCACCTGGAACGGGCCGGCCGCGACAGTTTTGACCGGGAAGAGCATGGCGTAGCCCGCAACCTGCTGGCCGAAGCCGAAGCCATCCTCGAAGCCTGGCCGGCCGCCAGGGATCGCGAGCGCAGAATGTATGAGGTCCGGAGGATGCTGCTGATGGTATGCGTTTCTGACGCCTATGCCGAGGGCTCGGTGCGCGGCGAACAACTGTATAACTATATTCTCCATAACGGCGAACTGCGCTGGCTGCCCATCCTGCAACGCATCCTCCCCGACCCGTTCGCGTTCCTGGTCCTGCTGATCGTGGTGGTGCCCTTTCGGGTTGCTGTGCATGGCCGGCGGGTGGTCGCGGACCTGTTGTGTAACCTGAACGATCTGTTCACGGCCGTCGGCGCCGGCTGCAACTGCCTGGCGGCCATGGGGCGGCTTACGACCTCGCGCCGCGTCGCCGCCCGGCTGAAAGCCTTTGCCCTGACCCGGCGCAGTTTGGCCGTGGCTGTCATGGAAATTGCCCAGACGATCAGCAAGACCCAGCAACTTGGAGATCTCATCGCCGGGGACTACGATCGGGCCCGGAAAATCCTTATGTCAGACCGGACGATCCGCTTCATGCACAGCTACAGCCGGATCCTGGCGCTGGGTGTAACCTACTACGTGCGGGCCTTCACCGAAGCCTGGGCGCAGTCGCCGCACTTCGAGGGCAGCCATCGTGCCTGTGATGAGTTCGCCCGGCTTCATTCCAACCACTTCCTGCTGCTCTTAAGCGCGCAGGCCTTGGTTGAGCAGTCCGTATATAGTGGCGATGTGATCCGCGCCGACAAGGCCGAAGCGAAGTTCCACGAGGAACTGGGCTGCCTGGGCGGCAAGTCCCGGCAGCGGGAATGCCTGGTTGATTTCGCCATGGGCCAGATCGACATCGATAGCGGCCGCTTCGACCGCGCCTCCCGCCGGATTCAGCGCCTCATGCGCGGTGGGCCGGGACTGCACACCGCGATGTATAGCGCGCTGCTCTCCGCCCGCCTCAAGCTCGAGTGGAACCGGTTGGATGAGGCCATGGAGGAGGCCGAGAAGGCGGTGCGCATGGCCCGCGATCCGGAGGTCATGTCGCGCCGGTTCGAGTTCCTGGCGTTGCGGGTGGTGGCCGACATCCACCTGCGCATGATGCACCCGGCCCTCGCCCTTGCGGCGGCCGAAGAGATGGGCGCATACGGCAACGACCCGGGCCACTTGAGTCGGTACTTTTTTGTCGCGGTGTTGGAGCGGCGGGCCCTGGCCATCTCCTTTAGCGAGCCCCGCGTGGCGCTGGCCATGGCCGAGGAGGCGCTGGCCGCGGCCGGCGGCGTCTCGTGCCCCAAGCAGCTGGCCGAGTGCCACACGGCCAGCGCTACGATCTTGCAACGCGGCGCCGCGGCGCCAGCCCAGCGCCGGGCGCACCTCCAGCAAGCCCTCGAGATCTACCAGCGCCTGGGCAACCGGCACCAGGAGAAAAACATTGCCGCCATGCTGAACCAAGTCTGAAAGGGTGGCCATTGCCATTATTCTTATGCAACCAACCAGAGCATCGTTGCTTATACGTTTGAGGAGCGGATCATCCGCCAGCGCCTGGGAAGAGTTTTATGACATGTACTGGTCGCCCGTCCTGCGGTACGCCCAGCAGCTCGGCCTGCCGGCGCCCGATGCCAAGGACGTGCTCCAGGAAACCATGGTAACCTTGATCCAGAAGCTGCCTGGCTTTTCCTATGATGCGAGCAAGGGGAAGTTCCGGAACTTCCTGCTGACCATTGTTCATCGCAAGGCGCTGGCGGCCCTGCGGCGGGCCGGGAAACGGCAGGAGCTGTCCTTGGATGCCGGCGGCGGTGATGACGCGCCCCCGCTGCTGGATCAAATGACCGACGCAGCGGCCGTGCATCCCGCTGCCCCGGACAGCGAGCTTTGGCAACGCACCATTTACGAGGAAGCCCTGCAGCGGATTCAGCGCGATCCGGAAGTGCAGCCCCAAACCCTTGAAGTGTTTCAAGCCTATGTCGTCATGGGCGAGGCCTGTGCTGACGTAGCCGCGCGCTTCGGTCTAAAGGAAAATGCGGTGTACCAGATTAAAAATCGGCTGCTCCATCGCCTCAAGCAGGAGGTGGCGCTGCTGGCGCGCGGCTGTGGAGCCGACTATGCCCCATAAGGAGCCGAGATCATGAACCAGATGGAGGCTATGGTTTCCACGCTTTGGCCCAAGCTCGAGACCGCCGAGAGCGCCCCGCATGGCCTGCTCCAGCGTCTCAAGCTCGTGGACGAGTTGTTGAAGGATGCCCCTCCGCCCAGGGACAGCGCCTGCCTGGCTTGTCGGGTTTCGTGCGGCCATGCCCTGTGCCTGCGCATTCAGGAATCGTTCACCGTGGGAAGAAGCAAACGCAACGATTGGCATGTGGATGACATGCAGCTTTCCCGCCATCATTTCAGGATTGTGCGCGCCCGGCCGGCCGGGGAAACCCAGGCCGGCGCAACGGCCCCCGAAACGTTCGTGCTGGAAGACTGCCACTCCAAGAATGGGACCTCTGTCAATGGCCAGCCCGTCCATCAGCGCCTGCTGGTTTCCGGCGACGTGATCGAAGCCGGTGGCTACCTGTTTGCGTTTCTTTCCCGGGCGGACAACGACCCGGAACCCGGGGACCCGGCTTAATCTCACATTTCAGGCGCCCCCGGCCGCCGCCCGGGCGTAACGCCGTACCATGGCCGGAATCCGCAGGAGGATCGGTACGCATCTGGGCTCCCCGCCTTTTCAAGGCGGGGGGGACCCGAAGGGTGGGGCGGTTGATGCGGATAGCTACCACCGCCCGCTCCGCGCCAGCCTGATGCTGCATTGCGGCGATCCCCAGCTTGACGGGTGAAAAAATATTTCACGTTTCCGCGTAAGATTGCGCCCGATTGGCGCAATACCATGATATGGGAACCGCCCTAAAACGCATGGAGGTCAGCAGAGAATGCAACCACAACGCCGTATTCTCGCTGCCCGCGCAGAGCATGCGAAGAAGTTTCGTCTCAGCGGTATACGACGCCCGCGTGAGCGGGTATACTGAACCCGGGTGCACAATTTTCACGAGAAGAGACGAGGGGCGGCAGATACGGCGGATTAATATAGGCATCACATTGGTTCGGAACGTCTTGGAATGCGCCGGCAGGCGGGTAAACACCATTCTCAGGCGCTGGGCAGATCGACCAGGCCGCGCCACTAACGCAATATTTTCAGGATCAGGCCCGGCAATCGAGTTTTAAAAAGAGGTATCGAAATGAAAACCATGAGGCGGATGGGTGAAAAGAGCGGACAAGAAGCCATAACTCAGTCAACTGCATACTTGACGGAACGGATCCCCTACGTATCCAAGCAAACGCGACAAACGCCATGCGTTCTTTTGTGTTTGATTCTGGGGTGTTGGTGGATATTGCCTTCTGCTGGCGGAGCAGATGCCATGAGTCCGAGTCCTTTTCGTCAGAGAATTAGTAATGTAAATCAGGCGGGAGTCTTGGTCGGATTGGCGAGCATAGCAGAATTGGAACCTCCGGATGTTAGCGATCAGGGCGATTATTACACATTGGAGGACGGGTCGAGAGTGGGCCTCCTGCGGGTCACTAATGAAGTGGTCGTGCGGTACGCTGCGAACGCTGTTGTGGCGCAAGGCCGTCAGGCCCTTCAGGCGACAGTGGGACTTCCGCGCCTTGCGTCTCTATCAACGGCCCGCGTGGGGGGGCGTGGTGCGATTGATGTGCTCCGAACCGTTGAGCCCGGAGCGGTTCTTGACATGAAGGCGTTGCGGGCATCCACAAGCGTGGCTTTCGCGTATCCTGTCTTGGCGGATCCGGTTACGCACGACCGGCTGCTGCTGACCGACGAACTTCTCGTATGTCTTCCGCAAGGGGTGGTTCCTGACAACCTGAACGCCGAATGGGCGAAGGCTGGCGTCGAAATGGTTCGTAAGACCGATGCGCGCCGGCTGAATGTGTACGTCTTCCGGCTCGTTGATCCGAAGACGCAGGATCCTCTTAAGGTCGCGCAGGCGATAGTTGCTACCGGCAAAGTGCTTTGGGCCGAACCCAGTTTCATTCGCCAATGGCGTCTTCATTCCACGCCAAACGACCCTATGTTTAGCACGCAGCAGAATCTGCACAACACTGGACAGAACGGGGGCAGTGACGATGCCGACGTGGACGCCCCGGAAGCGTGGAACACCACCACCGGCTCAAATTCGGTGGTCATAGCGATCGTCGATGATGGTGTAGACACAGCACACACGGACCTGTCGATTTACATCAACCCCGGCGAGTACGGGGGCGGCAAGGAGAGCAACGGAGTGGACGACGATGGTAATGGCTTCGTGGACGACTGGCACGGCTGGGACTTTGCCAATGACGACAACAACCCGAATCCTGTGGGCGACAATGGACATGGCATGGGATGCGCGGGCGTTGCCGCCGCGATCGGCAACAACGGTTATCGAGTGGCTGGCATGGCGTACGGCTGCCGTGTTCTCCCGGTCAATGTCTTTGGCGACACGGGCGGCTGGGGGGGCAACGAGCAGGCTGGCAACGCGATCAGCTACGCCGCCGACCACGCCGACATCATCAGTTGCAGTTGGGGTGGCGGGACGCCGGACAATTACACAGGCGCCGCAATCAACGACTCCGTGGCGAACGGTCGAGGTGGTCTGGGTTGCCCCGTCTTCTTCTCTACAGGCAACGCTGCCAGCAAGTGGAACAACGGAGGGTCGCGCTTCCGCCTTAAGTTGGGTTTGACGGGAAACTATTATCTCGGGTTTTGCTTCAAGCAGGGCTCTTACTTGAGCGGCGAGAACACGTTTCGTATTGACGATGTATGCCTGCTCGACAGCGACGGTTACACGCACAAGACAAACATCCTGCCCAGTCAGGATTTTGAAAGCAGCACCTTTCCTCCTGCTGGTTGGTCGAGTCTGGCCGATGCCGGCACGGCCGTCTGGACCCGTTCGGGGACGAGCGCCAAGAATGGCACGCGCGGTGCGTACTCTGCCCAGGCCCCCTCGTTGTCAAGTTCGCAGTTATCCGCCGATCTTCTCACGCCGCTGATGACGTTAAACGGCACGGAAATCCTAGCCTTTGATCTGTACAGTTCTTGTGGCAGCAACTCGAAACTCTATATCGATAAATACGACTCGTCACATACCTACATTATAAGTTTAGTCATTTCAGGGGCCAATCCAACGGTGACCACTACCATCGCCTATCCATCCTCGCATTCCAATAGCATCGCCGTCGGGGCTTCCACCGATTGTGATCGGCGCAGTGACTACAGCCAGTACGGGACAGGGCTTGATTTCACGCTCCCCAGCAATGGCGGCTGGAATGATGTGCCGACGCTGGACCCTGTCGGTACGACTGGATGGACGACCAACGACTACAAGATGACTTTCGGCGGGACGTCCGAGTCGTGTCCGCTCGCTGCGGGGATTGCCGCGCTCATTTTATCGAAGAATCCCGGCCTCACGCGGAACGAAGTACGGACCATAATGCGCAAGAGTTGCGATAAGATCGGCGACGTAACATATTCCGGAGGGGAGGCCGGATGCGGCGGATGGAATGAGTACTACGGCTACGGTCGAGTGAACGCCTATCGAGCGCTCACCAATACGCCCCCAGCTCAGACGATGATTATTCGCCTGGCCGGAAACCTCGATTATGGGCATGTAACGGTCGGCAATACGTCCAACCGCTTGCTTACGATATGTAACGACGGCAATTCAGCATTGAATGTCAGCGCCATCAGCTATGGTGCTGGGGCGACCAGCGTGTTCAGCGGGGCGGCGTGGAGCGGAAGTATTGCGGCGGGCGGTTACCGCAATGTGACCGTGACGTTTGCGCCGGTGGCAGCGACGACCTACGTCGGTTGGGTGACGGTATACTCGGACAAGACGAGCGGGTCGGGTATTATTGCCGCATCGGGGACAGGGACGGCCGCGCCGGCGGGCACGGTGCAACTGAGCGCGGCGACCTATTCGGTGAACGAGACCGGCGGCAGCGTGACCATCACGGCGACCCGCACGGGCGGCAGCTACGGGGCGGCCACGGTAAACTACGCGACCGCCAACGGGACGGCCACGGCGGGGTCGGATTACACGACCGCAAGCGGAACGCTTTCGTGGGCGAACGGAGACGCGGCGGACAAGACCTTCACGGTGACGATCTTGAACGACGCGGCGTATGAAGGCAACGAGACGTTCACAGCGACCCTGAGCGGGGCGACGGGGGCGACCCTGGGCAGCCCGGCTGCCACGACCGTGACGATCGTGGACGATGAGACGCCGCCTGCCTGCACCTTCACTATTACGCCGGCCAGCGCCAGCTTCCTGGCCGGTGGCGGTGGCAAGACGGTCACGGTCACGCAGGTCACCGGCAGCGGGTGCGGGTGGACAGCGACGACGAACGTGAACTGGATCACCGTGACCTCCGGCGGTGCCGGGACGGGCAGCGGCGCGACGATTTATTCCGTGGCCGTGAACAGCGGGGCAGCGCGGACCGGCACGCTTACCGTGGCGGGTTGGGCGCATGTAGTCACCCAGGCGGCTTCGGCCTGCACCTTCAGCATCACGCCGGCCAGCGCCAGCTTCCTGGCCAGTGGCGGTGGCAAGACGGTCACGGTCACGCAGGTCACCGGCAGCGGGTGCGGGTGGACAGCGACGACGAACGTGAACTGGATCACCGTGACCTCCGGCGGGGCCGGGACGGGCAGCGGCGCGACGATTTACTCCGTGGCGGTGAACAACGGGGCGGCGCGGACCGGCACGCTCACCGTGGCTGGGCAAGCGCACGTGGTGACCCAGGCCG